>NZ_UZWE01000110.1 GCF_900631945.1 Paracoccus haematequi
GAAAGGCGGCGGTGATGGCCTCAGGAAAGCCCTTCAGCCCGTCGACGACCCCGATCAGGATGTCCTGCAGCCCTCGGTTCTTCAGCTCGTTCATCACCGCCAGCCAGAACTTGGCGCCCTCGTTTTCGGCGATCCAAAGGCCCAGGACCTCGCGCAGGCCGTCACGGGTCACGCCAAGGGCGATGTAGACGGCCTTGTTCTTGACCGTGCGGCTGTCGGCATCGCGG
>NZ_UZWE01000108.1 GCF_900631945.1 Paracoccus haematequi
GGCGATGGCGCGCAGCGGGTCGTCCGTCAGCGGGGTCGCCGGACGCGGGCGTTGCCCCCAGTCCGGCAGTTCCTCGATCTGGTCCTCGACCTCGTCGAGACGGCCCTCGACCAGGGCCTGGAAGACCCCCTCGGACATCTCCGGCACATCAGTTGGTGGCGGACAGGGCGCCGCGTCGAGGCAGGCCGCGACCGTCAGGTAGTGGGGGAGCCAGGCGGGCAGGGCGGACATGGCGGACGGGCTGGGCATGGGCAGCTCC
>NZ_UZWE01000105.1 GCF_900631945.1 Paracoccus haematequi
CCCCAGATGGCATCGTTCCCGGCCCCCCCGGCCAGGGCATCGTCGCCGACATCGCCCCACAGCGAATCGTTGCCGTCATCGCCCCAGACGCTGTCATTGCCCGCCTGTCCCTGCAGCCGGTCGTGGCCCGCGCCGCCCCGCATCGCGTCACTGCCCGACCCTCCCGCCAGGACATCGTTCCCGGCATCGCCATACAGCGTGTCGTGACCGGCGCCTGCGGTCAGCCGGTCGTCGCCCGCGCCGCCCCGCAAGAAGTTGTTGCCCGACAGATCGGTCAGCATGTCATTGCCCACCTCGCCCCACAGGGTGTCGTTGCCGCTGCCGCCGTCCAGGGAATCGTTGCCCGTGCCGCCATACAGAAGATCGTTGCCGCTGCCGCCCAGCAGCGTGTCCCGGCCGGTGCCCGCTGTCAGCCGGTCATTGCCCGATCCGCCGTCCAGCCGGTTGTTGCCCAGCAGATCCAGCATGATGTCGTGGCCGCCTTCGCCCAGCAGGCGGTCGTTGCCCGCGTCGCCCCACAGGCGGTCGTCGCCGTCGCCGCCCAGCAGGTCGTCGTTGTCGGCCCCGCCATACAGCCAGTCCTGCCCCGCGCCGCCGCGCAGAGTGTCGTTGCCCGCGTCCCCCAGCAGACGATTGCTGCCCAGCAAGTCGGCCAGCGAATCGTTGCCGTCCTGGCCATACAGCGTGTCGTTGCCCAGGTTGCCGTTCAGCCGGTCGTCCCCCGTCCCCCCGTAAAGGGTATCGTTGCCGGTCCCGCCGTCCAGGATGTCATTCCCCGCCTCTCCGAACAGCTGGTCGTTGTCGGCGTCGCCCCACAGCAGGTCGTCGCCGCCGCCCCCCCGCAACACGTCGCTGCCCGCCCCGCCGCGCAGGCTGTCGCGGGACAGGCCCGCGATCAGCAGGTCGTTTCCGGCATCGCCGAGCAGGTGGTTGCTGCCCGACAGATCCTCCAGCCGGTCGTTGCCATCCTCGCCCGACAGGGTGTCGTCGCCTGCCTCTCCGAACAGGCGATCGTCGCCCGCCCCGCCGTAGAGGCGGTCGTTGCCGGCGCCGCCGTGCAGGGTGTCGTCATCCAGCCCGCCATACAGCAGGTCGTCGTCGCCGTCGCCCAGCAGGCTGTCTTCGCCTTCGTCGCCAAACAGCGTGTCACGGCCCGACTCGCCCAGCAACTGATCCGCGCCGCTGCCGCCGCGCAGCAGGTCGTCGCCGTCCTGGCCCTGCACCGTGTCGTCGCCTGCCCCGGCCGAGACGACATCGTCGCCCGCCCCCGCCCGGATCGCGTC
>NZ_UZWE01000104.1 GCF_900631945.1 Paracoccus haematequi
GCTGACCACGAAGATGCGGCTGCGCGACGCGCTGCGCCACATCCTGCTCGGCGGTCTGATCGCGGCCGGGATGGGGAGCCTGTCGATGGCGATCATCACCCGCTGGCTCGGCCTGCCGCCCGAGGCGATCCCGGCCGGGGGCGCGGCCGGATCGGCCGCCTATCTGGTCGGCGTCTTCGGACCTGCCTTCATCGAGGTGCTGCTCGCCCGTCTGCGCCATGGCGGGAAAGGCGATGGCGATGCATGACCTTCTCCGTCTCGCGCGCTCCCTGCGCTGCGACCCGGCCGATCCCGGCCAGGCTTTCCGCCACCGACTGGGCGTCGGCATCGCCA
>NZ_UZWE01000102.1 GCF_900631945.1 Paracoccus haematequi
GTGCCGCTGACGGCAGGCGATACCGTCGAACTGCAGGGGTATTTCCGGGTCGCAGACGGCTACTTCGCCGCCGATCACACGTCCTTCTGGGGCTGCAAGATCGGCTGAGCGGCGGAAGGAGGATCCCGATGACACCACCCCGATCCGAGGGCTTCGTGCGCATGCCCGACGCCGAGTTCGAGGCGATCCTGACACGGGCGGCCGAGGAAGGCGCGAAGCGCGCGCTCGCCGATGTCGGTCTCGACGGCGACGAGGCCGCGCTTGACATCCGCGATCTGCGCTCCCTGGTGGACTGCATCCGGCTGGTACGCCGC
>NZ_UZWE01000101.1 GCF_900631945.1 Paracoccus haematequi
CTCGCAATCGGGCAGGGGGGCGCCGTCGAAGCCCATGGGCCGCAGCGTGGGCGCGTCGCCCTCCAGGCCCTCCAGCCTGGCCTTGGGATAGGTGGCGGCCTTATCCAGGACTACCGGGGTGCCGGCGAGGAACTCCGCCGGCAGGTGCCAGTCCCGCCCCGAGATGCGGTTGTCCGTGCCACGCCAGAACAACCTGATATTCGGTTCGTCCTCCGGCGCGACGCGCAGCTCCAGGACATGGCTGCGGTTGTCGCAGGTGACGGACTGCGAGGTGTAGTAACGGGCCTCTGCGGCAAGCGCGGGCGAGACAAGGCACAGGGTGGCGACGGAGCCGAGCAGGGCAGGGAAAGGACGGGTCATGGGAAGTATCCTTCGGAAAGACATGCGGGCTCAGGCCGCCGGGGCGGGCGACAGGAGGATGGGGAGAGAAAGGAGACGCGCCGCGACGGCGCGGGCGTCAGGCGCCTGGCGGGGTCATGGACCGTCGCGCGCGCGGGGGCAGGCGGCCGGGCGGGGATGCCTGGCCAGGGACTTTGGGCAGATGCTGCTCGACCATGCGGTCCTCGAAAGGGGCGTCACCGGAAATCTCCCTGATCTCTATCCACAAAATACTGCCAGATCCACAAAATACTTCATGGATCGGCGGGGGCCTTCTCGGGTCTATCCTCGCCATGGACGATCCTGCCGCTTCCCTCGTCACGGCCTTTGCCCGGGTGCTGCGCCGCCACCGGACCGCCCGGGGGATGGCCCAGGAGGAGCTTGCCCACAGCGCCGGGCTCAGCCCGCGCTATGTCTCGCTGCTCGAGGCCGGCAAGCACCGCCCCAGCCTGCTGACCATGGCCAGGCTGGCCACCCGGCTGGAAACGCCGCTGTCGGAGCTGATCCGCGAGGCGGAGGCGGAGCGCGACGGTCCCGCCGCCTGACCGGGGGCCGCTGGCGATGGATAGGAACGATCCGACCGTCCTTGGAAGGGCCTGCCGTGCTGACGATGGGCGCGGCATGTCCTCGCCCCAGGATCGGCAACCTTCAGGGGAGACGGGGGGCGGATCGTCCGGCGCCGGTGCGGCGCGCTGATCCTGGAAGGCGAGCAGGGGGAGGCCGGGAAACTGACCGCCACCTGTGGCTGACGATGCCTCGAGAAGCCGGGTGATGCCGCCCAGTCCGCGCGCGCCAGACTTGGCGACCCCTTCGACGGAGGCGGGGGCAGGGAGGTGCATGGCCAGAGAGGGTCGCCGGTCCGGAGAGGCCTCGGCGCTGTTGGCCAGATCTCTCTCGAAGCAGCCTTGGCGACGATTGGATCCCGCTCCCGCCCCGAGGCCCCCGCGATGCCCGCCGGCCTTGTCCCGAAACGCGGCGTCGCGCATCCCCACCGCGTTTTATGCTCATCTCCCCGGAAAGACGTTCGGACTTGGTCGGCTTTCGGTGGCTTTCTGTTTTGGCAGCGCTCCCTGGACAAAGGTCTTCTGGAAGGGGGCAA
>NZ_UZWE01000099.1 GCF_900631945.1 Paracoccus haematequi
ACGAAGGCGACAATTCCGAACGCGCCATCGACGTGCAGATCACCCGGCTGCGCCGCAAGATCGAACCCGATCCCCGCGAGCCGCGCTTCCTGCAAACCGTACGCGGCACGGGCTATATGCTGGTGGTGGACTGACGGTGGACAGGCCGACCTGGCAAGGGATCGAACTTGATGCCGGCACGGCGTTGGCGCTGCTGGAATGGCAGGCCGAGATGGGCGTGGACGAACCCATGCTGGACGCCCCAGTGGACCGCTTCGACCTGGCGGC
>NZ_UZWE01000109.1 GCF_900631945.1 Paracoccus haematequi
TGGGGCGATGGACGCGTATTTCCCGGCCCATTTCTCCTCAAAGGCATCGAGTTCGGCCTCGGCCATTGCGGCGGTTGGGGCGCTGTAAATCCGGCGCAGGTCGGCAGCCACAGCCTTGCGGTCCTTCCAGGAGCAGAAGCTCAGGCTATGGCGGACCAGATGCACGATGCAGGTCTGGACCATGACCTCGGGAAAGGCGGCGGTGATGGCCTCAGGAAAGCCCTTCAGCCCGTCGACGACCCCGATCAGGATGTCCTGCAGCCCTCGGTTCTTCAGCTCGTTCA
>NZ_UZWE01000098.1 GCF_900631945.1 Paracoccus haematequi
CGGTCAACGTCGTGCGGATCAAGGTTGCCTCCCATTTGGCAGCCTTGAATCAGCCAGCGATCAGTTTGGAAATCCTCAAACGTCAACACGCCCTAGTTGTTGTACGCTACCTTCGGGACGAGGCGGGGCCGATCAGGAGCTTATGGATCACGCCGCTTAGGTCACCATACGCCGCGCCATGGCTAAGGTATGGGTGACAAGGATTGCCTTGGACACCAATGTACCTGTTCGCTTCCTTGTCCCGGAAGATTTCCAGCAAACGGCACAAGCCAATGTCGTTTTCACGAACCTGACGGACGAATACCCGGCCTGGCTGTGCCGCGAGGTTCTATTGGATCTGGTCTGGGTTCTGGAACGGGCCTACCGGCTGCCGCGCACCGACATCGCCCGCGCCCTCCACGGCCTGCTTTCTGCGCAGGAGATGGTGGTCGAACATGCCGACCGCGTCGGGCTGGCCGTCGAGCGTTACCGTCAGGGCGGGGTAGAGTTCTCGGAACATCTGATCGCTCTGGCACCCGCGATGCGGGCTGCCGGGCGACGTTCAGCTTCGACCGGCAGGCCGCGGACAAGGCCGGGCAGGACGATGGTGCCTGAATTTACCTGATCGTTCGATGCCGCCTCACCCCACCCCCTTTTTCGCGGCTCTTCGCAGCAGAGCGCGCACGCTTGATGGGTACCACTTCGTGCTGCCGCGCGGGGTGCGTTCGCGCATCTGTTCCAGCCGTTCGGCGATGCCGGCCAGCGTTAGGCCGGGATCAGCCAGGCGCATGCCGACGACGATGGCCAGCAGCCGGTCATCGGCATCCCGTCGCGGCGCTCGTTCCAGCACCGTGTCCGGCAGCAGCCCGTCCCGGACATAGCGCTTGGCCGCACGCTTCAGCTTTTCCACCGACCATGCCTGGCCGCTGCGCGCCTGGACCAACCTTGCCAGGTCATCCCAAGCCATGCCGGGCCGGTGCCGCCGCACAAGCGGCAGCCAGTCATCGGCCGAGGCCTCCAGCTTGCGGAAATAGGTCTCGTCGCGCGCCATGCGCAGCTTGCGGATCGCCTCGCGGTCGCCCGCCCGCAGGGCCGGATTGCCGCCCACTCGCCCCTGCGCCCGGGCCGAGCGCAGCCCCGCCTTGGTCCGCTCGCGGATCAGCGCGCGTTCCAGTTCCGCCACCGCTCCCATCACCTGCAGCGAAAAGCGGCCCTGCGGCGTGGCCGTGTCGATGGGATCGCCCAGCGAGCGGAAATGCGCACCCCGCGCCTCCAGCGTCTCGATCACCTGCAGCAGATGCGCCAGCGAACGGGCCAGCCGGTCGAGCCGCACCACCACCAGCGTATCCCCGGACCGGATCTGGGCCAGAAGCCGCGCGAGGGCAGGGCGGGTGCGGTCGGCGCCCGAGGCGTGCTCCTCATGGATGAAGGCGCAGCCGGCCTGGCGCAGTTCTACCAACTGCGGATCGAGCGTCTGCTCGAGGGTCGAGACGCGGGCATAGCCGATGAGCGGCATGGAGGGTTCCGGGTTGGGGCTGTTTGCGCGCGTTTATACACATTCGCAAGGCAGGAGAAAACGGTCGTTTGTGAACAGATGCAACACCGGTATCTGCGGTAGCTGTACAGATACCCAGATCCTTTGCGTTCAGCAGGGAACGGAATTTGGCGCCTTCGTGCGCTCTCGGGGCCGTATTCGGGAGCCCTCGGGATCTCATCTGCCAGAGTGGCAGGATGACAAAGATTTTGACCCGTTTTGGAAAGTACTAGGCAACTGAAGAAAGTTGCTTTTATGCTAAACTGTCTGCGGCATAATCATGGATAATCAGATGGATATCGGATCGCTTCTTCTGAGTGCCGAGACCCACGCAGCGAGGGTTGAGGGCATTCTCTTGGCCGACCCCTCCTTGGCTGCATTGTGGCGGATGGAGACGAGCCTTCTAGAGGCTGCCGCCTCGGTCGGCCTTGAAGGTGAGCGGATCTCCACGCAGGGGATGGTGCTGCGTCTCATCAGCGGCACCGCGATGGACGAGGATGCCCGGGCGGCCGAGATGGCCCTGAAGGTTCTGACCGTCATCCGGCGACCCGGGGATCCGTTCGGCGCGCCGGTCGCGGCCCTGCGCCGGATCGAAGCAGCCGCCGCACCCATCGGGCAGACACGCGATGAGGGCGATCGTCTCGAGGATGCGGAACTGCCCCTGGTCGTGGAGGCTGGTCGCGCCTGGTCCCAGGTTCCGATCCTAGCGGGATGGCGCGCGGCGGCCAGCTATGCCTTCCGCTCCCGGCGCAGCAGCCCCGTGGCCGAGCGGTTGATCTTCATGACCGTGGAGGGTGCCGCACGTCACCTGCAGGGACTGTCTCCTGATCGAAGGGCTGGCCGCGATGATCTGGACGAGAGGGCAGGGGGCCTGCTGATGCCGGCGGTGGCCGGGTGGATCGTGCCGCCATCCGTATCGCTGACCCGCACCGGCTTCCGGGTCTGGTCGCCGATGACCGGGTTGGCCACGTTCCTAAAGGCCGCCACGCGGAGCCTCTCACATGATCTCGGTCATCTGGGGACCCTGCGCCATGAGCTGGGGCGTCTCTCGGCCATGACGTCTTCTGCGCATGGGCGGTCGCGCCTTGGCGACCTGATCGCCTATCTAAGGGCGCAGCCGGTCGTCAGCTCAGCGATGGTCATGGATCATCTGGGCGTGACGCGCCGGACGGCCCTGTCGCTGATCGGCGAGCTCGTCGATGCCGGCTGCCTCAGCAACCTCACCGCCCGCAGCACCTCGCGGTTCTGGGCGCTGCCGTCCCTTGCCGCGCGGATGGGCCATGCAGGAGGGGCAGGGGCTGTTCGTGGCGGTGTGTTCGCCAGCCGTGAGGGGCCGAGCGGGCCGAGCGAACGCTTGAAGCCGATCACTGCCTTGGAGCGAATGAAGGGAGGACGAGACGAGGGCCAACTGGACCGGATCATGGCCGATCTGGATACCGCGATGTCGGGCCTGGATGATGTCGTGCGCCGGGCGGGGGGCAGGCAGCGGAAAGAAGAGTAGATCCTGCAGTGGTCAGTTCTTTGCATGTCTGGAGACGCACGCTGTGCGGTAGATGTATCCTTAAGGCGGAACCAAGAACGTCGAGTGTGAAAGACTTAGTTAAGGAGGGCGCGCAGCAATGAATTCGGAGCTTGGACCATTCAGTTACGATACGGTAGCTGGAATGCTGGTAGAATGGGGCGGCGCGCAGCGCCTTGGGACATTGCTGTCGGAGTGGTTGAGCAGCGCAAGCTGCTGATCGTTACTGACCACTTTCTGCATCAATCCGGCCTTCTGGATCCCACCAAGGCATCGCTGCAGTCGGCAGGGTTCGAGATAACCATCTTCGATGATGTCGTCGCCGACCCGCCTGAAGATGTGATGATCGCGTGCGCGACGATGGCCAAGGATGCAGGCTCTGACATCGTCATGGGGTTCGGCGGTGGCTCGTCCATGGACGTCGCGAAACTGGCTGCCGTGATGATCTCCTCGGATCAGTCACTGGCCGACATGTGCGGCATCGGAAAGGTGACTGGCGCGCGGGTGCCGCTGGTTCAGGTGCCGACGACTGCTGGCACAGGCTCCGAGGTCACGAACATCACGATCCTGACCACCGGCGCGACCACGAAGATGGGGATCATTGCACGACAGCTATACGCCGATCGCGTTTTGCTGGATGCCCAACTGACGATTGGCCTGCCACCCCTGCAGACCGCGGCCACCGGGATCGACGCGATGGTGCACGCAATCGAAGCATTCACCGGCAGGCTCAGAAAGAATCCTCTGTCTGACCTCCTGGCAAAGGAAGCCTTGCGCCTGATGGCTGCGAACCTGATCACCGCGTGTGACGATGGCCAGAACAGACAGGCACGCGAGGCGATGCTGTTGGGGGCGACACTGGCCGGTCAGGCGTTCTCGAACAGTCCCGTCGGAGCCGTTCACGCCCTTGCCTATCCGCTTGGAGGACATTTTCATCTGCCGCACGGCCTGACCAATGCGCTAATGCTGGGTCCTGTGCTGCGCCATAACATGCGGGTCGCAGCGCCCCTCTATGCCGAATTGGCCGACCTTATTCTTGGCGCATCCATCATCAGCGTCGACGCACGCGCAACGGCATTCGTCGTATTCATGGAGGATTTGATGAACCGTTCCGGCGCCCCCCGGCGGCTGCGTGATTGCAACATCCCGGAGGACAGTCTCCCACGCCTGGCCGAGGATGCGATGCTGCAGACGCGATTGCTGATGAACAACCCTGTCAAAGTGACCCAAGCCGATGCGTTGGCAATGTACCGGCAAGCGTTCTGAACGCTTTTGGCTATTCCTAGCACAAGGCGTGACAGCCTCAGGTCAGTCCTCGATAGCCGCCGCGCGCAGAAAGTTGGCGATCGTCCAATTCATGGGGCAGGAACCCCCATTGCGGGTGAACGCCGAGGTGGAGTGCGGCAGGTATTTGGGAAGAACTGTCCCCGGATCGCGGCGCCCGGGCAAGGGGCACGACGATCCGGGGACGCGGTTCCGGTCCGGCAATGCCTGCCGGCGGCCGCAACGGGCGTCAGGTCTTGAGGACGACCTTGGTCCAGTCGTTCTGGTTCCAGCGGAACCCCTCATAGCCCTTGACGGCCTCCTCCAGCGGCAGGCGGTGAGAGATCATGAAGGTCGTGTCCAGCTCTCCCTCCTGGATGCGGCGCAGCAGGTCGTGGGTATAGGCCTGCACATGGGTCTGTCCGGTGCGCAGCTGCAGCCCCTTCTGCATCAGCGCGCCAAGCGGGAACTTGTCCATGAAGCCGCCATAGACGCCGGGGACCGACACGCGTCCGCCCTTGCGCACCGCCATCAGCGCCTCGCGCAGGGCGTGGCCGCTGTCCGCACCGACGCCCACGGCCTGCTTGAGGTTGTCCATCACCGTGTCCAGGGCAAAGCCGTGCGCCTCCATCCCGACCGCGTCGATGACCGCGTCGGCGCCGATGCCGCCGGTCATCTCCATGACCGCCTCCAGCACCGAGGTCTGCTTGAAATCGATCACCTCGGCCCCCATCCTGCGGGCCAGGGCCAGGCGGTTGGGATAGTGGTCGATGGCGATGACGCGGGCCGCACCCATCAGCCGGGCGGCCTGGATCGCGAACAGCCCGACCGGGCCGCAACCCCAGACCACGACGGTGTCGTCGGCTTCGATGTCGGCATTGTCCGCGGCCATCCAGCCGGTGGGCAGGATGTCGGACAGGAACAGGACGTCGTCATCGTCCATGCCTTCGGGAATGACGATTGGGCCCACGTCGGAAAACGGCACGCGGACATATTCCGCCTGTCCGCCGGGATAGCCGCCCGTCAGGTGGCTGTAGCCGAACAGGCCCGCCGCCGCATGGCCGAACATGGTTTCGGTCAGGTCCTGCTTGTCGGCGGGGTTCGAGTTGTCACAGGCCGAGAACTGCGCCCGCTGGCAGAAGAAGCACGACCCGCAGGAAATGGTGAAGGGCACCACGACCCGCTGACCGACTTTCAGCGTGCTGCCGGGGCCGACATCGACGACCCGGCCCATGAATTCGTGGCCCAGGATGTCGCCCGCCTGCATGCCGGGGATCACCCCGTCGAACAGGTGCAGGTCGGACCCGCAAATGGCGGTCGAGGTGACCTGGATGATCGCGTCGCGGGGGTTGACGATCTGGGGGTCGGGCATCGTCTCGACGCGGACGTCGTGCTTGCCGTGCCATGTCAGTGCGCGCATGGATCAGGCCTCCTGTCTGCGGTTGAGGGGGGTGGCGATCTCGCCGGTCTCGAGGAACATCTTCAGGCGCTTCAGGTCGCGGCGCCCCTGGATCGCGGGGTCCGCCTGGAACAGCTTGGCCACGACGCGGCCAAGCGCGCCCATCGGCGCCACATAGGCGATCAGCGCGGTGACCTCGGTGCCGCGATTGCCCGGCGCATCGCGAAATAGCACCCGGCCGGTGGTCTCGATGTCCGAGCCATCGGTCGAGGCCCATGCGATGACGTCGCCGGGGCGATCCTCGGTGATGCGGGTGCGCAGGGTGATGTCGCTGCCCGGGCCGCGCAGGGTCCAGCGGGTGACGTCGCCCTCGGTCGAGACGGCGCGGACGTTCTCCATCACGCCGGCCAGGTTCCCGAACTGGCGCCAGAAGGCATAGATCTCGTCGCGGGGGCGGGCGATGGTCACGGTGCGGCCGGACAGCGCGAAGCGGCCCGGCGGCGCGTGCTTGGCAGTGCGCCGGGGCGCATTGTCGGCGGGACGCCGTTCGGGCTGGCGGGTCAGCAGATAGCCGGTTCCGGCGGCGGCCAGGAAGATGCCCAGCACCGCCCCTAGTCCGATGCCGGATGCGGGCGGCCGGGGCGTGTGGCGGATGTGGTCGAGATGATCATGATGGGGCATGACGGTCCTTTCCCAAAGCTGTGCGGCACCGATGGTCCGGCGCCGCGATCATGGTGTTCGGTCAGATGGCCCGCATGGGCGGCGTCTGGTTGCGGGGGCATTGGTTCCGGCGATCCAGCAGGCTGAGTGGTGGCTGGACGCCGTCGGGGGCAGCGTGTGCGGCGGCGTAACGGCGCATCAGGCGCGGTTCCGCGACCTGCGCGCGGTGCCGGGAACCAGGGGTGGCGTGTCGGGACGACGATGCATGGGCGGGCCTTTCCTTGTGTTCTGGGCCCGTGATCGAGCAGGGGTCCAACAAGGGGATGGCGCGAATGTTCCAGCTCTTTGCCTGATCACCCGCCACGGGAGGCCACGTCACCCATGGCCTGGCAGCGGCACCCCCCCGGTCGCGACAGCAGTCGGGGACAGGCCGGGCAGACACAGGTCACCCGTTTCTGTCCGATCATCGGCGGCGGCGGAACGGTGCGACAGGGCAACGGTCGGGCAGGGCATAGATTGCGCAAGGAACCCCGGTCGCGGTGATCGCCTTACGTCTGCACAGATGACAGATTCGTGAGCTTGCGGACCTGCCGACACTGCCCATTACAGCGCTGGAGAACCACGTGCCCCGTACCAAGACGACCCTTTCGACAGACCAAAAGGGGACAGCCTCTCCGACACGATTTTCCATGGAGGAATGGAAGCAGATCCTTGTTCGCGTGAAGACCGAGATCGCCAGCGACCACATTTCGGTCGTGTCGGCGGGCATCGCGTTCTATGCGCTGCTGTCGGTGTTCCCGGCCCTTGCCGCGCTGATCTCGATCGCGGGTCTGGTGCTGGACCCCGCCGACATCGCAAGCCAGCTGGACACGGTCATGGCCCTGATCCCGGAAAGCGCCGGGGCGGTGCTGCAGGAACAGGTCCTGAAGGTCACCAGCGGCGATGAGACGGCGACCGGCTTGGTCGCGGCCTTTGGTCTGGCCATCGCGATCTATGGCGCCATGAAGGGCGTCATGACCCTGATGGAGGGGCTGAACATCGCCTATGACGAAGAGGAGGGCCGCGGCTTCATCAAGCTGTATCTCAGCGCGCTTCTGATCACGGTATGCGCCATCCTGGGCCTGGCGGTCGCGATCGCGCTGCTGATCGTGCTGCCGTCGGTCATCGCCTTCCTGCCGCTGTCACCGACGCTGGAGACCGCCGCCGAATGGCTGAAATGGCCGCTGATGGCGGTGCTGACCATGATCGGGCTGGCGGCGATCTATCGCTTTGGTCCGTCGCGCGCCGATCCCAAGTGGCGGTGGGTCAGCGTCGGTGCCGTGGCGGCCACGGTCCTGTGGATTTTGGGCACCGCGGCGTTCTCGCTCTATGTCCAGAACTTCGACGACTATACCGAGACGTACGGGACGTTGGGCGGGGTCATCATGCTGCTGACCTGGATGTGGCTGTCGGCCTTCATCGTGCTGGCCGGAGCGGAGCTGAACGCCGAGATCGAACAGCAGACCTCCGAGGACACGACCACGGGTGCCCCCGAACCGATGGGCCAGCGCAACGCTGTAAAGGCTGACACTCCGCCGCCAGGTGAGTCGGTACATGAAAGCGACGGAACACGGACCGCCGGTCCGGTCGGGGTCTCCACGGCAAGGAACGATACGGAGGTCGCGCCGTCGCCCAAGTCGGACGCCATCATGGCAATCATCCTTCTTGGGGCCAGCTTGTGGAAGCTTCGGAAGATGAGCGTTCGCAACTGAGATGGCTGTCCGTCGGCTGAATGCCGGGTCTGCCAAGGTCGAAGCGGCTTATCCTTATGTCACGTGCGTCTTCGGTGTGAAGCAAACGCTATATGAAGGTGGGGACTGACCTATCACTGAACTTTCATCCAGCCGCGACCGTAGGCAGGTTGGTATTGCTCCGCTCCCAACATTGGACTGCCGGATACCGAAGTTTTTCAGCTTGGCTATGGTGACAGGCCTTCCAAAGCATCTCCGCAACTACCTTTCAGACGCCGGTCCGGCGTGACGCAGACCTACCAAAATGGATAGGCATTCGGGGCGGTTATCCGCGATACATTCAGCGCAGGTCAGGCAGCGGTCTTTGGGAGGAGCAACTGTCTGGCCAGCAACTTGAACACGCAGTTACCGCCCGAGGAAGGAGTCCGCATTGCAGCAAGCCTAATACCCGTAAATGTTGTGCATGCCCGGGTATGGGTCTGGGTTTTGTCTGAAGGCGAGGCCATTTTTCCGTTGAATGAGAGCTGCTGCTTCTTTTAATCGGACTTTGAACGCGGCAGTTAGTCGATTCTGCAGTATGAAACCCATTAGGTACAGCTTGACGTGATGGCTGCGGCATAGCCACCGCACGTTCAAGGGTTCGTCGTATCGGTCGTGGTGGGCATCGACCTTGGCTGCGCCGCAGACCTCGCAGCCCTGCTTTTCCAGTGCGCCGGACATAAGCGCCCGCTGAACAGCAAGATGGGCCTGATACTTCGGCAGGTTGGTGCGGCGCCAGTTTGTCTGGCGGGCCTCGCTTTTCAGCGAGGGTGGGCGTGGAGGCTTCGGATCATCCGTCATCACGCTGCCGCCGCCTGCCGGCCCAAGGTGCGGTACACGGTCGGCCGGGAGATAGAAAACACCTCTGCCAGATCACTGATGGAATACTCCCCGGTGTCATACATGCGCCGCAGTTCCTGCTGCTGGCGCTCCGACAGCTTCGGCTTCTTGCCGCGCAGCTTGCCCTTGGCGCGGGCCACGGCCATGCCCTCCCGGGTCCGCATCCGAATGAGGTCTGCCTCGAACTCGGCAAAGGTCGCCAGGATGTTGAAGAACAGCTTGGCGTTGCGCCGGGGCGGGATGATGGCTTCTGCTCCACGGTCGGCGTTGGCGTCGCGGCAGGCGCGGCCGTCATAGGCGCCGTCGGCCGTCACCGAGGCGATCGGCTCGCCCTCGGGGATCTGCGACAACAGGCCGGGCAGCATCGGTGCGTCGCCGACGCCGCTGCCGGTGATTTCGACCGCTCGCACCTCGAGCGTCGCCTCGTCCACCGCCAGGTTCACCTTGCGCCAGCCGCGCCGCCTGTAGGACGACCAGTTCAGGGTGCGGTAGCGGATAGGCGCGGGCTTGGACATGCCGCTCAGCTATGTCGCTGGACCCGCGATGTGAATCCGGGGCAGCCTTCGTGCAACAAGGTCATGGTGCGTGAAAAGCCCATGGTGCGCGAGAAGCATGAACGTGACCAGGGCGAACTCGGACTCGGGCACAGGGCTGCGGGCGCGATCATGGGTCATGATCGCCCAAGGCTGCACATGTCCGCGCATTGTCCGATCTGTCCGATCTGTCCGATTTTCGGACAACAGGCGCTGACGCGACTTGCAAGAATGACCTTGGGAAAATGTAACCTTCTTTTGTCGCGGCTGACGGCCTTGCACGCGCGTGTTAGCGTTCCGTCGGGCAGGGGAGGTGCCTGGTTTGGCGAGGAGGAACGATGCCGAACAGCGTTTCCAAACAGGACTGGGAGAATTTTCGTGCCATGGGCCGGGTGCCGAAAGCCGCCCGCGCCGAGATCATCGCCTCATGGCAGCGCAGTTCACGCCTGGCGCGAGACGGGCTGAAGCAGGCGCCCGTGCTGACAGAGCCGGACGTCCAGCAGGCGCGGCTCCGGTCGAGCCGTTTCATGCGGGCTGCCCAGCCTACGGTCCAGAAGGCGGGCTACCTTCTGAACCGCTCGGGCAACATGATCCTGCTCTGCGATCCCGAGGGACTCGTGATCGACCAGGTCGGCGACCCTTACACCCTGGACATGGGACGCGAGAACCATCTGCACACGGGCGGCAGATGGCGCGAAGAAGATATCGGCACCAATGCGATCGGCATGGCGCTGCTGACCGGGATGCCGGTGCAGGTCTTCCGGGCGGAACATTTCTCGGAAGAAATCCAGCGCTGGTCCTGCTCGGCGACGCCGGTCTGCGATCCGGTGACGGAACGCATTCTGGGCGTGGTCGATGTGTCCTGGCCGGCCGACGCCCTGCGCTCGGATGCCAGCGCGCTTTCGGCCATCCTTGCGGTGCAGGCTGAAACCATGCTGCGCCAGATGCTCATGGTCGAGCGCGAGAAGCTGGCCGAGACCGCCGACCGGCGCCGGCTGCGGCGTGGCAACGCGCCGATGGCCATGCTGGACCGATATGGCCTGAACGTCCTGTCCACAGACAACTTCCTGCGGGCCTTCGACGACGACGGAGCGCTGGACCGGCTGCGCGCGGCACTGCCCGACCTCATGGACCAGCCCGATGAGCAGATGGTCCCGGTGTTGCAGGGCTTGCTGCCGGGCATGGACCTGGAGGTGATGCGCGACGGCGGCGGGGGGATTGGCCTTCTGCTGAGCAAGCGCCAGAGCCGCCCCGCCATGGTCCCATCCCGGCTGGACCTCGAAACCATCGGTCAGGTGGGCGAGGTGATGGCACGGATCTCGTCGCAGGCGGCGCGGCTTGCGGGTTCGCATCTGCCAATCCTGATCGAGGGCGAGACGGGAGCCGGGAAATCCACGCTGGCCGAGGCGATCCATCAGGCGGGCAGCGATCCCAACCTGCCCTTTGTCCGGCTGGACTGCGCGATGCTGACGGCCGAGGGGCTGCGCCGCGACTTGGCGGAGGGGCTGGTCGATCAGCTTTCGTCGGCTGGGGGGACGCTCTGCCTCGAAAGCCCGGCGGCCTGTCCGCTGGACGCGCAGAAGCTGCTGCTGGGACTGGTCGAGCAGGCGGCGGGGGCAGGGATGCGCATCATCGCCACCTCGACGCGGTCGCTGGGCGACGAAGCGGGGGCCGGGCGCTTCCGCAGCGACCTGTATTATCGCCTTGCCGTGGCCCGCATCGCCCTTGTGCCCCTGCGCGACAGGCGCGACGAAATCGTGCCGCACCTGCGCGCCATCACCCGGCAGAAGGCCGGGGTGGGGCGCAGCCTGAACTTCACGCCGGCGGCCCTGGCGGCGATCACCGGCCATGACTGGCCGGGCAACCTGCGCGAGATGTCGAACCTCGTCGATCTGCTGCTGGCGGTGACACCGAACGGGCTGATCGACCACCGTTCCCTGCCGCCCGAGTTCAGCCGCGCGCCTGCACGCGAAGGCGACACCCTGCGCGACGGCGAGCGCGCCCAGATCCTGGAAGCCATCGAACGCGCGCAGGGCAACATGACCGAGGTCGCGCGGCGTCTGGGGATCGCGCGCTCGACCCTTTACCTCAAGCTCGACGCCTATCGGATCGCGCGACCCCGCCGGGGCTGATTTCGCGTCCGCAGCATGTCCGTCGGTCCATCCGACAATCGGACAACCGGGCCGACCGCGATGATTCCACTCTGACCTTACCGGGCGGCCCTGCGCCGCCCCGAGGAAAGGGAGGACCTCACATTGGCTTTGGACCACAAGAGCAACCGGACCGTGCAGGTGCTGGGCATTGATGCCGGCGGCACGATGACGGACACCTTCTTTGTCGACAGCGATGGCGACTTCGTCGTCGGCAAGGCCCAGTCGACCCCCGAGAACGAGGCGCTCGGCCTCATCGAATCCAGCCGCGAGGGGCTGGAGCACTGGGGCCTGTCGCTGGAGGACGCGCTCGGCTCGATCCAGACGGGCGTCTATTCGGGCACCGCGATGCTGAACCGCGTGGTGCAGCGCAAGGGGCTTAAATGCGGGCTGATCGTCAATGCGGGGATGGAGGATTTCCACCGCATGGGCCGCGCCATCCAGGCCTATCTGGGCTTTGCCTATGAAGACCGCATCCACCTGAACACCCACTACTACGACGAGCCGCTCGTCCCGCGTGACCGAACCCGCGGCGTGATGGAGCGGATCGACATGTTCGGCACCGTGGTCATCCCGCTGCGCGAGGAAGACGCCCGCCGCGCCGCCCGCGACCTGATCGCGCAGGACGTGGACGGGATCGTGATCTCACTGCTGCACAGCTACAAGAACCCGGCGCACGAGCGGCGCGTCCGCGACATCGTGATGGAGGAGATCGAGGCCGCGGGCAAGACGATCCCCGTCTTCGCCTCGACCGACTACTACCCGGTCCGCAAGGAAACCCATCGCACCAACACGACGATCCTGGAAGCCTATGCGGCCGAGCCGTCGCGCCAGACGCTGAACAAGATCTCGACCGCCTTCAAGGAGAACGGGTCCAAGTTCGACTTCCGCGTGATGGCGACGCATGGCGGCACGATCTCGTGGAAGGCCAAGGAACTGGCACGCACCATCTCCTCCGGCCCGATCGGCGGCGTGATCGGCGCCAAGTATCTGGGCGAGGTGCTGGGCTACAAGAACATCGCCTGTTCGGACATCGGCGGAACCTCTTTCGACGTGGCGCTGATCACCCAGGGCGAACTGACCATCCGCAACGACCCCGACATGGCGCGGCTGGTGCTGTCGCTGCCGCTGGTGGCGATGGACTCGGTCGGTGCGGGCGCCGGCAGCTTCATCCGGCTGGATCCCTATACCAAGGCGATCAAGCTGGGGCCGGACAGCGCGGGCTATCGCGTCGGCGTCTGCTGGGCGGATTCGGGAATCGAGACCGTCACGATTTCCGACTGCCACGTCATTTTGGGCTACCTGAACCCCGACAACTTTCTGGGCGGCCAGATCAAGCTGGACCGTGACCGGGCGGTCAAGGCGATGAAGGAGCAGATCGCGGACCCGCTCGGCCTGTCGGTCGAGGATGCCGCTGCGGGCGTGATCGAACTGCTGGACAGCGAGCTGCGCGACTATCTGCGCTCGATGATCTCGGGCAAGGGTTCGACGCCGGGCAACTTCGTCTGCTTCAGTTATGGCGGCGCGGGTCCGGTCCATACCTACGGCTATACCGAAGGTCTGGGCTTCGAGGACGTGATCGTCCCCGCATGGGCCGCAGGCTTCTCGGCCTTCGGCTGCGCAGCGGCGGACTTCGAGTACCGCTACGACAAGTCGCTGGACATCAACATCGCGGTCGATGCCGAAGCCGGGCAGAAAGCCGAGCAGGCCAAAGTCCTGCAGGGCGCCTGGGAGGAGCTGAAAGAGCGGGTTCTGGAGGAGTTCCAGATCAACGGCTATTCCGCCGACAAGGTGACGCTGCAGCCGGGCTTCCGCATGCAGTATCGCGGTCAGCTGAACGACTTGGAAATCGATTCCCCCGTTCAGGCGGCCCACACCGCCGAAGATTGGGACCAGCTGGTCGACGCCTTCAACGAGACCTACGGCCGTGTCTACGCCGCTTCGGCCCGTTCGCCGGAACTCGGCTATTCGGTGACCGGCGCGATCATGCGGGGCACCGTGCCGATCCCGAAGCCGAAGATCCCGAAGGAAGAGCTCGGACCGGAGACCCCGCCCGAAGAAGCCCGGCTGGGAACCCGCAAGTTCTACCGCCACAAGAAATGGGTGGACGCGACGCTCTACCAGATGGAGACGCTGCAACCCGGCAACCGCATCACGGGGCCTGCGATCATCGAATCCGACGCGACCACCTTTGTCGTGCCCGGCGGTTTCGAGACATTCCTGGACGGCCACCGCCTGTTCCACCTGAAAGAAGTCTGAGGGGAGGAAGATCAGATGAATATGCAAGCAAAGGTCGAGGGCATCGTCCGTGGTGGCGAAACCCTGAAACAGCACCGCGACCGGCTGATGGATGCCACCAAGCGCACCGGTCATTACGGCGGCATCAAGAAGATGGAACTGCGCGACAGCCAGCCCATCATGTATAACAAGCTGTTCTCGCGTCTTCGGGCCGGGGTCGTGGATGCCCGCGAAACCGCCAAGAAGATCGCGGCCAGCCCCATCGTCGAGCAGGAAGGCGAACTCTGCTTCACGCTTTACAACGCGGCAGGGGACGCGATCCTGACCTCGACCGGGATCATCATCCATGTCGGCACCATGGGTGCAGCGATCAAGTACATGATCGAGAACGACTGGGAATCGAACCCGGGCATCAATGACAAGGATATCTTCTGCAACAACGACAGCCTGATCGGCAACGTCCATACCTGCGACATCCACACGATCGTGCCGATCTTCCACGAGGGCAAGTTGATCGGCTGGGTCGGCGGCGTGACCCATGTGATCGACACCGGGTCGGTCGGGCCGGGCTCGATGTCCACGGGGCAGATCCAGCGTTTCGGTGACGGCTATCAGATCACCTGCCGCAAGATCGGCCAGAACGACACGCTGATGCGCGACTGGCTGCATGAAAGCCAGCGCTCTGTGCGCACCACGCGCTACTGGATGCTGGACGAGCGCACGCGCATCGCCGGCTGCCACATGATCCGTGATCTCGTCGAGCAGGTGATCGCCGATGAGGGGATCGAGAACTACTGGAAATTCGCCTATGAAGCGATCGAACACGGCCGCGTCGGCCTGCAGGCCCGCATCAAGGCGATGACCATTCCGGGCAAGTACCGGCAGGTCGGCTTCGTGGACGTGCCCTACGCCCATGACGATGTCCGTGTTCCCTCGGACTTCGCCAAGGTGGACACGATCATGCACACACCGTCCGAGATCACGATCCGGCCGGACGGCACATGGCGACTGGACTTCGAGGGGTCGTCCCGCTGGGGCTGGCATACCTACAACGCCCATGCGGTCAGCTTCACCTCCGGTATCTGGGTGATGATGACGCAATCGCTGATCCCGACCGAGATGATCAATGACGGCGCCGCCTATGGGACCGAGTTCCGGTTGCCCAAAGGCACCTGGATGAACCCCAACGATCGCCGCGTCGCCTTCAGCTACAGCTGGCACTTCCTCGTCAGTTCCTGGACGGCGCTGTGGCGGGGACTTTCCCGGTCCTATTTCGGCCGCGGCTACCTGGAGGAGGTGAACGCCGGCAACGCGAACACCTCGAACTGGCTGCAGGGCGGCGGGTTCAACCAGTTTGACGAGATCCACGCCGTCAACTCGTTCGAATGCGCGGCCAATGGCGTCGGCGCCTCCGCGATCAAGGACGGGATCAGCCATGCCGCCGCCATCTGGAACCCGGAAGGCGACATGGGCGACATGGAGATCTGGGAACTGGCCGAGCCGCTGGTCTACCTGGGCCGCCAGATCAAGGCCTCCTCGGGCGGCGCGGGCAAGTATCGCGGCGGCTGCGGCTTTGAATCGCTGCGGATGGTCTGGAACGCCAAGGACTGGACAATGTTCTTCATGGGCAACGGCCATATCTCCTCGGACTGGGGGCTGATGGGCGGCTATCCGGCGGCCTCGGGCTATCGCTTCGAGGCGCATGACACCGGCCTGAAGGAGATCATCGCCAACGGCGGCCCGATCCCCCATGGCGGCGACACCGACCCCGAGAACCCGACCTGGGACGCGATGTTGCCCGACGCGCTGATCAAGCGCGACAAGCAGGCCATCACCACCGAGGCGATGTTCAAGGACTATGACCTCTACCTGAACTACATGCGCGGCGGCCCCGGCTTCGGCGATCCGCTGGACCGCGAGGCGGAATCGGTCGCGCGGGACGTAAACGGCGGCTACCTGCTGGAACGCTTCGCCGCCAGCGTCTACGGGGTGAAGCTGGCGCGCGGCAAGGACGGCCAGTTCGCGGTTGACGAGGCCGGCACCGAGGCCCTGCGCGCGACGATCCGCAAGGAGCGGCTGGAAAAGGCCGTCCCTACACGGGAATGGATGAAGGGCGAGCGTCAGCGCATCCTAGACAAGGACGCGGGCGTCCATGTCCAGCAGATGTTCGCGGCGTCCTTCAAGCTGGGGCCGAAGTTCGAGGAAAGCTTCCGCAAGTTCTGGGACCTGCCCGGGGATTGGGCGCTGATGGAGGCGGACCTGCCGATCCCGTCCTACGGGCGCGAATATTCCATGGACATCAGCGAGCTGCCGGACGTGAAGACCGTCCAGTTCGTCGACGAATGAGCCTTCCGGGCACCGGCCGGCCCGGTGCCCCCCACCCAACAGGAGACGCGAAATGGCCTACACGAAAGCCAAGATCAAGGACCTGGTCGACGGCAAGATCGACCGCGACACGCTGCACACGATGCTCTCGACCCCCAAGGACAAGGAGCGGTTCGAGATCTACCTGGACATCCTGCAGGAGCAGGTGCCGTGGGACGACAAGATCATCCTGCCGCTGGGACCGAAGCTGTATATCGTGCAGCGCGCCTCGGACAGGAAATGGGTCGTCAAGTCCCATGCCGGTCACGAGTTCTGCGACTGGCGCGAGAACTGGAAGCTGCATGCGGTCATGCGCGTGCGCGAGACGCCCCAGGAGATGGAGGAGCTTTACCCCCGCCTGATGGCCCCCTCGACCGACTGGCAGGTGATCCGCGAATACTACTGCCCTAAATCCGGCGACCTTCTCGATGTCGAGGCGCCGACCCCCTGGTATCCGGTGATCCACGACTTCGAACCCGACATCGATGCCTTCTACACGGAATGGCTGGGCCTGCCCGTTCCCGAGCGCGCCTGAGATCGGTCCGACAAGCTGGAACGCCGTTCGCGGCGTTCCGGCCTTTTCCAAGAGAACGCGGCGAGATGCACGGGGCGGTGCGCCAAATTTGCACCGAACCGCTGCTAAGGGTGACCTGAGGCAAATGCTTGATGCAGAGCAAATCGAGTATTTCCGTGAAGCTTTTCCGGAGACATCGAGGACGCGTGGGGCCGAGACAGCGCGGGAATTTTCTCCGTGCTGCCGCCTGATTGCGCAGTGCGGAGATATCGATGCTCCAAGTGTGAATGCACCGAAACCGGCGCTGTTGCACGAAGTGTCTGAAGGCCGGAGGTCCCCTTTCCCTGCCTGATGTCAGCCGACGGGCTGTGTCACGGGGATACCGAGCGCCGTGAAACGATTGAGGATCCCCTATCGTTCAGCACGTTGCTCATGTGAATTCCGAAAAACGTCCGTTTTATGGAAGATCATAGAGTCTGTCCGAAAATTATCCCAACAGCGGGTAGCTGGACAACTTGATTTCTGGACGGCTTTGCGGACAAATGGAGTGTGTCGGATGCCCCGGCGCACAGTTTTCCGCCGGAGACCCATGTCCCTCATTGGCTACGCCCGCGTCTCAACCGCCGAACAGGATCTCGCCCTTCAGCTCGACGCTCTCCATGCTGCCGGAGCAACCCGCACTTTCGAGGATCGCGGAGTATCAGGCGCCAGAACCGAGCGCCCCGGGCTCAACGCGGCTCTATCGTTCCTGCGGGAGGGCGACATTCTCGTGGTCTGGAAACTCGACCGCCTCGGCCGGTCGATGACGCATCTGCTTCAGACCGTCGCCGACCTGGAAGATCGCGGCGTGGGGTTCCGGTCGCTGACCGAGAACATCGACACCACGACCCCCACCGGGCGGCTCGTCTTCCACATTTTCGGCGCCCTTGGTCAGTTCGAGCGCGATCTGATCCGTGAACGGACGAACGCAGGGCTCACGGCGGCGGCAGCAAGGGGGCGAAAGGGGGGCCGGCCGATGGCCGCCACGCCGGAAAGGGTCGCACGTGCCCGCCATCTAATTGCGACCGGCCTCACCGTCCGCGAGGCCGCCGCACGCGTGAAAGTCGGCAAGTCCGCTTTGTACGCTGCCCTGAGAAATGGCGAACCGAAAAACGATACAAACCGATAGCTTGGGCACCTGCGCGTGGAAGCGGTCATCCAAAGAGCAAGGCGCAACAACTGGGATGCTGGACGAAGCGGACGTTCGCTGCGCCTGCCAAATGAATATGTCAGCATTGGCAATCCACACACTTAATGCGGCATCCCGTTTGCCTTGGCAGCGCTGATAATGCGGTGCCTTGACCCAGCCCCGACGCTCTACTCGGTTTTTTTCTATACAGTTCAGTCACTTGATCAATGCCACGGACTGCCGGAACTGCGGGTTGCCGGCGCTCTGCAGCCATTCAAAGACCACCATCTCGGTCGTGACGATCTCGGCGCCGTGGCGCTCCATACGGCGCAGAGCAGTCTCCTTATTCTCGGGATGGCGCGAGCCGAGCGCGTCGCGCACCACCCAGGTCTTCCGTGAGGCCGCGAGCAAGCCCAGCACCGTCTGTAGAGCACAGACATGTGCCTCGCATCCGAGGACGACGACATGGGCGTCTGCGGGGATGCGAGCGAGAAAGCCCTCCTCGCGGCAGGCATCGAAGAACTGCTTGTGAACCAGTCGATCCTGCGGGACCATAAGCTCGTCGACCGTCGGGCCGAGACCCTTGGCGTTCTGTTCGGTGAAGAGGCACGGGATGCCCATCAGCGCTGCAGCGTCGGTCAGCCGCCGCGCATTGCGGACCGCCAGCTCGCCCTCATGGATCGCAGGCATCAGGCGCACTTGGAAGTCGATGACGAGAAGTAGGGAGCGTGCGGGATCAATGGTCATCACGGTCCTGTCCTTCCACAAGCCGCTCGACGCGCTCATCGACGTAAGCCTCCATCAACTCGGGCGCCGAGGCTCCGAACATGCGGATGCGGCCGGTATGGAGCAGCAGCAGAAGCCCCGTCGCATGGGCGAAGCAATCCACCATCAGCAGATTGGCGCGCTCCGCTGAGGCACCAAGTGCCAAAGCGGCCTCGGCAATTGGCCGTAGGGCGGCTTCGAGCGCTGCGTTCAGCCGCTCGTCACGCTCGCGTCCCAGTCCTGCCGGCTTCATGCCGCCGCGAAACAGGTAGAAGCCCAGGTCCAGATCCCGCGGGTTCTCGGCATAGAACCGGAAGAAGGCCATGGCAGCGGCCTTTAGGTGCTGCTGCGGAGTCTTCGTCCCGGCGACGCTTCCCTCGACCGCAGCACCCAGGGACACTAGCGAGCCATGCAGCACCTCGGCATACATCGCCTCCTTGGAGTCGAAGTGAAAATAGAGCGCAGCGGGCGTGTATCCGGCCCTGACCGCGATGGCCCGCAGGCTCGCCCCGTCCAGCCCCTCTTCGGCAAAGACCTGGCGCGCGGCTTCGAGGATCAACGCGCGCTTGTGTTCGCTAACCGCTGTCCGCCGGGTTTGACGCTCCGCCACCATGCCCTCCTATCATCCTTGACAGATATTCTAACACTGCTCATTAATCTAACAGCGTTCGATATTTTAAACAATCCGGAGGGAATCATCATGCTGATGTCAGCTGCCGACTACCGGGACTCGCTCCGGGCCTACAAACCCCGCGTCTTCGTCAGCGGTCAGGCCGTTGAAAGCGTCGCCGATGAGCCGCTGCTGGCGCCCGGCATCGCCGGTGTGGGTGTCACCTATGACTTCGCCCTACAGGAACAGCACGCGCGCATCATGACGGCCCGGCAGGGCACCTCCGGCAAGACCGTCAACCGGATGCTGCACATCAACGAGACCTCGCAGGACCTGCTCGACAAGCTTGAGGCCGTGCGGCTGGTCTGCAGGACTTCCGGCTGCGCGCAGCGCTACCTCACGCATGATGCGCTGAACGGACTCTGGCAGGCAACGCACCTGATCGATGCCAACCATGGCACCGACTACGGCCAGCGGTTCCTGGCCTATCTTCACGACATTCAGGACCGCGACCTGACGCTAGGGGTCGCGATGACTGATGCCAAGGGCGACCGGTCCCTGCGTCCGGGCAAGCAGGTGAACCCGGATGTCTATGTCCACATCACGGAGCGCCGGAAGGACGGCATCGTCATCCGGGGCACCAAGGCCATCGTGACAGGCGCGCCCTACATGCACGAGTTCCTCGTCATGCCATGTCGCACGCACATGCCGGAGGACAGCGCCTTTGCCGTCTGCTGCGCCGTTCCCTGTGACGCGCCGGGCGTGACGATCATCTCGCGGCCGGCGGGCCAGCCAGGCAACGCGGCGGCGAAGTTCTCGGCGAAATACGGCCAGGCCGTGGCGATGGTGGTCTTCGATGACGTCTTCGTGCCCCATGACCGCGTGTTTCTCGCGGGCGAGACCGAGGAGGGCGGCTTCCTGACGACCTCCTATGCAACCCATCACCGCCATTCCTGCATTGGTGCGAGAGCGGGCTTCGGCGATCTGCTGATCGGGGCCGGGGCGCTGATGATCGAGGCCAACGGACTCGACGCGGACCGTCACGGGCATATCCGCGATCAGATGGTGGAACTGATCACCATTACCGAAAGCTTCTATGCCTGCGGGGTGGCGTCTTCGGTCTATTGCACCAAGGATGCGGCCGGGTCGATCATGCCGGATGCGGTGTTTTCCAACATTGGCAAGCTGCTGCTGGCCACGAAGATCTACGACATGCACCGCGTCGCCCATTATGTTTCGGGGGGGCTGATCGTCGCGCTGCCAGGACCGGACGAGGACCACAACCCCGAGACCGCCGCCTCGATCGCCGCGGTGATGGGTGGACGCGCCGACATCCCCTTCGAGCAGCGCGTAGAGGTTGCCCGTTTTATCGAGGATCTGACGGTTTCGCACGAGGCAGGCTGGTATTCGGTGATCTCGCTCCATGGCGGCGGCTCGCCCGAGGCAATGAAACGCGAGATCTGGCGCAACTATCCGGTGATGGAGAAGGTGGAACTGGTCGAGAGCCTGCTCGACCGTGGCCTCCTCAACGACGGGCGGCGTGTGAGCAAGCAGCCGGGCAGATGCTGCACAATAGGATGCGAAACGCCTGAACTGACACCGCCTTCAGGGACGGCCGCCTCTTCCTTGGCAATGGAAAGGTCTGTCTGATCTCTGGTGAGATTGGTCCCAGGCAATGATGAATGCACGATGAGGACGCCGTCGTGCGGCGCGCAACCAAGTATGAACGGGCAGCTTAGGGCTCCTCGCATCGATCCTGCCACCTTACCTGATCGGGGGCTTTCAGTTGCGGCTTTAAGCAAGGTCGCTGACAAATAGCGCCAGCAGAACCGTGCCATTCAGCGTAGAAATCCACAGCTGGCCTTCAACGGGCCTGTTCAGGGGCAACTTGGCTGTCCTCTCAACGATCCTTAATCGTACAGTGAAACCAGGGCATTCCAAAGAAGGCTCCGCTTTATGGAAGATGAGCGGACTTGTCCTAAAACTATCCTAACAGCGGGTAATTGGACATTTTGATTTCCGGACGGCTTTGCGGCTCGTCGGATGCCCCGGCGCACACTTTTCTGCTGCAGACGGCTCTGATGATGTGACCGCTCCCCTTTTTGGATCGTTGCAGACCCACCCTGGCACATCAGATGCCGTCGGGGGGCGGTCACATCATCAGAGCCCACCTAATCAACAAGAGAGCGGGTGTTTTTGTTCTATCAACACGGGAGCGGTAGGATCTTCTCGTCCTTCGCAATCTGACTGAGCACCGAAACAGGAACTGCGCCATTCAGGACGGTCCGACCGATCACAAGGCCAGGCGTGCCGATAAAGCCAAATAGATCAGCCAAGGCACGCGTTTGATCGAGTTCGGCCTGAATCTCGGGTGAGACCATATCCTTCGAAAGCTTTTCGACATCAAGGCCGAGGTCAGACGCCACACGCAATACCGAAGCTTCATCGGCAACGAGCGGCGTGCGCATGAAGCGGCGCCGTAGGTCCTGCTGCTTGCCCTGCCGTGCGGCCGCGACCGAAGCACGGGCGGCAAGTTCAGATGCCGGTCCGAAAATTGGAAGTTCGTGCTGCACCAGCCGATAGGCGGCCTGGTCATCAGCCAGCAGGTTGTCCAGATCCTGTTCAAGCGCACGGCAGTAGGGGCAACGAAACTCGCTGAAATAAGCAATCGGGACGACACCGGTTGGAAGGTCGGTGCCGAAGAGGGCGGGGCAGGGGTCGGCGCGCATGGCTTCCATCCGCGCATGGCGCGCCTCAGCATCATCCGAGGGTCCATCAAGGCCAATCAGCGCAACGGATGCAGAGGAAGTTTGCCCCTCGGACTTCAGGCGCCGAAAGGGCGGCACGTCTTCAATTTCGACATAAGTAAGGCCGCGGCCTGTCAACTGCTCCCAGGGAAGCGCACGCAATCCATAAATTGCAGCGACAATGCCCCCAAAAACAAACACATCACGTCGCCGGATTGTCATGCCACAGCCACCCTAAACTCCAAGCAGGACCCGCTCGTTGACCCGAATGGCACGGTCGTTCAGTTCCCCCATGCCGCCGTTACGCGCCGGCCGCCTCATCGTCCAAGGCTCAAGCCCTCCTTGGAGGGGGCAATAGGAAACCCTCCCGTTACGGCAGAGGCAGAGCGCCTGCGCCCCGAGCGGTTTTCCGGGGCCAACGAGCACGTCATCGCTGAGTTGCCCATAGCGTTGAGATCGGCACCGAAACGGGTTGTAATGTGAACGCATTCTATGATCCGCAGAAGATAACTATTCTGAGTCCTGCCTCGCCTAGCCATCATTTTTACTGGCTTGAATAGCCTGAATTCGCTTGGGCCAAGTTGACTTGATGAACGCAAGTATGGTGCCAATTTCGTCATCGCTCAGGCTCGAGCCAAAAGCAGGCATGCCGGATGTCATGCTCACCCCCATGTCATCTATGACTGCCTGACCTCCCCGGCGGATATAATCTTCCAGCATAGCGTCGTCGTGATGCCAGGTATGGCCATACCTGTCGTGCGGCGGGGCAGGAAGAATGCCGTTTTCATCCGCAATCTGCCAGTCGGGCTGCCCTTCGAGCTGGGCACCGTGGCATACTGCACAGTGTTCGGAATAAAGTTGAGCCCCCCGTTGCAGATCGACTGTCTTGCCATAACCCCACACCACCCAACCGCCTCCGGTAGCAAAGCCGACGACAAGCAGGCATATCGCCCATTTTGGGATGGCAGGCAGATAGCTTCGTCTCATGCGTGTCAAATTGTGCCCATTTGCGCAAAGATCAACCTTGAAAGCTGTTGTTGGAACGCCGCCCTGAACCTCCGTGCGGGCAGTTCCCATCTTGTCAGACACCGGCAAGCTCAAGAGAGATCATACGTTTTCACATTCCCAACACGAGCTGTGGCGGCTGTGCAAGGAGGCTTCTAGAACACCGTCACCTGCGTTCCGACTTCTGCCACCTCGTAGAGCCGAGTAATATGTTCATTATACAGGCCGTAGCAGCCATTGGAGGATTTCCGACCGATTTTCCGCGTGTCATGAGTGCCATGAATCAAGTAGGCTGGCCATGATAGGTAAAGACCATACGGTCCTAAAGGATTGCTTGGATCTCCGCCTTCTACTCGCTGCGGCAGATTGGGATCCTTTTCCCGCATGCTAGGCGTTGGTGTCCAAGGCGGATTTTTTGCTTTTCTGACAATTTCAGTTTTGCCCCGGCGGGTTCGATCTTCAGTGACAGGGATAGAGCACGGGAAAGCCAGGTTGATTGATTCATCACCCGACCAGTAATGCACTGCACGCGAAGTCACATCTGCAAGGATCACTCCTTTACCCAAACTCGGGTAAAACTCGCTCCAGTGTCTCGCGCGAAACGACGACTGATTGCGCCGGGGATCCGCAGTTGGATCGACCTGATAGGCACTGAGATCGGGCGCACCACCGGATGGGCGCGCGCCATAGAGAGGCTGCCCAGTATTAGGGTCAGAACCCTGCGCCAGAAGGGCGCCGCCTGGCAGAACCGCCGCTGTGGCCAGAAGGCCACCTAGAAAACGGCGTCGGTCGCTACCTGTATCTTTCGGAATCATTTACTGCCTCGTTCTTTCTGATAATCTTATTCAGTAATTACAGAATGGTACCCGCTCCCGGGCATTTGGCCAAGGAGACGAAATGCCGCGTAGATCAAGATCATGTGCGTTCCAGCTGCGACCCCTGCTGTTGACAGCTGTCGAGCTTGTGCGCTGCGCTGTCGAGTGCAAGGAAGGCTCCAATAAGGCAAACCAGACAAGGAGACGTAAATGAAAAACAAATTCCTCATCATCTTGGCAGTGGTCCTGATCAATGCCGGTTGTACAGATATGACAGCCAGGACAGAGGTCGGATCCGGATGACTTATCGAAGATCTCATGTCCGGAGGGAGCCTGCCGCGTGGAAAGGCCCAGAGGGCCAGCGGGCATCTCCGATTGCCGCCGGATTCCTCGCGACAACATATAACCCCTTTGCACCCATGATCCCGACGGTTCCTTGGCCCTGATCGGCTATGCCCGCGTCTCGACCGCGACAGACGCTCGACCCGCAGCTGGCGGAGCGGCGTCAGGCTGCGGGATCATCCACAAGGAATACGCCTCGAACGCCCTGCCCTGCGGCGCCCTCCGGCGCCGATCCGGCCCGCGATACCCTGGTGGTGGTCCGGCTTGACCGGCTGGCGCGCTCGCTTTCGCATCTTCTCCAGGTGATCGAGTCGCTTGGAGGCCCGGAGGGCGCATTTCCGCTCACTCGGCGATCTGATCGACACGGCCAAGCCGCCGGGCCGCCTCTCGCTTCAGATGATGGGGGCGGTGGCGGAACCGGAACGCGCGCGAGCGGACCAAGGCGGGGCTGCGCTCGGCTAAGGCGCAGGGCCGGGTGGGCGGCAACCCCGGCCTTCGGGCAGGCAACCGCGAGGCGAACCGCAAGCTGCGCCTGGCCCGCGACGAGGGCTATTCAAGAAGCTCGAGAGCACGACCTTAGGTTTGGGAGGCTCTGGCGCGCTTTGTCACCGCCGGCATCGGCCAAGACTGGTCGGTCGAGCGGCTGAAGCGCGCCGCCCGACGCTATGTCCGCGACGGTGCTGGATCGCGCCGCGCCGCACCGCCAATGACCGGCTGCTGGCCGTCGTGGCAGGATGCGACATGCCGATCCCGACCTGACGCCGGCAGGCATCGCCACCCGGCTGGAGCAGATGCGAGAGCGCATCCCCCTGGGTAACGTGAAGTGGTTCCCCTCCACCGTGCGACTGCTGCTGCAACGGGCTGAGAGGATGGGGATGATCAACGACTTGTCGTGAGGATCGACCCTCCGACTTGACGCAGGTACCACCAGGTCATACTCTCCTTTCAAAGGAGATGACCATGACTGTCAAATCGTCGATTTCCCTTAGCGCCGAGCAACATGCCTTTGCCCGTGCTCAGGTCAAGGACGGCAGCTTTCCGTCTGTGAGCGCGGTCGTGCAGCATGGGTTGGAACTGCTGCGCCAGAAGTCCGAAGGCGAAAGGGCGGAACGGGCAGCATTAAAGGCCTTGCTGGAGGAGCGCGCCAAGGGAGCCTTCGTCGGTGCCGCAACGATGCGCAGTCGCCTTGATAGCTTCACGGCAGCGCGCCGCCGTGCGGATCGTGATGCGGATTGAGTTCGCAGCCGAGGCCGAGCGCGATTTTGTCCTGATCTTCGACCATCTCGTCGACAGCTACATGGCGTTTGGCGAAAGCCGTACAGAGGCCCTGCAACGCGCCGAGGCCAGACTGGCCGGTATTCTTGACGATACCACGCGCATTGCGACAGCTCCGCGGCGCGGAAGCCGGCATGATGATCTGATGCCGGGCTTGCGTCAACTGACCCTGGGCAGTGTGACCTTCTGGTTCAAGGTGGAGGACATGGACCAGAAGGTGCGTGTTCTGGCGGTCTTTTTCGGGGCACAGGACCAGCATCGGCGGATGTTGATCCGCTTGCTGGGACAGGAATAGCAAGCATCAGGCCTGATGATCCGGAATTCTGCTTGCCAAAGGCAGCGATTCTCAGCCATAGTCACGAAAAATCGCAGCAGAACGGCATTTTTCGTGAACACGGCGAGGCGAGAGCAACGAGCGGGCAGAGACCTTGATCAGGAAAACCTGAACACGGTCATTCGGCAACATTCCGAATGGCTGGCCAGTCAATTGCATGCCCAGCGTGAGAACCTGTTCCCGCCCGACGCCCACAAGGCCATGCGCAAGTTCACCTCGGGAGAGGCTGCCGCGCTTCTGGATGTGAACGACAGCTATCTGCGCAAGTTGCATCTGGACGGCAAGGGTCCCTCACCCGAACTGACCGCCGGCAATCGCCGGATGTATTCCGTGCAGGACATCCAGGAATTGCGGGAGTTGCTTGAAAAGACGGCGCGCAGTGTCGGGGATTACCTGCCTGGCCGCCAGCTTGGCGACAAGTTGCAGATCATCGGCGTGATGAACTTCAAGGGCGGGTCCGGCAAGACGACGACCTCGGCCCATCTGGCGCAACGGCTGGCGCTGAAGGGCTATCGCGTGCTGGCCATCGATCTGGACCCGCAGGCGTCAATGACGGCCTTGCATGGGGTGCAGCCGGAATATGACCTTCAGGACGGCGGGACGCTTTACGACGCAATCCGCTATGAGAAGCCTGCCCCGATCCGCGACGTGATCCGCAAGACCTATCTGCCGAATCTGGACCTGATCCCCGGCAACCTCGAACTCATGGAGTTCGAGCATGAAACGCCCCGGGCCTTGGCGCAGGGCAATGCCGGACTGTTCTTTTTCCGTGTCAAGGAAGCCCTGGCGCAGGTCGATGCCGACTATGACGTGGTGGTCATCGACTGCCCGCCGCAACTGGGCTTTCTGACAATGTCGGCCCTCTCGGCGGCGACGGGCGTGCTGGTGACCATCCACCCGGAAATGCTGGATGTCATGTCCATGAGCCAGTTCCTCCGGATGACGGCCGACCTGATGGACGTGATCGCGGAAAGCGGTGCGGACATGTCGCATGACTGGATGCGCTATCTGCTGACCCGCTACGAGCCGACGGATGCCCCGCAGAATCGGATCGTGGCCTTTCTGCGCACGATGTATGGCGACAAGGTCCTGAATGCGCCGATGCTGAAGTCCACCGCCATTTCGGATGCGGGGCTGACGAAGCAGACCCTTTACGAGGTCGATCGCTCGGCCTTCACGCGCTCCACCTATGATCGCGCGATCGAAAGCCTGAACGCGGTCAATGACGAGATCGCGCAACTGATCCAGCAGACCTGGGGGCGCAAATGAGCGAAAGCAAGAAGCGCCGGATGTCGATGCTGGACGACCTGGCCCAGGGTGCGGCAGCCGCGCCGCCGTCGATGATGTCGAACAACCGCGCACTGCGTTCGGCGCGCGATGCCGTGGACAGTCACCGCATCTGGGAACTGGATCCGGATCAGATCATCGACGACCGGGCCGCCGACCGGATGGACCCGCAGGACGTGGCCGACCTTCGCGCCTCGATCGAGGCCGTGGGGCAGACCGTGCCGATCCTGGTCCGCCGCGATCCTTCGGATCCGGACCGCTACCTGCTGGTCTATGGACGCAGGCGGCTGGAGGCCGTGCGCGGATCTGACCACGTTACCAAGATCCGCGCGATGATCGCCTCGATGGACGACAGCGCCGCAATCCGCGCGCAGGCTTCCGAGAACACAGGCCGCCGCGAGCTGAGCTTCATCGAACGCGCGATGTTTGCCCGCCAACTGGTCGAAAGCGATTTCGGCAGCCAGGCTCAGATCGCCGATATCCTGAACGTAACGAAATCGGCGGTCTCGATGGCTCTTGCCGTTGTCCGGACTGTCGGTCCGGATCTTGCCCTGGCGATCGGCCCTGCCCATGGCACGGGCCGTCCCCGTTGGGAGGCGCTGGCCGCCGCATTGGCCGAGTCCGACATGGATCGCGCGGAGCTGGTGGAGCTTGCAGCTCGGGTCAGGGCTCAGACCGATCCGGAGGTTGCCGATCCCTCGGTTGCAGCGTTCGAAGCGGTAGTCCGGCTTTTGCGAAAGATGACCGCCCTGCCCCGCCCGACACCGGGAGATTCGAACACCCTGACGATCAATGGAAAACCCGCCGGCAAGGTCATCAGAACGAAGACCGGTGTCCGGCTGGAGATCAGGACCGAAGACACAAAGTTCGCGGAATGGCTGCAATCCGAAGCTGCCGGCGCGATCGAGGAGCTTCACGCCCGCTGGAAGAAGCGCGGGTGAGGGCAAGATAGGCATAACAGCAAGGAGGCACGACCCAGCCAAAGAAAAGGTCCCGCAAAGCACGAAACCTTACGAGACCCTTTGATCGTAGCACATTAAAGGTAATCGCCATCGGAACAGTCTGCAAGTCCCTTCGTGATTTGCAGCGCGGGATTTCTTTGTCTTCGTGAACGAACAATGACTTACGATGCCATAACGCCGTTCCGGCGGCGGGTGGATGCTGTCCAAATCCGCTGCCATGCGACGCTGATGCAACCGTCTTCGGGCGGAAGCGTCGATAAATGGGCCATATTGCGCGATCTGGTGGCCGGACGGGAGACCTTCGGTGTCTCCGATCGTGATCTGACTGTCCTGCAGGCGCTTGTCAGTTTCCACCCCCGCAATGATCTGGGCGATCCTGAACGATTGATCGTATACCCTTCGAACTCGACGATCTGCGACCGGCTCAACGGGATGCCCTGTTCGACCATGCGCCGTCACCTTGCCCGTCTGGTCGAGGTCGGACTGATCCTTCGCAATGACAGTCCAAATGGAAAGCGATACATTCGTCGCAGTGCCCTTGGCGAACAGCGGTTCGGCTTAGACCTGTCGCCCTTGCTGCGGCGTGCAGACGAAATCCGGGCGGCCGCCCAGCGGGCCCGCGACACCGCGGCGGCGATGGCGGATCTGCGAAGCGACATTAGCCTGATGCGGCGCGATGTGATCAGTCTCCTTGACCTGGTTGAAAGCCAGGGAGGCGCCCTGCCCTCTGATGACCCGCAACGGAGTCTTGTGAACCTTGCAGGCCGCATCCTTCGCCGCAAGCCTTGCGCCCAAGATTTGTGGACGCTGCATAATGAATTGACTACTGTTCTTAAGGATATCCGAGGCAGGATATCCACTGATCAGACAGATGAATTGGGCACCTGGGACAACCAGAATGAGCAGCACTATCAGAGATCAGATAAAGAAGATCTTGAATCTGAATGCTGCAAAGAAAAAGCTAATGGCGTGCCGGCTGCTGAAGAACCCGCCGAGCTGACGCTGGACGCTATCGTCTCGACCTGCGGCGACATCGTTCAGTTCGTCAACCATGACATCCGCACCTGGTCTGATCTTGTCCATGCGGCAGATCAGGTCAGACCAATGATGGGGATTGAGCTTTCGGTGTGGTCGCGCGTGAAGGGGAGCATGGGCGCTATTTGCGCAGCGGCCACCTTGGCGGCGATCCTTCAACGGTTTACGCAGATTCGATCGCCTGGGGCCTATCTACAGGCACTTGCCGCGAAGGCACAGGCCGGACAGTTCTCGATTGACCAAATGATCAGGGCACTTTCTCGCCGGGATGCGCCAAAGTTCACAGCTGTGAACTGTTAGCCTCATAACCTTTGCCCTTCCAGCGTATGCGACACACAGCAACAGCAACCATGATCACGATTGTATAGCCATCCTGATCCTGTCTCCCGGCAGAAGAACCATGCGCAAACCGACCTTCAAGGACATTACTGCCCAAGCGGGGGTAGGGACCGTAACAGTCGACAGGGTTTTGAACAATCGAGGCGGTGTCAGCCCCGACGCTGTCGGGTTGCTGCGGATCGAGGTGCTACTCGTCCAGCCGCAATCGACCTTCACGTAGGGATCGACAATGCGGCAATGTTCATGACGCGCATAACACAAGGGCAGGGGACTGTGACCGCGCTTGGCGGCACCGCGATCAGCCAGGTGGTGAACCAGGGCCTGACCTCGGTGCAGGACGCGGCGCTCGAGCTGCAACTGTTCGAGATGCTGTCCCACCTGCCGCTGACGGGGATCACGTCGCTGGTGGCGAGCTTGCGAGGCCCGTCCCACTTCACGCGCCTGATGCCGGCTGCACATCCCAAGGCTTCAGGCATCCACTGATTGCTTCGGCAAAATCGACATAGGTTTCTGCCCGCTGCGCCGACTTGCGCCAGGCCATGCAGATGTTCCGCGTTGGCACGGGATCGCTCAGGGGGACGGCCACCACCAGTTCCTCGCGCATGACCTCGGAGCGGACGTAAAGGGCGGGCAGCAGGGCGATGCCCATGCCGGCGGCGACCATCTGACGCAGCGTGTCGAGCGTGGTGCCGACGTAGTCGCTGGCCTCGATCGCGCCAACCTCGCGGCAAAGGCGTGCGATGTCATCGGTCGGTCCCTCGCGCCGTTCCATCGTCAGGATGGTCTCGCCCGCCAAGTCCTGCGGCCTGACCGACTTGCGGCGGGCCAGCGGGTGATCCTGCGGAACAACAAGGTGCAAAGGCTCGGTCACCAGCACGAAAGAGGCAAAGTCATCGCGCACCGGAACCTCGGGCAGAAGGATCACGTCATACTGGCCGTCGGCCAGGTGGTGCTGCAGCTGCTCCGGCTTTTCCTCGCGCACATGGATGCGGGTCTGGGGGAAGGTCCGGCGCAGCGTCGGCATCGCTATGGACAGGACATAGGCTCCCACGGTGTGGACCACGCCCATGCGCAGCAGGCTCTGCATCGCGTGCGGGTCTTCGCGCCGGGCAATGTCGCGGATGTCGTCGATCTCGGCCACGATGATGCGGGCCCGGCGGGCGATCTCGGTCCCCACTGGGGTCAGAAGGACGCGGGCCCGCGTGCGTTCCACCAGCCGGGTTCCCAGCCGCGCTTCCAATTCTTTCAGCTGAATGCTGAGGGTGGGTTGCGTGACGTGGCACTGCTCGGCAGCACGGCTGAAGTTCAGCGTGTCGGCCACTGCCAGCAGGTAGCGAAGCTGCTGCAAGGTCGGCATTTCGACTCCTTATAGAGTGCGGCTATGTAACGTCGCCTCATTATCAATTTCCTTATCATGAAGGGGCTGTGATTAAAATCCGGGGCAATTAAACGGCTTCGGAACTTTCCATGACTCAGCACGCGACCACGGACGCGGGGCGGCTATACGGCTATGCGGCATCGGGATTGGCCGCGCTGATCTTCGTCGCCTTTGCGGCGATGGCCCCTGGCGTTGTCGGGGGGCAGCCGGTGCTGGCAGACTGGCCGTGGGCGCCGTCGCTGAATATCTCGCTTGCCTTCATGCTGGACGGGTTGTCGCTGATCTTCGGCCTGCTGATCAGCGGCATCGGTGCGCTGATCTTTCTCTATGCGACCGGGTATATGGGCGATCACCCACGTTTCGGCCGCTTCGTGCTGTTCCTGTTCGCTTTCATGATCTCGATGCTGGGACTTGTGACGGCGCGCGACCTGATCACCCTGTTTCTGTTCTGGGAACTGACCAGCATAACCTCATACCTGCTGATCGGCTTTGACCACGACAATCCCCGCGCCCGGCGCAATGCCTTGCAAGCCATGCTGATCACGGCCGGCGGCGGGCTGGCGCTGCTGGCAGGTTTCATCCTGATGGGCGCAGCGGCTGGCGGATACGATCTGGCGCGGATCCTGGCGGGGCAGGGGCTTCAGGGGCATCCTCTTTACGGACCGATCCTGGTGCTGGTCCTGCTGGGGGCCTTTACCAAGTCGGCGCAGTTCCCGTTCCATCTCTGGCTGCCTAATGCGATGGCTGCGCCGACCCCGGTATCGGCCTTCCTGCATTCTGCGACGATGGTGAAGGCGGGCGTCTATCTTCTGGCGCGGCTGCACCCGGCACTGGGCGGCACCCCAGCCTGGACCGTGACGCTGATAGCCGCCGGGGCAGTAACGGCGGTTCTCGCCTCGGTCCTGGCGATGCGGCAGAGCGATCTGAAGCAGGCGCTTGCCTATACCACACTGATGGCCTTGGGCATGATCACGATGCTTCTGGCCGGATCGCACCCCTATGCGCTGACGGCAGCGGTGACCTTTCTGATCGTTCATTCGCTCTACAAGGCCAGCCTCTTCATGGTCGTGGGCGCGATCGACCACGCGACTGGCACGCGAGAGGTCGCGCAGTTGGGCGGCCTGGGCCGGGCGATGCCCGTGACAGCGGTCGCGGCCTTTCTGGCCTGCGCCTCGATGGCGGGGCTGCCGCCGATGATCGGATGGATCGGCAAAGAGCTGATCTATGCGGGCGCCGCCACCATGGCGGGTGCGCCCCTGGTCATCGCCGCAGCGGTCGCGGCGAATGCGCTGGTCTTCGCTGTCGCGGGGGTTGTTACGCTGCGCCCGTTTTTGGGCGCGCCGCTGCGAACGCCGCATCCTGCCCATGAGGCGCCCTGGCAGATGCTGGCAGGGCCGATCATTCTGGCGGCTTGCGGCCTTGTGGCCGGGTTGCTCGCCCAGCCTTTGCTGGGTGCGGCTATCGGCAGCACCCTGACCGGAAGCCTGATGCAGGATCGCGCCGCAGGGCTGCATCTCTGGGCCGGGTTCAACGCGGCCTTGGTGCTCAGCCTCCTGACCTTCACCATCGGGGTGATGCTCTATGTGATGCGTGATCGGTTCGCGGCCCTGGTCGACCCCGTGCTGCGGCGCCTTCCGTCTTTCGACAACGGCTGGGATCGGTTGCTGGATGCTTTCCGCGACCTTGCGGCTTGGCAAACCCGGATGCTGCAGACCGGCAGGCTGACGTCCTACATGCTGGCAGTGTTCGCCGTCACGGCCTTGGCGCTTGGCGCGACCATCCTCCACGGCAGGCCCGTCATCGCGCCCGAGCTTCCGCGGTCGGCCTTCCTGTGGTTGACGGTGGGCTTTACCGCAGCCGGGGCGGTTCTTGCGCTGAACACCCATTCGCGGATCGCGGCCATCGCCGGCATCGGCACGGTGGGGATCGGGGTCGCTGTGATCTTCATCTTTGCCGGCGCCCCGGATGTCGCCACGACCCAGCTGATGGTCGAGACGCTGTCGGCGGTCATGTTCGCCATCGCAGCCCTGCGCCTGCCGGGCCTGGTCGAGCGTCGCAGCCGCCAAAGGCAACTGGCCCATGGGGCGGTGGCCGGTGCTGTCGGCCTCTGCGTGACGGTGATGGTGCTGTCTGTCACGGCCTCGCCGCTTGACCGGACCATCACGCAATACTTCGAGGAGAACTCCTATGCTCTGGCCCACGGCCTCAACATCGTGAACGTGGTTCTGGTCGATTTCCGCGCCTTTGACACCTTTGGCGAACTGATCGTGGTGCTGCTGGCCTCCTTCGGGGCCTATGCGGTCCTCAAGCGCAAGCGGGGGGCAGGGGCATGAACTCACTGATCCTGTCAATCGGGGCGCGGTTCTTGACGGCGCTGTTCCTGCTGTTCTCGCTGTTCGTGCTGCTGCGCGGCCATAACAGCCCCGGCGGCGGCTTCATCGGCGGGCTGATCGGCGCGGCAGGCTTTGTCCTCTATAGCTTTGCGGCAGGCGTCGGTGCTGCGCGCAGCGCGCTGCGGGTCGATCCCCGCGCCATCGGCGTCTGGGGCATGGCGCTTGCCGTGGTTGCAGGATTGGCCTCGGCCTTGGCCGCCCTCGACCCCTTCACCGGGCTTTGGCTGATCGTGGCGGATCTGGCGCTCTCAACGGTGCTTGTCTTCGACATCGGCGTCTATCTGGCCGTCTTTGGCGCGATCCTGACCCTGGTCTTCACGCTCGAGGAGACGCTCTGATGGAAACCCTTCTTGCTTGCCTTTCGGGTTTCCTGGTCGCGACGTCTGTGTGGCTGATGCTGTCTGGCAACCTGATGCGATTCCTGTTCGGGCTGCTGCTCTTGTCGAACGGCTTCAACCTGGCGATCCTGGCGGCGGGGCGCCTGACGCCCGGCGCCCCGCCCTTGCTGGGGGCCAAGGGCGAACTGCCCGCCGGCACCATGGCCAACGCGCTGCCGCAGGCGCTGCTGCTGACGGCCATCGTCATCGGCTTCGGCCTGTTCGCTTTTGCGCTCGCGTTGACGATACGGGCTTATCGAACCTTTGGTCATCTCGAGGTTGACCGGATGCGGATCGCCGAACCGGCGGAGGACCGGAAGTGAGCTGGGTTCTTGCGCTGCCCATCATGATCCCGTTCGTGACGGCGGTCGTGGCCTTTCTTCTGCGCCGGTCGCGATTGGGCGACCTGGCCTCGGTTGGCGGCTCGGTTGCCTCGCTTGTCGCCGCTGTGGTGCTGATCGACAAGGTTCTGGATCAGGGCGTCATCGCCGGCCAGATCGGCGGCTGGCAGGCCCCCTTCGGCATCACGCTGGTGGCCGATCACCTGTCGGCAGCCATGGTGCTGATCACCGCCATCATCGGCCTGTCGGTCGCCATCTGGTCCCTGGCCGAGATTGGCCCCCAATCCGCCCGGTTCGGATACCACGCCCTGTTCCAGTCGCTGCTGGGCGGCGTCGCCGGCGCCTTCCTGACCGGCGACCTGTTCAACCTTTATGTCTGGTTCGAGGTCCTGCTGATCTCGTCCTTCGGGCTTCTGGTGATCGGGGGCAGGCAGTCAGCGATCGACGGGGCGGTCAAATACGTCACGCTGAACCTGATCTCGACCGTGATGTTCTTGGGCGGCGCGGGGCTGCTTTATGGGGCAACGGGCACGCTGAACATGGCCGATCTGCGCGGTGCCGTTGCGACCTCGCCCGACCAGGGGCTGATGACGCTGATCGCGATGATGCTGATGATCGCCTTCGGCCTGAAGGCCGCGGTCTTTCCCTTGTTCTTCTGGCTCCCCGCATCCTATCACACGCCGCATTACGCGGTCTCAGCGCTCTTTGCCGGGCTTTTGACCAAGGTCGGGGTCTATGCTCTGATGCGCGTCTTCACGCTGATCTTCGTGGGCGACATCGGCTACACGCACGAAATCCTGCTTTGGGTGTCGCTGCTGACCATGCTGACGGGTGTTCTGGGCGCCGCCGCGCAGGGCGATTTCCGCAAGATCCTGTCTTTCCACATCATCAGCCAGATTGGCTACATGGTGCTGGGCTTGGCGTTGATGACGCCGCTTGCCGTGATGGGCGCGGTCTTCTATCTGCTCCACCACATCATCGTGAAGACGAACCTGTTCCTGATCGCCGGGGTTTCGCGGCGCCTGACGGGTTCGTCGGACCTTTACGCCATCGGCGGCCTTTACAGGACCGCGCCGCTGCTGGCCGCGCTGTTCATCATTCCTGCCTTCTCGCTGGCCGGTTTCCCGCCGCTCTCGGGCTTCTGGGCCAAGTTCGTGATTGTCCAGGCCTCATTGGAAATCGGCGAAGGGCTGGTGGCGGGGATCGCGCTTCTGGTCGGGCTGCTGACCATCTTCTCGATGACCAAGATCTGGGCCGAGGCGTTCTGGAAGTCCCATCCCGACGGACGCCAGCCAACCCTGGCCGATCTGCCCCGGTCCGCGAGATGGCAAATGCTGGGTCCGATCATGATGCTGGCAGCAATGACGGTCGTGATCGGCGCCTTCCCAAGTCCCTTTCTGGAGTTCGCGACCCGAGGCGCCGAGCAGCTTGTTGATCCCGCCGCCTATGTCGCGGCCGTCCTGGGGGAGGCGCGGCAATGAGGCTTCTGGCCATCAACGTCCTTCTTGCCGTCGCCTGGTCGGCGCTGTGGAACGGGTTCTCGCTGGTGAACCTGCTGACAGGCTTTGCCATCGGCTTCGGTGCCCTTTGGTTCGCCCGAGACCTGATCGCCAGCAAGGACGAGCGCCGGTACTTCCGTGCCTTGCCCCAGAGCGTCGTCCTGGCCGTCTATTTCATCAAGGAACTGATCAAGTCCTGCATCATGGTGGCCCGCGACTGCATCGCGCCCCGGCCGAACCTGCACCCCGCCATTGTCAAGATGCCCCTTGAGGCCCGTTCGGATGGCGAGATCTTCCTGCTGGCCAATCTCATCACGCTGACCCCCGGCACGCTGACGCTGGATGTGGCCCCGGACCGCAGCTTCCTTCTTGTCCACTCGATCTATGCCACCGACGAGGCCGCCCTGATCGCCGATCTGAAATCGGGGATGGAACGTCGCATCGGAAAGGTCTTCCGCCCATGACACCCACCGCCTTCATGCAGACAAGCGTCACCCTGGCCCTGATCATGGTCGGTTTGGCGATTTTCATCGGCTTCATACGGCTGGCACGCGGACCAAGCCTGGCCGACAGGGTCGTGGCACTGGACATGATGACGACCGCCGTCATCGTCGTGTGCGGCCTTTACGCGGTGCGCACCGAGGCAGAGGCCTTTCTGGACATCGCCGTGGCGCTTGCCCTGGTCAGCTTCCTGTCCGTGGTTGCCCTTGCCCGCTATGCCGAACGGCTTGGCCGCAGGAACGACCGCGATGACTGAGATCCTTACCGGCATCTTTGCGCTTCTGGCCGGCGGCTTTGCCTTTGTCGCGGCCATTGGGATCCTGCGCTTTCCCGACGCGCTGACCCGGATGCACGCCTCCTCGAAGGTTGGCAGCCTGGCAGGCTCCCTGGCTCTTGTGGCGGCGGCAGTCGATATCGGCGGCGTCAGCGCGGCCAGCCGGGCCTTGATCGCCATCCTGTTCCTGCTGATGACGGCACCGATCGGGGCGCATCTTCTGGGCCGCGCTGCCGCTTGGCGGGCGGGGCAGAAGCCAGCCCCGCGGCCGCAACCCCAGCAGCCTCGTCCGAAGGACCGCAGCCCATGAAGGACATCGCCCTCGTTCTGCCCGAAAAGTTTGACGAGCCTGCCCTGCTGCAGGTGATGGCCCGGCTGTCACGCCGCCAGCCGCTGCGGGTCGGGCTGTGTTCGCGAAGCCCGCAGTTGTCGGACAGCCAATGGCAGCTCGTGGCAGGGATCGAGGCGATGGGGGTGGCCGTGTCAGCGCATCTCTCGGTTACCCCCGAGAGCCTTGCGGGGATACCGGCCGATCTGGTCCTTGCTGCCCGGCCCTCATCCCAGGCCCCTCTGGCGTGGCGGAGCTTCATTCGCGACCTTTCCCGGCGCGTGCCCGCCCCGGTCTGGATCATGAATGGCCCTACGGATCCCCCCTCGGCCGTCACCGCCCTGATCAATCCCGATGACGCGGACCGCATCGACCCCCATCTTGCGGCTGAGGTGCTGCGCGTATCGTTCACGCTCTCGCAGGCTCTGGATGTGTCTCTGGACATCCTCAATATCTGGTATTTCCGGGAAGAAGGCCTTCTGCGATCCTGGCGCCTCAGGACGCCCGAGCCGGAAATCATCGAGGGAAAGCGCCGGGCCGCCTGGATCGCGCAATCGGATCTGGCCCGCGTTCTGGCGACGCTTTCGCCCGGTCTGTCCTGGCACCGGCTGGACTGCCTGCAGGGGCCCGTCATCGGGGGGCTGGAAGGTATCGTGTCAAACGATACGCTCGTTGTCGCCGGCTCCCCAGGCCGGGACGGCTGGGCAGCACGGTTCAGGCCGAACCTGGCCGAGGAACTGTCCCGCCAGTGGCCGACACATGTCGTCATCGTCAAAAAACCTGACTCCCCGGCCTTGGCGAACGGCAAGACGCTGCAGGACCGTTCCGACACAGACACAACTCGGGGCGACTCTTCGGACAGCCACCGCAAAAAGAGATCCGGTTCCTACTGAACAGGGATTGACCGCGGGGATGGGCAGCCAAGCCCTATGCTCCTCGTCTTAAGGCGGCGGCAATGGAGCGGCCGCCAACCTTCATGCCGTCTGATGCGCGGTCAGGCTGGTGAGCAAGACCGCCTGACAGACCGCTCCGGCTCGCGCGGGATGAAAGCTCGCCGGTCGGGTGGGTGCTTGGCCTGTGGCAACGGGCATGAACATCAACCAGGCTCCAATCCCGCCCGGATGAAGGTCGAATGACAGTTCAGGTAGGCAGATGGAATGCCCAAAGCGACCAACGCCGCTGTTCAGGAACATAAGACAGAGTCCATGCTGACCTGCATGGACGGCGCTGCGGAACAACCTTTGAGCCCCCCTTCCAGGCCAAGGTCAGCAAGCGCCTTGGTGATGAGCGTGCCGAATGGTTGTGACCGCCGCATCCTGTGCTAACGTGTTCTTGAAGTCGCAATAAACCGGATAGGGATATGAAAATCAAAGCACTGTTTGCAGCATTCGCAATTGCAGCCTCGATCGGTCAGGCCGCCTCTGCGCAGGACATGTCGTTCTTCCGCATCGGCACCGGCGGCACCGCAGGCACCTATTACCCGATTGGCGGGCTGATCGCGAACGCGATCTCGAACCCGCCGGGATCTCGGGCCTGCGAGGATGGCGGATCCTGCGGCGTGCCGGGCCTGGTTGCGACCGCCGTGGCCTCGAACGGATCGGTGGGCAATGTCAACGCGATCAATGGCGGCGCGCTGGAGGCGGGCTTCACCCAGTCCGACGTGGCGTATTGGGCGCAGACCGGCACGGGGCTGTGGGAAGGCCAGCCTGCCGTCGAAAAGCTGCGGCTGATCGCGAACCTTTACCCCGAAAGCATCCATCTGGTCACGCGCGCCGACGCGGGTATCAATTCCGTGGCGGATCTGAAGGGCAAGCGCGTTTCGCTGGACGAACCCGGATCGGGCACGCTGGTCGATGCCAAGATCATCCTGGAAGCCTATGGCCTGTCCGAATCCGACGTGACGGCGGAATACCTCAAGCCCGATCAGGCGGCCGATCGGATGCGCGACGGTGCGATGGACGCCTTCTTCTTCGTGGGCGGCTATCCGGCGGGCGCGATTGCGGAACTGGCCAGCCAGCATGACGTGAGGCTGGTCCCGATCAGTGGTCCCGAAGTCGAGAAGCTGCTGGAAACCTATAACTTCTTCGCTACCGACAACTTCCCCGCCGGCACCTATGACGGGCAGGACGCGGACGTTCCCACCATCTCGGTCGGCGCACAGCTTGTCACCTCGGCCGATCAGTCCGAGGAACTGATCTACGGCATCACCAAGGCGCTGTATAACGAGAACACGCAAAAGCTGTTCGCAGCGGGCCACGCCAAGGGCAAGCAGATCACGCTGGACAGCGCGACGCAGGGCGCGGGCATCCCGTTCCATCCCGGCGCCGAGCGGTTCTACAAGGAAGTGGGAAAGCTTCAGTAAGCACGGGTCCGATCCGGTTCAAAGGACGCGGACCCGTGGTCCGCGTCCTTTTTCCGTCCCTGAAACGCAGGAATGACGAATGAACGAAACTGCACGCCAACTGACCGACGCCGAACTGCGCGCGCTGGAGGAAGAATACGACCCCGAGGCCCGGTTCCGCACCGTCCTGCGACCGGTGGCGATCCTGACCGGGGTCATCCTGTTCCTGCTGTCGGTCTATCATTTCTACACAGCAGGCTTTGGCATCCCGCGCGCCACCACCCATCGCGGGCTGCACATGGGCGTGTCGCTGTTCGTGATCTTTCTCAGCTTCGCGGCCTTCCACAGAGACCGCCACAAGACCACGGGCTTCGTCATTCTGGGCATTCCGGTCTATGACTGGCTGTTCGCCATCGCCGGGGCGGTCAGTTCCTTCTATGTGCCCTGGATTTATGACCAGCTTGCCTTCCGCGTCGGCAATCCATTGACGTTGGATATCGTGATGGGCACGCTGCTGCTGGTCACGCTGATGGAGGCCGTGCGCCGGTCGATGGGTTGGCCCCTGCCGGTGATCGCGGCGCTGTTCATCGCTTATGCCTATTGGGGCCGGTCGATGCCCGGCATTCTGGTCCATCCCGGCGCAGACTGGAACACGATCATAAACCACCTGTATCTGACCTCGCAGGGAATCTATGGCACCGCGCTTGGGGTGATCGCCACCTATGTGTTCCATTTCGTCCTGTTCGGGGTGATGGCGCAGAAGATCGGGTTGGGGCAGTTGTTCATCGACCTGGCCACCGCGCTGACCGGGCGTTTCTCGGGGGGGCCCGCCAAGGTCTCGGTCGTGTCCTCGGCCATGCTGGGCACGATCTCCGGCTCGTCCATCGCCAACACGGTGACCACGGGCGCGCTGACCATTCCGGCGATGATCAAGATCGGCTTCAAGCGCCACTTCGCCGCCGCGGTCGAGGCGGCGTCCTCGACCGGCGGGCAGATCACGCCGCCGGTGATGGGGGCGGTGGCCTTCCTGATGGTCGAATACCTGGGCATCCCGCTGCGCACCATCCTGATCGCAGCCATCGTGCCCGCCTTCATGCATTTCTTCGGCGTGCTGGTGCAGGTCCACCTGGAAGCCAAGCGCCTGGGCATCCGCGGCCTGACGAAAGAAGAACTGCCCAAGGCCGGAAAGGTTCTGCGCGAAGGCTGGCTGTCGGTCGCGCCGCTGATCCTGCTGGTCTGGATGCTGATGTCGGGCCGCACCCCCTTCCTGTCGGCCTTCTGGGCCATTGCCGCCTGCATGGCCGTCTATCTGATCCAGCGGATAATGGCCTCCGGCGTCCTGGGTGGCATCAAGGAAACCGCCGCCGGCATCTTCGAGGGTTTCGTGTCCGGCGCACGTCAGTCGTTGTCGGTGACCGCTGCCGCTGCCCTCGTGGGCGTCGTCATCGGCATCGTCACGCTGACGGGCGTGGGCTTCAAGATCGCCTTCATGGTGACCTCGGTCGCAGCCAGCGGGGCGGCTGATTTCCACGCCTTCCTGGGCTTTCTGCCGTTCGAGCTGTTCACCGTCCAGACCCTGACCCTGCTGTTCACGCTGGTGATGACGGCCGTGGTCTGCATCCTGATGGGCTGCGGCGTGCCGACGACCGCCAACTATATCATCATGGTGGCAGTGGCCGCGCCGGTGCTGGGGATGATGAACGTGGAACCGCTGGTGGCCCACTTCTTCGTCTTCTACTTCGGGGTTCTGGCCGACGTGACGCCGCCGGTGGCCCTTGCCGCCTATGCAGGCGCGGGGATCGCGGGGGCCAACGGCTTCAAGGCGGGCAACACCGCCTTCCGGCTGTCGATGGGCAAGGCCATGGTGCCTTTCGTCTTCGTCTTCTCGCCTTCGCTGCTGATCGTCACGCAGGCCTTCACATTGCCCGATTTCCTGCTGGCCTTCACCGGCGCGGTCCTGGGCATCGTGGCGCTGTCGGCGGCGATCACCAACTGGCTGCTTGGCCCGCTTTGGGTGGTCGAGCGGATCGTACTGGTCCTGGCCGCTCTGCTGCTGATCGCGCCAGAGCCGATCTCGACTGCCCTTGGCCTTGCGATCCTGGCTGCCGTGACGGCACGGCAGTATCTGGGAAGCCGCGACACTCCCGCAGCGGCGGCGCCCTGACAGGACAGGCTCGCCAGGGGGCAGCCTTTCCTGACCTCTGGCGCGTGGACGCGTGCGGTAGAATTCTTGGGATCGATGGCTCTCATCATAGTTTCCGCTGTAGATGCCAAGCGCGTTATGTTCCCCAAACGCGCAGGCTTCGGGCCTTCACGAATGCCTTCGGCGTGCGCTGCTCAGCGGCGGGGGCGCACCGTAAGCCAGACGCCGCCTTGCGGGCGAAGGGTCAGGATCATCTGCGGATCAGGCGTACGGTTCGGGACGGGCTCGAAGCGGAAGCGGGCCAGCAGGGTCGACAGGATGATCACCGCTTCCTGCAGGGCAAAGCTGGCAACGATGCAGATGCACGGCCCCGCGCCTATAGCGGTCGGGCGGGTTCGGGAAACGATCGGGGTCAAAGGCGTCCGGGTGGCCACAGCAGGTGGCACGGTCGCCCCGCGCAGCCCGCGGTTCCTCTGCCGCACGCTGCTGCACGACGGATGGTCGCACAGGGTTGGATCTTGGTTTATGGCTAATATTCGACCGCCTATCTGGATGAAAAAGCCGCCGTTCGCCAAGCCGGTCGCTGCACCTGGTCCTCACAATTCGACATGCCATGGGACTGGCGTCATCGGAACCGATAAGGCCGAAACAGCGGGGCAGGGGGTGCAAGAGGAAGAGACAGGCCGGGGGCTGCGCGACGGGTGGGAAAGCGGGGGAGTGGCTCCCGCGCGCCCGTGGTGGAGAGACCCATGGCTGTCGGCGAGCGATATGGGTTTTCGGTCTATGACGCGATGATCGTCTCGGCTGCGCTGACCAGCGGCTGCGAGCGGTTCTATACGGAAGATCTTCAGCATGGTCAGCTGATCGAAGGCAGGCTGTTGATTTCCACCCAGAACTGAGCCGGATAGGCGCGTAATTTCCACTGAGAATTGAGCCATGTGAACCTTTCCCCAGAGCGGTGAGCGACGGGGGTAACGGGAGTGATCCACATGGGACTTTTGAACATCATCCGGCGCATGCATTTGCGGGAGAAGTTGTCGATCCGCGAGATCGCGCGACGCACCGGACTGTCACGGAACACGGTGACGAAGCATCTGGCTGCAAATACGATCGAGCCAAAGTTTGCTACGCCGGATCGGCCAAGCAAGCTTGATCCTTTCGCCGAGAAGCTGGCCGGCTGGTTGAAAGATGGCGATGAAATCCGGATGCTGGTTAGGCTCGACAACCATCTTAAAGTCAGTTGACCTTAGTATTTTCGCGTAATCTACCTTGCAAATCTTCCATGCCATGGATTATTTGCAAGGTTATGTACAACCGTCATGTTTTCAAAGCCGTCATTTCTGCCCTTGATGAGCAAGCGGCTGTGGTCTTGCTGGGACCCCGGCAGATCGGAAAAACGACCTTGGCACTGGATGTTGCCGGACAGCGTCGCTCTGTCTATCTGGATTTGGAGCGGGAGGCAGATCGGCGGATCCTTGTCGAGCCTGACCTTTATCTGGACGAACTGGCTGGAAATCTGGTGATCCTTGATGAAGTCCAGCAGATGCCGGACCTGTTCAGGAACCTGCGCGGTCAGATCGACATGCGCCGTCGCAAGGGGTATCGCACGGGGCAGTTCCTGTTGCTGGGATCGGCATCGAACGTGCTGTTGAACCAGTCGGCAGAGTCCCTGGCAGGTAGGGTCCGCTATATCGAGATGCCGCCTCTTCTGTTAGACGAGGTGGGCGAAAACCGCCTGAATGACCTTTGGCTGCGAGGGGGATTTCCAGACAGCTTCCAGGCCGCCCATAACCGTGCCAGCCTGTCCTGGCGCGAGGACTTTATTCGCACCTATCTTGAGAGGGATATCCCCGCCCTTGGACCGCGCATTCCTGCGACGACGCTGCGACGGTTCTGGACGATGCTTGCGCATACCCAGGGTGGGCTTCTGAACGCCTCGGCCTTGGCCGAAGGACTGGGCATATCGGGCCAGACGGTTGGACGCTATCTTGATCTTCTGGTTGATCTGATGCTGGTTCGCCGCCTGACGCCCTGGCACGAGAATTTCGGCAAGCGCTTGATCAAGTCCCCCAAGGTCTATGTCCGGGATAGTGGCCTGGTCCACGCGCTTCTCGGCCTTGGCTCTCTCGAGGCACTCCTGGGCCATCCCGTCGTTGGTGGCAGCTGGGAAGGGTTCTGCATCGAAACGCTGATCGCCGCTGCGCCTTCCGGGACGGAGGCCTTCTTTTATCGAACCTCGGCCGGGGCAGAACTCGACCTGGTCCTTCGACTGCCGGATGGCAGCACCTGGGCGATTGAGATCAAGCGCACCACTTCACCCAAGGTATCCCGCGGGTTTCATCTTGCGATCGAGGATATCGGCGCCGATCGAAAGCTGTTGGTTTATGCGGGAGATCGCGAGGTGCCAGGCGAAAACGGACTTCGGGCAATGCCGCTCGGTCGCACTCTTGCGGCCTTGCGAGAAGCCTGATCGCGAGCAGCGCGGAAATTGCCAATTGGCAATTTTCATTTTCCAGCCCTGTCGGAAAGGTAATCATCCAGGGCCGATCGCAGTTCGGCTTCGCCGATGCTGGCCGGAAATTCGAAACGGATCCTGTTTCCGCGCTTCTGGACGGTAATGCCGGACGGCTTGCCAGCCTTGGGCGCCGAACCATAAACGGCCGCTTTCAGGCGCGACAGAACCTTTGGAACGGCAACATAGCCCCCCTGCCCTGCCCTGGCCTTTTCCTGTTCGGCCGCAATCCTTTCGGCCTCGGCCAGAACCTTGTCCTCACCGTCCTGAAGCATCACGCGTATCTGCCGGGCGTGCAGTTCCCTGATTTCAGTGATGCGGGGCCAGGCGTCGATGATGGCCTTTGGCAGCCGCGCAAGATGCAGATAGCGCGACAACCATGCCTCGGACACCTCAAGGCGTGCGGCCATGGTCTTCTGCTTTCCCCCATAATAGGCGCCAAGCGCCTGAAGGTAGTCGCAGGCCCGCTCATAGTCACTGAGATCGGCGCGGTCCCGGTTTTCTATATCGGCAAGACGAAATGCTTCTTCGTCGGTCAGGTCACGGACTTCGATCAGATAACGGAACTGGGGATAGTTGTTGGCCCGCAACCAAGTGACGGCGAAATGCCGACGGGCTCCGCAGATGACCTCGTATTCCGCGCCCTGCCCCACCGGCAGCTTGCGAACAATGGCCGGAAATTCCTGTTGGCCTTGTGCCTTGAGGCTGTCGATCAGGTCGCGGCAATTTTCCTCGGTCAGCAGATCATAAGCGCGGTTATGCCGGGACCACATCACGCAACGTGCGGGATCGACCCATCTCAGCACCTTTTCCTCGCGCTCGCCGCTTTCCGAAAGCGCGTTGGTCCGTTTCAGGAATCTGGCACCTCCCCGATCCGGGGTTGCTGGCGCAGGCAGATCCTTCAGGACATCGTCGAAGATCGCATTGTGTCGCTTGCTCACAACAAGCCCTCCTTGCGCAACTGACGGTGATGGCTTGGCCAAGTCTTTCGGATCAGGAGCTCGACCTCGCGCCCGACAGCATCAAGATAGGCCCGGCAGCGCTTGTGTGTCTCGGTCCGGGTCGCGGGGCCAGTCAGTTCATAGACCGTCATCAGATTAGCCGTCGCATTGTCGATCTCAGCGGAATCCCTCAGCGAAACGCTCAGCATGTCCTGCGGAAACACCGCATCCATCATGCGCTTGATGGCCTGATGCGCTGACTTCTGGTCGTTCATCTTGGAAGTCAGGATCTTCACGAAGCTGTATTCCCGCGCCCCGCCATGCCGCGCCAATTCTGCCAAGGTCGATTCCATCATCTTCAGAAAATGTGCCGTGGAAGCAAAGTCGATATTGTTGGGCGGCGCGGGAATCAGCAATGCGTTGGCCGCGCGCAGCACCGACAGCGACAGCATCCCAAGCGCGGGTGGCGGATCCATGAGGATGATGTCGAACTGGTCTGCGATCGAGGCGACACCCTCGCGCAGACGGTCAAGGATGAAGGCCGGGTCGCGTGCCATCCGCGCGGCAAATTCGTATTCCGCGTCGTAAAGCCCCAGGTTCGCGGGAATCAGGGCTATACCGGGCCAATGGGTCGCTCTCAGGGCGTAATGCAGCGACTTTGGTCCGCCATGCTGCAGGAAGGGATAAAGCGTGTCTTCTTCCTCATCCACATCGACATCGGGGTTCAGGCCAAAGACGGCAGTGGTCGAAGCCTGCGAATCGCAATCCATAACGCAGATACGGTAACCGCGCAGCGCGAAATACTGGGCCAGATGAACTACCAATGTCGTCTTGCCGACCCCACCTTTGAAATTTTGCACCGCCATGATCAGGGGCGGATCGTCAGGGTCGCGATGCGGAAGCGTGCCGAACACCTCACGCATCCGGTTTATGTCTGCCAAGCTGTATCCGTGGCGGCGATTGGTGGTCTCGTCCTTGGACGGTTCGGGAAGCCGGCCATCCGATTCCGCATCCCGGATTGCCTTTTCTGACCGCCCCACCATCTCGGCAGCGGTGCGAACGTTGAAAAGCAGATCGAGTTGCTTTTGCGTTCCGGGAGAAAAAACTCTTTCCCTCAGCCGTTCGATCACGGTTGAGGCACGCTGGCTGAGAATTGCGAGCTCGTCCAGGGTGACGGGGGGCAGAACATGGTTCATCGTTGCAACTTCGCTGCTCGTTCCCCGGCAGTATGTCGGAAAGCAGCCAACGGGTAAAGTTCGGTTTTTCGAGCCAGGACTCTGGAAAACCGATAGTCGGTAATCCAAGCAACGATTACCGATTTTTGCGCTATTTGCTTTGGTGAGAAAGAGGCGCAAGTCCCATTTTGTAAGGAATGACAGTCTTAGCGGGCGGATCCTGTGGATAAAATCAAACAACCTATTTGTTCGGATTCATCTGATTCAGATTCGTGATGAGTAACTTGTTGATCGTACTATGGTTTCTTTGGAAAGTCTTACGGTTTGGGACTGCACTGCATACTTTCCGGGATGGCTATCCTTACGATTCGGGCGGCATGGGCTTACAGATCGGGTGCTGCGGAAAGCTTACGTTCTGGATGCCTTATCCAGGCCCGAATCACGCCAAAAATTGTTCAGCAAAAGCAGGCGCTTGCGAATCACCTGGAGGAACCAGCCGACGGTTAGGCTTACTTTTTGGGTGATGCTAATCAGACACAAGCCAGCCTGCTTGAAAAATTACCATGGCAAAGCTACAAAAGTAAGGCTGAAGATGTAGGTGAAACGTGGCGGACGCATCGATTCGAACGGTTGAAGCTCGGCCCAATGCCGACAGTCTGGTCAAGCCGGGCGAGCTTGTCGACCTTGTGGAAGTGACGCCGCTGACCTTGAGCGACCGTCGGATCTATAACCAGCTTCTGGAAAACGCATGGGATGCCATCGACAAGCCGGTGACGCATGTCATTGCCAAATCCGTGCTGCGAGGAAGTCACAACTCCAACGACCGCGTCGGTGAAAGCCTTGAAAGGCTGATGTCGGCAATCGTCAAGGTCGCTGTGACCTGGGAAGGTGAACCGGCCATAGAACGGGTCCAGCTTCTTGGCGGAAATCTGGAAAGCAGCCGGAACGACGGTTTGCTGGAATACGAAATTCCTGCGCGCTTGCGAAAGATCATCCGCAATAGCCAGGTCTTTGCGCGTTTGCAGCGCGAGGTCATGTTTGCCTTGTCCTCGAAATACGCGCTGACTTTGTATGAGATGGTGCAAAAGCGCGGAAATCTTCGCTGGAAAGCGTCGGAAAGATTCACGCTCGATTCCCTGCGCGGCATCATGGGCGTGCCGAAGGGCAAGCTTTCGTCCTGGTCCAATCTGAAGCTGCGTGCCATCGATCCGGCGGTGGCCGAGGTCAACGCGCTGTCGGATTTCATGGTCGAGATTTCGCCGATCAAGACGGGGCGGGCCGTTACCCATGTCGAGATGCGATGGTGGCGCAAGGATGGCGATGCCAGCGGAGCCGCAGACCGCGCGCTGCAATTTTCCAGGGTAGGACGCCGGATAAAGGTCGAAGGCAGGGCCGAACAGGTGATTGCAGGGCAGGGGGCTGGACCCCGTCCTGCATGGCTCGACAGTCGAGGTCCAGCCCTCCAAACCGCAACCTATGAAACAGCACGCCTGCGCCATCCCGGCTATGACATCTACTTTGTAGAAGGCGAATGGCGACGGTGGAGCGAAGCAAAAGAGCCTCCACATAACCCTGATCGCGCCTTCTTGGCGTTCTTTCGTAGCTATGCCGAGAAGCATCCCATTTAAAAATTGCCAATTGGCAATTTTTCGGTGAAGCGGCTAGGGTGTGTTGACGTTCACCGGAGTCGGATGACGGTTGCGGCGAGAGCAATGAAGGCGCTGAAACTTTCATCAGTCTTGCAGCAGCGCATGGCGATG
>NZ_UZWE01000042.1 GCF_900631945.1 Paracoccus haematequi
GCATAAAGCCGCGCATAATCCCCAGCCCCCACATGCGCATCCCCGAAACCCGCCGGAACAGGATGCTTTTCAATCGCTTCAATCGTCATCAGCTTGCCTCCTCCTCGATGGCGCACCGGATCCTCTGCCGCGATGTGCCGCCTGACCCAGGCTGCAAAACGAATGAAAGGACGGTGTTAATCTATGAACTTAATATCAGTTAACTTATTATTTTGGAAGACAAATATTGTGAAGTAATTAACGCAGGAAAAGCAGTTTCAGTAAACGATTTACCTTCCGCCCCCCTGCCCTTCCCGCGCGCCGACAGCCCCTGGGGATGCGGGATGTGGGACCAAAGGACTGCTGCGTTCGGCCCCCGAAGCTGCCATTATCGGACCACGGCGCTTGGGGGGGAGGACGCCACGATACTTGACGGGGCATTGCTGACCGACATGCAGGGGCGGCCGATCCGGCAGACCGGCCCCACCTCGTCCCGCGACTGGGACGAGGTTCAGGCCTTCTGCCGCAAGGTCTACATGCCCTATCGCGTCCGTCCGGCGGCGCCCCGGCTGCTGCCCGCCGCGACCATGCGCATGGCCCAGGTCGGGCGCGTCACGCTGACGCGGTTCGCCTATGGCGTGCCGATCCACCTGGACCGCTTCGACCCCGAGGCCGGGAATATCCTGGTGCTGAACACGCTGACGGGCGCGTTGCGGCACAAGCAGGACGCCGAGCGCACGGCGACCACCCGCGCGGGCGACAGCTTCGTGGTCGATTGTTCGCGCACCGATTACTGGCTGGACGGCGACGGCGACCACCTGCAACTGAACCTGACCATCCCCCATGACGCCATGGCCGAGATCGCGATGCGCTGGCTGGGCTTCGTGCCCGACGACCGGCTGTGGACGCGCAGGCTGGCCTTTGGCGGCAACGGTTCCCGCTGGCAGGCGCTGCTGGCCTATGTGGTGCAGTCGCTGGAGGCCAGCGGCCAGGTCCGGGGGGCGCCCCCGATGGCGCGGCACCTGGAGGAGCTGATCTGCATGGACCTGTTGCAGATCTGGGCCGAGGGCGCCGGGATCAGCCTGCGCGACGGCGCCCGCATGGCAGCCCCCCGCCATGTCCGCGCGGCCGAGGAGATCATGGCCAGCGAGGCGCGCGATCCGCCCAGCATGGCGCAGGTCGCCGACCGGGTCGGCGTCTCGGTCCGCGCCCTGTCCGAGGGGTTTCGCCGCTTTCGCGGCATGACGCCGCGCGATTTTCTGCGCGCCCGGCGGCTTGAGGGGCTGCGCGCGGCCTTGCGGGCGGCGGGGCCGGGCGACAGCGTGACCTCGGTCGCCGCCGATTGGGGTTACGTCAACCTGGGCGCCCTGGCGCAGGTCTATCGCGCCCGCTTCGGCGAGACGCCGGGACAGACCCTGGCCGCCGCCCGCGCGCGGGGATGACGCACGTTCCCTGCCGAACGCGAACGCGCCCTGCCGATTCCGAATGGCGCGGGGGACGGACGCGGCGCATCATTTCCGCTGTCGTCTGACCAAGGGAGGAACGTCATGACCGACTTGAAAGCCACTCTGGACCGGGTTCTGGACGGGGTCGTCTCGGGCGATCCGCGCGTGCCGGGCGTGGTCGCCATGGTGACGGATCGCAGCCGCGACATCTATTCCGGCGCGGCGGGCGACCGCGTGCTGGGCGGCGCGCCGATGACCGAGGATACGGTCTTCGCCATCTTCTCGACCACCAAGGCCATCGCCGCGACGGCCGCGCTGCAATGCGTCGAGGAAGGACTGCTGGATCTGGACGCCCCGGCCCGCGACTATGCCCCGGCCATCGGCGCATTGCAGGTGCTGGACGGCTTTGACGCGGCGGGCGACCCGATCCTGCGCGCGCCGAAATCCGACATCACAACGCGCCAGTTGCTGACCCATACCGCCGGATTCGGCTATGACTTCTTTAACGAGAATTACCGCCGCATGGCCCAGGACCACGGCCAGCCCAGCGTCGTCACCTGCTCGCGCGCCTCGATCCAGACGCCGTTGCTGTTCGATCCCGGCACGAAATGGGAATATGGCAGCAATATCGACTGGGTGGGCCAGGTGGTCGAGGGCATCCGCGGCAAGCGCCTGGGCGAGGTTCTGCGCGAGCGCGTCTTCGACCCCCTGGGCATGGCCGATATCGGCTTCACCCGCACCCCGTCGATGCGCGAACGCACCGCCGCGATTCATGCCCGCGGGGCGGATGGCGGCCTGACCGACATGGGCTTCTTCCTGCCCGACGATCCCGAGATCGACTGCGGTGGCCACGGGCTTTACGCCACCGTGCCGGAATACATGAAGTTCATCCGCATGTGGCTGAACGACGGCGCCGGTCCGCAGGGGCGGGTGCTGAGGCCCGAAACCGTCGCCCTGGCGGTGACGAACAAGCTGGAGCCGCATCAGAAGATCGGAATGCTGCCCGGCGTCATTCCCGCCCTGTCCAATGATGCCGAGTTCTTTCCGGGGCTGAGGAAAGGCTGGTCCTACGGCTTCATGACGGTCGAGGAGGACGCCCCCACCGGCCGGCCCGCGGGCGCCCTCGGCTGGGCCGGGCTTGCGAACCTGTTCTACTGGATCGACCGCCGGAACGGCGTCGGCGGCTATTGGGCGACGCAGATCCTGCCCTTCGGCGATCCGGTGTCGTTCACGGGCTATCTGGACTTTGAAAGCGCCGTCTGCCGGGCCATGGCGGGGGCAGCGGCGGCCTGACGCGACACAGCGCGGGCAGGGATCCCCGTCCCCGCCCGCAGCCAACCGGAGGAGACCATGACCACGCTTTGTCCCCCTGAAGACCTGCCCGACTGGGTGCCCGGCCGCGTGCTGCTGGCCAGCGACGGCCTGGGCTGGCGGCATGTGGGCCTGCGGTCCTATCGCTATCGCGGCCAGGACGTGATCGTCCCCGCGATGCGGGATTTCATGCTGGTCAGCTATCAAAGCGGCACCACCCCGATGCGCCGCCGCTTCGACGGCCGCTGGACCCGAGAGCGGATGGCCCCCGGCGCGGCCTCGCTGCTGACGCGGGCGCAGAACAACCGGGTTTTCGCCGGTCTGGTCCCAGATCGGCACCGGGGTGCGCGCGAAGATCTGATAGCCGCCGGGCGTCGCCACCGGATAGATCGAATTCGCCGCCCCGCCCAAGCCGATCGCGCCCTGCGGCGTGTTGGTGCGCGGCGGGTTGTATTTCGGCGCCGTCAGGCGTGCGCGGGGATCCAGCGGCATCAGGAAGGGCAGGCCCGGCCAGAAGCCAAGCGCGGCCACCCAGTATTCCGACGAGGAATGCAGCCGGACCAGATGCGCGGTATCCTCAAGCCCGTTTTCCTGCACCAGCAGTTCGGGATCGGGCACCTTGTCGGCGATCCGCGCCCGGTAATCCGCCACGCATTCGGCAGTCCAGGGGTCGAGATACAGCGCAGGCAGATAAAACAGCCGGCTTTTCAGCGTGATCTCGTGCGACGGTCCGAGAGAGGCGACAAGCGCCCCGATCTCTCGGCTTGCGTCGTCAAAGCCGATCTGGGCAGGTTCGTAATGAACCAGAAGCGAGGCGAAGCAGGGCGCGGTCTCGATCACGCCGCGGATCCCCGCCTCGGCGACCGCCCGCGCAAGTCCCTGGGCCATGAAGTTCAGATCCAGGTTCATCTCATCGCCGAATTCGATCAGCATATAGCGGTCGCCGGCGGGCAGGAATTTCGGGGCGGGATAGATCATGCGGCCTTTTCCTCCGCAAGGCCGCTGGCGGCCACCTCGACGGCGGTGCGCGCGACCACCCGTTCCATGATCGAAACGATCTCGGCCAGATCGGCCTCGGTGGCGATCAGGGGCGGGCACAGGGCCAGCGTATCGCCGATGGCGCGGAAGATCAGCCCTTCCTCGTGCGAGATGCGCGCCGCGATGGCGCCCACCTGGCCCGGCACGGCGAAGGGCCGCTTGCTGGCCTTGTCGGCGACCAGTTCGACCGCGCCCAGCAGACCCATTCCCCGCACCTCGCCCACCAGCGGCAGGTCGGCCAACCGGCGCAACCCCGCCTGGAAGCCGGGTTCAAGGCGCGCGGCGTTGCCGATCAGGTCGCGCTCTTGGATGATGGCCAGGTTCTCGGCCGCCACCGCCGTCGCGACCGGATGGCCCGACCCGGTGAAGCCATGGCCGAAGGTGCCGATCCTGTGGGTGTTGTCGGCCACGGCCTGATAGATCGCGTCCGTGAACATCACCGCGCCCAGCGGCATGTAGCTGGAGGTAATCTGCTTGGAAAGCGTCACGATATCGGGCGTGAAGCCCAGCCGCTGGCTGCCCAGGACTGTTCCCAGCCGCCCGAAGCCGGTGATCACCTCGTCCGACACCAGCAGGATGTCGTATTTCCGGCAGATCGCCTCGACCCCCGGCCAATAGCCCGCCGGAGGAACCATGACCCCGCCCGAAGACATGACAGGTTCGCCGATGAAGGCGGCGATGGTATCGGCGCCTTCGCGCAGGATGGTGTCCTCCAGTTCGGACAGCAGGCGGGCGCAGAACGCCTCTTCGGTCTCGCCCTCGTGCCCGAAGCGATAGAAATGCGGGCAGGTCAGGTGGATGACCGGCACCAGCGGCAGGTCGAAATCGCGATGGTTGTTGGGCAGGCCGGTCAGGCTGCCCGCGCCGATGGTAATGCCGTGATACCCCTTGTGCCGGGCCAGGAACTTCTTCTTCCGCGGCCGGCCGAGCGCGTTGTTCGGATACCAGACCAGCTTGATGACCGTGTCGTTCCCCTCGGATCCCGAATTGGTATAGAACACCCGGCTCAGGTGATCCGGGACCATGCCGACAAGCCTTTCCGACAGCCGGATCGACGGCTCATGCGCCTTGGACGCGAAGATGTGGTAATAGGGCAGCTTTTCCATCTGCCGCATCGCCGCCTCGCGCAGGCGAGGTTCGCTGAACCCTACCGCGACGGACCACAGGCCCGCCAGCCCCTCGATGTATTTCTTGCCGGTGGTGTCATAGACATGGATGCCCTCGCCCCGGTCGATGACCAGCGGGCCGGCCTGTTCGAAGGCGCGGGCGTCGGTATAGGGATGCAGGGCGGTCGCCACGTCCGTATGGGCCAGCGAATTGGATAGTGTCATACTTGACCTCATGCGTTCAGGACCGGAGAGATCATGAGATATTTCATCTCCAGATACTCCTCGATGCCGTGATAGGATCCTTCGCGGCCAAGGCCGCTTTCCTTGATGCCGCCGAACGGCGCGACCTCGTTCGAGATCAGCCCCTCGTTCACCCCGACCATTCCGGTTTCCAGCGCCTCGGTGACGCGGAACATGCGGTCGATGTCGCGGGTGAAGATATAGGCGGCAAGTCCGTATTCTGTGGCGTTGGCGGCCCGGATCGCCTCGTCCTCGGTCGAGAATCGGAACAGCGGCGCCACCGGCCCGAAGGTCTCGTCGCGGGCCAGTTCCATCCCCGCATCGGCGCCCGACAGGATCGTCGGCGTGAAGTAGCGCCCGCCAAGGGCATGGCGGCCGCCCCCGGTCACCAGCACCGCGCCCTTGGCCAGGGCGTCCGCGATATGGCGTTCGACCTTGGCCACGGCGGCGTCGTTGATCAGCGGGCCGGTGGTCACGCCGGGTTCGGTGCCGGGGCCGACCTTCAGCGCCTCGACAGCCTCCTTCAGCGCCGCAGAGAAGGCATCATGGATGCCGTCCTGCACGAAGATCCGGTTGGCGCAGACGCAGGTCTGACCGGCATTGCGGAACTTGGAGTTCATGCAGGCCGCGACCGCCGTCTTCAGGTCGGCATCGTCGAAGACGATCAGCGGGGCGTTGCCGCCCAGTTCAAGCGAGACCTTCTTCACCGTCCGCGCCGCCTGTTCCAGCAGCAGCTTGCCGACGCGGGTGGAGCCGGTGAAGCTGATCTTGCGGACCGATTGCGCCTCCATCAGCGCCGCCCCGATCGGGACCGGCATCCCCGTCACGACATTCAGCACGCCAGGGGGCAGGCCCGCCATGCGGCCCAGTTCGGCCAGCGCCAGGGCCGAGAACGGCGTGAATTCGGACGGCTTGAGGACGGCGGTGCAGCCTGCCGCCAGCGCGGCGGCGGCCTTGCGATGGAACAGCGCGGACGGGAAATTCCACGGGATGATCAGGCCGCAGACGCCTACCGGCTGTTTTTGCACGATGATGCGCTGCCCGGCCTTCGGCGCCGGGATGGTGTCGCCATAGGTGCGCCGGGCTTCCTCGGCGAACCATTCGACAAAGCTGGCGCCATAGGCGATCTCGCCGCGCGCCTCGGCAAGCGGCTTGCCCTGCTCGCGCGTCAGGATCAGGGCCAGTTCCTCTTGATGCGCCATGATCAGGGCGTGCCAGCGTTTCAGGATCGCCGCGCGCTGCCCGGCCGCCAGCGCGCGCCAGGACGGCAGCGCGGCCTCGGCTGCGGCGATGGCGCGCCGGGTCTCGGCCAGGCCCATGTCGGGCACCTGGCCGATGACCTCGCCCGTCGCGGGGTCGGTCACATCCAGGGTCGCGCCGTCGTCGGCACCGACCCATTCGCCGTTGATGAAGGCAAGCGGTCGCATCAGATCGGCCGCCTGCGCCGTGGGGGGCATATATGTCATTGCTTTCGTTTCCGGTGAAAGGTCAGCGCACCGCGCGGGCGGCGCGATAGCGGTCCAGCACGACCGCGCCCACAAGGACCACGCCCAGCGCGATCATCTGATAGTTCGAGCCGATGCGCAGAAGATCCATCCCGTTGGCCAGGACGGTGATGAAGATCACGCCCAGGATGACGCCGGGCACACGCCCTTCGCCGCCCCGCAACGAGCAGCCGCCGATCACCGCCGCCGCGATCGAGTTCAGGGGAAACTCGCCGCCCAGAAGCGGTTCGCCCGACGATACCCGCGCCGTCAGCAGCCAGCCCGAAAAGGCGGTGATCGTGCCGCAGATCACATAGGCGGCCAGCAATTGCCGGTTGACCTGCACCCCGGCCACCACGGCCGATCTGAGGTTCGACCCGATCGCATAAAGATAACGTCCCAACCGCATGTGATGCATGGCAAGCCAGACCAGCGCCACCACCGGCAGCGCCATGACCAGCGAGGTCGGCAGGCCCAGGATCCGGCCCGACCCGATCTGATAGACGAAGGTCCGCGGCAGTCCGGGGACTTGCAGCCCCTGCGAGATCACCAGCGTCACCCCCTTGAAGATCGAGGCGGTGGCCAGGGTGACGATGAAGGCGTTGACCTTGAGAACGGCGACCCCGATGCCGTTGATCAGCCCGCAGACAAGGCCCACCGCAAGCGCGGTCCCGAACCCCGCCGCGATCGCCAGCGCGTCGTTTTCGGGAAACAGCGCCATCACGGCGACCATCGCCTTGGCCGATACGACCGATGTCAGCGCGACGACCGCGCCCACGGACAGATCGAACCCGCCCGAAACCAGAACGATCATCTGCCCCAGGGCGATCAGCAGCAGGAACACCATCTGCTGGCTCATGTTGGTCAGGTTCATCGGGCTGAGAAAACGGTCGTTGCCCAGTTGAAAGACGACAAGGCAGATCGCCAGGATGATCGGCAGGGCGCCGAACCGCATGACGCCGTCCACCAGCGACCCTGCGGCCCCGCGCGAATGGCCCGAATTCATGCGCGAGCTTTTGGCTTCGGTCATTGGGTATTTCCTTGATGGGTTTGGTCGCCGAAGGCATGGGCCACAACGGTTTTTTCGTTGAGCGAGGCCTTGGGCAGATCGGCCACCAGGTGGCCCTCATGCATGACATAGGCCCGATGGGCCAGATGGACGAGTTCCTGCAAGTCCGAGGTGATCAGCAGCACCGCCGCGCCTTCGGCCACCAGGCGTTCAAGCTGACGATAGAAGTCCAGCCGGGCGCCGACATCGACCCCGGCTGTCGGCTCGTCGAAGATGAAGACCCTGCGCGCGCGCGACAGGGCGCGGCCCAGCACGACCTTTTGCTGGTTGCCGCCCGACAGCGACCCGACCGCAAGCCCCGGCACGGCCGGCGCGATGCCCAGCCTCTGCATCAACTGCGCCGTCAGATCGCGCAACCGTCCCGCCCGCACGATGCCGACGCGGGTATAGCCGGGATCGGCCAGCACCTCGATCTGCATGTTCTCGGCGATCGAACGGCCAAGCGCCAGCGCCTCGCCGCGCCGGTCCTGGGGCAGATAGACCAGGCCGCGCGACAGAAGCCCGGCGGGCGACGGGTCCGCGATTTCTTGTCCGTCCAGGACGATCCGGCCCGATTCCGTCGGCAAAAGCCCGAAGACGGCGCGCGCCACCTCGGCCTTGCCGCATCCCACCAGCCCGCCAAGCCCCACGACCTCGCCCGCGCGGACACGGATCGACACGCCCTTGACGGGACCTGCGCGCAGATCCCGCGTTTCCAGCAGGACCGGCCCCGGACGGTGCGGGCTCTGGGGATAGAAATGGTCCATCTCGCGCCCGACCATGTCTGCGATCATGCGTTCGTTGGTGACTTCGGACAGGCGGTAATGTCCGGTCTGGCGCCCGTCGCGCAGGATGGTCACGACATCGCCCAACCGACGGATTTCCTCCATCCGGTGGCTGATATAGAGGATCGCCCAGCCCTCGGCGCGCAGACGGTCCACGATCCGAAACAGCCGTTCGGATTCGTCATGGCTCAGCGCGGCGGTGGGTTCGTCGAGGATCAGGACGCCCGGCACGCCGTCCAAGGCGCGGGCGATTTCCAGCAATTGCTGCTCGGCCCGCGACAAGGTCTCGACACGGGTTTCAGGGTCGAGATGCAGGCCCAGCCGGTCAAGCGCGGCGCGGGTGCGCCTATGAAGCGCCCCATGGTCAAGCAGCCCGCCGCGCAGCGGCTCGCGCCCCAGCCCGAAATTCTCGGCCACGCTCAGCGCAGGCGCCAGGCTGAAATCCTGGAGCACCGCGTCGATCCCGGCGGCGCGCGCGTCCGAGGGCCTGAGATCGGGCGCGGGCCGGCCGCGCACGAAGCGGTCGCCCCCGTCCAGCCGGTTCACCCCGGTCAGCAGGCTGACCAAGGTGGATTTTCCGGCGCCGTTCTCGCCCAGCAGCATATGGACCTCGCCCCGCCGCAGATCGAGGCTGACATCCTTGAGCGCGGCGAAGCTGCCATAGAACTTGCAGGCGGCGGAAAGCGAAACGACCGCCTCGCTTTCTGCCTGTGGTGCCAAGGCGTTCATTGGCCTTCGGTCAGGCTGAACGTGACGGCAAAGTCCTTCGGCGCGAACATGTCGGTATATTCGAAGCTGTCGATCGTGTCCGAGGTGACCATCTGCGGTTTCGGCCCGGCCCGCTTGGCGGCAAGCGTCTGACCTTCCAGCAGGCGCAGGACCATGTCGACCGCAAGACGCCCCTGGAGGGTCGTGAAATCGGCGGGCGAGGCCTTGGTGTCGCCGGCCTTGATATTCTCGTAGACGGGCGGAATGATGTCGAACGCCACCACCTGCACCTTGCCCGCAAGACCCGCGTTGCGCACCGCGACCGCGCCCGCCTCGGCCGCGATGTCCACGCCGACGACCCAGTCGATGTCGTCATAGGTCAGCAGCGCGTTCGAGATGAAATCAAGTTGCACGTTCAGCCCCGTGTCGCCCCGCCGGGTGACAAGCACTTCGACGCTGGACCCGGCGATGGCGTCGTTGAAGCCGCGCACCGCGTCGTCGGACCAGCCCGCACCCTGTGGTCCGGGGAAGAAGCCGACTTTCAGCGGCTGGCCGCCGGCCTGTTCAACCAGGTATTTTCCAGTGGTGAAGGCAAGATCGTAGAAGCTGACCAGTGCGTGCCCCGAGACCGAGGGTTCGTTGACGCCGTTCACGAAGTCGATGACCGGGATCCCGGCATCGGTCGCCTTCTTGACCAATGCGCCGACGCCATCGGCCGAAATCGCGCCCAGGATGATGCCGTCGAAGCCCTGGGCGATGCAGTTGTCCATCTGGCTGAGCTGGGTGGACAGGTTGTTGTAACCCCCGGCTTCGTAAAGCGTCATCGACGCGCCGGTGCGGGCGATCTCGTCGGCGATGCCGTAATTGGCGGCCACCCAATAGCTGTCTTTCAGATGGGGGAAGAGGACGCAGATGTTCCAGGGCTTCGTCAGCTCTTCCTTGGTGATGAGCGGCCAGTCGGCATCCTTCTTGGAGCCGTCCTCCTGGACCAGTTCGACCGGGAACGAACTGCGCTCGGCCAAGGCCAGGCCAGGCGCCGTCGCCAGCGAAAGCCCGGCCAGCATCATTAGTTTGGGCGAAAATCTGAACATGGTTTTCCTCTGTTGGAAGCAGTTTCGGCAATCCGGGCGGTTTTTTGTTTTATCTGCCCGGAGGAGAATCGGCCGGGATCAACCGGCCGTATCAATGACCTGCCGCAGCCGTTCGGCCACCGCCCGCGCGTTGGGCGGATCGGAATGGATGCAGATGGTTCCGAATTCGACCCGCAGCGGCGTGCCGTCGGTCGCCTCGACCTCGCCGGTTTTCAGCGCGCGTTCCAGCCGCGCGGCCGCACGGTCCAGGTCGATCGCGGAGTGCTTGCGCGGGATGATCAGCGCGCCTTCGGGCGAATAGGTCAGATCGGCGAAGAATTCGCCGATGAAGGGCACGCCGATCTCGGCGGCGGCGGCCTCGTGACAGGTGCCCGCCATCCCGAAAAGCGGCACTCCGAAGGGCGCGACCGCCTTGGCCATCGCCAGGGCGGTCGGCATGTGCCGGGCCGCCATTCCATAGACGATGCCATGCGGCTTGACATGCGAAAGCGCCACCCCTTCGGCCCGCAGAAAGCCGCAAAGCGCCCCGATCTGATAGGTGAAGGCGGCGGTCAGTTCCTCGGGTTGCAGGTGCATCTCGCGGCGGCCGAACCCCTCGCGGTCGGGCAGCGAGGGATGCGCGCCGATCTTCTTGCCCAATCCGACAGCCAGGCGGACGGTGCGCGCCATGGTCAAAGGGTCCGAGGCATGGAAGCCGCAGGCGATATTGGCGCAGTCCACGAAAGGCATGATCCCTTCGTCGTCGCCGAAGCTCCACGGCCCGTAGCTTTCCCCCATGTCGCAATTGAGTGTCGCCATTCCGATGTCCACTGTTATAACAAAATCGAGCTTGGCACAGTCTTTACTCAAGTCAATGATTCGTGTCTACTGTTATAACAATTTTTGCGGCGGGCGGCCGCCGCGCTGAGAGGGATCCGGAATTGCAGCAGTCGCGCCCAGACGGGGAACCGTCCTATGATGTCGGTCCGATCAATCACCATGTGCTGCACGAACAAATCTATGACGCGCTGAAGCGGCACATGATGATGGGGCGCTTTACCCCCGGCCAGCGCCTGCCCCTGCGCAAGCTGGCGCAATCGCTGGGGACCAGCCTGATGCCGGTGCGCGATGCGCTGCAAAGGCTGGAAAGCGTCGGCGTGGTGGTGTCGTCGCCGACGCGCACGATGATCGTGCCCGAGCCAACCGCGAAGGAGCAGCGGGATCTGGTCCATATCCGTTCGCTGCTGGAAGCGGATGCCGCGGCCAAGGCGGCGCTGAACCACACCGAGGCCGAACTGGCGCAGATCGCCGGACATTGCGACAGCATCCGAAAATCGGCCGAGACCGACGATCTCGACCTGTTCCTGGAGGCGAACTATAATTTCCACATGGCCATCGCCGTGGCGAGCCGGATCTCGTTCATCACCACGATCCTGGAGCCGTTGTGGCTGAGAATGGGACCGCTGGTGCGCAACTACATGCCCAACCACGACCACTTCCTGCGCGCCATCGCCAATCACGAGCGTATCCTGGAGGCGCTTGCGGCGAGAGACCCGGAAAAAGCCAGCAGCGGGATCATCCACGACGTGATCGAAAGCAATCGGTTCGACGCGTAAAGCCTTTTCGAAGGCGCCCTTGAAAACATGGGCCTGTGTCGGAAACTTCGGCGGCTGCGCGCCACCGGAACAGGGTTGATCCTGCGGGATGCTGCGCCGAGGGTAAGGATGGCGTAACCTGACGCCGCTTGAGGCAACTTGGTCGGGGGCAGAGGACAGCGATGCGGGCGATTCATGCGGAAAACCACCGGACCCACCGGATCGGCTGGCTGCGCGCCGCCGTGCTGGGCGCGAATGACGGGGTGGTCTCGACTGCGGCTTTGATCGTGGGCGTCGCCGGGGCGGGGTCGGATCGCGGGACGGTGCTGATCGCCGGGCTGGCGGGGCTGGTCGCGGGGGCAATGTCGATGGCGGCCGGCGAATACGTTTCGGTCAGTTCGCAGGCCGATGCCGAGGCCGCGGATCGCGCCCGCGAACAGGAGGAGCTTGCGACGATGCCCGAGGCCGAGCTTGCCGAGTTGCGCGACATCTATGTCGAACGCGGCCTGGATGCCGAACTCGCCACCCGCGTGGCCGAGCAGCTGATGGCAGGGGACGCGCTGAAGGCCCATCTGCGCGACGAACTGGGGATCACCGAAAGCCTGGCCGCGCGCCCCCTTCAGGCGGCGGCGGTTTCGGCGGCGACCTTTTCGGTCGGGGCCGCCCTGCCGCTGGGCGTCGCGGCGCTGGCGCCGTCGCATGTGGCGCTGTGGGTCTCGGTGGCGACGCTGGCCGTCCTGCTGGTGCTGGGCGGCCTTGGCAGCCATGCAGGCGGCGCGCCCATCCGGCAGGGCGCCATGCGCGTCGCTTTCTGGGGCGCGCTGGCGCTGATCGCGACGCTGGCCGTCGGCATGGTCTTCGGCGTGGCGGCGGGCTGATCCCCCCGCCGGTCCTTCATTCGCCGCCCGGCCCGGCGCCCAGCGGCCGCTTGCGGCCCGTGATCATCGACCGGGTCAGGTTCTCATGATGGCGCAGGCTTTCTAGGGCCACGCCGCCGACGTGGAAACCGACCAGGACCAGGATCAGCGTGGCCAGGCTTTCGTGGATATTCTCCATCGTCTCGGAGCCGAAAAAGGCGTCGGTCGTCTGCAACCAGCCGGTCAGGGCCGTCGCCGCGATCACCGCCAGCAGCGCCACGATCATCGCGCCGCCCGCCGGATTGTGGCCCAGATAGCGCCGCTCGCGTCCATGGAGCAGATCGCCCAGATAGCGCAGCACCGCGCGCGGCCCGCGCACGAAATCGGCGAACCGCGCGTGGCGCGACCCCACGATCCCCCACAGAAGGCGCAGCGCGACCAGCGCCATGACCGCATAGCCGATGCGTTCGTGCAGCCATTTCCATTCGTCGGCCGTGATCCAGGCCGCCGCGATCAGCGCGGCCTGGGACCAGTGATACAGGCGCACGAACGGGTCCCAGACCTTCACCGGGACCGCGTCCGGGGCGTCAGTCATCCGACCCGACCGCCTCGAACGTGGCGGGATCGAAGAAGATCTCGACCCGCTTGCCCGTGTCGTCCTTGCCATAGACCTCGTAGCAGCCGTCCTCGGTCTTGACGTTGGCGATCTGCCAGCCCTTGGCGGTCAGTTCGGCCTTCAACTCGTCCACGGGACGCCATTTCTCCTTGGGAACGTCGCAGCGGTCGGCGGCAAGGGCGGGCAGCGCGGCGCCGGCCATCACAAGGGCAACAAGAAGGGTGCGCACGGGAAACCTCCATCATCAGGGGTGCGATGGGGGCGGTGTGGCAGGCGATCCTTACGCCAGGCTTACTGGTCAAGGCAGATGCAACCGCGCCTCGAACCCGTCCGCGCGGCCCGGCGCCGGAGAGTGCAGCTCCAACCGCCCGCCCGCCTGCTGCGCGATCTGCCGGGCGATATGCAGGCCAAGGCCGAAGCCGCCGCTGCGGCGGCTGGCAAACCGATCGGCGATCCGCGCCAGATCCGCCGCCGGGACGGGCGTCCCGCCGTTGCGCACGACCAGCACCCCCGCATCGTCCAGGACGATATCCACCGGCGTTCCCTGGGGCGCGTGTTGCAGGGCGTTGTCGATCAGGTTGCCCACCACGATGGCCAGCGCATCCGCGTCCATCTGCGACGGAACCGGACCCTCCGGCAGCACCACCCGCAGCCGCGATCCGTCGCCATGCGCGTCGCGCAGGACATGCGGCAGCAGCCGCGCGACATCGACCGGCGCCGCCCCCCGGCCGATGCCGGATTCGGCCCGCGCCAGTTGCAGCAGCCGCGTGACCAGCCGCGACATCCGGTCCAGCGCCCGCCCGACGGCGGCCAGCCGGTCGCGCTGCACGTCGTCGGCGGTCTCGTGCTGCATCCGCTGCACCTGCGCCAGCGCGATGGCCACCGGCGTGCGCAATTCATGCGCGGCGTTCGAGGCGAAGGCGCGTTCCCCCTCCAGCGCCTGCGCCAGCCGCGCCATGAAGCCGTTCAGCGTGGCAATGACCGCCGAAAGCTCGGCCGGATGGGCCTCGGCATCCATCGGCGACAACATCTGGCTGTCGCGCCGTTCCACCTCGGCCCGCATACGGTCGAGCGGTCGCAAAGCCTGCGCGGTGATCCAGCGCACCAGCATATAGCCCAGGGGCAGGATCGCCAGCATCGGCAGCAGAAACGCCAGATAGCTGTCGCGCCATGCCTCGGCCCGTTCCGCCAGCGGATCGGCGAATTCCAGCGCGAACCCCGCCGCGTCATATCCGGTCGCATAGACCATATGCGTCGCCGTGCTGGTGTGGCGAAGCGGGGCGATCCGGTCGGGGAACATGGCCGCCACTGCCGCCGGGGCGCTGGCCACCACCCGCCCGCTGCGGTCGATCAGCTGCCACAGCAGCGCCTCGTCCAGATCGACCGCCTGCGCGGGATCGCCCCCGCCGTCCGGCGGCAGCAGCCCCGCCCGCCATGCGTGGCTGAGAACGGGCAGCAGCGTTTCGGCCGAAACCTTCAGCTGCTGGTCGTAAAGCTCGTCCTGTTCATGGCGCAGCACCATCGCCATGGTCAGCAGCGCCACCACCCAGACCGCGCCCAGCCCCAGGCTGACCAGCAACGCCAGGCGGCGCGCCAGCGTGGGGCGGCGCGCGGCCATCACACGGACCCCATGCGATAGCCGAAGCCGCGCACCGTTTCGACCGCGCTGCGGCCCAGCTTGGCGCGCAGGCGGCTGACATGCGCCTCGATGGCATTGCTTTCGACCTCGGCGTCGAAGGCGTAAAGCGCCTCCTCAAGCTGGTCGCGGGTCACGATCATGCCGGGGCGGCGGCTGATGCGTTCGATCACCGCCCATTCCTTGCGCGTCAGGTGGACGGGGGCATCGTCCAGCAGCGCCGCCTGCCGTTCGGGCAGCAGAGCCAGCCGGCCAAAGCGCCGCTCGGGCTCGGCGCGGCCGTCGATGCGGCGGCGGATGGCGGCGATCCGGGCCAGCATCTCGTCCAGGTCATAAGGCTTGACCAGGTAATCGTCGGCGCCCGCGTCCAGCCCCTCGATCCGTTCGGTGATCCGGTCGCGCGCGGTGCCGATCAGCACCGGCACCCGGAGACCGCGCCGCCGCAGCCCCCGCAGGAAGGCGATGCCGTCGCCGTCGGGCAGGTGCAGGTCCAGAAGCAGCAGATCGTAATCCACCCCCGCCAGCGCATCGGCGGCGGTGGCCAGGTCGGCCGCCAGATCGACGGCATGGCCCTGCGCCGCCAGATGATCGGCCAGCGCCGAGGCCAGATCGCCTTCGTCCTCGACCACCAGCAGCCGCATGGCACGCCCTTTCCCGACCTGCCCGTCAGCCAACCGTAAGGTCCGCGCGCGACAGGGCAGCACCGAAACTAGCGGAACGGACCATGCGCGAACAGATCCCGGCACCCGTGCCCGCGCAGGCGCATCCCGGCCCGCAACCACAGGTTCTGACATGATGTCCAAACCGGCCCTTGCCGTTCGTCCCGCCAACCAGCGGCTGCGCATCGCCACCTTGCGCCTTTTCTTCGTCGCGGCCCTGATCCCGATCCTGTGGGGCGTTCCCGTCTGGCAGGCCGTTCCGGTCCGGGCGCTGATGCGCACGGCGGGCAGCCTGTGCATCGTCGCGGCCGTGCTGGGGCGGTTCTGGGCGATCCTTTATATCGGCGGGCGCAAGAATGCGCAGGTGATGCAGGACGGTCCCTATTCCATCTGCCGCCACCCGCTGTATTTCTTTTCCACCATCGGCGCCACGGGGTTCGGCCTGCTGCTGGGCAGCCTGCTGGGGGCCGCGCTGTTCGGGCTGGGCGCCTTTACGATCCTGTCCGCCACCGCCCGGCGCGAGGAGGACTATCTTCGTGCCACGTTCGGACCTGCCTATCGCGATTATGCCGGCCACGTGCCGCGCATCCTGCCCCGGCCGTCGCTGTTCCGGGCGGGACCGGGGATGATGCTGAACCTGAACGCCCTGCGCACGAACCTGGCCGACGCCCTGGTCTTTGTCGCGGCCTTCCCCGTGGCCGAGGCGATCGGCGCCCTTCACGACGCGGGGCTGGCGCGCGGGTTCTGGATCTTCTGACACCTGCAACTCAGGCACGGGCGGGCTTCGGCTGCGCCGCCCCGGACCGCCGCGCCGCCTGCCTTTGTCCCCGGTCGCTGCGGATCGGATCGGCCAGCAGGCGCAGACCGTTCAGCACCACCAGCACCGTGCCCCCTTCGTGCCCGATCACGGCCAGCGGCAGGGGCAGGGAAAGGAACAGGCTGGAGGCGACCAGCAGCGCCATCATGCCCATGGCGAAGATCAGGTTCTGCCGGATCACCCGCCGCGTCCGGCGCGCCAGCCGGTGCGCCGCCGCCAGCCGGCCCATGTCGTCCGACAGCAGCGCCACATCCGCCGCTTGCAGCGCGACCTCGCTGCCCGCCGCGCCCATGGCGATGCCGACATCGGCCCGCGCCAGGGCGGCGGCGTCGTTCACCCCGTCGCCCACAAAGGCCACCTTGCCGCGCCCGGCCAGTTCGCCCACCAGCCGGACCTTGTCCTGGGGCAGCAGGTCGGCCATCACCTCGTCGGGCGCAAAGCCCAGTTCGGCCCCGATGCGAAGCCCGACGGCGCGCCGGTCGCCGGTCATGATCCTGATCGTGCCGACCCCCTCGCCGCGCAGCGCCGCCAGCCCCGCGGCCGAGCTTTCGCGCGGGCGGTCGGCCACCGTGACGGCGCCCAGCAGGCGGTCGCCCCGGCCAAGCCATGTGACGGTCTGCGCCGTGTCGCGCAGCGCGTCGAATTCCGGCCCGTCGACCTGGGCCCCCATTCGGGCCGCGAGCCTGCGGTTTCCGGCCCAGATCGTGCCGCCCGCATCCGTGCCGGTGATCCCTTCGCTGGGGATCGCCTGCACGTCATGGACGGGCGCGGGGATGATGCCGCGTTCGGCCGCGTGGCGGCGGATCGCCTCGGCGATGGGATGTTCGGACTGCGCCTCGATCCCGGACAGCAGCGCCAGGAACGCCGCCTCGTCCCCAAGGGCGATCAGCCCCGTCACCTCGGCCTTGCCGGTGGTCAGGGTGCCGGTCTTGTCGAAGGCGAAGCTGTGGACCTCGGCCAGCGTTTCCAGCGCGGCGCCGCCCTTGAACAGCACGCCGCCCCGCGCCGCCGCCGCCAGCGCCGACAGGATCGCGGCGGGGACCGAGATCACGATGGCGCAGGGGCTGGCCGCGACCAGCAGCGTGGCCGCGCGGTACAGCGCGTCGTCCCACGACCAGCCCAGGGCCAGCAGGACGCAAAGCGCCAGGCCCGATCCCGCCAGCACCGCCACGGTATAGCGCTGCCCGAACCATTCGCTGAAGCGTTCCGAAGGCGCGCGGGCGGCCTGCGCCTCGGTCACCAGCGCGATCATCCGCGCCACCGTGCTGTCGGCCACGGCCTGCGTGACCTGTACCCGAAGCACGGCGTTCAGGTTCACCGTCGCCTCGAACACCTTGGCGCCGGGGGCCTTGTGGACGGGCATGGATTCGCCGGTGATGGTCGCCTCGTCCAGCGCGCCGTCGCCGTCCAGGATCACCCCGTCCACCGGCACGCGGGCACCGGGGCGCAGCACCACCACATCGCCGGGCATCAGGTCGGCCACCGGCACCTCGCTGACCCTGCCGTCCGGCGCCTGCCGCAGGGCCGTGTCGGGGCGCAGCGCCATCAACGCCTCGACCGCGCGGCGGGCGCGGCCCATGGCGCGATGTTCCAGCGTGGTCGAGATGCTGAACAGCGTCAGCAGCACCGCGCCTTCCAGCGGCGCGCCGACGCCCGCAGCCGCCAGGGCCGCGACCACCATCAGCAGGTCGATGTCCAGCACCCGGTCCCGCCACAGCACCGACAGCGCCCGCAGCCCCGTCGGCACCCCGCCCGCCAGATAGACCAGCAGAAGCCCCGCAGGCCCCCAGAGGCCGGGAACGACAAAGGCGTCGAAAGCGGCAAGCCCCATGCCGAATACGGTGGCAAGGGTCAACGCCATCATCAGGCGGTCGGAAGAAAGATCGAAGGTCATGTCCTGTCCTGGCTGTGCCGCAGGGCGGCAGGGGCTGGGCCGAAATCCAGGACTATCCTGACCCTTTCCTGACGGACAGGCCATCGCAGAGTGGTGCGCGGGGCGTGGGTCCGGGTTTACGCCGGCGACGGCCCCGCATCGCGGCCGGGCGCGCCCATCTGCGCGCGCGTCAGCGTCAGCACCGAGCCGTCGCCCGCGCAGGTCAGCCGGACCCGCCAGTCGGATGTCTGGAAGGTCAGGCGCAGCTTGCCCGCGTCGTCGGCCTCGCCCCGTTCGATCATGGTCCTGATCCGCCCCGACCGCATCCGGTCCTGAAAGGTCGGGACATCAAGACCCAGCAGCGGCGCGATGGCGGCCGCGTCGACGACCGGCTGATCGCCGTCGAAGCCGACCGTCATGCGCGGGACGGATGCCGTCATGACCGCCGCCCCCCGCCTAGGCAGCCAGCTGTTCGTCGGAGGGGCCGAAGAACTCGTAATGGATGCGGTCCGCCGGGACGCCCGCCTCGCGCAGGCCGGTGACGAAATGGCGCAGGAACGGCCGGGGACCGCACAGATAGATGTCTGCCTCGGCCAGGGGGGTGTTCGCCCGCAGCCAGTTCATGGTGATCCGGCCGGGATTGGCCCTGTCCTCGGCGCCGGTCTCGTAGAAGGTCTCGACCAGCACGTTGCCGTGGCGCGCGGCGGCCTTGCGCACCTGCGCGTCCAGGGCGTGATGGGCGGGGCTGCTGGTCCCGTGGACGTAATAGACCGGCAGGTCGCGGTGGCGGTCGGCCACCACCTCCATCATGCTGACGAAGGGGGTCAGCCCGACCCCGCCCGACAGCAGCAGCAACGGCCGTTCGGGACTGTCGGCCAGGCTGAAATCGCCTGCGGGCGGCGTGGCCTCGATCACGGTGCCGACCTGGACCCGATCATGCAGAAAGCGCGAGGCCTCGCCCTGGGGTTCGCGCTTGACGGTGATCCGATAGCCTTCCGCATTCGGCGCGTCCGAAATGGAATAGTTGCGCTTTACCCCCGCAAGCCCCGCCGCGTCGAAGCGCAGGGTCAGATACTGGCCGGGACGGTGCGGCACGACCGGGCCGCCATCCTGGGGGCGCAGCAGGAAGGATGCGATCCCCTCGGCCTCGACCTGCCGGTCGGCGATCACGAAGCGGCGCCAGTCGGTCCAGCCGCCGGGCTGCGCGATGATGCCGTCGCGGATCGCGGCCTCGCGGTCGATCAGCAGGTCGGCCAGGAACCAGAAGGCCTCGCCCCAGGCTTGCAGGATCTCGGGGGTCGCGGCTTCGCCCAGCACTTCGCCGATGGCGCCCAGCAGGGCCTCGGCGACAAAGGGGTAATGTTCGGGCAGGATGGCATAGCCGACATGCTTCTGGGCGATCCGTTCGACGGCCGCGCCCAGGGCGGGCAGGTTGTCGACATTGCGCGCATAGGCCAGCACCGCCTGAGCCAGCGCCAGCCGCTGGGTGCCGCTTTGCTGGTTGGCATGGTTGAACAGGGCGGCGATGTGGCCGTTGCGGAACAGGCGGCGATACATCACCTCGGTGATCGCGGGACCATGCCGTTCCAGCGCGGGCACCGTCGCTTTCACAAGGGCAATGGTCTGGTCCGACAGGGCGCGGGGCATGGGAATCTCCTGAAGATGTATCCTGAGGAATGTATATCTCTGAAAAGATGCATTGCAAAAGCATGTTATCCGGCCTGCGGGAATATGTCGCGGTCAGGCCAAGCCTGCCGCGTCGGGAAGATCCTGGAACAGGCCGCGAAAAACCTCGGGCCGGGCGACGACATCGCTGAGCCGATAGCGGTCCAGCACCGCCAGGAAGGCCAGGCTCGCCTCGGCCAGGACCGGGGGCAGGCCGCAGGCCACGGCGATCCGGCAGGTGCTGCAATCGACCAGATCGCCCAGATCCTCGGTATGGCGCACCACGTCGCCGATCACGATGGCCGAGGCCGGGCGGGCCAGCCGCAGCCCGCCACCGCGCCCGCGCACGGTTTCCACGAAACCGGCATGGCCCAAATCCTGGACGATCTTCATCAGGTGGTTGTGCGAGATCGCATAGGCCTGCGCGATCTGCCGGATCGAGGCCAACCCCTGATCCCGGCCTGCCAGATAGATCAGCACGCGCAGGGCATAGTCGGTATAGCGGGACAGTTTCATGCCGGCCAGAATAGAAGCAGCCGCCCGGCCTGTATACGGCGCAATGCGGCCGCGCGGCGCGGCGCGCGGGAATCAGTCCCGGCCGCAGCTTGACCACCGATTAACCTTTGTTCCGACGCACCAGGGGAACGTAACGCCCCCGGTGGGGTTTCCCTGTCGCATCCCTGGTCCCGGAAACGGTCGTGTTCCCGCGTGTGGACATGCCGCACCCTGCCGGGCGGCGGGATCCATGACCTGACCGGCGTCGCTGCGGCCCATGGGTGCCCCGACACGCCGCGCCCACCATCCCTGCGGCCGCCGGAACAGGCGCCCGCATATTGCAGGAGGCCCCGAATGCCCCGTCGCTCTTCCGGCCTGCCCGTTGCGGCCACCGTCCTTGCGCTGTCGATCGGTGCGGGACTGGCTGTCGGCGCCGCGATGAAATCCGCGCCCCGGCGCCCGCCCGACAGCGCCCCTGGCCGCACCGCGCGGCGGTCCCATTTCGGCGGCTATCAGGTCGCCGGGCGCACCGTCACGATCGACGCGCCGCGCAGCCGCATCTTCCAGATGTGGCGCGACCCGAACCGCCTGACCGACTTCATGGAGGGGCTGGCGGCGGTCCAGGTCAGCGGCGACAGCGTGACCTGGGTCGTCCAGTCCCCCGACGGCCGCTTCCCGGTCGAGACCCGCCTGGTCGAGGAACGCCCCGACGAGGCCCTGGCCTGGCGCTCCGCAGAGGGCGCCGACATCCAGATCGAGGCCAAGGTGCAGTTGCGCGACGCCCCCGCCGGGCGCGGGACCGAGGTCGAGGCGCATGTCGCCTGGCGCCCGCAGGGCGGCATCGTCGGGCATTGGGCGGCGATGCTGCGCGGCACCGATCCGGCGATTCGCGGCAAGCAGGATCTGAAACGGCTGAAGATGCTTCTGGAAACCGGCGAGATCGCCACCTCGGCCAATCGCAAGGGGGACGACTGATGCGCGCACTGACCTGGCACGGCAAGCATGACGTTCGCGTCGACACGGTTCCCGACCCGCAGATCGTCAATCCCCGCGATGCGATCATCGAGGTGACGGCCACCGCGATCTGCGGATCGGACCTGCATCTCTACGACGCGGTGATCCCCGGCCTGCAACCGGGCGACATCCTGGGGCACGAATTCATGGGCCGGGTCGTGGAAACCGGCCCGAAATCCACGCTGAAGAAGGGCGACCGGGTGGTGGTGCCCTTCACCATCTCTTGCGGGGCCTGCTTCTTCTGCGGGCAGGGCCAGTTTTCCGCCTGCGACAACTCGAACCCGGTCGAAAAGCAAGAGGCGTCGGAACTGCTGTACGGCCATGCCGTCAGCGGGCTGTTCGGCTATTCCCACATGACCGGCGGCTATCCGGGCGGTCAGGCCGAATATGTTCGGGTGCCGTTTTCCGATGTCGGTCCCATCGTGATCCCGGACGGCATCCCCGACGAACAGGTGCTGTTTCTGTCCGACATCCTGCCCACCGGCTGGATGGCGGCCGAGAACTGCGACATCCAGCCCGGCGATACCGTGGCCGTCTGGGGCTGCGGGCCGGTCGGGCTGTTCGCGATCCAGTCGGCGCTGCTGATGGGCGCGCATCAGGTGATCGCCATCGACCATTATCCCGGACGGCTGGATCTGGCGCGCGGCCTGGGCGCGAAGGTCATCGACTATACCCAGACCCATGTGCTCGAGGCGCTGATGGAGATGACCGGCGGCATCGGCCCGGACGCGGTGATCGACGCGGTGGGCATGGAAAGCCACGGCTTCGCCCCCGACAGGATCATGGACGCCGTGAAGCAGAAGATCGGCGTCGGCGCCGACAACATCCACGCGCTGCGGATGGCGCTGATGGCGGTCAGAAAGGGCGGGCGCGTCTCGATCCCGGGCGTCTATGGCGGCATGGCCGACAAGTTCCCGATGGGCGCGCTGATGGAAAAGGGCCTGCAAGTCCGCACCGGCCAGACCCATGTGCAGAAATACACCCGCGAGTTGCTGCACCGCATCCTGGAAGGCGAAATCGACACCACCTTCCTGATCTCTCACCGGCTGTCGCTGGAGGATGCGCCGACGGGTTACCGGAATTTCCACGGCAAGCAGAACGAATGGACCAAGGTGGTGATGACGCCGGGCGCCGCGTCCGGCCCCGCGCAAGGAGGGGACCATGGCTGAGAAAGACGGCGACAAGACGACCGAGGCCGGACCCGTGGACAGATCCGCCGGGGCCGCGGGCGAACCCGCCGATACCGATTACTATCGCGCCACCGAACCCGTCCGCAGCAGGCTGGCCTGGCAGGTGCTGATCTGGCCGCTGGCCCTGGTGCTGCTGATCGTCCTGGGCGCGGTCTGGGCCTTGTCGTGACGGACAGGGCGCCCCGGCGCGTCCGTTCCTGACCACGCGGGAACCGGAACCCCCTCTGCCGCCTTTCGCTTTCATAAGCAAGCGGTTGGAGGGGCCTTGCCATGGATCAGGATACAGGGTTGGCGATACCTTCGGTGCGCCCGGACGGATTGCAGCTTGACGAACATCGCGGCCGTCAGCGGCGTTACTGGCGGATGCAGCGGGTTGCCTGGTGGGGGTTCGGCGCCGTCATGCTGGTGGCGGTCCTGGGGCTGACCGGCAGCGGCGGGGTGTTCCACAAGCAGACCATCGCCTTTGCGGATGCCACGGTCGAAATTCCCCGCGTGTCGCGATGGGAGGGATCGGACGACCTGTCCATCACCTTCCACGGACCTGGCGACAGCCACGAGGTCATCATCACCCAGCCCTTCTTCGACCGCTTCGCCATCGAGCGTATCCAGCCCGAGCCGGACCAGAACCCCTTGCTGCCCGGCGCGCAGGCGATGCGCTTTGCCGCCACGGGCGCCCCGCCCCATCAGGTCAAGGTCGATGTCCGCGCGACGCATTTCGGCTGGACCCGCTTCGACATCGCCATCGGCGGGGAAACGCGCCCGGTCTCTCTTCTTGTCCTGCCGTAACGGAGCACATCATGGATTCGGTCATTCGCGGCGTCTCCATCTATATCGTCCTGCTGATCGCGACCCGGCTGTCGGGCCGTCGCACCATGGCGCAGATGACGCCCTTCGATTTCGTGCTGCTTCTGATCATCGCCGAGACGACGCAGCAGGCGCTGCTGGGCGACGATTTCTCGATCAGCAACGCGGTGGTGCTGATCCTGACGCTGTTCGCGACGGACGTGGTGCTGGCCTGGCTGAAGGGGCGGTCTCCGCGGGTGGAATCCCTGCTGGACGGCAGCCCCACGGTGCTGATCAGCCAAGGCGAGATCAACCGGGAAGCGATGCGCCGCGCCCGCGTCAGCATCGAGGACGTGCTGGAATCGGCCCGTGAACAGCACGGGCTGAAATCCCTGGCCGATATCGACGCCGCCGTGCTGGAGGTCAGCGGCGGCATCAGCATCATTCCCAAGGATCCGTGATGCCGGACCCTTCTTTAACTGTTTCTGTGGGTGTGAAGTACGCGCCCGGTGCCACCCGCGATCATCTTGCCAATGTTCCTGGGCGTTCGCAACAAGTAGCGAAAGAGTCATCCCGATCTGTCCGTCTTCCGTGGGTCCCAGGCATCAAGCCGGAGGACACGCCATGAGCGGATCATCGACATCACCCCGAGCGGCTCACGCTTCTTTCCGTGGTCGATATCAGGATCGCCACAAGCAGGGATCGGAAGGTCGGGCGGCCAAGCTAACTCGCGTCTTCGCAGTCGCAGATGGCGATGCGGACAAGAGTCTGGACGGTCTCACCCGAACCCTCGTCCCCTCGGGGGACATCTCTCCGCCGCAGCGGATCTCTCAGCCTATGTCAGCCTCCCACGATGCGGATGACCGACAGGCAATCTCATGCTCCGGCAACTGCGGCGGGGGCCGCGACCTGGCCATCGCCCGTCTTCCAGATGAAGACGGTTCCCTCGACCCAGATACGATGCATCAGCACGGACATGCGTCGAGCAAGAGCGGTGACAGCGCGCTTGTGTCCCCGGTTCTTCACCAGCCGCATGCCCCACGCCTTGAGCGACGACCAGCGCTTCACGCGGGTCAGCAGGATGTGTGCGGCCTCGTAGAGCGCCGCCCGGGCCATCACGTCGCCGCTCTTGGACACGCGTCCGTTCCGGGCGACCTCTCCGGACTGCCAGGTGCGCGGTGTCAGTCCCAGATGCGCGCCGACAGACTTGGAGCGCCGGAACCGGGATGGCACGTCGATCGTCGCGCGATAGGTCAGCGCAACGATCGGGCCGACGCCGGGAACGGTCATCAACCGGCGGCACACGTCGTCGTCACGGGCGAAGTCCATCGCCACCTTTTGCAGGTTGGCGTATTCGAGAGCCAGGGCACGCCTCGCAGTCAGCATCGGATTGAGCGCCCGCATCAGCATCGTGCGGTCGCCGGCCAGCTCCAGAACGCGCGCCTCGAAGTTGCGTTTGGACACCACGCCCATCTTCCGGCCGAAGCTGCGCAGCATACCTCTGATTGCCAGCTCGATATCCATCAGCTTGCGAACCAGCGTCTGCCTGGCCACCAGCAGGAAGCGCAGTTCCTGCGCGGTCTGCGTCTTCACATGCACGGCGCGGAACCAGCCGGTGCGCATGATGTTGGCGATCCCGCGCGCATCGTTGCGGTCGGTCTTGTTCGGCATGGCCGACAGCGCCGCCTTCGCATGCCGCGTCTCAATACACACAACCGGCAAACCGGCTTCGGCCATGCCGCCGTAAAGCCATTGCGACGACGCCCCTGCTTCAAGGCCGATCCGCTTCATCGCCATGCCGCATTGCTCGAAGAATGCGACGAGATCGTCGGGTTCGGAAGCAACCTTCGCTTCCTTCATCACAACCCCATCAGCATCCACGATGCAGATGCTCGTCATCTCAAGGGAAACATCAAGTCCTGCAAAGTACTCCATCGTCTCTCTCCATTCCGGTTGCTGGTGGACCGGCACGAGCCGGTCAGATCACCGTTCACGGTATGGCAAGAGGCGCTTTCTCCACACGCGACGAGAACAGAAACAGTTACCCCAGCTGATCCTTCAGCTTGCGTTCGACTTGGGCGCGGCTGTTGCCCTCGGACTTGATCGCCTCGCGCACCTTGTCCTTGGACACGTCCATCTTGTCGGCTTCATAGCGGACCTCGTGATCCTGCCCGCCAGCGACCTTGCGGCGATCCTGGGCGCGGCCGTGATCCTTGCGTTCGGTGGCCATCGCTTCCTCCTACCCGGCTTTCTGCAACAGGGCCAACGCCGGGGCCGGCGTTCCGTTTCAGCCGCCCTGGGGGAATTAGCCTTTATTCATGCCCTGTCCTGGAACGGATGCGGCGGGGACGGGTTCTTCTGGCTTACGGGGGCTGCCATCCAGCCGCATTCACGAAGGAACCAAGACCATGACAGACGCTGCCCATGAAGTATTCATCGACGGCCTGCGCAACGCGCATGCCATGGAAAAACAGGCCCTTTCGATCATGCAGCCGCAACTGAACCGGCTGGAACATTATCCGCAGGTTTCCGCGCTGCTGGAACGTCATATCCGCGAAACCGAGGGGCAGATCCAGCGCCTGGACCAGATCTTCGAAAACCTGGACGAATCCTCGTCAGGGTTGAAGGACACGATGCTGTCGCTGGGCGGGTCGATGGCGGCCCTGACCCACAGCATGGCCAGCGACGAGATCCTGAAGAACTCGCTGGCGAATTTCGCCTTCGAGAATTTCGAGATCGCGGCCTATACCGCGCTGATCACCGCCGCCGAACAGGCGAACCTGTCCCACGCCGTTCCCCTGCTGAAACAGAACCTGGACGAGGAAGTGGCGATGGCCTCGCAGATCCACGACGGGCTGCCCGAGGTGGTGCGCCAATACATCGTCCTGTCGGGCAGCGATCAGCGCGCCGATATCTGAGCCATGCCGGCGGATGCCTTTGACTGCGCCATCGTCGGCGGAGGCCCCGCTGGGCTGACGGCGGCGATCTATCTGGCCCGGTTCCGCCGCCGGGCCATCCTGATCGACGCGGGGGACAGCCGCGCATCGCTGATCCCCCGGTCGCGCAACCATCCGGGCTTTCCCGACGGCATCCACGGCGACGACCTGCTGGCCCGGATGCGCGAACAGTTGGACAATTTCACTGCGGCCACCCTGGCGGCAAGGGTCACGGGGATCGCCCGCAGTGGCAGCGGGTTCCGCATCGCGGCGGGCCGGGACATAGCCGCCTCGCACCTGATCCTGGCGACCGGCATCCGGGACCGGCTGCCGCCCATCGCGCAGGCCCGCGATCATGTCCGCGACGGGCTGATCCGGCAATGCCCGGTCTGCGACGCCTATGAACTGACCGGCCAGCCGGTCGCCGTGATCGGCACCGCGCATTGCGCGGCGGGCGAAGCGCTGTTTCTGCGCCAATACACCGCCGACATCAGCCTGCTGACCTTGGGCGCGGATCTGGATCTGTCCGGCAGGATCATGGGCAAGCTGGCCGATGCCGGGGTGCGGATCGTCCGCGATCCGGTCGAGGATTGGGATTTCGGCCGCGACGGCGTGGGTGTCCGCTTCCGGGGCGCGGCGCCGCGTCGGTTCGCCGCGCTGTATTCGGGCCTGGGAAACGATCCGCGCAACGATCTGGCCGCCGCCCTGGGCGTCGATCTGGCCGAGGACGGCCGCATCCTGACCGACATGAACCAGGAAACCTCGGTGCCCGCCGTCTTCGCGGCGGGGGATGTCGTGACCGGGCTGAACCAGATCGCGGTCGCGATGGCGCAGGGGGAAATCGCCGCCACCCGCATCCACAGCCTGTTGCGGCTGGCGGAAAACCGGTGCGTTCCCGACAGCCTCTGACGCGGGAACAAAGCCCCGCCCCTGCCGTTTGGTCCCGTGGCAAGGAGTTTCCGTCATGGCACCGCGCACCTTCTGGAAAGGCTATCTGAAGCTGTCGCTGGTCACCTGCCCCGTGACCCTGCTGCCCGCCACGACCGAGGGCGAGAAGGTCCGCTTCCACACCCTGAACGCCGATACCGGCAACCGCGTCGTCAGCCAGTATCTGGATTCCGTCACCGAAAAGCCGGTCCGCGAACAGGACGAGGTCAAGGGCTATCAGCGGGGCGAGGACGATTACGTCATGCTGGAGGATGCCGAGATCGACGCGGTGGCCCTGGACAGCACCCGCACCATCGACATCGACATGTTCGTGCCCGACCATTCGATCGGCTGGGTCTGGTACGACCGCCCGCATTTCCTGCTGCCGGGCGACGAGGTGGGGCAAGAGGCCTTCGCGGTGATCCGCGACGCGATGCAGGCGACTGGCACGGTGGGCATCTCTCGGGTGGTGATGTATCGGCGCGAACGCGCGGTGATGCTGAAGCCGCGCGGCAAGGGGATCGTTCTGTGGACCCTGCGTTACGGCGACGAGGTGCGCGACGAAAGCGAGTATTTCGACGGCCTGCCCGGCGGCAAGCCAGAAGCCAAGCTGCTGACCCTGGTGCGCAAGCTGATCGACGAACGCACGACCTCTTGGGATCCCGGGATGGTGAACGACCCGGTGCAGGACCGTCTTCTGGACATCATCGCCGCCAAGAAAAAGGGCCGCAAGCGCGCGTCAAAGCCCAAGGCCGCCAAGCCCGAGGCGCAGGACAATGTCATCGACATCATGGCCGCCCTGAAGAAAAGCATCCAGGCCGAAGGGCGCGGGCGCTGAGGACGCCGGGCCGCGCCAAAGCCAGCAAAGAAGAACAGTCACCGCTTGCGGCCCTTGGCGGCGGGCTTTGCCTGCAAGGGTGCGGCGGCGGGGCGGAAATCCTCCCACGGGTCGCGGGTCAGGGCATCCAGCCGGGCCGGGGTGTTGATCACGGTGAAATAATCCGGCGCGATCTGGTCCAGTTCCTCCCACGCGACGGGCATGGACACGGCGGCACCGGGGCGGGCGCGGGTGGAATAGGCCGCCACAGCCGTCATGCCGCGCTGATTGCGCAGATAGTCGATCAGGATCCGTCCCTTGCGCTTGGCCTTGGCGATGGTCGAGACATAGGCGCCGGGCGCATCCACCGCCATCGCGTCGGCCAGCTCCTTGGCGAAGGTCTTGACGGCGGGCCAGTCGGCCTTGGGCACCAGGGGCGCGACCACATGCAGACCCTTGCCGCCCGATGTCTTGACGAAGGCCGCCAGCCCCGCGTCGGTCAGGCGCTGCCGCACCTCTTGCGCGCCGGCGATTACGGCGTCCCAGGCCACGCCTTCGCCCGGATCCAGGTCCATGGTGATCGTGTCGGGACGGTCCCAGTCGGCGACGGTGCTGCCCCAGGGATGGATTTCCAGCACCGCCGACTGGACAAGGGCCATCAGCCCGTCCAGGTCGTTGATGGCGACCATCGGTTCTTCCCCCTTGGCCTTGGGATCCTTGACCAGGGCGATATGCTTGCTGATCCCCTTCCAGGCGTGCTTCTGAAAGAATTTCTGCCCGTCGATGCCGCTGGGGCAGCGCAGCAGGGCCAGCGGCCGCCCGACGATGAAGGGCGCGATCCGGGGCCAGACCTGGGCATAGTAGTCGGCCAGCCCTTCCTTGGTGATGCCTTCGTCCGGCCAATAGATCCGGTCGGGATGGGTCAGCGTCACCCGGCGCCTGGGCGCCTGGGGCGCGGGCTTGGCGGGGCCGTTCTCGCGCACGACCTCGGCGGCGGGCTTGTCCTCGCGCAGCCCCCGGAACGAGGCATGGCGCAGCATTCCGTCGGCGGTCCAGGCGCGGAATTCGACCTCGGCCACCAGTTCGGGGCGCACGAAGCGGACCCCCCGCGCAGCATCCGCCGCCAGCTTGTCCGCGAAGGGGCTGTCGTCGATGCGCATCCCGTCCAGCCGGTCGCGCAGATTCCGCGCCACGGCGGCGGAAAATCCGGTGCCGACCCTGCCCACATAGTCCAGCCTGCCGTCATCGAAAACGCCCAGGGCCAGCGATCCGACCAGCTTGTCCGAGGTCGTGGACGGCACATAGCCCGCCACCACGAGTTCCTGCCGTGCCGAACATTTCGACTTGATCCAGGTCTTGCCGCGCCCCGACCGATAGGGGGCGTCGGCTTCCTTGGAAATGATCCCCTCCAGGCTGAGACGGCAGGCATGGCGCAGAACCATGGCCCCGGCCTCGCCGAAATGGCCGCTGTATCGCACCCGGCCCGGCCGAGACCCGACCAGATCCTCCAACGCCTGCTTGCGGGCAAGCAACGGGGCCGCGCGCAAGTCCTGGCCGTTCAGATACAGCAGGTCGAAGGCATAGAAGACGAATCGCTCATTGCGCCCTTCCGACAGATCCGCCTGCAAGGCCGAAAAATCCGAGGCCCCTGCCCCCGCCTCGACCACCAGTTCGCCGTCGATGATGAAGGCTTCGGCGGGCAAGGCGCGCAGGGCATCCGTGACCTCGGCCCCGAAGCGATCGGTCCAGTCCAGCCCGCTGCGCGTCAGCAGGCGCACCTGCTGGCCCTCCAGCCGCGCTTGCAGGCGATAGCCGTCGAATTTCACCTCGTGCAGCCATTTCGCCCCGGTGGGCGGCGCGGGCCGCAGGGCGGCAAGCGCGGGTTCGACGAAATCGGGCATCGGCGCCTTTTTCGCGCGGGGGATGGCGGCGTCCTTGCGGACGCGGGACGCCGCCTTGGGCCTGGCAGGCTTCGGCGTTTCGTCGGCGCCTTCCGCGACCTCTTCGACCGTGCGGCCGGTCTTCAGCGATTCCGGGCGTTCCGTCAGGATGTCGGGCGCGTCGGCGGGGCGGGCGGCGTCGTCCTCGGCCTTGATCAGCAGCCAGTTCTCGCGCGTCTCGCCGCGCTTGCCGCGCATTCGGACCAGATGCCAGCGGCCCGACAGTTTCTGGCCCCGCAACTCGAACTCCAGCTTGCCCTTGGCGTAATCGCCGTCCACGGGAACCCATGTGCCGCGATCCCAGACGATCACCGCCCCCGCGCCGTAATTGCCCTTGGGGATGGTGCCTTCGAAGGTGCCGTAATCCAGCGGATGATCCTCGACATGCACGGCCAGGCGTTTTTCGCCCGCGACCAGGCTTGGCCCCTTGGTCACGGCCCAGCTTTTCAGCACCCCGTCCATTTCCAGCCGCAGATCGTAATGCAGCCGGGTCGCGGCGTGCTTCTGGATCACGAAGGAATGGCCGGCCTTCTTCGCCTTGCGCCCGCGCGGCTCGGCCGTCTTGGTGAAGTCGCGCTTGTCGTTATAGGTCGCCAGCCCGGCCCCCGATGTGCCCGCCATCGCCTAGCCCGCCTTCTTGCTGCCCGAGCCGCGCGCCGGGGTCTTGCGGCCGCCCCCGCGCGGCTTGGCCGAGGCCGAGGACCGGCGCGCGGGCTTTCGCGTGGCCATGCCCGCGCTTTCGCGCAGCGCGGCCATCAGATCGCCCGCGGCCTCGGGCTTGGCTTCGCGCCGGGGCTGGATCGTCCTGCCTTCCATCTTGGCCTTGACCAGATCGGCCAGGGCGGCTTCGTAGCGGTCGTCGAAATCCTTGGGGTCGAAGGTGCCGCGCTTGGTCTTGATGATGTGCTGGGCCAGATCCAGCATCTCGCCCTTGATGCGCAGGTCTGGGATATCCGCGAAAACCTCGTCGGGGTCGCGGACCTCATAGTCGAAGTTCAGCGTGGTGGCGATCAGCCCGGCGTCATGGGCGCGGATCAGCACCGTGCGGACGCGGCGGAACAGCACCGTCTGGGCCAGGGCCGCGACCTTCTTGCCGCGCATCCCCTCGCGGATCAGGGCGAAGGCTTCGGCCGCGCCCTTGCCGGAAGGCAGCAGGTAATAAGGCTTGTCGAAATACAGGTCGTCGATGTCGTCGCAGCCGATGAAGGCGCTGACGGACAGGGTCTTGTCGCTGTCGGGAACCGCCGCCGCGACCTCATCGGGATCCAGCACGACGTAATCGCCCGATGCGATTTCGTATCCTTTCACCTGATCGTCGCGGTCCACCGGCTTGCCGGTGTCGCTGTCCACGAAGACGCGGCGCAGCCGGTGGCCGGTCTTGCGGTTCAGCGTGTGGAACGCGATCCGGTCCGATGTCGAGGCCGCCGTGTAAAGCGCCACCTGGCAGCCGACCTCTCCGACCCTGAGGAAGCCCTTCCAGTTCGCCCTGGCCGCCATGGTCCGTCCCCGCTCTGATGATCGGAAGGGGAAACGGCCACCCTTGCGCCGGGGTTCCCTAGCCCAGCCCGACATGGCGCAGGGCAAGTTCCAGCGCCAGGCCCGGTTCGACCCTGCGCGGGCCGCGTCGGGGATCGTGGCCCAGAAGGCCGTTCGGGCACAGCCGGTCGTCGTCCCAGCCGGGATGGTCGGCGATGGGATAAAGGCAAATCCCCTCGACCCGCGCGCCGCGCCTGCGCGCCCGCGCCACCTGATCGCGGACATAGGCGAACCAAGAGGGACGACGCGCGCCCTCGGTTCCGGTTTCCGCGATCATCAGGGGCCGGTCATAGCGGGCCGCGACCTCGACCAGCAGGTCGGACAGCGGGCGATACCAGGGATGGTCCATGTCGATGGGCGGGCCTCCGTGGATCCACTGGTTGTTCCAATAGTAATTGACGCCGACGATATCCAGGAAGGACGGATCGCCGCCAAGCTGCGGCCACATCCGGCCCGAGATCAGCTCGAACGCCTGGAACTGCGCGTCGTGATAGCCTTGCGCCTCCCACAGGGGGCGGCCGTTATGGGGATCGTGATGGATCGCCAGCAGGGGTTCGGCATGAACGAAGCGGGCGCGCGGATCGACAGCGCGCAGTTCGTGCATCGCGGCGATCGAGGCGCGGGCAAGCTGGCATTTCAGCTCGTATCCCCGGCCTGCGGCAAAGGGGTTCAGGTATTGCGCGTCGCCCCCCGCCCAGGCGAAGAAGCTGATCTCGTTCACCGGGCACCAGAAGGGCACGGCATCGGTCAGGTCGCGGTGATGGATGGCCACCGCGCGGGCAAAGCGCGCGAAGCGGTCCACGAAGGCGGGGGTCCAGATGTCCAGGTCGTCGGGCCAGCCGTAATGCAGCAGATCCCAGACGACCTGCGTGCCGGTGTCGCGAGCGGCCTGCATCATCGGCGTCAGGCTGGCGAAATCGTAGCGGCCGGGCGCGGTCTCGATCAGGTGCCAGCGGGCGCCGTCGCGGCAGGCGCGGATGCCCAGGCTCGCCAATTGCCGGTAATCCTGCGCGGCATGGCTGTCATGCCCGACCGAGGCGATCACGTCCAGCCTGCGCCCGTTGCGCAAACGGTGAGTCGATGCCTCCCACCCGCCCAGGACGAAGCTGTCAAAGGTTTCGGGCGGCGGCGCGGCGGGGCGTTCGGCCAGCACCGCGTCGAAAAGCGTCCGCCATTGCGGCACCACCACGGCGGCGGAATAGGTGGCGTGGACATGCGCCCGCAGCGCCGCTCCCAGCCGCCCGCGCAGGGGCGCGTCGTCCAGCAGGCGCAGCATGGCATCGGCCACGGCGGCGGGATCCTCATGCGGGACGAACAGGCCGCTGGACCCGTCAGCGATCTGCTGCAAGGCGCCGTTGTCCGGGGTGGCGATGACCGGCAGGCCCGCCGCACCGGCCTCGGCGATGACATGAGGCATCCCTTCGCCGCGCGACAGCCAGCAGAAGATGTCCATCGCCGCCAGCAGGTCCGGCACGTCCTTGCGGTTGCCGGTGAAGATGATGCGCTGGCCCAGCGGTTCGGCCATGCGGCGCAGGTCGTCGGCATAATCGGGCATGAAGGCGTCGGGCCCACCCACCACGACGAAACGCGCGCGGGGATCGCGGATGCGCAGGGCGGCGGCGATGAAATCCTCGACATGCTTTTTGCGGTCCAGGCGGCCGACCCAGCCGATCAGGATCTCGTCCGGCGCCACGCCAAGCGCCGCGCGCATCGGGGCGCGGGCCTCAGGGCGGAACTCGTCCAGATCCACCATCGAGGGGATTTCCAGCGCATCCCCCGTCCGGTCGGGCATCTTCGATGCCGCCGCCGCGCGGATGCTGTCGCAGACGCCGACATAGCGGGCGGTGAAATGCTTCGGCCCGGCCAGGGCCTCGGAGACCAGCCCGCCATGTTCGATCAGCGGCGGGCGCAGCGCCATGCGTTCCAGCGTCGGATAGATGTCGGCGACGTTCTGGCAGGACACCACCACATCCGCCCCCGCCAGCCTGCGACGCAGATAGTCCACGGTCTCCTCGAACCCCAAGCCATAGGGGGTGGTATCGACCTGCACGCCCAGTTCGGCAAGCTGGTCATGGGTCTGGTCCGGCATCCCCTCTTTCCGGAAGCAGGGAATGACGGTGATGCGGTACCGGTCGCGCGGCAGGTTGCGGGCCAGCAGGCGGATCTCGGTTTCTTCGCCGCCGACGACCAGCCAGGCCATCACGAAGGTGATGCGGATCAGGTCGTGGCCGTCATGCGGCTGCGGAAAGACCTCGGGCGGGATGACGCCCCAGGCGAGGGTGTCGTCCGCGCTCATGTCTGGAACACGACTTGCAGGAAATCGGGACGCTCGGCGACCAGGCGGCGCAGGAAATCCGGGGCCTGGTCATAGGGCACCACATGGGTGATCATGTGCTGCCGGATCAGATCGCCCTCGGCCCCCAGCAGGCGCAGGGTTTCCTGCGCCAGCCGCCGCTGGTCCCAGGCATGGGCCACCGGGCGCGGCATCCGGTTGATCTGCGCGCAGCGGATCGACAACCCGTTGTGGTGGAACTCCTCTCCCAGCCGCGCGCCGTCCAGGCCGCCCTGATAGAAGGCCAGATCGATCACCGTGCCCTGCGGGCGCAGGGCTTGCAGGCAGCGGTGCAGGCTGTCGGACCGGGCGCGGGTCTGGAAGACGTATTCCGCGCCCCGCCCGCCGACCTTGTGGTGCCAGGTCTTCGCGTGGCGCACCGCGTCGTCCTCGGCCAGGGCGGTGAAGGCCATGCGGCGGGCGATGTCCTGCCGGAAGGGCGAGGGGTCCACGACGACGATTTCCGAAGCCCCCGCCTGCCGGGCGAACAGCGCGCAGAACAGCCCCACGGTGCCGCCGCCCCAGACCAGCACCGGACGGCCCTGCACCCCCGCGCCCAGAAACGGGACCGCCGCGCCGAACTGGTCGGCATCGGCGTGCAGCAGGCCGTTGGCCGCGATCGGTCCCATCTGCGCCACGAAGATGCCCAGGATCGGATCCATGCCGTCGGGCAGCGTCAGCAGCAGATCATGGGCCGGATCGGCCGTGTGGCCGGTCTTGTGGCCGAAGGTGGTGGCGACCACGTCGCCGGGCGCGAATCCCGGCGCGCGGGCGTCGATGACGCGGGCGGATTCCATGTAACCCAGGAAATTGACGGGGAAATGCGCGGACGGCTCTCCGGGGATGAACAACCCCCGACCGTCGTCCCAGCGGCTGTGCAGATAGGGGTTGGTGCCCTTCAGGAAGGTCAGCTCGGTCCCCGCCGACAGGCCGGTATACAGCAGCTCCAGCCGCACCTGCCCGTCGCCCGCCGGCCCTTCGTCATAGCCGAAGAAATAAGGCTCATGAGGACGTTCGATGCCCAGGGACCGGATATGGCGATGCTCATGCGGCATGGTCGGGGCTTTGCGCAGAGGCTTGACGAAAGATCGGCTGCGGGTCAGCCCGCAGCCCCTCCATCTTCACAAGGGCGCCGTCGCGGGCGGATTGGGCGACCGCAAGCGCCACGCGATGGGTGATCAAGGCTTCGCCGTAAGGGCAGCGGATGCGGTTCTCGCGCCCCTGCACGGCCTCGATGAAATCGCGGTCCTCGCGCCAGACGGGATCGCCCTGGGCAGGGCGCAGGGGGCGGCCCTGGCCCACGTCGACCATCAGGTCGTGGTCGCTGATTTCCAGGGCCATGCCGTCGGCGAAGACATGCAGGCCGACGCGGTGGTTCCAGCGCAGCAGGCAGGTGGCCGACAGGTTGGCGATGGCCCCGCTGGCGAAACGCAGCGTGGCGGCGGTGGCGGTGGGCACGGTCAGCCCGGCGAAATCGTCGCGGTCGCGGCGGGCGGACATGGCGAAGACCTCGGTCACGTCGCCCGCCAGAAAGCGCGCGGCGTCGATCACATGGGTGGCCTGTTCGACCACCTGCCCGCCGCTTTTGTCGTCATGCCACCACCATTGCGGAGGCGGCGTCTGGTCCAGCCAGAAGCCCTGGATCAGATGCGGCGCGTTCCGGGCCAGGTGGCCGCGCGCCTCGTCCATGGTGTCCAGATAGCGCCAGTGGTATCCGACGGCGGTGATCAGGCCCGCGGCCTCGACCTGGGCGGCGATGTCCTGGGCCAGCGCCACGTCCAGAGAGATCGGCTTTTCCACGAAGAACGGCAGGCCCTTGTCGATGCAGGCCCGTTCCGGCGCGCCATGGGCGAAGGGCGGCACGCAGATGAACACGGCGTCCAGATCCTCGGCCGCCAGCATCGCGTCGTGATCGGCATAGGCCACCGCGCCGGTATCGCGCGCCGCCTGGGCCGCGCGGTCCCGGTCGGGGTCGCACAGGGCGGCGATATGCACGTCCTCCATGGTTCGCAGGACGCCGAAATGGCGATGGGCGATGCCGCCCGCGCCGATGAAGCCCAGTCTTGTCTTGGTCATTCCGTCCTCGTTTCGCTGCCGCAGCACGCGGCGGTAAACCTGCATCGTATCGGCCGCCATGCGGGCGGCGGTGAAATGCCGGGTCCAGCGGTCGCGCCCGCCCCGCGCCACCGCCTCGCGGCCCGGCCGGTCGGTCAGCGCCTGCGCCACCGCATCGGCCAGCGGCCGCGACCGGCGCGGCGGAACCAGCCAGGGATGGTCTGGACCCAGGGCCTCGGCCGATCCGGGGACATCGGTGGCGACCACCGGCAGGCCGATGGACATGGCCTCCAGCAGGACCAGCGGCAGCCCCTCGAAGCCCGAGGGCAGGACCAGCAGATCGGACGCCGCCATCAGCGCGGCCACGTCGTCGCGCCGTCCCAGGATAGCCAGGCTGTCGCCCAGGCCCAGGCGCGCGGCCCAGCGGGTCAGGCAGGGATCGCCCGGTTCGGGACCGGCCAGATCCAGCCGCGCGGGAATGCCCCGCCGATGCAGCCGGGCCAGGGCGACCAGCAGGGTGCGGTGCAGCTTTTGCGGGGCGAAGCGGCCCACGCATAACAGCCGCATCCCGTCGCCGCCCTGGTAAGGGACGGGGGGCGGGGCGGTTCCGTTCGGCACGGCATGGACCGGCAGGTCGGCCCGCGCCATCCCGTCAAGCGCCGCCCGCCAGCCCCGGCCCGCCGCCTGGGACACGGCGATGACCGCATCCAGGTCGCGGCTGGCCTGGGCATAGGCGTCGATCTGGCCCCCATCGGTCAGAAGCCAGGGCAGGTGTTCGGTGCGGATCACCGCCCTGCCCGCCTGCGCGGCGGCGGCGACAAGGTCGTGGCCTTCCCAGCCGATGCCCGCATGGATATGCACGATCCGGGCCGGTGATGCCGCGATCATCGGCCCGGCATCCCGCGGATCGAAGACCTGCGCCAGAACGCCGCGATCCGCCGCCCGCGCTGCAAGGGCGCGGCCCGCCGGATGGTCGGGAAACCCCAGGAAGGCCATGCCGGGCGGCAGGCTCGCGGCCAGGGTCAGCATGTGTTCGCCAAGGCCCGAAGGTTCAGGACTGTCGGTCAGCAGCAGGCAGCGCATCAGGCGGCGGTCATGCCAGGGGCGCCATCGCGGCAGTCCCGGCCTGCCGTGCGGTCAGCCGCCGGTGGATCGCCAAAGCCTGCCCGACCACCTGGTCCATGTTGTAATAGCGATAGCTGCCCAGCCGCCCTGCGAAGATCACGTTCGGCTCGGCCGCAGCCAGGGCGTCATAGCGGCGGAACAGTTCGTGGTTCTCGGGTCGGGGGATCGGATAATAGGGATCGCCCTCGGCCGATGGGTATTCGTAGCTGATCGAGGTCTTGGCGTGGCGTTGGCCGGTCAGGTGCTTGTATTCGGTGATCCGGGTATAAGGCACGTCCTCGGACGGGAAGTTCACGACGCCGACCGGCTGGAACCGGGCTTGGTCCAGCGTCTCATGCACGAATTGCAGGCTGCGATAGGGCAGCGTGCCGAAGCGGTGCCCGAAATAGGCGTCGATCGGCCCGGTATAGACGGTCAGCGCGCCGCGGTCGGACGGCTCCAGGTCGTGAAAATCGGTGCCCAGGGCCAGATCGATTCCCGGATGGTCCAGCATCCGTTCGAACATCCGGGTATAGCCTTCCCTGGGCATCGCCTGGTGCTTGTCGGTGAAATAGCGGTCGTCGGTATTGGTCCGCGTCGGCACCCGCGCCGTCACCGACTTGTCCAGTTGCGACGGATCAAGCCCCCATTGCTTGCGCGTATAGCCCTGGAAAAAGGTTTCATACAAATCCGTGCCGATGGCGTTCACCACCACGTCGCGCGAGGTGCGGATCTTGTCCATCGGCTGCGCCTGCCGGGCCAGGAAAGCCTGCGCCTCGGCCTCGGACCGCATGTCCAGGCCGTAAAGCGCGTTCAGCGTGTCGCGGTTGATCGGCATCGGCACCGACTTGTCGCCCACCCGCGCCAGCACGCGGTGCTCATAGGGGCGCCATTCCGTGAACCGGCCCAGCCAGTCGAACACGTCGTCGCTGTTGGTATGGAAAATATGCGGGCCATAGCGGTGGATCAGGATCCCGGCCGCGTCCAGGCAGTCGAAGGCATTGCCCGCCACATGATCGCGCCGGTCGGCCAGCAGCACGCGCTTGCCCGACACTTCGGCGAATTGCCGCGCCAGGACCGATCCGGCGAAACCCGCGCCGCAGATGGTCACGTCGTATTTGCGGACGCCGCGCCGGATCCGGGGGGCGGACAGGCTGATGACGACCTGCGGGCCATGCCGCCTGCGCGCGGCCGCCGCATCCAGAAGCGTCCGCATCTGCCGGAAGGTATTGTCCCAGCTGAGATCGGCAAGCAGCTGGTCGGCCTGGTCGCGCCATCCGGGGCGGCCCTTGGCGGCCAGGGCTTCCTCGCAGGCGCGCACGAAGCCATCAGCGTCCGCCGCGATACGGACCGACGCCAGATCCCCGTAATGGCGCACCACGTCCCGCACCGGGGTCGACACGACCTGCACGCCCCCCGCCAGATATTCCGGCGTCTTGGTGGGGGAAATGAAGCGCGTCGCCTGGTTCATGGCAAAGGGCATCAGCGCCACGTCCCAGCCCGACAGATAGGCGGGCAACTGGTCGTAACCGCGCTGCCCCAGCCAGTGGAGGTTGGGCGCGCGGGGCAGATCCTCGGGTCCGATCTTGGCCAGGGGTCCGATCATCACCACCGACCAGTCGGGATGGGCCGCGGCCAGGGCCGCGACCAGCGACAGATCCAGCCGTTCGTCGATCACCCCGTAATAGCCCAGGCGCGGGCCGGGCAGCCCCGCCTGATCCGCAGGTTCCTGCCCGGCGCTGCGCGCGCGGGCGAAATGGGTGGTGTCCACCGACGACGGAAAGGGATGGATGTTGGCATGCCGCCCGGCCTTGGCCTCATAAATGGAATGGCCGCCCGTGAAGACCACATCCGCCGCCGCCATCAGCGCGGTCTCGTTCGCGGCCAGGTCCGGCGGCGCGAAACGGAAGGCGGACAGTTCGTCCATGCAGTCATAGACCACCGCCGCCGACTCGACATGGGCGGCGATGGGCCACATCATCGGCGTATAGAACCACAGCACCGGGCGGTGGATCCCGGCCACGCCCATCATCTGGTCCAGCAGTTGCGTCAGCGCGCGGGCCTGATCCTCGGGCGCCCAGGCGGCGGGGACGCGGGGGCGGATCGCCTGGACGGCGGTGCCGGGAAAGGCGTGGAATTCCAGATAGGGCAGGTGATGATCGGTGGGGATCGCCTCTTCCCAGAAGAACAGCCGGTGGCTTTCGGCAAAGCGCGACATCAGGTGCTGCGGACGCTGGCAGACGAAATCCCAGCGAAGATGCGAAAAGCAGATCAGCACGGGCCGGGCCGCAAGCGCGAAGGGCGTCAGGGGGTTCGCGTCGTTCATGGCACCGTCCTTGCGTTGCGGATTTCGGTCAGTTTTTCGGAAAGCACCGCCATGCTGGGCTGCCATCCCCATCGGGACAGCGCCACATCGCGGGGGTCGTAACGGGCATGGTCGCGCAGCAGCCTGTCCAGGGCCTCGGCGAAATCGGCGCCCTCATGGGCGGCGATGCCGGTTTCCGGCGTGACGAATTGCAACCCGCAGGACAGCCGCGCATTGGCCAGCACCGGCAGGCCCGCCAACTGGTATTCGGTCAGGATCGCGGGCGCGCCGTCGTCCACGCCGCAGACGACGCCGACGCGGGCGCGGTTGATCTGGCGGTTCACCTCGGCATGGGGCACGCCGGGGGGGCCGACGATCTCCAGATCCAGTCCCTCGCGCGCGGCGCGGTCGCGGAATTCGTCGGTCTGGTGGCCATAGCCCACCACCAGCAGCCCCCGCGTGCCGGGGCGGCGCGCCATGGCGTCGAACAGGATGTCGTGACGCTTGTAGGGCTGGGCGCAGGCCACATAGACCACGTCCCGGTCCTTGTCGGCGCCGGTGGGAAAGAAGGTCTGCCCGGATGCGAAGGCCGGGCCAATGGGCAGGACCAGGGTGCGCGCGCCAGGAATGCGCGCCTGTATGTCGCGCGACTGCCAGTCGGCGCCGGTCAGGAACAGGTCGAAGCGCGCCGCGAGATCGTCGGAAATGCGCAGCGCCGGCGCATCGATCGAGTTATAGATCTTCAGCGACCCCGCGCAGGCCTCCAGCAGGGCCGCATCCACCCCCAGACCCCAGACGCACAGGACATCCGGGGCGCCGACCGTGCGGATGAAATCCACCGCATCGGCCGAGGCATAGGGGGCGGGACCGTCAGCGCGAAAGACGCGGCGGGTCAGGGCCGGATTGGCGGGATCGGGCGTGCCATCCGGCAGCCCCCTGTCGCGGTCTGAGTCCCCGTCCCGGCCCGCAAAGGACCAGATCTCGGCGTGATCGACCAGACCGCTGGCCACCGCCGACAGGGGCAGCCGCTCCAGATAACCGCCGCTGACCTCGATTGTTTCCGGGCGGGGCCGTCCAGCCGGAGAGCGCGCGGCGGACCAGAAACCGGGACGGGCCGGAATTGCGGGAATGCTGGGCGGAACCTGCGAGCAGTAATCGGAAATCGCAGCGATCCAGCCCGGCATGTTCCACCCCAAAGAAGCTTGGGGTAACAACCCGGCCCGGGGGAGGTTTCATTGATCTTTATTAGCGAACCCCGCGCCCCGGAAGGGGCCGTCGATCCCTAGGACGCGCCCCGCCGGGCCAGCAGGTCCAACGCCTCCTCGGCGATGACCTGTTCCTCGTCGGTGGGGATGACCAGGGCGGCGATGCGGCTGGCGAAGGTGCTGATCCGGCGGGCATTCGCCGCGTTGGCGGCGGGGTCCAGATCCAGGCCAAGCCAGGCCAGCCGTTCGCAGACCGCCGCGCGGATCCGGGGCTGATGCTCGCCGATGCCGGCGGTGAAGACCAGGGCGTCGATGCCGCCCATCGTCGCGGCCAGGCGCGCGGCCTCTCCGGCGATGCGCAGGCAGAACAGGGCGATGGCCTCGGCGGCTTCGGGGCGGTCGCTGTCCAGCAGCTCGCGGCTGTCGGCATCGATGCCCGAGACGCCCAGCAACCCGCTTTCGTGATAGAGGGTGCGCTCGACCCGCTCCAGGCTCCAGCCCATCGGTCCCAGCAGGTGCAGCACAACGCCCGGATCCAGGGCGCCGCAGCGGGTGGCCATGGGGATCCCGTCCAGCGTCGAAAATCCCATCGAACTGTCGCGGCTGACGCCCCCCTGCATCGCGCAGAGGCTGGCGCCGCTGCCCAGATGCGCCGCCACCACGCGGGCGTCGGGCGGTAGGTCGTGCAGCGCCCCGGCGATGTGGCGATAGGACAGGCCGTGGAAGCCATAGCGGCGGATGCCCGCGTCGTGCAGCGCGCGCGGGATCGCAAGGCGGCGGGCCAGCGGATCCTGGCTGGCATGGAAGGCCGTGTCGAAGGACGCGGTCTGCAACAGCCCCGGAAACAGCGTCCGCGCCGCCGCGATCAGGCGCAGGCTTTGCGGCTGGTGCAGGGGGGCCAGCCGCGACAGTTGGCCGATCCGCGCCAGGCTGGCTTCGTCGATGCGCGCGGGTCCGGTGAACAGGTCGCCGCCATGGACCACCCGGTGGCCGACCGCCGCAAGGTCCGACAGGTCGACATGCCCGCCCAGCCAGCCAAGCGCTGCGTCCAGCACCGCCGTCATGTCCCCGGCACCGGCATCGGGCAGGCGCTGCGCCAGGTGCCGCCCGTCCAGGGTCAGCCGCACCTCGAACGGGTCGTCGCGAAAGTCGATCACGGCGCGGGCCAGCGGCCGGGGCCGGTCGTCGGCGACGGCATAGAAGCCCAGCTTCACCGTCGAAGATCCGGCGTTGAAGGTCAGGATCGACGCGCCGCTCATCTGCGGACCTCGGGGGCGGCGCGGCGCGCGACGATCAGCCGGGCCAGGGCGGCCGAGGCGATGCGGGCCGACAGCGGATCGGCGCGGCTGGTCAGCACGATCGGCACCCGCGCGCCCAGCACCAGCCCCGCGGCGGTGGCACCCGCGAAATAGATCAGCTGCTTGGCCAGCATGTTCCCGGCCTCCAGATCCGGGACCAGCAGGATGTCGGCCTGCCCGGCGACCGGGGATGCGATGCCCTTGGTCCGCGCGGCCTCGGGGCTGATGGCGTTGTCGAAGGCCAGCGGGCCGTCGACCAGCCCGCCGGTGATCTGGCCGCGCGCGGCCATCACCGTCAGGGCGGCGGCGTCCAGCGTCGCGGGCATGGCCGGGTTCACGGTCTCTGCCGCCGCCAGCACCGCGACGCGAGGCTGGTCGGCGCCCAGCAGCCGCATCAGGTCGATGGCGTTCTGGGCGATGTCGCGTTTGTGGTCCAGCGTCGGCGCGATGTTGATCGCCGCATCGGTGACGATCACCGGCTTGCCATAGGCGGGCACGTCCATGACATAGGCATGGCTGATCCGCCGCCCGGTGCGCAGCCCGGATTCGCGCGCCACCACCGCGCCCAGAAGCTCGTCCGAATGCAGGCTGCCCTTGACCAGAACCTCGACCCGGCGGGCCACGGCCAGTTCCACCGCGCGGGCTGCGGCGGCGTGGCTGTGTTCCGTCGGCTCGATGGCCATGCCGTCCAGGGACACCCCCGCATCGGCGGCGGCGGCGCGGATCTTTTCCTCGGGTCCGATCAGCAGCGGCTCCAGAAGGCCCTCGTCGCGGACCTCGGCGGCGCCCAGGATGGCGGCGCGGGAACAGGGATGGACGATGGCCGCGCGGATCGGCGGCAGGGTGCGCGCCTCGTCGATGAAGGGGGCATAGCGGCTGGCCGGCAGCAGCACCGCCCGGCGGGCGGGCGCGGCGGGCAGGGTCATGTCGGTCGCCGGGGCGATCACGGTCGCGCTGCCCTCCAGCACCCGCTGGCCGCGTTGGTTGACGCACAGCGTGTCAAGCCGCACGATCCGGTCGGGATCGCGCTTTTCCGCGACGCGGACGGTGGCGGTGATGGTGTCGCCCGGCAGGACCGAGGCCAGGAAGCGGGCGGATTGTTCCAGATGGATCGTGCCCGGTCCGGGCAGGCGCGTGCCCAGCAGGGCCGAGACCATCGCCGCCGTCCACATGCCATGCGCCGCGCTGTGGCCGCCGGGACCGCCCGCCGCGAAGACCGGATCCAGGTTGGCGGGGTTCACGTCGCCCGACACGGCCGCGAACAGCGAGATGTCGTTGACCCCCATGGTGCGGGTGATGGACGCCTGGTCGCCGATCTTCAGCGCGGCGAAGGTGTGGTTCTTCAGGGCCTCGGACAATGCGCGCTCCTATCGCTGGAAGACATGGGTGCCGGGGGCGTCGCCCAGCGGCGGATAGCCCGCCTTGGGTGCGCCCATCGCGGGCGGCGCGGCGGGATCGCCCGACCGCGCGGCCAGCCAGCCCGCCCAGGCGGGCCACCAGGATCCCGCGTCGGGTTCATGGGCGGCAAGCCAGTCGGCCGCCGATACCAGGGCGCCGTCCTGCGGGCGGGTGCCGATGCGGTAATGGCGGCGCGGATGGCCGGGTTCGCTGACGATCCCGGCATTGTGCCCCCCCGAGGTCAGGGCGAAGGTGATCTCGGTATCGGTGAACTGGTGGATCTTGTAGACGGATTTCCAGGGCGCCACATGGTCGCGTTCGGTGCCCACCGCGAAGATCGGGATGCGGATGTTCTGCAGGGCGGCGGGGCGGCCCTCGACCATGAAGCGCCCGGCGGCCAGTTCGTTGTCCAGATACAGCCGTTGCAGGTATTCCGAATGCATCCGCCAGGGCATCCGGGTGCTGTCGGCGTTCCAGGCCATCAGGTCGGTCATCGGGCTGCGCTGGCCCATCAGGTAATCGTGGACCAGCCGCGACCAGACCAGGTCGTTCGACCGCAGCAACTGGAACGCCCCCGCCATCTGGTCGTCGGACAGATAGCCCCGGTTCCACATCATGCTGTCCAGGAAATGCATCTGGCTGGCGTCGATGAACAGCGCCAGTTCACCCGGCTCGGTGAAATCCACCTGCGCCGCCAGCAGCGTCAGCGAGGCCAGCCGGTCCCCGGCCCGCGCGCCCATCGCCGCCGCCGCGATCGCCAGCAGCGTGCCGCCCAGGCAATAGCCCGCCGCATGGACCCGCGTTCCCGGCACGATGGCTTGCACCGCATCCAGCGCCGCCGTCACGCCCTGGCGGCGATAATCCTCCATCGTCAGGTCGCGGTCCGTGGCGTCGGGATTGCGCCACGAGATGGCGAAGACCGTGAAGCCCTGTCCGACCAGCCAGCGGATCAGCGAGTTTTCGGGCGACAGATCGAGGATATAGTATTTCATGATCCAGGCGGGCACGATCAGCACCGGCTCGGGTCGGACCTGCCCGGTCGACGGCGCGTACTGGATCAGTTCGATCAGGTGGTTGCGGAAGACCACCTTGCCGGGCGTGACGGCGACGGTTTCGCCGGGGCGGAAGGCCTCGGCCCCGGCGGGCGGCTGGCGGTTCAGCAGTCGCACCGCGTCCTCGAGCCAGTTCTGCCAGCCCCGCCACAGGTTCGTCCCGCCGGTTTCCCAGGTCCGGGCCAGAACCTCGGGATTGGTCAGCGGGTTGTTCGAGGGCGAGAACATGTCCAGCCACTGTTTCGCGGCGAAGGACACCACATCCTCGTGATGCTTCATCACGCCCGGCACCTCGTGCGTGGCGTTGTGCAGCCATTGCTGGCCCAGCAGGAATCCCTGCGCCAGGGCCGAGAACGGCATCCGCCCCCAGCCCTCGTGGCGGAAGCGGTTGTCGCCGGGCAGCGGCTGGATCGCGGGCGGCGCCTTGGGGTCGATGGCCGAGGACATCAGCCAGGTCATCAGCCGCCCGGTCTTGCGCGCGCCCTTCCACAGCAGTTCGGCCCGCTTGCCGGGGGCCTGCGCCAGGTGAAAGCCCCAGTCGAAGCCCGCAAGCGCCAGCGATCCGGGCGAGACGCCGCCGGTCAGTTGTCCGCCAAGCGCCTCTCGCATCCGGTCCATGGCCTGGAAGGCGGCAAGGCCCAGGGTGGCATCCTGGTCGGCGGCCGGCATCTGCGCGGGACGCGCATGGGGGATTGTCTGGTCGGTCATCGCGGTCCTTGGGTGGTTGCGGGTCGCGGAATGGTTTATCCTCTAGCGGCAGGACTGCCAGCCGGTATTGACATGGGTCAAGGCTTCCGGCCGGGCGTGTCCCTATGGTTCAGGCGCTTTCAGACAGGATCATGGATATGAAACACGACAAGACCGCGACGCCGAAGACGGCCGCTTTGCCGGATGTCCCCTGGATGACCAACCTGCCCCAGGTGCTGGCCTGGCCCTTGCGGGTCCAGGACATGCTGTGGCGCGAGACGCTGCTGTCCATCGCCCGGATGGCGGAATTGCGCGCCGATTGCCTGCGGAACCTGGCCCGCGCGGGCACGCCGATGGACGCCGCCGCGATCCAGGGCGAATACGCGCGCAAGTTGCTGGACCTGGCGCAGCAGGATGGCGACCGCCTTGCCCGCGCGGTCAGGGACGCGGCCCCGGCCGCCCGCAAAGCCGCCTGATCCGCCATTCGATGACCTTCCCGGCGCGCCATCGGCGCGCATCGCCGGTCTGACCCCCTTTTCCAGAACGACGGTGACCCGATGACCGACCCGCGCGCGCCCGAAAACGCCCATGCCCGCCCCGCGGCCGAGATCCTGGCGGCGCTCGACGCCTCGCCCTCGGGCCTGACCGGGGCCGAGGCCGCCGCCCGTCTGGCACGGCACGGCCCGAACAGCCTGCCGGGCGCGCGGCCGCGTCCGGCCATCCTGCGGTTCCTGGCCCAGTTCAACAACGCGCTGATCTATTTCATGCTGGCGGGCGCGGCCGCCGCGCTCGCCCTGTCCCATTACGTCGATGCGGGCGTGATCCTGGCGGTGGTGATCGTCAACGCGGTCGTGGGATTCTTGCAAGAGGGCAAGGCGGAAAGCGCGCTGAACGCCATTCGCGGCATGATCGCCCCGCGCGCCAGCGTGCTGCGCGACGGCCGCCGCGTCAGCGTGGCCGTGGCCGATCTGGTGCCGGGCGACGTGGTGCTGATCGAGGCGGGGGACCGGGTGCCCGCCGACCTGCGCCTGATCGCCGCCCGCAGCCTGCTGATCGACGAGGCGGTGCTGACCGGGGAATCCGTCGCCACGTCGAAATCCACCGATCCGGTGACCCAGGGCGCGCCGCTGGGCGACCGCCGGTCGATGGCCTTTTCCGGCACCCTGGTCGCCGCCGGACAGGGCAGCGGCGTCGTGACCGCCACCGGCCGGGCCACGGAAATCGGCCATATCAGCGCCCTGCTGCGCCAAGTCGAGACGCTGACCACGCCGCTGCTGCGCCAGATCAACGCCTTCGCGCGGCGCTTCACCATCCTCGCATTCGTCGGCGCGGCGGCGGTCTTTGCCTTCGCCGTGGCCCTGCGCGGCTATGCCTGGGACGACGCGCTGATGGCGGTGGTGGCCCTGGCCGTGGGCCTGGTCCCCGAGGGGCTGCCCGCCGTCATCACCATCACCCTGGCCATCGGCGTGCAGCGCATGGCCGCCCGCCGCGCCGTGATCCGCCGCCTGCCCGCGGTCGAGACGCTGGGCGCGACCTCGATCATCTGCTCGGACAAGACCGGCACCCTGACCCGCAACGAGATGACCGTGCGCCGGGTGGTCACCGCCGATGGCGTCACGCTGGTCGAGGGCGCGGGCTATGACCCGACCGGCCATGGCTTCGCCCCGGATCCGGTGGCGCGCGATCTGCTGCGGGCGGGGCTTCTGTGCAACGACGCCGAACTGCATCCCGGCGGCTGGACGGTCGAGGGCGACCCGATGGAGGGCGCGCTGATCGCCGCCGCGATCAAGGCAGGGCTGGACCCCGCCGCCGAACGCGCGGGCGGGCGGCTGGACGCCATCCCCTTCGATGCCGAACACCGTTTCATGGCGACCCTGCACGACACGGGCGGCGGCCGCATCCTGCTGGTCAAGGGCGCGCCCGAACGGATCCTGGCGATGTGCGCCCACCAGGCCGCCGCCGCAGGCCCGCAGCCGCTGGACGCCGCCTTGTGGACCGACCGCATCGCCCAGACCGCGCGCGAGGGCGAACGGGTGCTGGGCTATGCCATGAAGCCGATGCCCGCCGGCACCGCCCGGATCGGCTTTCCCGACGTGCAGGACGGGCTGACCTTCCTGGGCATCACCGGCTTCATCGACCCGCCGCGCCCCGAAGCCATCGAGGCCATCGCCGAATGCCGCCGCGCCGGGATCGAGGTGCGGATGATCACCGGCGACCACGCGGAAACCGCAGCCGCCATCGCCCGCCAACTGGGCCTGGCAAGCGACCCGCAGGTGCTGACCGGCCAGGATCTGGACCGCATTTCGGATGCCGATTTCGCCGCGGCGGTGGCCCGGACCCAGGTCTTTGCCCGCACCAGCCCCGAACACAAGCTGCGCATCGTCCGCGCCCTGCAATCGCGCGGCAATGTCGTCGCCATGACCGGCGACGGGGTGAACGACGCGCCGTCCCTGAAACAGGCCGATGTCGGCATCGCCATGGGCATCAAGGGCACCGAAGCCGCCAAGGAAGCGGCCGAGATCGTGCTGATGGACGACAATTTCGCCTCGATCGTCGCCGCCGTGCGCGAGGGCCGGACCGTCCACGACAATATCCGCAAGGTGATCGCCTGGACCCTGCCCACCAACGGCGGCGAGGCGCTGACGGTCATCACCGCGATCCTGCTGAACTTCGCGCTGCCGATGACGCCCGTCCAGATCCTGTGGGTCAACCTGATCCTGGCCGCGACGCTGGGCCTGGTCCTGGCCTTCGAGCCGACCGAGCCGGGCGTCATGGCCCGCCCGCCGCGCAAGGCCCAGGCCGGGCTGCTGACGCCCTTCATGGTCTGGCGCATCGGCTTCGTGTCGGTGATGTTCATGGCCATCTCGCTGGCGGTGTTCTTCTGGGCGCTGAGCCAGGGCCGAGACATCGAAGCCGCGCGAACAATGGTCGTCAACACGCTGGTGGTGCTGGAAATATTCTATCTGTTCAACGTCCGTTACCTGCACATGACCTCATTCACGCTGACAGGGGTCAAGGGCACCGGCCCGGTGCTGGCGGCCATCGCCGTGGTGGCCGCCGGGCAACTGGCCTTCACCTATCTGCCGGTCATGCACCGCATTTTCGAATCGCGCCCGCTGGGGCTGGCGGACGGCATCGCCATCATCGCCATCGGCGCGCTGTCGCTGGTCGTGCTGGAGATCGAAAAGCACCTGCTGCGCGACAGGTTCGGCGGCGAATGACCCGTCACGGACAGTCCGGAACGCCCTATGCCTCGATCCGCACCGGGACGCCCTTGTAGGCCGGGGTCTTGGACGCCTGGTCATGCAGGAACAAGGGCACCAGGGGATTGGCCTCGGGGTAATAGGCGGCGATGCAGCCGCGCGGCAGGTCATAGGGTGTGACGCTCAGCCCCTCGACCCGGCGGGTGATCTGGTCGTCGACGGCCGTCACCAGGGCCACCCGCTGACCTTCGGCCAGACCGGCGCGCTCCATGTCGGCGCGCGACACCAGGACGATCATCCGGTCGCCTTTCAGCCCCCGCAGCCGGTCGGAAAAGCCATAGATCGTGGTGTTGAACTGGTCGTTCGACCGCAGCGTGATCAGCGTGAAGGCGCCCTCGGCGGGATCGCCGCCAAGCGCGGACAGATCGGCCGGAAGGGTGAATTCCGCCTTGCCGCTGTCGGTTTCCCAATCGCGTTCGCGGGCCGAATTGCCGCGATAGAAGCCGCCGGGTTCGTTCATCCGCGCGTTGAAGTCGGCGAACTGATCGGGATAGGTCTCCTCGATCAGGTCGCGGATGCGGGCATAGTCGGCCACCCAGTCGTCCCACGCGACGCGCGGATTGGGCGGCAGCGTCGCCTTGGCGATGCCCGCGACGATGGCGGTTTCCGACAGCAGGTGCCGCGAGGCCGGGGGACGCCTGCCGATGGAACCGTGGATATGGCTGAGGCTGTCCTCCATCGTCACGGTCTGCGGGCCGGATTTCTGCCGGTCGCGTTCCGCCCGGACCAGGCAGGGCAGCAGCCAGGCCCCCGGTCCCGCCAGCACATGCGTCCGGTTCAGCCGGGTGGCGATCTGCACGTTCAGGTCCAGCGTGGCCCAGGCAGGCTCGGTGCGGGTCAGGTCGGGGCTTGCCCGGCCGAAATTCCCACCCAGGCTGACAAAGCCCCGGACGGTGCCGTCGATCAGGCCCTGGGCCACCTCGACCGTGGTCATGCCGGTGTCGCAGGGCGGGTCGAAGTCGAACATCCGCGCCAGCCTGTCCAGCGGCACCAGTTCCGGCTTTTCCGAAATGCCGACCGTCCGCTGGCCCTGGACGTTGGAATGGCCGCGCACCGGACAGATGCCCGCGCCCTGGCGGCCGATATGGCCGCCCATCAGCAGCAGGTTGACCAGCATCCCGACGCTGTCGCCGCCATGGACATGCTGGGTCAGGCCCATGCCATAGATGCCGATCACCCGCTTGGAGCGCGCGAACAGTTCCGCCACCTCGACCAGATCGGTCCGAGACAGGCCCGATGTCGCCTGGATCCGGTCCCAGGACAGGCCGCGGATCCAGGCCTCGAACGGATCGAAATCGTGGCAATGCCGGGCGATGAAGTCGCGGTCCAGGGCGCCGATGTCGAACAGGTGCTTGCAGATGCCGGCGAGGGCCGCGATGTCGCCGCCGGGGCGCAGTTGCAGATACAGATCTGACACCGGCGTGGCGCGCCCGGTCAGCATCTGTGCCGGATCCTGGGGATTCATGAATTCGACCAGCCCGCGTTCGCGCACCGGGTTGAAGGTGACGATCTTGCAGCCCCGCCGGATGGCCTGCTGGATCGGATGCAGAAAGCGCGGGCTGTTCGATCCGGTATTCTGGCCGAAGAACAGCATCAGGTCGCAATGGTCGAAATCGTCCAGCACGCAGGTTCCGACCGGCGCGCCGATGGCACGCTTCAACGCGACGCTGGTCGTCTCGTGGCACATGTTGGAGCTGTCGGGCAGGTTGTTGTGCCCATACAGCCGCCCGAACAGCGCATAGAGATAGGACGCTTCCAGGCTGGCCTTGCCCGAGGCGTAGAAGACCGTCGATTTGGGATCCAGCCCCTGCAACGCCTGGCCGATGGCCGCGAAGGCCTGGTCCCAGGTGGTGCGGACGTAACGGTCGCTGGCGGGGTCGTAGCGCATCGGATGGGTCAGGCGGCCAGCGGCCTCCAGGTCGTGGTCGGACCAGCCCCGCAGCTCGGTCAGGGTATGGCGGGCGAAGAAATCCGGCCCGCAGCGTTTTGGCGTCAGATCCCAGATGGTCGCCTTGGCGCCGTTCTCGCAGAACTCGGCCAGATGCGGGGACGGCGGCTTGGCCCAGGCGCAGGACGAACACATGTATCCGCCCGGCTTGTTCTGGCGGCGCAGCGTGTCCAGGACGCCCAGCCGGATGCGGTTCTGGCTGGCATGGCCCAGCACGCTGCGCAGCGACCCCCAGCCCCCGGTCGGATGGTCATAGAAGACGGTCGTCGGATCCTGGTCGCGTTCCTCGGTCATGGCGCGGCCTTTCCTGCGGGGGCGGGTTCGTGGATCGGGCAGCCGTTGAAATCGGCGCGGAAGGCCGAGGACATGCGATAGGGTTCGCGCCGCGCCCGATTGATCGCGCCCAGCGGGCGATGCGCCTGGATGCCGGTCCAGACGGAAAACCGCATGTGTTCGTCGACCAGATCGGCGGCGTCCTGGGACCAGCCGGTCTGGGCCGAGGCGTGCAGCCGGGCCGCCGTGACGAAGGGCGACAGCGTTTCGTCCCACAGGACCGAGGGATCCTCGACCGGCATCCTGTCCAGGTCGCGGCACAGTTGCACCCGCAGGTTCCAGACCGCATCGCCCGTCTGCATGTCCGCAGCGACCGTTTCGCGGATGGCGTCGGGGCGGCCCTTGGTGTCGATGATCCGGCCGGTATGGCGGGTCAGGCTGTCGGATGCCGGTTCCAGCGACAGCTTGGCGATATGGTCGCCGAACCGGAAGGCGGTCTGGGTGAAATAGGTTTCCCCCAGCGGATGCACGTTCGGCGCCCCGCCCAGGGTCTGCAAGGTGGCGCTTTCGCCGCCCACCGCCTCCAGCGCTCTTTCCGCACCCCGCAACACCGCCGACAGCCCGCGCTTGGCCCATTCCGCGCGATCGGTCGTCCGGGCCAGCAGCTTGAGGTTCCTGAGGAAGGTCGCCGGATCGGGGGCCGAAAAGGCCGGGCCGTTCACGAAGATGAAATCCTGATTCCCGCCTTCGGCGCCGTCCAGGCGTTCCCCTTGGACACCGATGATCTTCAGCGCCAGCCCGCGCGGGACCGAGACGGAATCGGGCAGCAGATCGCCGGGATTGGTGGAAATGCGGATGATCGCCTGATGCCGCCCCGGCCGGGCGAAGATCCCCTGGGCCAGTTCCGGCGGCAGGCCCGGCAGGATCTCCAGCTCGGCCCGGATGATGCCGTGGCTCTTGGCGTGGACGGCGCGGACCGCATGGCCGTAATCCCCTGAGGTGACTTCCAGGATGTCGCGCAGGGTGTCGGACAAATCGCCGATCACCTGCGCCTCGTCTGGGGCGACGGTTTCGACATCGGCGGAATAGCGGACGGCTGGCTGCATGATCGACCCTCTGCGGCTGGCGTGGCACAGGGACAACGGCAGGGCGGGCCAAGCGTTCCGGGCGCCGGGGCCGGGCGGGATCACAAGTCAGGCAATGGCCGGGTTCACGTTGGACAGGAAGTGATACAGCGCCTCGGTATCCAGGGGCTTGGGCATCGGGAACAGCCCCATCCGCGCGCAGCGTTCGCGCAAGGCGGGCGAGCGGTCGGCCGAGATGATGCGCGCGGGCCGCCAGCCGAACCGCTTGCGCAGCATCGCCGCCAGATCCAGCCCGTCCACGTCGTCGTTCAACTGATAGTCGATCAACATCGCGTCGGGCACGAAGTCCATCTCGTCGATCAGGGCGATGGCGTCGTCGGGGCCTTCCGCATCCAGCACGGTGATCCCCCAGCCTTCCAGCAGCGCGACCATCGCGCGGCGCAGTTCGTGGTCGTTGTCGACCAGCAGGACCAGCAGCCCCGCCCCGGCCAGGGACGGCAGGTGGCGCGGATCGCCGTCATCCTGGCGCGGCCCCGGATCGGTGGCGGCCAGCGGCACCGTCACGCGAAAGACGCTGCCCCGCCCCGGACGCGACACCAGATCCAGCTCGTGCCCCAGCCGGGCGCAGGCGCGTTCGACGATGGCCAGGCCCAGCCCCATCCCCTCGCTGGCCGAGGCGCGGCGGTGCAGACGGCGGAATTCCTGGAAGATCACCGCGCGGTCCTCGTCGCGGATGCCCGGCCCGCTGTCGCGGATTTCGATGCTGACCCGGTCGGCCCGGCGGCGGGCGCCCACGAAGACCCCGCCCCGGTCGGTATAGCGGATCGCGTTCGAGATCAGGTTCTGCACGATCCGTTGCAGATACAGCCCGTCGCTGATGACATGCGCGCCGGTCGGCCGCACCCGGAAGCGCAGCCCCTTGGCCGCCGCCACCGGCGCAAAGCTGGACGCCAACGAGGCCAGAATGTCGTTCAGCGCCAGATCGCCCTGCTGGATCTGCTCCTCCTCGGTGTCCAGGCGGGAGATGTCCAGCAGCGCCTCGATGATGCGCTCGACATTGGTCAGCGCCTCGCCCGCCTTCTGGACATTGGCGTTGGTCCCGGCGGCATCGGCGGCCGACAGATACAGCTTGGCCGCCGACAGGGGTTGCAGCAGGTCGTGGCTGGCCGCCGCCACGAAGCGCGATTTCGATGCGTTCGACCGTTCCGCCCGCGCCAAGGCGTCGCGCAGTTCATCGGTGCGGGCGGCGACGCGGGCCTCCAGTTCCTCGTTCGCGCGGGCCAGGCGGCGCAGGGCGTCGCGTTCGGCGGTCACGTCGGTCAGCGACACGACGAAGCCGTCGTCCGGCAGGCGTTGGGCAAAACCGTCCAGCGTCAGCGTGCCGCCCTGCTGGACCAGTTCGAAGAACAGTGCCTCGGGCGCCGCGCGGTCCTGCATCCAGCCCGCGATCCGCGCGGCGGATTCGCCGTCCGCCAGCCGGAAGGATTGCAGCAGCAGGTCGGTGACGCGCTGGAACCGCGTGCCCAGCGTGAAGGTCTGCGGCGGCAGCGCGGTCAGGATGCGGAACCGCCGGTTCCAGCCCGCCAGCAGCCCCTGCGCGTCGAAGATCGCCACCCCCTGGGCCAGATGATCCAGCGTGGCGCGGATAATGCGGCCCTGGTTGTCCAGCAGCCGCTCGCGCTGTTCGCGTTCGGCGCGCATCAGATCGGACACGTCGGTCTGGACGATGGCGGTGCCGGAATTGGCGGTGCGGTGTTCCGAGACCTGCATCCAGCGGTCGTCGGTCAGCGCCAGGTTGAAGATCACATGATCGCGCCGGTGCCGCCGCATCCGTGTCGCCGCCCAGTCCTCGGGCGTGTGGCCCGAGGGCAGGCGCAGCATGGGCGACCGGCTGACGACGCGGATATAGTCGGCAAAGCGCATCCCCGGATGCAGCGCGGCGCGCACGTCGGGCATCTGCCAGCAGAACCGGCCGTTGAACAGCAGCAGCACGTCGTCGACGCCGAACAGGGCAAAGCCTTCCTGGACGGCCTCGATGGCGCTGGCCAGATCGCGGCGCGCGGATTCGATCTGGGCATTCGCGGCCGACAGCTTGGCGTTGGATTCGTTCAGCAGCCGCAGCGCGCGTTCCAGTTCGCCGGTCCGGCGGCGGACCTGATCCTCCAGCACCACGGCGCGTTCGAACTGCGAATAGGCGGCGCCGTCCCGGTCGGTCTGGGTTTCCACCCGCCGCATCAGCACCGCGCTGATCTTTTTCAGCCGGGCGATCTGGACATCCAGAGGCTCGGCCGGATCGACAAGGTTGTCCATCAGCGGTCCCCTTCGGGCGCATAGATGGCGACGCCGGTCATGGTCAGGTTCACATGCATCGCCCCGAACTGTTCGCCATAGGTCGAAAAGCCGGTGACGTTGTGGCGCGCCAGAACCTGCGACACCTCGCGGGTCTGCTGTTTCTGCTGCGCCTCCATCCGGCGCAGGATGCAGTCGCAGGCCAGGATGCTGTCCACCGGCCCGGCGTCGGCCAGCCGCGCCAGGTTCGATTCCAGCGACCGGGCGATGTCGCGGGGCGTGGCCAGCGTCAGCACCACGCCTTCGTCGATGGCGGAAAAGAACACCAGGTCGGTGCCGTTCTCGACCCGCTGGATGGACCGGACATGATAGCGCCCGCCGACCCGCACGACCAGCGGATGGGCGGCGAAGGTGAAGGGATCCAGCTGCCCGGCGGGCTTGCCCAGCAGGCGCGCGTATTCGACGGCGGCGGGGGCGGCGTTGATCTCGCACACGCGGCGCTGCGCGGGATCGGCGCCGGTCACGACCATCTGGCCCGCCCCCGCGTCCAGGTGATCGAAGCTGAAGACCCGGATCGGGCAGCGGGTGCGCAGGAAGGTCAGCAGCGCCGCATTGGTGCGGACCCGCGCGCCCTGGGCCAGATAGCTTTGCCCGAAGCGCGTCCCGTCCCCCGCCGATCCGCCGAACAGCGGCACCGGGCCAAGCCCATGTCCCACCACGGCCATCAGCGCGTCCTCGCGCAGCGTGCTGCCGTCGACCATCAGATAGGCGAATTCGTGCACAAATCCCGGATGGCTTGCGCCCAGCCGCTGGCGGGCGCGGATCATCGCGTCGATCAGGGCGGCAGGCTCGATCCGGTCCAGATCCGGGACGGCGATGGTCTCGGCCGCGAAGTCGCCGGCGGGAAAGCCCACCGCGATGATCCGGTCCTCGACATAGCCGCCGGCGATCTCTCCTGCCGTGGTGCAGCCCAGGACGGGCGTGGCGCCGAAGGCGCGGGCGGCGGCGGCCATGGTCGCCGCGAAATCCGCCGTGGGCGACACGAACAGCAGCGCCAGCGCCAGATCCGGTCCCAGGTCGGACGCCAGACGCGCCGCCGCGCCCGGATCAGCCGCAGGAGCCTGCGCCCGGCGCAGGATGGCCCCCGCGCGTCCCGTCCTGTCCGCTGCCGCCCGCACCGGGTCGGCGGCGGGATCCCCTCCATCCATGTCTTTGCCCGTCCGCCCCTATCCAGGCGGAAAGGATGTCACCGCGCGGCAAGGCTGTCAAACCGTGCCGCCTGCGCGGCCAGCACCGCCTGGGTGCGGGTCTGCACGCCCAGTTTGCGCATGATGACGGTGACATGCGCCTTGACCGTCGATTCCGCGATGTCCAGGTCATGGGCGATCTGCTTGTTCAGCTTGCCTTCGGAAATCAGCGACAGGATCCGCGACTGCTGGGCGGTCAGGCTGTCCAGCCGGTCGCGGGTCAGGGCCAGCGGCCGGGCGGCGGCGGGATCGGCGGGGGCAAAGCCCTCGGGCAGATAGATCCCGCCCTGGGCGATGCGGGACAGCGCGTCCTGGAACACCTGCCGCTGGCTGTGCTTGGGCACATAGCCCGAGGCGCCGAATTCGATCGCCGCATTGACGATGGCCGGGCTGGTCAGCGACGACACGATCAGCAGCGCCGCGTCGGGCGCGGCCTTGCGCACCTTCAGCAGCCCGTCCAGCCCATCGGCGTCGGGCAGGTTCAGATCCAGGAACACCGCGTCGGGCTGCGGCCCCGCCGCCAGCTGGCGCAGGCAATCGGCGATGGAACTGGTGGTGCGGACGCTGCTGATGCCGCCGACGATCTGAAGCGTGATCGACAGGGCGTCGCAGAACAGCGGGTGATCCTCGACGATCAGGACCGAGGCGATGGGGCGGGGCGGGATCTGGGTCATGGCGGGTGCCCTTGGCGGTTTCGGTCAGTCTAGGACAGCGGGGGCCGCCCCGTCCACGGCACAAAGGCTGGCGCCCAGCGGCAGCGGTTCGACACGCTGCAAGGGGCGGCCGTCCCCGGCCCAGTCGTCGACGCCGCCGGGATACCAGCCGATCTCCTCATGCCCCAGGGCGGCGATGTGCTGGACGGCATTCCAGCTCATCCAGCAGTCGGTCTTGCAGAACAGCACGATGGGCCGCGCCTTGGGACAACCCGCCAGCGAGGCTTGCAGACCGGCGGCGATGCGCGGGTCGGGGCGTCCCCGGCCGATCTCGGGCAGCCACTGCGCGCCGGGAATCGTGTCATGGGGTTCGGCGACGATCCACGCGCCGTCCGGGGCGATGGCATGGCCCGGCGCCGCCATCGCGTCGATCAGCAGCGCGCCCGCCTCCGCCATCGCCGCCACCGTCCCGGTATCCACCACCCGGCCCCCCGGCACCTGGTCGGGGACCGGGGCGCGATAGGCGCCGATCCGCAGCCCGGTGGCCGGGTCGAAGACCTGTTCGGCCCCGGCGGCAAGCGGCATCAGCGCGATCAGCGCGGCCGGGATCAGGCGCGGCATGTTCATCGCCCCAGCTTTCCACAGCCCCCGCCCGGCCACCAATTCGACCTTCGGCCTAAGACCCCCCGCGTCGGGCCGACCATTGGAGAATTGCCGGAATCCGCCCGCGCTTCGATCCTGTGCCGAACGCGACGAATGGGGAGAACTGATGCGCAACGCGACGATCCTGGCCGGGTTCGGCCTTGTCCTGGGCACGGTGGCGGCGCTTGGCCACGGCGATACCGCCCCGCAGGCGGTGGACACCGCGGGCCTGCCCGAACTGCCCGCCGAGATGGCGGCCGAAAACCCTTGGCGCGAGGCCGCCCCCGAGGTGCTGTTCAAGGCGGTCGAGGTCGGCGCCAAGGGCTATAACAGCAACTGCGCGCGCTGCCACGGGCTGGAGGCGATCTCGGGCGGGCTGGCGCCGGATCTGCGCTATCTGGAGGCCAACGAGTTTGGCGACGAGTGGTTCCTGGACCGCATCCTGCACGGCTATGAACAGAACGGCGCGGTGAAGATGCCGCCCTTCGAAGGCATCCTGAACCAGCAGGCGATCTGGGCGATCCGCACCTATATCGAAACGCGGGCCGACGATGTCGAGATCGCCGAGCAGCAGGGCAAGCTGACCGAGTTGCGCGACAGGCTGGCCGCCGTGGCCGAGGATCATTCGGCCGCCACCGCGCTTGCGACCGAACTGGCGGCGGCGGGCGAGGGTTTCGAGCCGCTGTCGGGCGCGCCCCGCGCGATCACGCCCTTCGACGAGGCCGCCTGGCAGTTGTCGTCCCAGCCGCCGCATGTGAAGGCGGCCATCGAAACCCTGACCGCCGCCGTGCGGAACTGACGGGACGCGGGGCCGTGCCGGCGATCCTCTGCGACAGGCTGCCGGGGGGCGGCGCCGGGCTTGCCGCCTTCGGCGGCGGGCTGACCCGGCCCGAGACGCTGGACAGCGGCATGTGGGACATGCACCGCGCCGACCTGCTGGGCGCGCCGGACACCTGGCGCAGCGATCCCGGCCTGCGCCTGCTGGCCCCGCGGAACGCCGAGGATGCGCGCCACGTCCCGATCCTGGCCGATGCGACCGGGCTGGGCGCGGTGGAACGGATGGTCGTGACCATCGACTATAGCCCCTTCCCGCTGGCCCTGGTCTTTCACCCCGGCCGCGCCCTGCCCCTGCTGGGGTTCGGCGTGAAATACGAGATCGCGGGACCGATCCGCGCCTCGGCCCTGGCGGGCGGGGGCTGGATCATGGGCGGGGCCTTCATCGACGCGATGGGCGGCGGCTGTTCGGCCCCCGCCGTCACCCATGCCCGCCCCGACTGGCAGGACGGTTTCGGAGAGATGCGCGCCCGGCTGTGGCCCGACACGGGCCGGCTGCGCGTCGGCATCCGCCATCCGATGGATACGGGCCTGGCCGACGGCGTGCCCGCCCATCACCTGTCCGAACTGACCCTGACCGACATGCGCGGCGACCGGATCGCCCGGCTGGAGATCCACGAGCCGCTGGAAGAAAACCCGGTCCTGACCTTCCTGCTGCCCGCCGATCTGGCGCAAGGCCCGATCGGGATCGCCGCGCGCGACACCGGCGGCTTCCGCTTTTCCGGCGAGGTCGCGGCATGAGGATCGGACGCCGCCAGGCCCTGCTGGGCGCCGCCGCCGCCACGCTGCTGCCGATCCCGGCCCGCGCCGCGCCGGACTATCTGCTGGCGCCCCGGCAGGTGGCGGACGGGCTGTGGCTGTTCGAAGGCGCGCAGGACAGCATCACCCGCGGCAATGGCGGGGCGATCGGCAACGTCGCCATGCTGGAGACGCCGGAAGGCGCCGTGGTCGTCGATACCGGCGGCACCGCCCGGCACGGCGCGGCGCTGCGGGCCTTTGCCGACCAGCGGCTGGGCGGCGTGGCGGCGGTGCTGAACACGCATCACCACCCCGACCACTGGTTCGGCAACCAGGCCTTTGCCGACCGCCCCATCCATGCCCTGCCCGGCACCATCGCCGCGCAGGCCGCCGGGGCGCAGGCCCTGGCGGACGGGCTGTACCGGATCCTCGGCGCCTGGATGCAGGGCACCGCTCCGTTGCCCGCCCAGGTCGCGGCGGGCGACGGCGTGCTGACCCTGGGCGGGCGCGGGCTGAGCCTGATGGCGATGGCGGGCCACAGCCAGGCCGACCTGGCGCTGATCGACCAGACGACCGGCACGCTGATCGCGGGCGACCTGCTGTTCCTGGACCGCGCGCCCAGCTTTCCCGATGCCGATATCGCCACCTGGCGCGGGTCGCTGGGGCGGCTGGCGGCGCTGCAAGTCACCGGCACCATCCCCGGCCACGGCCCCTTCCGCCGCGACAGCAGCGCGGCGGCGCAGACCCTGGCCTATCTGGACGCCTTCGCCGCCCGCATGGACGCCGCCGCAGCCCTTGGCCTGTCCCCCGCCGAGGCCCTGGCCGCCGGTCCCATGCCCGCCTTCGCGGCCCTGGCCGCCAATCCCGCCGAATACCGCCGCGCCACCGTCCAGCAGTGGCGCCAGCACGAGATCAGCGCCCTGCCCGTCGTCGGGGGCAGCGTCTGACAGACGACCCAAGACCAAGATTGCCATCAAGGAGGAGAGAATGCGCAAATCTTTCATCATCCCGTCGGTCAGCGCCCTGGCGCTGCTGGTGGCGGGCGGCCTGGGCGCCGCCATGGCCAAGGATGTCACCTGGGAAGACATCCTGAACGACCACGAGACGACCGGGGACGTGCTGATGTACGGCATGGGCAACAACGCCCAGCGGTATTCGACCCTGACCCAGATCAACGCCGAGACCGTCAGGCACCTGCGTCCCGCTTGGGCGTTCTCGTTCGGGGACGAAAAGCAGCGCGGCCAGGAAACCCAGGCCATCGTCCATGACGGCACCATCTACATCACCGGCAGCTACAGCCGGATGTGGGCGCTCGACGCCAAGACCGGCGAGCGGAAATGGAAGTTCGAGGCCCGCCTGCCCGACGACATCCGCCCCTGCTGCGACGTGATCAACCGCGGCGCCGCGATCTATGGCGACAAGGTGTTCTTCGGCGCCCTGGACGCCAGCATCTATGCGCTGAACAAGGACACCGGCAAGGTCGAGTGGCGCGAGAAATTCGCCGATCACAAGGTCGGCTACACGCTGACCGGCGCCCCCACCATCATCAAGGACGCCGAGACCGGCAAGGTGATGCTGATCCACGGCAGCTCGGGCGACGAATTCGGCGTCATCGGCAGGCTTTACGCCCGCGACCCCGACACCGGCGAGGAACTGTGGATGCGGCCCTTCGTCGAAGGCCACAAGGGCACGCTGGCGGGCGCGGAAAGCACGCCGACCGGCGATCCCTCGGCGCCCAGTTGGCCGGTCAATCCCGACGGGTCCAAGGTCGAGGCCTGGCACCACGGCGGCGGCGCGCCCTGGCAGTCGGCGGCCTTCGATGTCGAGACGAACACCATCGTGGTGGGCACCGGCAACCCGGCGCCCTGGAACACCTGGGCGCGGTCGCAGGACGGCAACTTCAAGGATTACGACAGCCTCTATACCTCGGGGCAGGCCTATGTGAATCCGTCCAACGGCGAGGTCGTGGGCTTCTATCAGCACACGCCGAACGACGCCTGGGACTTTTCCGGCAACAACGAGATCATCCTGTTCGACTATACCGACAAGGACGGCAACACGCATCGCGCCGGCGCCCATGCCGACCGCAACGGCTTCTTCTATGTCACCGATACCGACAAGCTGGCGGAACGCGGCACCGACATCAACAAGCCCACCGCGCTGCTGAACGCCTTCCCCTTCGTGGACGAGATCACCTGGGCCAAGGGCATCGACCTGGAAACCGGCCGCCCGATCGAGGTCGAGGGCCAGCGGCCGCCCCTGCCCGAGGAGGGCGAGACGAAGGGCGCCACGATCCAGGTCACGCCGCCGTTCCTGGGCGGCAAGAACTGGAACCCGATGGCCTATTCCCGCGACACCGGCCTGTTCTATGTCCCCGCCAACAACTGGACCGAGGATTACTGGACGGAAAACGTGACCTATCAGGCGGGCGCCGCCTATCTGGGCCAGGGCTTCCGCATCAAGCGGCTGTATGACGACCATATCGGCACGCTGCGCGCCTTCAACCCGGCCACCGGCGAGAAGGTCTGGGAACACAAAGAGGAATTCCCGCTGTGGGCAGGCACCCTGGCAACGGCCGGGAACCTGGTCTTCACCGGCACCTCGGACGGCTATGTCAAGGCCTTCAACGCCCAGACCGGCGAAGAGCTGTGGAAGTTCCAGACCGGGTCGGGGATCGTCAGCAGCCCGATCACCTGGGAACAGGAGGGCAAGCAATACCTGGGCATCGCTTCGGGCTATGGCGGCGCGGTGCCGCTGTGGGGCGGCGACATGGCGCAGCTGACCACCCAGGTCAGCCAGGGCGGATCCTTCTGGGTCTTCGAGATCCCGAACGAACTGCTGGCCTCGGCCGAATAACCATGCGGCGGGGGCATCGCGCCCCCGCCCGTCTTCACGGGGAAAGACCCATGCATCGCCATTCCATCGCCCTCGCCCTGCTGCTGGCCGCGCCATCCGCCCCTGCGGCGCTGGCCGATCCCATGCAGGTCGCGCCGGACACCAGCTACCCGATCATCGTGGACAGCGACGACCGCCCCGACGGCCCGCAGACCATCAACGGCTGCGAGTTGAAGCCCGGCGCCTTGTGCCCCGGCGCGGATCTGAGCCATCAGGATCTGTCGGGCCTGAACCTCAACGGCGCCGACCTGACCGGCGCGCGGCTGGTGCGGGCGAACCTGCACGGCACGCTGCTGAAGGGCGCGACCCTGACCGGGGCGGACCTGCGCGGCGCCGATCTGTCGGAAAGCTATCTGCAAGGCGCGACGGTGCGTCAGGCCGACCTGACCGGGGCGGATATGGACTATTCGCGGATGGCGGGGATCGACCTCAGCGGATCGGACCTGACCGCCGTGTCGATGGAGGCCGTCTGGGCCAGCAAGGCCCGGCTGGTCGGCACCACGCTGGTCGCCGCGAACCTGTCCGAGGCAAAGTTCTATCATGCCGACCTGGCCAATGCGACGCTGAGCGACAACACCAACCGCTTCACCATCTGGGAAGGCGTCCACATGGAGAACTGCACGGGATGTCCGGTCGACTGGTGATCTGGCTGGCGATCCTGGCAGCCGGAGGGGCGGCGGCTGCCGCCCAGGCCGATCTTGCCGCCTGCCGCGCCCTTCCCGACGATGCGGCGCGGCTGGCTTGCTATGACGCCCTGCCCCTGCCTGGCGCCACGGCCTTCCAGGGCAAGGGCAGCGGCATGGCCGGGCCGTTCACCGTCACCGGGCCGCGGACGCTGGGCTTCGCCAGCGACGACGCGATCCTGGTCGCCTATCTGCTGGACGACGCCACGGGCGCCGTCGTCCAGAACCTGCATCACGGCGGCGCCGGGATGGGCCATTTCCTGATCGAGACGCCCGGCACCTATCGCGTTCAGGTCAACGCCTCGGGCGGCTGGCGGATCGAGCTGTCGGCGCCCTGAGATTACCTTCCCAGGGAAGGCGGCAGGCGCGGGTGTCGGTTCGCGGTCCAGTTCGCCGTCCGCGGGGCGGCATCGGGGGAAACCCGCGCCGGGATCCGGCCGTTCACCCAAGCGGGCGGGGCATCTCGGGCCCGCAGGAAGCCGCAAGGGAAAAGCCATGCCAGACAGGTTCAAGGTCGGCGATCGCGTCCGCTGGAATTCCGAGGCGGGCCATGTCACCGGCCGCATCACCAGGATCCATACACGCGATTTCGACTACAAGGGGCATCGCCGACGCGCGTCCGAGGACGATCCGCAATACGAGATCCAGAGCGACAGGACCGACCACATCGCCGCGCACAAGGGCAGCGCCCTGCAGCGGATCTGACGCGTGCAGCCCGTCTTCACCATCGGCCATTCCGACCGCGACCCGTCCGAGGTGATCGCGATGCTGCGCGACGCTGGCGTGTCGCGGCTGGCCGATGTGCGCGCCTTTCCCATGTCGCGCAGCAATCCGGGCTTCAACGAGGCGGCCCTGGCCCCCCTGCTCGCGGCGCATGGCATCGAATACCGCCATCTGGCCGCGCTTGGCGGGCGGCGGCGGCGGGTCAAGTCGATCCCGCCGCAGGTCAACGCGCTGTGGCGCAACGCCAGCTTTCACAACTATGCCGACCATGCGCTGACCCCGGCCTTCCGCGCCGGGCTGGACGCGCTGCTGGACTGGAGCGCCCGGCGGCGCTGCGCCATCATGTGTTCCGAGGCCGTCTGGTGGCGCTGCCACCGCCGCATCGTCGCCGACTGGCTGATCGCCGCCGGGCGCGAGGTCTGGCACATCATGGCCCAGGGGCGGCTGACCGCCGCCACCCCGACCCCCGGCGCGGCAATCGGCCCGGACGGCAGCGTGACCTATCCCGCGCCGCCCGCCGCCGCCTGACCCAGCAGGGCCGCCGCCCGATCCGCCTGCCCCGCAGCGATCAGCGCGGCCAGCAGCACCCGCGCCTGGCCGGGCCGCAGCACCGGGGACAGCACCGCCCCCGCGCGCAACAGGTCGTGCC
>NZ_UZWE01000061.1 GCF_900631945.1 Paracoccus haematequi
GGGCTCTGTTGCACAAATGGCCTGACTGTCAGAGTTCCCCTATCCCCGGACAGACCTATCCTGCGACTTCCGTGATGGGTGTGCCGAGCGCGGTGAAGCCGTTCAAGACGGCGACACGGATCTGGAACTCTGAGACCTGACGGTCGAAGTCGCGAGCTGACAGGCGCTGGCCCATCAGTTTGACGCAATGCATCTTGGTTTCCGCACGGCTCCGGCGGTGATAGCCGCTCCATCGTCGCCAGATCGTCCGGCCAAGTTGGCGTGATGCGCGCAGAACTTCGTTCCTGGCCATCGCTCCGGCGGTGTCCGGTTTCCACGGCTTTGCGTTCTTGCGGGGTGGGATCACGGCATGCGCACCGCGTTCGGCGATGGCGTCATGGCATTTGCGGGTGTCGTAGGCACCGTCGGCGGTGACGCTCCCGATCTCCTGATCGGCGGGGATCTGGTTGAGGAGTTCGGGCAGCATGGGCGCGTCGCCCACCTCATTGCTGGTGAACTCGGCGGCCCGGATTTCCAGCGTCTGCTCGTCGATCCCGATGTGGAGCTTGCGCCACACACGGCGTTTCGGACCGCCGTGCTTGCGTGCGTTCCATTCACCTTCACCCTCAACCTTGATGCCGGTGCTGTCGATGAGAAGATGCAGCGGGCCTTGCGAGCCTCGATAGGGGATGTTGACCTTCAGGAACTTCTGGCGGCGGCTGAGCGTGCTGAAGTCGGGCACCGACCAGTCCAGGCCGATCAACCGGAGCAGGCTCTCGACGAAGCCGGTCGTCTGCCTGAGCGCCATCCCGAACAGAACCTTCATCGTTAGGCAAGTCTGGATCGCAGCGTCGCTGAAGGTCTGCTGCCGACCACGCCTGCCAGTGGGCGCAGCATCCCAGGTCATCGCAGGATCGAACCAGATCGTCAGCGAGCCGCGGCGCCTGAGCGCCTCGTTGTAGGCGGGCCAGTTTCTGGTCTTGTAGGTCGGGGCTGTCGGTCTGCTCATGCCCATCAGCTATCAAGCTGAAGTCACAAGATGAATCCCCTCAGGCCGGTTTGTGCAACAGAGCCG
>NZ_UZWE01000092.1 GCF_900631945.1 Paracoccus haematequi
CCCGCAACCAGTTCGCCATAATGTTCGGCGAGCGCTTCGACGCTTGAGTATCTGAAACCGCATGGAGCCGGTCAGATACACAAAGTTCAGGACACTCCCGAAGCATCATTATTGAATGCCAATAGATTGTCAGCCCCGAAGTCCTGCCGGCACCTCCGATCGAACCGGCACCAGACGTTACTGACTTGAATGACGATCAAGCACGAAGTCTACGAAAGTGCTTGCCGCACCTATCGCCAACCGGGCATGCTGCGGCTGCAGCCCCTTGAAGCCTCTCCCGCGTCCATGCCCCTTGCCGTAGGCGTTCCTGAGCGGTGCCAGAGAATGGGCGATCCTGCCCAAGCTGGTCAGGACGTCACGAATTTCCGAAGCGCCTTTAGTGGTATCCTCAATCCCTTCGGGCATGATCTTTAGCTCCTTGCGGAGGAGCTTCAGCAGATCAGGAATTTCAGCCTTGCTGGAATACTCAACCTTGCGGTCATCCAGGATGAGCTTGCAACAGCTTTCCACGATTTCCTTGGCTAGGGCAATCGCCTCGCCAGGCTCGCTGTCACCTATGCGTTCAAGTCTGCGGAGATCCTCATATAGCGTTTCCGAATTCAGGGTAGCGGCGACCGCTTTGATACGCTGGAGAGGCATCCCGAGGGCATGAACCTTCCGCTGGGCTTCGAAGACGGGCCGGCCAGCAAGCACCGTGTCTTCGACAAGTTCCCACCCGTCTCCCGTTAGGTGTCCGTTGAACGCCTGGACCAGCGCGGCCTGCTCTTCAGCATCCGTTCGCACGATCGGATGGACGACCTCGCAGATGAACTTCAGCAACGTTTCCTGATCCGTGGCGTAAAGCCTGAAGCGCGGATCGCTATAGATCCAGTCCAGAGGCCAGTCATCATTGTTGATACAATGCTGCCAGATGTCCCCTTCAGCCGTTTCGTATCGGCTATCGCGCGAGGGCATGGTGGTCAGGTCATAGATGCGACTAAGGAATGCGATCTCGTCCAGCGCCCCGAACCAGATGGTGCCGCGCGCCCGCATCTCGTCTAGGAGGGCAGCCCTAGTCCGTGGGCCATTCTTTCCGTCAGCAACCTTCGAGCTGTTCTGGGCAGTCCGGAGGAGAGTTATCTCGGCATAAACCCAGAACCCTTCATCCTTTCCGAACACAAGCTGGATGTTTCTGTTAATTACATCCGCTATTTCTTGCCGGAGCGTTTCGATCGAAACAAAGACGGATACGGGAAGCCTTATATAAATGGTCCATAGTTCCGTTCCGCCGTTCCAGCTGTCTATGCCGGTTTGTTTGAGATCGATTTCGGCCTGCGTGATGACACGCAAAGCATCATCTTCATCTTTCGCCCGAAGCAGCTCGATGACAGTTGGCAGTGCGCCTTCGATTTGTCTCCTGATGCTAAGATAGCGCATTCTTCGCCTTGTCGTTGGATTCTACCGCACGTCTCTCGTGTGCTGAATCGATCATGCTTAAAGCGTTTCGGGATTAACCTGCGACATAGCCAGCTGCCTGAAAGTAGTTCCAGCACTCAGCGGGCGTGAACATTCCGCAGATGTCTCGGAGCGCGTC
>NZ_UZWE01000041.1 GCF_900631945.1 Paracoccus haematequi
TCGCCATGCGCTGCTGCAAGACTGATGAAAGTTTCAGCGCCTTCATTGCTCTCGCCGCAACCGTCATCCGACTCCGGTGAACGTCAACACACCCTAGTCCGCTGCAATATTTTCCTCTGCCTGGGGCGGCTGTTCGACGAAACTGGCGATGAACTGGCCGGGAATGCCGCATTGTCGCTGATCGAAAGAAAGCCGGACGACAAGAACGCTGGAAAGTTGCGGCGGCAATGGTGTTGAGTATTTGGTTCTGGCCTCACGCAACGCATGCGTTTCCATCCGGCGCGGTAGTGGAATGAACACGATCGAATCAATCACGGCGGACCTGCAAGGATTGAGCGTCCTGCCCGGCGACCTGATCATGGTCCACGCATCGATGAAAGCCATTGGCCCGGTTGACGGCGGCGCGGCGGCGGTGGTGTCGGCCCTTCACGTCGCGGTCGGGTCTGCAGGGACCCTAATGGGTTATGCCTCATGGGACCGCTCGCCCTATGAGGAAACGCTGAATGGTGCGCGGATGGACGAGGATCTGCGCCGCCAATGGCCGCTCTTCGATCCGGCCACCTCCGGCACCTATCCCGGCTTCGGCCTGCTCAACCGGTTTCTACTTGATGCACCCGGCGCGCGGCGCAGCGCGCATCCCGACGCCTCCATGGTAGCGGTCGGTCCCCTTGCCGCCACGCTGACAGACCCGCACCGGCTTGGGCAGGCGCTGGGCGAAGGCTCGCCGCTGGAGCGCTTCGTCGGGCATGGCGGAAAGGTCCTGCGGAGCGGCTTTTTTGCGAGGCGGAGCTTCTGGCGAAAGCTGGCGCAGTAGCACGTGCCCTTTGCCTCCACCAGATCTCCCTCGAGGAATGCTCGAAGGTCAACAGCCTCGGCGCCTGGGCGGTCAGTCTGGTTCTTGGGTTCGAAGTCCATGAGAAGAAGGTGCTCGCCGCCTTCAGGCGTCATACTGCCAAGAACAGATCCAACGCGTACATGCTGAAGAGCTCTGCCGCAGAAACAGATGCGAAAGCCCGTGGTGACTGGGAGGCTGCTATGGAGGCGTTTAGGCAAACCCAGAGCGAATTTCACGATACGTCGAACCGGGCCAAGAACGCCTCGCTATACGTTGACTGGGTCGACGGGGAATTTCTCGCGCCAAGCGAACGCATCAACAACGAGATGCTGGCTGAGATCGTGGAACGAAACGCCGAGTTTCTCGGCTATGCGCAAAGCGGGTTGGAGATGCTTAGGCGACTAGAGAGCTTCTCGGATGAGATAAAGGGCCTGCTGTCAGGTTTCCTTGAACGTACGGACCGGGTCCGCGAAGAGAAGCCGGAGGATTTCATTGAAGAAATGGAGAAATTTCTATCGGGGTTTCTCGAAGAAGGTGCGAAGAGTCTGAAGGATGGACGTGCCTGACGATGATGATTGATACCCAAATTCTGTCGTATGCTTATAAGGGTCGGGGAATTGCAGTGAGTAGCGCACGCATTTCGTCCGTTGCAGCCCACGAATTTCTGGAGGTTTATGACCCAAATTCGACAACCCGTTTCCGTTATTACATCAAATACCAGGCCGGCCGGCATTTTGGCGCCCCGTCAATCTCGCCCGCGAATTGGAAGGGTGGCGCGGTCCAAAGGCTGGTTCTCGACTTCGGAGCTGATTACCCACAACTCATTGAATTCAATAGTAGAGCCACGGCGGCGATCATCAATGACCGCAATGTACCTGCGTTTGGGCACATTCTGTCGTCTCTGGAAAAGCCGCTGCAGAAGAAGCTGCGGCCGCGTTTCGCATATCTGTGTGAACATATCCGAGAATGCGTCCCGCTGGTCCCGCAAACGGCGGAGATCGGCATTCAGCTTCTGTGGGATTTCGTCCAGCACAACAACGTGAAAGCCAATTTCCGCAATTCCGTAAACGATATGATGATCCTTGCGACGGCTATCTCCGGAGGTGAAAACCTGTTGACTGATGATAGCTTGCTCGCGCGCTTCGCGGCCGCCCAACAGCATGCCCCTCTACGGGAGGTCGGTGACGGGCTGATAGCGATCGACTTTGAGCGCAAAGAAGGGGTGCGGAAACGCCTCTCCAGTGAGAGCAAAGGCTATATAAATCGGGGCTGGCGCATCGCCGTGGATACTCAGCGCCGCGCACTTCCGTAGCGGCGCTCTAGTGACGGTATGTGTGGGGAAAAACGGTACGGCCTAATTTCGACACCACAACTCGAGAGTCGTCCAATTGCTCCCGATAGACGGCGAAATCTCAGAAAAAATTTGTTTTATGGTTTTCCTTTTAGAATCAAAAGGATAAATTTATGACGGTATCTACGACGGGATTGCTTGATCCAACGGGAAAATTCGGGCCATATTTTCAATGGCTTATGCGATGAATAGACAATAGAGTGGGAATGATCCTTGGGTCGACCCCCTTGCGGGTCGGCTTTTTTGTTGCAGGATGGGGCGGCAGAATCGGGAGGCGCATATGATCCGCATCGGCATCGGCGGTTGGACCTTCGCGCCCTGGCGCGGCGGCGCCTTCTATCCCGACGACCTGCCGCAGCGGCGGGAACTGGAATATGCCAGCCACCGCCTGACCTCGATCGAGATCAACGCGACCTATTACGGCAGCCAGAAGCCCGAGAGCTTCCAGAAATGGCATGACGAAACGCCCGAGGATTTCGTCTTCGCGCTGAAGGGGCCGCGCTTTGCCACGAACCGCAAGGCTCTGGCCGAGGCGGGCGACAGCGTGGCGCGGTTCCTGGATTCGGGGATCACCCGGCTGGGGGCCAAGCTGGGGCCGCTGAACTGGCAGCTGGCCGAGACGAAGACGTTCGACCGCGAGGATTTCGCGGCTTTCCTGGCGCTGTTGCCCGGCAGCCATGACGGCATTCCCCTGCGCCATGCGGTCGAGGCGCGCCATGACAGCTTTGCCACCGAAGAAGCCGCCGCCCTGTGCCGCGACCGCGGCGTGGCTTTGGTCCGCGCCTTGGACAGCAAGTTTCCCGAGATTGCCGCCGACACAGCCGATTTCGGCTATTGGCGGCTGATGGGCACGACCGACCGCGCCAACGGCTATGCCGGTGCCGACCTAGACCGCTGGGCCGACATGGCGCGGCAGGCGGGCAAGAACGGCGACCTGTATCTGTACGTCATCTCGGGCGAAAAGGCCCGCAACCCGGCTGCCGCGATGGCGCTGATCGACCGTCTGAAGGACCATCCATGACCTCTTGCGCCTGCGGCCACCATCATTCGCCCCGCCACCATCACGACACCTTAGGCGCGCCGGTGGCGATGAAGACGCCGCTGTTCGGGCTGACCGGGCGGCTGATCTGCCGGGACGCCGCGCAGATGATGGCGGCGCTGTCGCTGCTGCCCGATCACATCCGGCTGAGCCGCGAGGAACCGGGCTGCCTGCATTTCGACCTGTGGCAGGACGAGGATCCGATGGTCTGGCATCTGTCGGAACTGTTCGTCGATGCCGACGCCTTCGCCGCCCATGGGCAGCGCACCGAGGCCAGCGAATGGGGCCGCGAAGGCGCGGACATCGGCCGCGACTTTCACCGCCACGACGTGATCCCGGCGATCCGCCGAGAGACCCGGCACGATCTGGACGCCATCGACGCGCTGCTGCGCGCGGCCTTCGGCGGCGACGACGAGGCGCGGCTGGTGCGCAAGCTGCGCGAGGACGGCGACCTGTCCCTGTCGCTGGTGGCCGAGGCGGCGGGCACGATCCTGGGCCATGCCGCCCTGTCGCCGCTGGAGGCCGAGGCACCGGCCTTTGCGCTGGCGCCCGTGGCGGTCACGCCCAAGGTGCAGGGCCGGGGCATCGGCGCGGCCCTGGTCCATCAGGCCGTGTCCTGGGCCGGCGCGGCCTCGGTCGTGGTGGTCGGCGCGCCGGGCTATTACGGGCCGCTGGGCTTCAAGCCTGCCGAGTTGGCCTCGCCCTATGCCGGGCTGGCGATGCAGATGATCGGCACCCTGCCCAAGGGCAGCGCCATCCGCCATGCGCCCGCTTTTGTGACGCTGTAGGGCCGCGCAGCCTTGCGCCCTGCCCCCGGTGGTTTACATCTGGGTGCCACCACGAAAGGATCCCCGATGGCAGGACAACCGACCTTCGAAGCCCGCGAACAGGTGACGGGCAGCGACCTTGGCAACCTTCCCGCATGGGATCTGACCGACCTGTATCCGGCACCGGAGTCGGCGGAACTGACCGCGGACATCGCCCTGCTGGAAACCGAGGCGCGCGATTTCGCCGCCCGCTATCAGGGCAAGCTGGCCGACCTGACCGCGCCCGAGATGCTGGCCTGCATCGAGGCCTATCAGCGCATCGACATCACCGCAGGGCGGATCATGTCCTATGTCGGGCTGCGCTATTACCAGAACACGCTGGACCCGGCGCGCGCCAAGCAGATGGGCGACCTGCAAGGCCGGATCACCGACATCACCACGCCGCTGGTCTTCTTCAGCCTGGAATTCAACCGCATCCCGGACCAGACCTATGAGGCGGTGTTCGCCGCCGCCGATGGTCCGGCCCGCTACAAGCCCGTCTTCGACCGGATGCGCGCCATGCGCCCGCACCAGTTGTCGGACGAACTGGAGCAGTTCCTGCACGACACCTCGGTCGTGGGCGCCGCCGCCTGGAACCGGCTGTTCGACGAGACCACCGCCGCCCTGGAATTCGACGTGGAGGGCGAGACGCTGGGCCTGGAGGCCACGCTGAACCTGCTGACCGACCATGATCGTGGGCGCCGCGAGGCCGCGGCCCGCGCCCTGGCAGCGGTCTTTGGCAGAAACGTCAAGCTGTTCGCCCGCATCCACAACACGCTGGCCAAGGAAAAGGCCATCGAGGACAAGTGGCGCAAGATGCCCACCCCGCAATACGGCCGCCATCTGGCCAACCATGTCGAACCCGAGGTGGTCGAGGCGCTGAAGAACGCCGTCACCGCCGCCTATCCGCGCCTGTCGCATCGCTATTACGCGCTGAAGGCGAAATGGCTGGGGCTGGACAGGTTGCAGGTCTGGGACCGCAACGCCCCCCTGCCTACCGCCTCGGACCGGGTGGTGGCCTGGGACGAGGCACGGGCAACGGTGCTGGACGCCTATGCGGGCTTCTCGCCCCGGCTGGCGGATCTGGCGCGGCCGTTCTTCGACAAGGGCTGGATCGACGCCGCCGTGACGCCGGGCAAGGCGCCTGGGGCCTTTGCCCATCCGACCGTGACCACCGTGCATCCCTATGTGATGCTGAACTATCTGGGCAAGCCGCGCGACGTGATGACCCTGGCGCACGAACTGGGCCACGGCGTCCATCAGCGGCTGGCCGCAGGCCAGGGGGAACTGCTGGCATCCACCCCGCTGACCCTGGCCGAAACCGCATCCGTGTTTGGCGAGATGCTGACCTTCCGCGCGCTGCTGGCCAGGACCACCGATCCGGCGCAGAAAAAGGCCCTGCTGGCGGGCAAGGTCGAGGACATGATCAACACGGTCGTCCGCCAGATCGCCTTCTATGATTTCGAATGCAAGCTGCACGCGGCCCGCGCCGAGGGCGAGTTGACCCCCGACGACATCAACGCGCTGTGGATGTCGGTGCAGGCCGAAAGCCTTGGCCCGATTTTCGAGTTCATGCCGGGTTACGAGACCTTCTGGACCTATGTCCCGCATTTCGTGCATTCGCCCTTCTACGTCTATGCCTATGCCTTCGGCGACGGGCTGGTGAACGCGCTTTATGCGGCCTATGAGGGCGGGCTGCCGGATTTCCAGGCGAAATATTTCGACCTGCTGGCGGCGGGCGGATCGAAGCATCACAAGGATCTGCTGGCGCCTTTCGGGCTGGATGCGTCGGACCCAAAGTTCTGGGACAAGGGGCTGGCTATGATCGAGGGCTTCATCGACGAGCTTGAGGCCTTGGAGGCCTAAGGGGGGCTGCCGCCCCCATCCGCTGCGCGGATTCCCCCGCGGATATTTTTGCACAGAAGATGGTGGCGATGCTGAAACGGATATTTGCAGCGGTGGCGGTGCTGGTCGTGCTGGCGGCGGCGGCTTTCCTCGTCTTTGCGCCGGGCTATGTCGAGCGCGGCCTGAACCCGCTGCGGATGCCGGCCGAGGGCTGGCCCGTCAGCGCCGAGGCTCGGGCTTTGCATGATCGGCTGGTGATCGGCGACTGGCATTCCGACGCGCTGCTGTGGGACCGCGACATCCTGGACCGCGCCGACCGGGGCCATACCGACGTGCCGCGCCTGCTGGACGGCAATGTCGCGGTGCAGGTTTTCACCACGGTTACGAAAAGCCCTCGCGGCCAGAACTATGACCAGAACAGCACCGATGCCCCTGACAACATCACGCCGCTGTTCATCGGGCAATTGCGCCCGGTCCGGTCGTGGTTTTCCCTGCGCGAGCGCGCGCTTGTGCAGGCCGAGGCCCTCGCCCGCGCCGCCGAGGCCGCGCCCGACCGGCTGCGCCTGATCCGCACGCGGGCCGACCTGCAAGCCGTTCTTGACGCGCGGGCGGGCGGGCAGCGGGTGCTGGGCGCGGTGCTGGGGTCAGAGGGCGGGCATCCGCTGGAAGGCGAGATCGGCAACCTGGACGTGCTCTATGACGCCGGATTTCGGTTGATGGGGCTGACGCATTTCTTCGACAACGAATTGGGCGGCAGCCTGCATGGCGAAGGCGGCACCGGTGCGGGGCTTTCGGATTTCGGACGGCAGGTGGTCGAAGGCATGATCGAACGCGGCATGGTGATCGACCTGGCCCATGCCTCGCCGCTGATGGTGCAGGACGTGCTGGCGATCCCGGATGCGCGGCCGGTCCTGTCCCATACCGGCATTCGCGGCCATTGCGGCAGCCACCGCAACCTGGACGACGAACTGGTCCGCCAGACCGCGTCCAAGGGCGGCGTGATCGGCATCGGCTTCTGGTCCGATGTGGTCTGCGGCGGAACCCCCGCGCATATCGCGGAAAGCATCGTCGCCGCCATCGCCCTGGTGGGCGAGGATCATGTGTCGCTGGGGTCGGACTATGACGGGTCGGTCGGGGTGCCCTTCGACGCGGCGCATCTGGCGGCGCTGACCCAGGCGCTGCTGGACCAAGGCCTGTCCGAGGCGCAGATCGCCAAGGTCATGGGCGGCAACATGATCCGCTATCTGTCCGAAACTCTGCCCGAGGGCTAGAACCATGAAGCGCACCGCCTTGCTGCATTCCGAACTGTCGGGCCTGATCGCCGCGATGGGCCATGGCGACCTGCTGGTGATCGGCGATGCCGGGCTGCCCGTCCCGCCGGGGGTGCGCTGCATTGATCTGGCCGTGACGCGCGGGGTGCCAGGCTTCTTCGATGTGCTGGACGCGGTGTTGGCCGAACTGGTGGTCGAACGGTCCGCCTGGGCTTCCGAGGCATCGGCGGATCTGGTCCAGGCCCTGCGCTTTCGCGCCCTGGGCAAGGCCGACATCGTCCCGCATCCGGACTTCAAGGCCCTGACCTGCGGCGCCCGCGCGGTCGTACGGACCGGAGAGTTCACGCCCTATGCCAACGTAGCGCTGTGGTCGGGTGTGGCGTTCTAAGCCCTGGAACCCGCTGCCAGACAACGCGTTCGGTCGCAGATCATGCAAAGGAGTGTGGACGGATGCAGAAGACCTTTCTTGGCCTTGGCGCCATTCTTGCGATGATGACTCTGGCCGGATGCCAAACGGCGCAAGGCTTGGGGCGCGATGTGTCGACCGCCGGCCAGGTGATCCAGCAGGAAAGCGCCGAGGCGATGTAGAACGGATCGAAGGCGGCCTTTCGGGGCCGCCTTCGATCGCTGCGCTTAGCGGGTCGACGGATGCTGCCTTGCGGCCGAGCGGATCCGGTTGGCGATGGGCCAGGTCCAGCCGATCTGTTGCGAGCGGTTCGGGCGCAGATAGACCCAGTTCAGCAACGCGGCGGGAATGCCCAGGGCCAGGCCGATAACCGCCCCCCAGACGAAGGTCGCGACGCCGACATAGCCCATTGCCAGGCCCGCGATCACCACCGCCCCGGCAATCGAGGCGACCCAGATATGGATCAGGAACAGTCGAAGATGCATGATCGTGCTCCGATGGACAGGTTCCGGTGAAACGAACAGGCGGCGACGGCGGTTCCGAAGGAGAATGCGATGCGCTTGACGATCCTTGCGATGCTTCTGCCGTTGCCGGCCGCGGCCTTCACCGCGCAGAACGGCATGACGGCGGTGCGGACCGGGCCGGCCGAGATCACGGTCATCCACGAGGTTCGGCGCGGGGACACCGACTATTGGTGCGCGGCGGGCGATTTCGCGCAGCGCGTTCTGGATCTGCCTGGCAAGACGCGGCTGTGGCGCGCCTCGCCCAAGCCGCGCCGGGCGGGCCAGGGGATCGTCTTCACCCTGGATCCCGCGCAGCAGGCCGAGGGGGCGGGCCTGTCGCAATTCGGTGGCGGGCCGCGCGACGGCTCGATCCCGGTCGCGATGGCGGTCGGCAATTACTGCCAGCGGATCGTTCCCTTCCGGGACTGACGGCAACCGGCCGCGCCCCCTGCCGGCCTTCAACGGAGAGCGAGATGAAAAACCCCTGGATGAGCGCATGGCTGTCGGCAGCCAACAGCGCGGCCGCCACCGCCCGAGGCCAGATCATGGCCGAAACCAGCAAGACCCAGACCCGGATGTTGCAGGACTGGCAACGCGCGTGGACGGACGCATGGTTCGCGATGTGGTTTCCGGGCCGCCGCCGATAGCGGCGTCAGGCAAGCTGCCGCGCCACCAGCCAGGTCGCGGGCACCGCAAGTGCCGCGCCGATGGCGGCGGCGATCAGGATGGACTTCCAGTCATAGAACCCCATCGCCAGCACGGCCACCACGCCGATCCCCGCCAGCGAGGTCATGACGATCGACAACAAGAGCATGAAAAGACGGGCCATCGTGATCTCCGAATTTGGTTCGGGTGAAGGATGGCACGATTCGGGCGGATGCGCCTTGATCGGGATCAGATAGCGGGGATGCACCCCACGTTTTGTTAACCCGGTTGCGCGAGGAGGGGCATGTCGCGCTATCTTCGCCCTCGCCTGCCGGGCGTACCGATCTTCTTCACCGTTGCCTTGGCGCAGCGTGGCAGTCGGCTGCTGGTGGAGCAGATCGAAGATTTGCGCGACGCGGTGAGGGTGACGCGGGCGGAACGGCCTTTCGGGATCGAGGCTTGGGTGGTCTTGCCGGATCACCTGCATTGCGTCTGGCGCTTGCCCGAGGGGGATTGCGATTACGGCGTCCAATGGGGTGCGATCAAGGCGCGGTTCTCGCGGGCGGTGAGGGAGACGGTGGGGTGGAACCCCACCCTACGGTCGGCATCCAAGGTGGCGAAGGGGGATTCCGGCGTTTGGCAGCGGCGGTTTTGGGAGCATCACATTCGCAATGACGAAGATCATGCGACGCATATGCGGTATTGTTGGTTCAACCCGGTGAAGCATGGGTTGGTCACGCGGCCCGAGGATTGGCCGTATTCATCGTTTCACCGAGACATGGCGGTAGGCCGGATGATTGGGCAAGCCGCATTGGCGCCCCGTAGGGTGGGGTTTCACCCCACCATGGCCCGGCGACGGGCCAACCGCAGCGGATTGTGAGACGTAGGGTGGGGTTTACCCCAGCGTTTAGGACGGGCGGCGCGTGGGAGTGGTGGGGTAGAACCCCCCCCTAGTACGCTTGCTGGCTATAATCAGTCAGATGGTCCATCGACAGGCTCTTCGTTTGCAAGGACGTAAACCACGCGTATCAAATCATACATTACCAGCACACACACCAATATTGTGAGCAGCGCAGATGAATGAAGGCCTGAGCGAATGGCGTTACTCATAAGTGAATTTTCTATCGAACTTCTGAATATAGCAATAAAGAAAGATGCAACTATGCACCCTATCAGCATCAAAGCACTGATAGATAGCTTGCGACGTGCATCACTAAAAACTTTTATCTTAAACCTTCGTTCTATCCTAGAATATTCTAAAAATATCTGTATTATTGTGACCAAGTTAACAGTGACCATAACAGAAATTATATTTACGTATTCATGATTCACAAAGCCATCTAAGAAACTGTTTCGAGAGAGAACTTCAGGACGACAAACTGATAAACATGCAAGGAAGGTAGCTAGAGCTATCAACACAACTATCTGGACCACTCTCATCTTCTCAGCATCCTTCGAACAAAATCACTAAAACCGGCAGGAGGCTCTTTCACTGGTAAAAGTCTGTCATCTCCTTCAATAACAACACCACGCTGACAGGAGTCATAAATAAGATCCTCCCCGCCTTTTGCTATGATATCACCCGCTCCAGAATTTGCATATTCTGCAATTCCCAAAATGCGAGGGTTGTTGACGTTTAATCCTTCATCGCTTTGGAGCGCCCCCTTCACCCTGTCCGCATTGGTTTGCTCTCTAAGTTTCTTCAATGCCTTTTTTGTCGCAGCTTCACCATTAATTGGATTTGGGCAACAACATCAAACTTTATTAATGTTACTTTGCCCGGATATGCTTCAATAGCCTTTTTAAAAGATTCTTCTCTGGAAACATTAAAATAATCTATCTTAAAAGGGTGCCCGGAATATTTCGTATTTAGGTGGCGAACTAAATACTCAACTTGCGTATGAGGCTTTCCAACTTTCGCCACATCCCCGACGGCAATAACCTGCTCGTCATTAGCCAAATTAATCAGAAACGATGAGTGATGCCACGCACCTTGCTCACTTTCCGCAAAGGGGTCAGCAGGGTTAGCCTGTCCTATCTCAGAACGCCATCTACAAACCGACCCAAAGATAGCGTCATTTTCTGTAGCTAGATGAATGTATTTTAGTACAACCCCGCCCCACCCAACAAAATCAAAATCGTGAGAAAATATATCACGCAAGAATCCTTTTCTGTCGCCTTCAAAAGGCTCATCAAAAAGCGCCTTAGTTGATGGCTCTGTCAAAGACAGTCTGTATAGATTAAATTTCATTTACTATCCAAATCATCGACACTACCCATCCATCTTCAACGCCTGAATGAACGCCGTCTGCGGGATCTCCACCTTGCCGAACTGGCGCATCTTCTTCTTGCCGGCCTTCTGCTTCTCCAGCAGCTTCTTCTTCCGCGTCGCGTCCCCGCCGTAACACTTCGCCGTCACGTCCTTGCGCATGGCGCTCAGCGTTTCGCGCGCGATGACGCGGGCGCCGATCGCCGCCTGGATCGGGATCTTGAACATGTGCCGGGGGATCAGTTCCTTGAGCTTTTCCACCATCACCCGGCCGCGCGCCTCGGCGCGGTCGCGGTGGACCATGATGGACAGGGCGTCCACGGGCTCGTCGTTGACCAGGATCGACATCTTGACGAGGAAATCCTCGCGGTATTCGCTGATCTGGTAATCGAAGCTGGCATAGCCCTTGGTCACGGATTTCAGGCGGTCATAGAAGTCGAACACCACCTCGGCCAGCGGCAGGTCATAGACCACCATCGCCCGGCTGCCCGCATAGGTCAGGTCCAGCTGGATGCCGCGGCGGTCCTGGCACAGCTTCAGCACGTCGCCCAGGTATTCGTCGGGGACCATGATCGTGGCCTTGATGCGCGGCTCCTCGATATGGTCGACATGGGTCAGGTCGGGCATGTCGGCGGGGTTGTGCAGGTCGCGGACCTCTCCGTCGCGCATGTGCAGCTTGAAGACCACCGACGGCGCGGTGGTGATCAGATCCAGGTCGTATTCGCGTTCCAGCCGGTCGCGCACGACCTCCAGGTGCAGCAGCCCCAGGAAACCGCAGCGGAAGCCGAAGCCAAGCGCGGCCGAGGTTTCCATCTCATAGCTGAAGGACGCGTCGTTGAGCGCCAGCTTCTCGATGGCGTCGCGCAGGGCCTCGAAATCGTTGGCGTCGACGGGGAACAGCCCGCAGAAGACCACCGGCTGGGCGGGCTTGAAGCCGGGCAGGGCCACGTCGGCGCCCTTGCGCTCATGGGTGATGGTGTCGCCCACGCGGGTGTCGCGGACCTGCTTGATCGAGGCGGTGAAGACGCCGATCTCGCCCGGTCCCAGTTCCGGGATGTCCACCATCTGCGGGGTCAGCACGGCCAGCTTGTCGATGCCGTAAACCGCGCCGGTCTGCATCATCTTCACGCGGTCGCCCTTGCGGATCACGCCGTCCATGACGCGGATCATCACCACCACGCCCAGATAGGCGTCATACCAGCTGTCCACCAGCATCGCCTTCAGCGGAGCGTCGCGGTCGCCCTTGGGGGCGGGAAGGCGGGTGACGATGGCTTCCAGCACGTCGGGGATGCCCAGGCCGGTCTTGGCGGAAATCGGGATCGCGTCGGATGCGTCGATGCCGATCACTTCCTCGATGTTTTCCTTGACGCGTTCAGGTTCCGCCGCCGGCAGGTCGATCTTGTTCAAGACCGGCACGATCTCGTGGCCCGCGTCGATGGCCTGATAGACATTGGCCAGCGTCTGCGCCTCGACCCCCTGGGACGCGTCCACGACCAGCAGCGATCCCTCGACGGCGCGCATGGACCGGCTGACCTCGTAGGCGAAGTCGACATGGCCCGGCGTGTCGATCAGGTTCAGGATATAGGTCTGGCCGTCCTTCGCCGGATAGACGATGCGGACGGTGTTGGCCTTGATGGTGATGCCGCGTTCGCGTTCGATATCCATGCTGTCCAGCATCTGGGCCTTCATGTCGCGGTCGGCGACAGTGCCCGTCGACTGGATCAGCCGGTCGGCCAGGGTGGATTTGCCGTGGTCGATATGGGCCACGATCGAGAAATTGCGGATCAGGGAAAGCTCGGTCATGGCCGGGCTATACAAGGGCTTTGGCCCTGCGGGAAGGGGATTTTGCAGCGTTACAGCGCGGCCAGATGCGCCCGGCGCAGCCGCGCCTCGCGCCACATGGAGTAGATGCCCGCCCCGGCGATCAGCGCGGCCCCGGTCAGGGTCAGCGCGTCGGGACGTTCGCGGAAAACGCCGACCGCCAGCAGCAGCGCGAACAGCAGCCGGGAATAGCGGAAGGGCGCGATCACGGCGATTTCCGCGATGCGGGTGGCGATCACCATGGTGATGTATCCCAGCAGGCCAAAGCACAGCGTCGCGGCCATCAGCGCCCCCTGCCCCGGCGTCGGCACCACCGCCGATTGCCCGCCCAGGATCAGCAGCACCAATCCGGCGGCACCCATCGACCCGAAGGCCCCGGCGGACAGCAGGCCCGATCCGACTTCGGGCGGCAGGCGGCGGGTGATCAGGTCGCGCACGGCCAGCGTCATCACCGCGATGACGGCGAAGATCGAGCTGACCTCGAAGGACGCGGTGCCGGGCTTGACGATCAACAGCACGCCCGCAAAGCCCACGGCGATGGACAGCCAGCGGCGCCAGCCCACCTGTTCGCCCAGAAACAGTGCCGCGCCCAACGTCATCAGCAGCGGCTGGGCTTGCAGGATGGCCGAGGCGATGGACAGATCCCCGGTCGCCAACGCGGTGACGAAGGTCACCGCGCAGACCCCCTCGCACAGGTTGCGGATGACCACCTGCGGGCGCAGCAGGGTGCGCAGGCGCAGCCCCTCGGGTCCGACGGCGATCCAGATGCCGAAGACGACCATTCCTGCAAAGCCGATCACGGCCAGCAGCTGCCCGGTGGGGATGCTGCCGGACAGGGCCTTCAGCAACGCGTCCTCGGCGGCAAAGGCGGCCATGGCCAGGACCATCAGCAGGGCGGCGCGCAGGTTATGCATGGCGGGATTCCAGCCGGTCGATCAGGGCGGGCAGGTCGGCGATGGTCTTCAGCCGATGGGCACGGGGATGGTCGGGCGCCTCGGCATGTTCGACGACCCAGGTCAGGTCATGCGGGATGAAGACGCCGTGACCGCCCAGTTCGACGACCGGCAGCACGTCGCTTTTCATCGAATTTCCGGCCATCAGAAAACGGTCTGGTGCGACGCCTGCGCGAAACAGCACACGGGCATAGGATTCGGGCGACTTGTCGGCAATGATCTCGACGGCGTCGAAGCGGTCTGCCAGCCCGGATGCGGCGATCTTGCGTTCCTGGTCGATCAGGTCGCCCTTGGTGATCAGGATCAGCCGGCGCCCCGTCAGCGCATCAAGCGCCTCCGGCACCCCCGGCAGCAGATCGACCGGATGGGCCAGCATCTCCTGCCCCAGTTCCAGGATCCGGCCGATGGCGCGGCCGTCGATGCGCCCGTCGGTCAGTTCGATGGCAGTCTGGACCATCGACAGCATGAAGCCCTTGATGCCGAAACCATAGCGGGCCAGGTTCGCGCGTTCCACGTCCAGCAACCGGCTGGCGATGTCGGCGCCTTCGGCATGATCGCCCAGCAGGGCGACGAATTCGCCCTCGGTCACGCGGAAAAACGTCTCGTTTTCCCACAGGGTGTCGTCGGCATCCAGTCCGATGGCCTCGATCATCGCATCCCCCGTCTTGCCGTCGCCGTCATGCAGGATCATGCTGGCGCAAGCTTGTCAAACCCCCGAAAGGATTGCCATGACCTTCACCGTTCCCGACATGACCTGCGGCCATTGCAAGGCTGCCATCGAGGCCGCCATCGCCCAAGCGGGCGGACGTGCCACGGTCGACCTGGCGCAGAAGACCGTCGCGGTGGACGGCCTGGACGCAGGCCGCGCCGCCCAGGCGATTCGCGACGCCGGATACGAGGTCAGCCCCGCCTGACCAGCGCAACGCCTTGACGCCGCAGGCGAAGCCCTGCGGCACAGCGCCTGATTGAGCGGGCGGACCCTTTCTGATACCGTTGCAGCCGGATGGGCACGCAGACCGGGACAACCGGCGCCCGCCATCGCAGACAAGGCAACCGAGGAGACAGTTCATGCTCAACCGCATAGTCATTGCGGCCGCGGCCATCATGATGACCGCGCCCCTGGCCATGGCCGGCCCGATCGACAGCGCCTGCGTCCGGTCCGACCGCGCGCGCGGCAATGCGCCCTTGTGCGGCTGCATCCAGCAGGTCGCGAACCAGACCCTGTCGCGGTCCGATCAGCGCCGCGCCGCGTCCTTCTTCCGCGACCCGCACGAGGCGCAAGAAGTTCGGATGTCGAAATCCAACGCGGACAACGCCTTCTGGGCGCGCTACAAGCGGTTCGCATCCCAGGCCGAGGCTTACTGCCGCTAAGCCCGTGCGCATCACCGTCCTGACCGGCGCGGGCATTTCCGCCGAAAGCGGGCTTGCCACCTTCCGCGCCAGCGACGGCCTGTGGGAAAACCACCGGGTCGAGGACGTGGCGACGCCCGAGGGCTTTGCCGCCGATCCCGAACTGGTCCACCGCTTCTACAACATGCGGCGCGCGGCCGCCGCCGGGGCGCGGCCGAATGCCGCGCATCTGGCGCTGGCCGACCTGGCGCGGCGGCATGACCTGACGCTGGTCACGCAGAATGTCGACGACCTGCACGAACGCGCGGGCAGCCCGGACGTGATCCACATGCACGGCAGCCTGACCGGCGCGCTGTGCGCGGCCTGCGGGCATCGCTGGCCCGCGCCGCCGGTCATGTCCCCCGACGACCCCTGCCCCGCCTGCGCCCGCCCTTCCACGCGCCCGGATATCGTCTGGTTCGGCGAAATGCCCTATCACATGGAACGCATCTGGGACGCGCTGGAAAGCGCCGATCTGTTCGCGGCCATCGGCACCTCGGGCAATGTCTATCCGGCGGCGGGGTTTGCCCAGGCTGCTCGGCGCGGCGGCGTCGAATGCGTGGAACTGAACCTGGACGACAGCGCCAACGCCCGCGATTTCCATCGGCGGATCACCGGGCCGGCCAGCCGCACGGTGCCCGACTGGGTGGCCTCGCTGGGCTGATTGCGCTTGCCTGCGCGCCCGTCCCTGGGCTATGGCGGCGATGCCTCGGTTCCGGGTTCCAAACCCGGTTAAAAGGGAACGCGGTGAAATTCCGCGACTGCCCCCGCAACTGTCAGCGGAGAGCCGGGCCGGACAACGCCACTGGTCCCCCAGGACCGGGAAGGCCCGGCCAAGCCGTGACCCGCAAGTCAGGAGACCTGCCGAACGCGATCACCCTGACGGCGTGCGAGGGGCGCGCCGGAAACGGAAACTTCCGTCGTGGTGGTGTCGCTGTCCGACAGGTCCAATCCCTTTCGGACGAACCGCATCGCGCCCCGGTCCTGGCCGGGGTTCCTGGAAGGATGTCATTCGTGACCACAAGACCCATTTTCCCGACCCTGCCCATTACCCTGCTTGCCGCCCTGGCCCTGACCACGGCGCTGCCTGCCGCCGCGCAGGACGCGGCCCCCGGCGCCATCGTCCTGGACGACATCACCCTGACGGCCAACCGCGAGGCCACCGATCTGGCCCGGTCGGGCAGTTCCGTTTCCGTGCTGGGCGCCGATGACCTGGCAGATCGCGCGGGCCAGCCCCTGGCCCGCAGCCTGTCGCGCCTGCCGGGCGTGACGCTGCGCCAGTCGGGACCGCTGGGCACCACGGGATCGCTGATCCTTCGCGGCGCCCCGGCGCAATACCTGCCCGTCGTGATCGACGGCATCGAGGTGTCGGATCCGGCCGCGGGCCAGCCTTCTTATGACATCGGCGGAATGATCGGCCAGTCCGTGAACCGGGCCGAACTGCTGCGCGGCGCGCAATCGGCGCTGTACGGCTCGCGCGCGGTGGCGGGGGTGCTGTCGCTGCAATCCCTGCGCCCGGCCGAAGACGGGTTGCACCACCATTTCGGGATCGAGGCGGGCAGCTTCGACACCCTGACCGCCAGCTATGGCGCAACCTTGCGCCGCGCCGATGCCGACCTGGCCTTCCAGGTCAGCCATATCCGCAGCGACGGCTTTTCCGCGCGCGACGAACGGGACGGCAATTTCGAGGATGACGGGTACGAGGCGACGCGCCTGTCCTTCTATTCCGCCTATGCGCTGGAAAGCGGCGCCACCATCGGCTTCAATGGCTTCTGGGAAGACAGCACTGGCGATTTCGACGATTTCGGCGGCGATGTGACGGGGACGCCGGGCGACGACTACAACGACCGCGAAAGCTATGGCCTGCGCGGCTTCGCGCAGTTCCAGACCGGCGCCGTCGATCACGAGATCGCCCTGACGCGTTACCGCATCGACCGGCAAAGCTGGTCTAACGGCACAGTCACGCCCTTTGTGGGCACGCGCACGAAACTGTCTTGGCAGGGCGCGACCGACCTGGGCGGAGGCGTGCGCGCCGTGTTCGGCGCCGATACGGAAAAAGAGGAAGCCAAAGGCAATGGCGATGCCCGCCTGAACGGCGTCTTCGTGGAAACGACCACGGCGCTTGGCGACCGGATCGACGTGACGACATCGGTTCGGCGCGACGATCATTCGCGCTTCGGCGGCTTCACCTCGGGCCGGGTGACGGCGGTCTGGCGCGCGGCCGACGACCTGCTGTTCCGCGCCGCCCTGGGCAACGGCTTCCGGGCGCCTTCGCTTTACGAACTGTTCGGCCCCTTTGGCAACGCCTCGCTGGAACGCGAGGAAAGCCGCACCCATGAGGTGGGCGTGGAAAAACAATGGGGCGACAGCCATCTGCGCGCGACCGCCTTCTGGCTGCGGGCGAACAACCTGATCGGCTGGGATCAGCTTTCGACCAACTGTGCATCGGCGCAGGCACCGGACGGATGGCCGGGCTGCTACGTCCAGAAGGACGGCACCGCCCGCCGCCGGGGCGTCGAACTGGACGGGCGCTATGCCTTCGGCGCGGGCCATGCGCTGACCGCCAGCTATACCTTCATCGACAATCAGGTCGATTCGGAATGGGCCAAGGTGCCCGAACGCACCCTGAACCTGGGGGCCGAGACGGTCCTTGCCACCGGCACCACGGCGGGCATCCAGATCCAGCATGTCGCGGGCCGTCCGAACGACATGGACGATTTCACCACCGTGGACCTGCTGGTCAGCCATCCCGTCCGCGACAATGCCACCGCCTATCTGCGGTTGGAGAACGCCCTTGACGAGGATTACCAGTGGGTCAACGGCTATGGCACATCGGGCCGGGCGATCTATGCGGGGCTGCGTGCGTCGTTCTAGGGCGATCCTTGCGGCGGCGGCGCTGATCGCCGCCGCCCTGCCCGCCGCCTCCAAGACAACGGGGGCGGCGCCGCAGCGCGTGGTGTCGATGAACCTGTGCAGCGACCAGTTGGCGATGCTGCTGGCGGCGCCGGGCCAGCTGATCTCGGTCAGCGACCTGGCGTCCGATCCGCGCATGTCGCCGATGGCGGACCGGGCGGCGGCTTATGCGAAGAACACCGGCCGGGCCGAGGAAATCTATCTGATGCGGCCCGATCTGGTGATCGCCGGCACCTATAGCGGGACCGCGACGGTGGCGATGCTGCGCCGCCTGGGCATCCGGGTCGAGACCCTGCCCCCCGCCGAAAGCCTGGACGCGATCCGTGCGGAAATCCTCCGCATGGGCGATCTGCTGGGCCGCCCCCAGGCCGCGCGCGATCTTCTGGACCGCTTCGACGCCGACCTGGCCCAGGCGCGCAGCCCCGACCGCCGGGGCCGCGCGGCGCTGTATTACGCGAACGGCTTCACCTCGGGGCGCGCGACGCTGGCCGGGACGATCCTGGATGCGGCGGGCTATGACAATGTGGCGGGCGATTACGGCATCGCGACCACCACCCCCCTGCCGATGGAACTGCTGGTGATGACCCGCCCCGACCGGCTGATCACCGGCGCGAAATGGCCCGGCCAGTCGCGGGGCGAAGCGATCCTGGACCACCCCGCCCTGTCCGCCATCGCCCCGGCCGAGGGGCAGGTGACCGACCGCGACTGGGTCTGCGGCACGCCCTTCATCGTCCAGGCCATCCGGTCGCTGCGATGAGGGGGCTGTTCGTCGTCCTGTCCGGCCTGGTGGCCGCGCTGTTCCTGGCCTCGCTGCTGACCGGGCCTGCGGGATTGCCGGTGACGGATTCACTGCGCGCCCTGGTGCTGGGCGGCGACGGCCCGCTGGCCATCGTGATGCGCGAAATCCGCCTGCCCCGCGCGATCCTGGGGGTCGCAGTGGGCGCCGGGCTGGGCCTGACCGGCGCCGCCCTGCAAGGCTATCTGCGCAACCCGCTGGCCGAACCCGCGCTGATCGGCGTCTCGGGCATGGCCGCGCTTGGGGCGGTGCTGGCGATCCAGACTGGGCTGTCGATGGCGGCGGTCCTGGCCCTGCCCCTGGCCGCGCTCGCGGGGGCGGCGGTCGGCGTCAGCCTGCTGGTGGCGCTGGCTGGGCCGCGCGGAGGCTCGGTCACGCTGATCCTGGCGGGGGTCGCCATTTCGGCATTGGCTGGCGCAGGCACGGCCCTGGTGCTGAACCTGTCGCCCAACCCCTATGCCGCGAACGAGATCGTCTTCTGGCTGATGGGATCGCTGGCCGACAGGTCCATGCTGCATGTCTGGCTGGCCCTGCCGCCGATGGTCCTTGGCGCCGCGCTGATCCTGTCCACCCGCCGCGCCCTGGACGCGCTGACCCTGGGCGAGGCCGCGGCCCAGGCGATGGGCGTGTCCGCCGCCGCGCTGCGCTGGCGGCTGGTCGCGGGCACGGCGCTGATCGTCGGCCCCGCCACGGCCGTGGCGGGGGCCATCGGCTTCGTGGGCCTTGTCGTCCCGCATATCCTGCGCCCCTGGGTCGGCGCGCGGCCGTCCGCCCTGCTGCCCGCCTCGGCTCTTGGCGGCGCGGCGCTGTTGCTGGGGGCCGACATCGCCGTGCGGCTGATCGTTCCCGACCGCGACCTGAAGCTGGGGGTGCTGACCGCCATCGTCGGCGCGCCGCTGTTCCTGCACCTGATCTGGAAAACCCGCAGCGGGGGCCGCGTCTGATGGTCCTGCGTCTGTCCGGCCTGTCCGTCACCCGCCGCAACCGCCCGGTGCTGCACGGCGTCTCTCTGGTCTTGGAGCGGGCCGAGTTCGTCGGCCTGATCGGCCCCAACGGCGCCGGGAAATCCACGCTGATGGAGGCCGCGCTTGGCCTGATCCCCTTTTCCGGCGCCTCCAGCCTGGCCGCCATGACGCCCGGCGCGCGCGCCCGCCACGCCGCCTATCTGCCGCAATCGCGAGAGATCGCCTGGCCGCTCAGCGTTGAGGATCTGGTGGCCCTGGGCCGCATCCCCTGGCCCGACGGCGGCCGCAGCGGCATCGACCGCATCGCCACCGACGCGGCCATCGCCCGCATGGGCTTGCAGGCGTTCCGCAAGCGCACCGCCCTGCGCCTGTCGGGGGGCGAACAGAACCGCGCCCTGATCGCCCGCGCCTTGGCGCAGGACACGCCCCTGCTGATCGCCGACGAACCCGTCGCGGGGCTGGATCCGGCGCAGCAACTGGCCTGCCTGCGGCTGTTCCGCGATCTGGCGGCGGAAGGGCGGACGGTCCTGGCCTCGATCCACGACCTGGGGCTGGCGGCGCGGTTCTGCACGCGGCTGGTGCTGGTCTCGGACGGGCGGGTTCTGGCGGACGGTTCGGCCGATGCGGTGCTGCACGACGACATGCTGCGCCGCGCCTTCGGGATCACCGTGCGCCGGGTCGACACGCCGGACGGCCCCGCCATCCTGCCGGTCTAGCCGATGGCCGCCAGCACCTCGTCCGTCAGCGCGGCGATTTCGTCCCGCGCGGGGCCGCTGCGGACGCGTTCCAGCGCGCCGACGCCCTGGCCCAGGGTTTCGGCATAAAGCACCCGGTTCGACACCTGCGTCCCGGCCACTTCCGCCCCCAGTTCCGAGGCCTTCTGCGCGACCTCGGCCGAGAGGCGGGTGTTGGGGCGCACGCGGTTCATCACCACCAGCACCGGCGCCTTTTCGCGTCGCGCCAGATCCAGAACGCCCTCGGTCGCCCACAGGTCGACATGGCTGGTCGCCACCGGCACCAGCACCAGATCGGCCACCCGCAAAGCCGGGCGAAGGTCGCTGTCGATCTTGGGCGGCGTGTCGATGATGACGAAATCGAACCGCTTTTTCAGCTTCTCGGATTCGTAGCTGGCCCCCCAGGCCGACGAGGTCGAGAAATCCATCGCCTCGTCCTCGCCCTGGGCCTGCATCCGCTCGATGAACCAGCGGCCCAGGCTGCCCTGCGGATCGGTGTCGATCAGGGCCACCGAATGGCCGCGTTCATGCAGGCTGACGGCCAGATTGACAGCAAGGGTCGTCTTGCCCGACCCGCCCTTCTGCTGCGCGACCGTGATGATCCTGCCTGCCATCGCCTGCTGTCCCCCGCCTGACGTATCGGAAGGTTAGCCGTCGCCCGGTGCGATTGCACGGCCTTTTTGCAGATGCAGCATCAGTCGTCGAAAACCGCCTGGACCTCGTACATCACCGGCTCGAAGCTTTTGCACATGCCGTGGATTTCCCGGTTGCGGCGGCGCATCTCCTCGCTGCGCAGCATGGCTTGGTAATCCTTGCGGTCGCGCCACTGCGAATAGGTGGCGATGCGGGTCTGCGCATCGTTCAGGTGGATCGCCCCCGACACGAAGCCCGGCTGGCGGCGGATCACCTGGTCCCAGGCATCGGTCAGCAGATCCAGCACATCATGGGCGCTGCCGGGCGTCACCTCGAAGGTGGTGATGACGGTCTGTCCGTTGAAATCGCGGCGGATGTCGGGCATGGCTGGCGTCTCCCTTGGCTTGCAAGGTCCAGCCTAACGCCGAATCGCGGCCTGCGCCAAGCGCGGCCATTGCCGCCCGCGCCCGGATGTGCATGGTCGGCACAAAGCAAGGAGAAGCGGATGATCCCGGTATTCGACGGCCACAACGATTTCCTGCAACGCGTGGTGGCATCCGGCCCTCAGGTCTGGACCCAGGGCGACGGCACCGGCCATCTGGACCTGCCCCGCGCCCGCGCGGGCGGGCTGGTGGGCGGCTTCTTCGCGATCTGGATCCCGGCGCCCCACGGCCCCAACGACGCCGCCGCCGTCGCGCTGATGGAAAACCCACCCTTCGCGATGCCCCTGCCCGATCAGATCCCCTATGCCGAGGCCCTGCCCCACGCCTTCGCCCAAGCCAGCGCGCTGAAGGCCCTGGAGCGGACCGGAACGCTGGACATCGTGACGACGGCGCGCGGCCTGCGCGACACCGTGGCGGCGGGCCGCATCGCGGCGATCATGCACATGGAAGGCGCCGAGGCGATTCCCGACATGGACGCGCTGCATCTGTGGCACGCGGCGGGTCTGCGGTCGCTGGGTCCTGTCTGGTCGCGGCCCACCGCTTACGGCCACGGAGTGCCCTTCGCCTTTCCGTCATCGCCCGACACCGGCGACGGCCTGACCCCGGCGGGCAAGGCCCTGGTCCGCGAATGCAACGCCCTGCGGATCATGCTGGACCTGTCGCACCTGAACGAGACCGGGTTCAACGACCTGGCCGCCCTGTCCGACGCGCCCCTGGTCGCCAGCCACAGCTGCGTCCACGCGATCAGCGAAAGCAGCCGCAACCTGACCGACCGGCAATTGCGGATGATCGCCGACAGCCGCGGGCTGGTCGGCCTGAACTTCGCCTCCAGCTTCCTGCGCGAGGACGGCCGCCGCCTGCCGCTGGAGGGTTTCGACACCATGCTGCGCCACCTGGATCACCTGCTGGGGATCCTGGGCGAGGACGGGGTGGCGCTCGGCTCGGATTTCGACGGGGCGCTGATGCCGCGCGATTTGCCCGACGCAGCCGCCCTGCCCGCGCTTCTGGACGCGATGGCCGCGCATGGCTATGGCGGAACGCTGATCCGCAAGATCGCCAGCGAAAACTGGATCGGCTTGCTGGAACGCACCTGGGGGGAATAGCCGCCCCTTCTTACCGCAATATCCTTGGGATGAGACGCGCCCCAGAAAAGGTCCAGCGGAGCTTTTGAACGGCGAACGCCCACCGCAAGGGGGGCGGGATCGGGGACGAAGCGCCCCGACCATCGCAGGCTTCTATTCCGTGGCGATGGCCTGCGGATCGGCGATGGGCGCCGCCTGCGCCATGGCCACCATCTGCGCCAGTTCGGGATCGGCGTTCAGGTCGGCCAAGGCAAAGCTGCCCGTCACGTCTTCGGGCGACAGCTTGATGTTCTTGACCACCTGCGGACCGGGTGCAGCAGGACCATAGGTCTGGCCGTTCACCGCGAAATAGACCGCGCCCGAATTGCCGGTGCGCAGGACCGGCGGTTCCTCAAGCGTCGGCAGGGTGAAGCGTTCCCCGGCATCCATGATCTTTTCCAGCAGGACCGTGCCATCGGCCGAGGTCACGCGCACCCAGGCGGGCCGCGCCGCCAGCAGCTCCAGGGCGGGCGCGTCGGGGGCCACGGTGATCGCGCCCGGCTGTTCCGGCATCGGCGGGCCGAAGGCCGCGTTGCCTGCCTCGGCCAGGGCGCGCTGAATGTCGGTTGCAGCGGCGACGGGGGCAGCCTGGGCGACGGCCACGTCCTGCGGCGCGGGAACCTGGGCCAGGCCGGGATCGATGGCGGCGATGGGACCGTCGCGCGCGGTCAGGACCGGCGCTTCCAGGATCTGCGGACGATACAGCCTGTCCAGCCCCTCGGGCTGCGGCAGGGCCTGGGCCAGGTCGGTGGTGTCGGACAGATCCAGGGCGGGTTCGGCCATGCCCGACCCCTGGACCGGATCCAGCGCGGTGACGACGCCCGGCGCATTCTCGCCCGGTGTCAGGGTCACGCGCTGAACCTCTTGCAGAAGGGCCCAACCGCCGTAACCCAGTCCGCAGACCAGGGCGATCAGAACCAGAAGGGCGCCGATGGCGCGCGGTTCGATATCCGACCAGAAGCTTTCCTGCTGGGGAATGAACAGCGCCTTGGGATTGGCCAGGGCCTCGACCGGGTCGGAGGGCCGCTTGGCAGGTTTCGGCCCGGCGGCGGTGGGCGCCATGCCATGCGTGGGCTGGAAACCCGATTCCAGGCAGAACCGCCGGAAGGTCCAGTCGGTATCCATGCCCAGATAACGCGCATAGGACCGGACATAGCCCGACACGAAGCTGGGGGTGTCGAAGGCGGTGATGTCGCAATTCTCGATCGCGGCGACGTAAGAGGCCCGGATGCGCAATTCGCGCTGCACATCCAGCAACGACTTGCCCATGGTCGCCCGTTCGCCCCGCATGATGTCGCCAAGGCGCGTGTCGTTGTCGAGGAAATGGTCCACTTCCTCCACCTGCCTATTCTCCTCTGCCGGGTAATCAACCCGCAGCCTGCTCATGACCTGTCCGCCTCATCGCCCAATGCCGGAAACGCCCGAATCAGACGTTACCTTTTGTTGTTTAACGCGAGCTTATCACGCAGGCGAGAGCAGTTCATCCGCCGAATGTATCAGGCGCTCATTTCCTGGCGGTTGAGTGCGCAATGCGACCACAACTTGTCCATTGCCTTGACCAGATGATCGATCTGGCGGGGCGCATGGACCGGGGACGGGGTGAAGCGCAGCCGTTCCGTGCCGCGCGGCACGGTGGGGAAGTTGATCGGCTGGACATAGATGCCATAGTCCCGCAGCAGCATGTCCGACAGCATCTTGCAGTGGACAGGATGGCCGACATGGACCGGCACGATATGGCTGCCGTGGTCGATGATCGGCATTCCCAGGGACTTCAGCCGCATCTTCAGGATCCGGGCGTGCAGTTGCTGGGCGTCGCGCAGGTGCTGGCCCTCGGCCCCCTTCAGGAAGGCGATCGAGGCCGCGGCCCCCGCCGCCACCGCGGGCGGCAGAGAGGTCGTGAAGATGAAGCCCGGCGCATAGGACCGGATCGCGTCCATCATCTTGGCCGTCCCGGCGATATAGCCGCCGAAGACGCCGAAGGCCTTGCCCAGGGTGCCGTTGAAGATGTCGATGCGGTCCATCAGCCCGTCGCGTTCCGCCACGCCGCCGCCGCGCGGCCCGTACATGCCGACCGCATGAACCTCGTCCAGATAGGTCAGGGCGTTGAATTCGTCCGCCAGATCGCAGATCGCCTTGATCGGACCGAAATCGCCGTCCATCGAATAGATGGACTCAAAGGCGATCAGCTTGGGCAGGGCCGGATCGTCGGCGGCCAGCAACTGCCGCAGATGGGCAACGTCGTTGTGGCGGAAAATCCGCTTGGCGCCGTCGAAGCGCTTGATCCCCTCGATCATGGACGCATGATTCAGCTCGTCCGAATAGATGATCAGGCCGGGAAACAGCTTGCGCAGCGTCGAAAGCGTCGCGTCATTGGCGATATAGGCGCTGGAAAACACCAGGGCCGCTTCCTTGCCGTGCAGATCGGCCAGTTCGGCCTCCAGCCTTTTATGATAGACGGTGGTGCCGGAAATGTTGCGCGTCCCGCCCGACCCGGCGCCTACGGCGTCCAGGGCCTCGTGCATCGCCTCCAGCACCACGGAATGCTGGCCCATGCCCAGATAGTCGTTGCCGCACCAGACGGTGATGTCCTGCGTTTCGCCATCGGGGCGCGTCCAGACGGCCTGTGGGAATTGACCCTTCGTCCGCTCGATGTCGATGAAGGTGCGATAGCGCCCTTCCTCATGCAGCCGACCGATAGCCTGGTCCAGGGCGGCATCATAATTCATTGCGGGCGTTCCCTTGCATAGCTGGCTGGGTGCAATCATTGTCAGATCGCGCGCGGTCTTGCGTTGATACATGTCAAACGACGCGAATGACAGGTTAAAATTGTCGCAGGTCGACCAAAGGACCATGCAAAAATCCTATAAAACGACTCGGAAAGCAGAGGACAGGATGACACAGGATACCACATTGGACGCCGTCCTGGATCGGCTGGATCGGGGCCTGGACGCCGCGCTCGACCGGCTTTGCGCCTTTCTGCGCATCCCCTCGATCTCGACCGATCCGGCCCATGCGGGCGATGTGCGGGCGGCGGCCGAGTGGCTGCGCGACGAATTGGCGGGGCTGGGCTTTGACGCCTCGATCCGCGACACGGCGGGCCATCCGATGGTGGTCGCCCGGTCGCAGCCCGGCGGGGCGCGGCCCCTGCTGTTCTATGGCCATTACGACGTGCAGCCGGTCGATCCGTTGTCCCTGTGGGACCGCCCGCCCTTCGATCCGCTGATCGACGATACGCCGGACGGCAAGGTCATCCGCGCGCGCGGCGCGTCCGACGACAAGGGCCAGCTGATGACCTTCGTCGAGGCGTTCCGTGCCTGGCGCGACGTCCACGGCGAACTGCCCAGCGACCTGATCCTGCTGTTCGAGGGAGAGGAGGAATCCGGCTCACCCTCGCTGCGGCCGTTCCTGCGCGACAACGCCGACGAGCTGCGGGCGTCGCTGGCGATGATCTGCGACACCGAACTGTTCGGCGGCACCCGCCCGGCCATCGTCACGCAGCTGCGCGGCCTGGTGGGCGAGGAGGTCGTGATCCGCGGCGCCGACCGCGACCTGCATTCCGGCCTCTTCGGCGGGCTGGCGGCCAATCCGATCATGGTCCTGGCCCAGGCGCTCGCCGCGCTGAAGGACGCCGACGGCCGCGTCACCCTGCCCGGCTTCTACGACGGCGTGCAGGATCTGACGCCCGATCTGCGCCGCGACTGGGAATCGCTGGGCTTCGACGCGGGCGCGATGCTGGGCCGGGTGGGCCTGTCCGATCCGATCGGCGAAAGGGGCCGAACGCCGGTCGAGATGGCCTGGAACCGCCCCACCGCCGAAATCAACGGCATCGCCGGCGGCTATGCCGGCGAGGGATTCAAGACCGTGCTTCCGGCCGAGGCGCGCGCCAAGGTCAGCTTCCGCCTGACCGGCACCCAGGATCCGGCGGCGATCCGCGCCGCCTTCCGCGACCATGTGCGCGGCTTCCTGCCGCCCGACTGCACGGTGGAATTCCACGAACACGGCGGCAGCCCGGCCAGCGTGATGGATACCTCGGACCCGGCCTTCACCGCCGCGCGCCGCGCCCTGGGCGACGAATGGGGGCAGGACGCCGCCTTCATCGGCAGCGGCGGGTCGATCCCCATCGCGGGGGATTTCAAGTCCATCCTGGGCATGGATTCGATGCTGGTGGGCTTTGCCCGCGACGACGACCGCATCCATTCCCCGAACGAGAAATACGACGTGAACAGCTTCGCCAAGGGGGCGCGGTCCTGGGCGCGGATCATCGCCGCGCTGCGATAAGGAAAAAGGCGGGGAAAACCCCCGCCCTCCTCTTCTGTGCCGAAATATCCCGGGGTGAGGTCCGCAGGACCGAGGGGCAGCGCCCCTTACGCCTTCGGCTGGCAATAGCTCTGGCTGCTGGTCCAGGCGGCGATGTCGGCACGCTTCGAGGCATTGCGCAGCGGCGCCCAGTCGCGGGCGATGCCGCGCCAGCCGCCTTCGGCCTGGGCGACGGCATTGTCGCGGGCCACCTGCCGCGACATGATCTTGACCGCGCAGGACATGTTGTCGCCGCCGTTCCTGATGTTGCCGTCGCAGCCGTAATGGCGCCAGGTCGCGGGCGAGATCTGCATCAGGCCCAGCCACTTGCCGCCGCCGCCGCTGGCCTGCGGGTTATAGGTGCTTTCGTGCTTGGCCACCGCCGACAGCAGACCCGCCCAGAACGCCTTGCGCCCGGTGGTGTTCAGTTCGGCATAATTGGGGCAATAGGTGTGGATGTCGCCCGGCACGTTCGACAGGATCGTGACCCCCTCGCGGTCCAGGGCGGCCAGCGTGGCCTGCGTCCACTGCTCGGACCCGGCTGCCTGTCCCCACCGCATCGGCGGCTTGCTTGCCAACTGCATCTGCTGCGCGTCGGCCTGCGCCTTGCTTTCGGTTTGCGGGGACAGGGTGGACTGGCACGCGGCCAGAAACGCCAGGGCGGCCAGGGGCACAAGCGCAGCGCGCATCAGAACCTCAAAGGGTTGTTTCGTCAGCCCATCCCCTTATCCGGCCCGGAAAATCGCGCAAGCCTGCCGCGGAATCGTCGGCGGCATCGCGCCAAGCGACGGATTTCCGATGGTCGGAAATCCGCCGATGGCCCGTTTAACACCCCGGCGTTAACGACTTATGCGCCCGTTTCGTGCCAACCCGCGATTCGCCGGAGCCTGCCGCTTTTGGCCCGCCGCCCCCGTGACATCATCGGCGCGCTGACCTAAAAGACCTGCACCTGCAAAATCCGCCAGCCCGATCTGAGGTTTCCGATGCTCGACCATCTTTCCTTCACCGCGCCCCAGCCCAAGACCATCGCCGGGGCCAAGGGCGACTGGGAACTGGTCATCGGACTCGAGGTCCATGCCCAGGTCGCCTCGAACGCCAAGCTGTTTTCCGGCGCCTCGACCGGCTTCGGGGCGGAACCGAACAGCCATGTGGCCTTCGTCGATGCCGCCATGCCGGGGATGCTGCCGGTCATCAACGAATTCTGCGTGGCCCAGGCGGTGCGCACGGGCCTGGGCTTGAAGGCCGCGATCAACCTGCGCTCGGCCTTCGACCGCAAGAACTATTTCTACCCGGACCTGCCGCAGGGCTACCAGATCAGCCAGCTTTATCACCCCATCGTGGGCGAGGGCGAGGTGATCGTGGACATGGCGCCCGGCGTCGCCCGCCGCGTCCGCATCGAACGCATCCACCTGGAACAGGACGCGGGCAAGTCGATCCACGACATGGATCCGACCATGTCCTTCGTCGACCTGAACCGCACCGGCGTCGCCCTGATGGAAATCGTCAGCCGCCCCGACATCCGCAGCCCCGAGGAGGCGGCGGCCTATGTCGCGAAGCTGCGCCAGATCATGCGCTATCTGGGCACCTGCGACGGCAACATGCAGAACGGCAACCTGCGCGCCGACGTGAACGTCAGCGTCTGCAAGCCGGGCGATTACGAACGCTATCAGGAAACGCAGGACTTCAGCCACCTGGGCACCCGCTGCGAGATCAAGAACATGAACTCGCTGCGCTTCATCCAGGCCGCCATCGAATACGAGGCGCGCCGCCAGATCGCCATTATCGAGGATGGCGGCACGGTGGTGCAGGAAACCCGCCTGTATGATCCCGACAAGGGCGAGACGCGGTCGATGCGGTCGAAAGAGGAAGCGCACGATTACCGCTACTTCCCCGACCCCGACCTGCTGCCGCTGGACATCGAACAGGCCTGGGTCGATGAGATCGCAGGCCGGATGCCCGAACTGCCGGATGAGAAGAAGGCCCGTTTCGTCAAGGAAATGGGCCTGTCGGAATACGACGCGGGCGTGCTGACCGCCGAGGTCGAGAACGCCGATTACTTCGAGGCGGTGGTCGGTGGCGGAGAGACGGGGGGCCGCGACGGCAAGATGGCCGCGAACTGGGTCATCAACGAACTGTTCGGCCGCCTGAACAAGGAAGGCCTCAGCGTCGAGACGTCGCCCGTCTCGGCAGCCCAGCTTGGCGGCGTGATCGACCTGATCGCCCGCGGCGACATTTCCGGCAAGATCGCCAAGGAACTGTTCGAGATCCTCTGGGCCGAAGGGGGCGATCCCGCGCAGATCGTGGAAAGCCGCGGCATGAAGCAGGTCACCGACCTGGGCGCCATCGAAAAGGCGGTGGACGACATCATCGCGGCCAACCCCGCCCAGGTGGAAAAGGCCAAGGCCAATCCGAAACTGGCCGGCTGGTTCGTGGGCCAGGTGCTGAAGGCCACCGGCGGCAAGGCCAATCCGGCGGCGGTCAACGACCTGGTCGCCCGGAAGCTGGGCATGTGAGGGACCGGCGGCCTGCCGCCGGAACATCCCACAGGCTGTCAAGTTACAAGGCGCGGCCCGCCGGAAAAGAAGGAAGCATCCCTTGAGCCATTTCGAATACAGCGTCGTGCCCGCACCCTCGCGTGGCGAAAAGGCCAAGGACGCCAAGACGCCGGGCGACCGCTATGCCGTCGCCCTGACTGCCGAACTGAACCGCATGGCGCGCGACGGCTGGGAATATGTCCGCGCCGACGTGCTGCCCAGCGAGGAACGCAGCGGCCTGACCGGGCGCAGCACCGTGTATCACAACCTGCTGGTCTTCCGCCGCGCGGTTTCAGCCCCGGCAGCCGGGACGATGGCGCGCCAGCCGCAGCCGGAATACCCCGCCGCAGCCTCCCCCGCGCGCGCGCCGGAACCCGTGCCGGCTCTGCCGCAGGCGGCGGCGCCGCAGCCCAGCGATCATTCCACAGGCGGCCCCGTCGTCGCGGCGACGGAAGACGCAACGCCCCCTGCCCCTCGCACCGCCCCGTCACAAGGATAGCGGTCAGGCCGCGCGGGCCTGCACCGGCGGGACGAACGGCTGCACCGTCACGCTGTCGCGGTCAAAGATGCAGAAGCTGCCCGGCGGCACCTCGGTCCAGTCGTTCTCATCGGTTTCCAGCGGCTCGGACACCACGGCGCGGCCGTTGCGGGTCTGGGACCAGCGGTGGAACAGGCTGGGCGCCTGATCGTCGCTGGCATGGCGGATCGCGTAAAGGCGCTGCCCATCGGAAAACGCGCAGGCCGCCCGCACATGGGGCGCGCTGCCCCGCCGCATCGCCAGGTCGGTCAGCCGCGCCATCGCCCGTTCCATCGCGCCCTTGGGATCGCGGTCCAGCCCCTCGCCCAGGGCGATCAGGAACAGCGCTTCGCTGTCCGTGGCGCCTTTGCGGTGAGGATAGAATTCGTCGGTGATCATCACGTCGGCATCGCGGCGAAAACCGTCATAGCCGCCGAACTGGCCGTTATGCATGAAGCTCCACCGGCCGGCGACGAAGGGGTGGCAGTTGGTCCGGCTGGTCGCCGTTCCGGTGGATGCGCGGACATGCGCCATGAACAGCCCCGACCGCACCTGCGCCACAAGGCTGTGCAGGTTCGGATCGGACCAGGCGGGCATCACGTCGCGGTAAAGCCCCGGCTCGGGCCGGTCGCCATACCAGGCCAGCCCGAACCCGTCCGCGTTGACCGCCGTGACGCAGCGCCGCGCGCCCTGACTTTGCCGGATCAGCGAGTGATCCGGGCGGCTGACGATGTCTTCCAGAAAGATCGGTTGGCCCACATAGGCGGCCCAACGGCACATGACCCTGCCCCTTCGTGTCTTCTTTCCGTCATGAATACCACGAAAGGATGAATAAAATAGCTTATTCTGCGGGCGGGGGCGTTTCCTCGACGATCACAAGGTCGCGTTCGGACGCGCCCTTGGCATGGGCCAGCGCCGCCTGATATTCGCTGCTGTTATAGCAGGCAACGGCGGCATCAAAGCTGGGAAAGCGGGCGACCACGTTGCGGGGGCGGTCGTTGCCCTCCATCTGCTGGTAACGCCCGCCGCGCGCCAGGAAGACCCCGCCATGCGCGGCGATCGCCGGACCTGCGGCCTGCGCGTATTTGGCGTAAGCCTCGGCATCGGTGACGCTCACATGGGCAATCCACAGCGCGGTCATGCCGTTTCCTCCAGCAGTTTTTCAACCTGGGCGATGGCGTCATCAGCGGCCGCAAGACTGGGCGCGCCGCCCTGGGCGCGGTCGGGGCGCCCGCCGCCGCCCTTGCCGCCAAGCGCCGCCGTCGCCGTCTGCACCAGCGTCACGGCGCTGATCCGGTCCACCAGATCCGGCGTCACGCCCGCGGCGACGGTGGCCTTGCCCTCGGCCTCGGCCAGGACCAGCACCGCGCCGCTGCCAAGCTGCGACTTCATCTCATCGACAAGCGCGCCCAGATCCTTGCCGCCCACGCCTTCGACCCGGCGGCCGATGAACTTGACGCCGCCGATGTCCTTGGCCGCCTGCGCCTGACCGCCGCCCATGGCAAGCTGCCGCTTCAGCTGCGCGACCTCGTTGGCAAGCGCCTTGCGTTCGTCCGCCAGCGCCTTGACGCGGTTGACGACATCGCCCGCCTGCGCCTTGAGCAGACCGGCGATTTCCGACAACTGGCTGTCGGAACGGCGCAGATGCGCCAGGGCAGCCTGGCCCGTCAGCGCCTCGATCCGCCGCACCCCGGCGCTGCTGGCGCTGTCGCCCAGCAGGGCAAAGGCGCCGATATCGCCGGTGCGCGCGACATGGGTACCCCCGCACAGTTCCAGCGAATAGGTCGCGCCATCAGCGCCCTTGCCGCTGCCCGACAGGTTGCCCATCGACACGACCCGCACCTCGTCCCCGTATTTCTCGCCGAACAGCGCCTGCGCGCCCAGGGCCCGCGCGTCGTCGGGCGTCATGATCCGCGTCTCGACCGGGCTGTTCTGGCGGATGAAATCGTTCACCTCGGCCTCGATCCGGGCCAGTTCCTCGGCCGACACGGCGCTGTTGTGGCTGAAATCGAAGCGCAGCCGGTCGGGCGCGTTCAGGCTGCCGCGCTGCGCGACATGCTCGCCCAGGGCGCGGCGCAGCGCCTCGTGCAGCAGGTGGGTGGCCGAGTGGTTGGCCCGGATCGCGCTGCGGCGCCCGTGATCGACCGAGAGCGTAGCCCCCTGCCCCCGGCTGATCGTGCCCAGAGTCACCTCGGCCACATGCAGGAAGACACCCGCAACCTTCTTGGTGTCGGTGACGCGGGCCGCGCCGGTTTCGGTCTTGATCAGGCCCGTATCGCCGACCTGGCCGCCGGATTCGGCGTAGAAGGGCGACTGGTTGACCACCAGATGCACGGTCTGCCCTTCGGTCGCCTCGCCCACATCGGCGCCATCCGCGACGACGGCGAGGATCTGGCCCTCGGCCTCCTCGGTGTCATAGCCCAGGAATTCGGTCGCGCCGTGCTTTTCGGCCAGCTCGTACCAGATGGCGGCGTCCTTGGCTTCGCCCGACCCGGCCCAGGCCGCGCGCGCCTTGGCTTTCTGTTCCGCCATGGCGGCGTCGAAACCGGCGGTGTCGACCGACCGGCCCCTTTCGCGCAAGGCGTCCTGCGTCAAATCCAGCGGGAAGCCATAAGTGTCATACAGCTTGAACGCCGCCTCACCGGGCAGGTTCGCGCCCTCAGGCAGGCGCGACAGTTCGTCATCCAGAAGCCGCAGCCCGCGATCCAGCGTCTGGCGGAAGCGGGTTTCCTCGCTGCGCAGGGTTTCCTCGATCATTGCCTGGGCGCGGGTCAGTTCAGGATAGGCCGCGCCCATCTGGCGGACCAGGGCGGGCACCAGCCGGTGCATCACCGGATCCTGCGCGCCCAGCATATGCGCGTGCCGCATCGCCCGGCGCATGATCCGCCGCAGCACATAGCCGCGCCCTTCATTGCTGGGCATCACCCCGTCGGCGATCAGGAAGCTGGTGGACCGCAGGTGGTCGGCAATGACCCGGTGGTGGACCTTGCCCGGCCCGTCGGGGTCGTTGCTGGTCGCGTGGGCGCTGGCCTCGATCAGCGACCGCATCAGGTCGGTGTCATAGTTGTCGTGCTTGCCTTGCAGCAGCGCGCCGATCCGCTCCAGCCCCATGCCGGTGTCGATCGACTGCATGTCGAGCGCGCGCATCGAGCCGTCCTCGAACTGCTCGTTCTGCATGAAGACTAGGTTCCAGATCTCGATGAAGCGGTCGCCGTCTTCGTCCGCCGATCCCGGAGGGCCGCCCCAGATGTGGTCGCCGTGGTCGAAGAAAATCTCGGTGCAGGGGCCGCAGGGGCCGGTCGGACCCATCTGCCAGAAGTTGTCGCTGGTCGGGATGCGGATGATCCGGTCGTCGGTCAAGCCAGCGACCTTCTTCCAGATATTCGCGGCTTCGTCGTCGGTGTGATAGACCGTGACCAGCAGCTTGTCCTTAGGGATGCCGAAGTCCTTGGTCAGCAGTTCCCAGGCGAACGGGATCGCCTGGTCCTTGAAATAGTCGCCAAAGCTGAAATTGCCCAGCATTTCGAAGAAGGTGTGGTGCCGGGCGGTATAGCCCACATTGTCCAGGTCGTTGTGCTTGCCGCCCGCGCGCACGCATTTCTGCGCCGTGGTGGCGCGGTTGTAGTCGCGCGTCTCGAGCCCCGTGAACAGGTTCTTGAACTGCACCATGCCCGAATTGGTGAACATCAGCGTCGGATCGTTGCGCGGCACCAGAGGCGAGCTGTCGACCACGCGGTGGCCGTTGCGTTCGAAGAAGCTGAGGAATGTGGATCGGATGTCGTTCAGACTGGGCATGGCGGGCCTTCATCGCTGGGTCGCACTCCGGCAATGACCGGGCCGGAACGGTCTATCCGGCGCAAGCCCTCCTGTCCAGCGACCGCTGGCCGGAACAAGTTCTGGCGACGCCCGTTGTCCCTGCGCAAACAGGAGAATCCCATGCTCAAATTCATCGGCGGAACGGTCGGCATCATCTTTCTCATCGGCCTGCTGGTCGTGATCGGGATCCTGTCGCTGATTTTCTAAGACCGACCCCAAAATGGCAAAAGGCGCGGCATTGCCGCGCCTTCGCAGTTCCGACGGGAACCGATCACTCCTCGGTCAGGCTGTCGTCCTCGGACTCGCCGCCCTCGGCGCCGAATTCAAGGCCGTGGCTGGCGCGGATCTTGTCCTCGATGGCCATGGCCTTTTCGGGATTGTCGCGCAGGAACTGCTTGGCGTTCTCGCGGCCTTGGCCGATGCGTTCGTCGCCATAGGAATACCAGGCGCCCGACTTTTCGACCACGCCCGCCTTGACGCCCAGGTCGATCAGCTCGCCCACCTTGCTGATGCCTTCGCCATACATGATGTCGAATTCCACCTGCCGGAACGGGGGGGCCACCTTGTTCTTGACGACCTTCACGCGGGTGGTGTTGCCGATCACCTCGTCGCGGTCCTTGACGGCGCCAGTGCGGCGGATGTCAAGGCGCACCGAGGCATAGAATTTCAGCGCATTGCCGCCCGTCGTCGTCTCGGGATTGCCGAACATCACGCCGATCTTCATGCGGATCTGGTTGATGAAGATCACCATGCAGTTCGAACGCCCGATGCTGGCGGTCAGCTTGCGCATCGCCTGGCTCATCAGGCGGGCCTGGCTGCCCATCTGCATGTCGCCCATGTCGCCTTCGATTTCCGACTTGGGGGTCAGCGCCGCGACCGAATCGACCACCACCAGGCTGACCGCGCCGGATCGGACCAGCGTATCCACGATCTCAAGCGCCTGTTCGCCGGTATCGGGCTGGCTGATCAGCAGTTCGTCCAGATTCACGCCCAGCTTCTTGGCGTATTGCGGATCCAGCGCATGTTCCGCATCGACAAAGGCGCAGACGCCGCCCTTCTTCTGTTCCTCGGCCACCACATGCAGCGTCAGCGTGGTCTTGCCCGAGCTTTCCGGCCCGAAAATCTCGATGATGCGGCCCTTGGGCAGGCCGCCGATGCCAAGCGCGATGTCCAGCCCCAGCGATCCGGTCGAGGTCGCCTCGATCTCGGCCACGGGGCTGTCCTTGCCCAGCTTCATGATCGAACCCTTGCCGAACTGGCGTTCGATCTGGGCAAGGGCGCTGTCGAGCGCCTTCTGCTTGTCCGCGCTGCGCTTGTCGTTCATGTCGAAGATGCTCGCCTGTGCCATACGTCCTCACCGTTATTTCACAGCCTGGCCGACGGGGCAATCTGCCGACCACGATGGTTTATGTTCACTTCTTGTTCCTGTGGATAGATGCGCGCTCCCGGCGGCTTTTTCAAGCGTTATCCGGCCGGGAATCACATTTCCTCAACCAGTCTGGATCCGGTTGACTAACAAACCGTTCACGCATCCAGCCTGCGGGGCGGATCCTGCATCTGGCGGGCGACCGCCTGGATCAGTTCGTTCAGGGTAAAGGGTTTCGCCAGGAAGGCCGCGTTCGGGATCGGGTCGTGGCCTTCGCCGAAGATGTCCTCGGTATAGCCGGACATGAAGACGACCCTGGTTCCGGGCCGGTCGCGCAGGGCGGCGCGGACCCAGCTTGGCCCGTCCATGCCGGGCATCACTACATCGGTGACAAAGATGTCGACCGTCAGCCCGCCGTCCAGCAGGGCCAGCGCCTCCTCGGCGCTGGCGGCCTCGTGAACCTCGTAGCCCTTCAGGCGCAGAGCGCGCGCGGCGAAAGCTCGGACGGGGGCCTCGTCCTCGACCAGAAGGACGCTGGCGCGCTGCAAGATCTGGGTCATCTCGGTCGCGGCGGCCACTGGGCGGACGGCCTGCCGGACGCCCGCCTGGGCGGGGAAGTAGAGCGAAAAGCAGGTGCCCTTGCCCACCTCGCTGTCGCAGAAGATATAGCCGCCGGTCTGCTTGACGATCCCATAGGCGGTGGACAGGCCCAGCCCGGTCCCCTCGCCCACGCGCTTGGTGGTGAAGAACGGCTCGAAGATCTTGTCGACAAGCCCCGCCTCGATGCCGCAGCCTTCGTCGGTGACGCGGATGCGCAGGTAATCGCCCTTGGGCAGGGACACCTTGTCGCGGGCGAGGTCGTCGATCGACAGGACATCGGTCCTGATCTCGATATTGCCGCCCGCAGGCATGGCGTCGCGGGCATTCACGACAAGGTTCATGATGACCTGCTCCAATTGTCTCTTGTCGGCGCGGATGGCGCGCAGGGTGGGGTCATGGCTGATCGTCAGGGTGATCTTCTCGCCCACCAGCCGGTTCAGCAGATGGGTCAGCTCCGCCAGCACGTCGCGCGTGTCCAGCGTTTCCAGCTGCAACTGCTGGCGGCGCGAAAAGGCCAGAAGCTGCCCCACCAGCGAAGCCGCACGGTTGGCGTTCTGACCGATCTGGTCCAGGTCGGCATAATCGGGATCGCCCTTGTCGTGGCGCAGCATCAACAGGTCGCAATGGCCGCGGATCGCGGTCAGCAGGTTGTTGAAGTCATGCGCGACGCCCCCCGCCAGTTGGCCGATGGCCTGCATCTTCTGGCTTTGCACGAACTGCGCTTCGAGCGTCTTGAGCGCGCTTGCGTCGTTCAGGACCGCGATCAGGCCCGGCTGCTCGACCGGATCCATGGCCAGCGTCACCTGGAAATGCTGTTCCTTGGCCGCGTCGTCGCGCGCACGCAGGCGCAACACCTCGGACCGGCCGTCGCTGCGGCGCGCGGCATGGGTTTCGGCGATCCATTCCCCCGCCGGTCGGCCGGGACCGTCCAGCAGGCTGCCGATATGGACGGGATCGGCGCCCTGCGGCAGGCTGGCGCCCAGCAGGCGCCGCGCCGCCGCGTTCGCCCGGCGGATATAGCCGTTGGGCGCGATGCGCAGCAGGGCCACGGGAATCGCCTCGAAATCGTCGGGGGTCTCGGCCTCGTCGGCGGTCAGGGGGCGGGTG
>NZ_UZWE01000028.1 GCF_900631945.1 Paracoccus haematequi
CCGTCTTCAAGAACGGCGGCGGCGCGCATCTGGATCTGATGATCGCCTCCTGGATCATCGACAGGCTCAGCCAAGCGTAAAGGTCTGTTCCACCACCGCTGTATTGGCCCAGTGAAAATCTGCTCATGCTACAGGGAGTAAAACGTAGCGATGAGTGGGCCATTGGAAGACGTCGTCAAACGATGGACGGCCAAACGCAAGTCGGCGTTGGTCATCGAAATTCTTCAGGGCGAGACGACGGTGGCGGAAGCCAGCCGCAGCCATGACCTTTCCCCGTCCGAGATCGAGGGATGGGTCGATGATGCCCGTCGGGGCATAGAGAATGCGCTTCGGGGCCAACCCGCTCGATGTCCGGCAAGAATACGAGAAACAGCTGCCCGATCGGCAGGAAGCCTATGGCGAGGCCATGCTGGAACTGCATGCCCGAAAAAGCTGGTGGCCCTTATTGAGCGGGAAGACGATAATTGATCCGGACGCTTCATGAGGGCCATGCTTGCGGATGGGATCAAGGTGTCGCTGGTGAAGCTCTGCGCGTGGTTCGGCGTGCCGCGGCGGACGGTCTATTACAAGCCCGCCAAAGCTGCGCCGAAGGTGGGTTCGCGCTTCGCCGAGCCGATCAAGGCCGTGATCGCGGAGAACCCTTCGTTCGGCTATCGCACGGTGGCGTTCCTGCTAAGCTTCAACAAGAACACCGTGCAGCGGATATTTCAGTTGAAGCACTGGCAGGTCCGCAAGCGCCCCATCGGCATGCGGCCCCGCATTCAGGCGCTGCCGTCCATCGCCATCGCGCCGAACGAGCGCTGGTCCACCGACCTCTGCCGGATCTGGGCCGGCAAGGACGGTTGGACCTCGCTGGCCCAGGTCATCGACTGGCACACGCGCGAACTTCTTGGCTGGCACCTGTCGCGCTGCTGGACCGCGCCGGGTTTGCCGGAGGCTGATTTTCGTAGTTACGCGGCCATGCCCCGAGCGTATTCAAGGGCTATCTCCTCGCGTTCGACGAACGAAAGGCTGCGGTTCGTCGGCACACGAACCGTGCGGGCCGGCCCCGTCGAGCACCATCCGCACCGCACGCTCGCGCACTTCAGGGGAAAACGTGCTCGTCGGCTTGTTCATGATGCTCCATCCTCCTCAGGAGTTGGAGCCTCCGGCAAACCCGGCGCGGTTCAGGACGTAGGCCAGATCAAGGACTTCAGCCGGCGATTTCGAGCGTCGCGCCGCCGTTGCGCAGGGCTTGCTCAATCGAGCCGGGCGGAGCCTTGTCGGTGACCAGCGTCATCGCCGGCGTCCACGGGCACAGCATCACCAGCGCCCGCTTTTCGAACTTGTCGTGGTCGGCCAGGACCACCCCCCTGGCGGCGCTGTTCAGCATGGCGCCATAGACTTCGGCCGCGCTCAGCAGTGCCTCGCTGACGCCGTCGGCATTGACGCCCGAGGCGCCGATGATCGCTACCGGCGGGCGATAGCGCTCGATGGCCCGGATGGTTTCCGAACCGCAGACGATGCCCTCCTTGGGCTCGAAGATGCCGGGCAGCATCATCACCTCGATCAGCGGGTTGGCCGAAAGCTCCATGGCGACCGGATAGGCCGGGGTCATCACGGTCAGGCGATGGCGGATCTCGCGCAGCGCGCGGGCAAAAATCAGCATGGTGGCGCCGCCGCCCAGCAACAGCGCGTCCTCGCCGGCAAAAAGCTCGGCTGCGCGGGCGGCGATGGCGCGTCGCTCGGCGACGTTCAGGGTCAGACGCTCGGCCAAGGCCGGCTCGAAGCGGCTGCTGGCGCTGACCGCCCCGCCATAGGTGCGGCTGATCCGGCCCTGCTCGTCCAGTTCGGTCAGGTCGCGGCGAATCGTTTCGGTCGAGACCTCCAGATCGGCGGCAAGCTGGGTGACCCGCATGGCGGGATTGGCCGCCAACGCGGACAGGATGCGGTCGTGTCTGAGATCCTTGCGTGATCGGTTGGTTTTCACGTCGTGCTTCCCGTTCGGCTGGGACACAGGGTCGCAGATCGGCGCCGGCACCACAACCGCAATTATGACCGACATGCCACATTTAATGTTGCATGATGAAGATTATTGTGACACGAATCGGTCAAACGGAGGTGCGCTGGTGTTCAACTACGGCTACTTCAGCTTCGACTCGAAGGCTGACCTTCTGCAGAAGGCGACCGAATACTGGAATCCGGGCAAAACCAAGTTCTGGCAGGATGCCGGCATCGACCTGGTGATCGACGGGCGCGAGGGGTATTTCCTTTACGACATGTCGGGCCGGCGGCTGATCGACCTGCATCTGAACGGCGGCACCTATAATTTCGGGCATCGCAACCCGGAACTGGTCGCCACGCTGAAGTCCGCGCTGGATTATTTCGATATGGGCAACCACTGGTTCCCCTCGGTCGCGCGGGCGGCCTTTGCCGAAAAGCTGGTCCGGACCGCGCCGGGGATGCAATATGCGATCTTTGGCGCTGGTGGCGCCGAGGCGGTGGAAATCGCGCTGAAAACTGCCCGATATACCACAAAACGCCGCAAGATCGTCTCGATCATCAAGGGCTATCACGGCCATTCGGGCCTGTCGGTCGCCACCGGCGACGAGCGTTTTTCCAAGATCTTCCTGGCCGACCGCCCCGAGGAATTCATCCAGGTCCCGTTCAATGACATCGACGCGCTGGATCGCGCCCTGCGCGGCCGCGACGTGGCGGGCTTCATCATCGAGACGATCCCGGCGACCTATGGCTTCCCGATGCCGGCCGAAGGCTATCTGCAAGCCTGCCGCGATCTTTGCACCCGCTACGGCACGCTTTACATCGCCGACGAGGTGCAGACCGGGCTGATGCGCACCGGCCAGATGTGGGGCTGGCAGACCTATGGCGTGCAGCCCGACCTGTTCGTCACCGGCAAGGGGCTGGGCGGCGGCATCTACCCGATCAGCGCCTGCCTGGTCAGCGAAAGCTGCGGCGGCTGGCTGCACGAGGATGGCGCGGCGCATATCTCGACCTCGGGCGGGTCGGAACTGGGCTGCGTCGTCGGCCATCAGGTCATCGACATGCTGCAACGCCCCGAGGTGATCGCCAATGTGCAATCCGTGGCGCAGTTCTTCCAGCGCGAGACCGCGCGGATGATGGCGCAGCATTCCGACATCTTCGTCGGCGTGCGGCAACGCGGCGTCATACTGGGGCTGGAATTCGACCACCCCGAAGGCGCGGTCGCCGTCTCGCGCGCGCTTTACGAGCATGGGGTCTGGGCGATCTTTTCCTCGCTGGACAAGCGGGTGCTGCAATTCAAGCCAGGCGTCCTGCTGGACGCGGCGCTGTGTCAGGAAATCGTCGACCGGATGGAGGCCGCCATGCCGCGCGCCCGCGAATTGCTGCGCAAGCCGGCGCGGGCGGCGTGATGGCGATGGGGGAACGGGGAATGCAGCTTCACGACGACGCGCCGCGCCTGGCGATGCCGGACCGCTCGCAGGCGGTGGCGGCCATGCAGATCGACCGTGCCGGCTGGGCCGGGCGGGCCTTCGCCAGATACGACCGCGCGGCGGTGATGCGCATCGCCCGCGCCGTGGCCGAGGCCGCGCATCAGGCGGCTGCGCATTACGCCGAATGGGCGGTGCGTGAAACCGGCATGGGCGTGGTCGAACACAAGACCCTGAAAAACCAGCTTTCCGCCCATCCTCTGGTGGATTTCTACGAAGACCTTGATCTGGTCAGTCCCAAGGTCGACCCAGACCGTAAGATGGTCGAGATCCCGAAACCGGCCGGCGTCATCCTGGCGCTGACCCCGGCGACCAACCCGATTTCGACGCTGTATTACAAGGCGTTGCTGGCGATCCTGTCGCGCAACGCGGTGATCTTCAGCCCGCATCCGCTGGCCCGCGCATGCTGCGCCGATGCCGCCGCGCGGCTCGAGGCGGCGGCGGTGGCGGCGGGCGCGCCCTCGGGGCTGATCCAGTGCATTGCGAACCCCTCGGTGCCGCTGGTGCAGGCGTTGATGGCATCCGACAAGGTGCAGGTGATCCTGGCCACGGGCGGCGGGCCGATGGTGCGCGCGGCCTATTCCTCGGGCAATCCGGCGATCGGCGTCGGGCCGGGCAATGCGCCGGTCTATATCGACGACAGCGCCGATCCGGGCACGGCTGCGGCGTGGATCGTCGACAGCAAAAGCTTCGATAATTCGGTGTTGTGCACCAATGAAAGCGTGCTGCTGGTCCATGCCGCGCGGCGCCAGGCCTTTGAGCGGGCGCTGCGGGCCGCCGGGGCGCACCTTTGTTCGGACGCCGAGGTGGCGCAGTTGCGCGCCTATCTGTTCCCGGACGGCCATCTGAACACCGCCGCCGTCGGTAAAAGCGCGGTCTGGATCGCGCAGCAGGCCGGGTTCCGGGTGGTGCCCTCGATCCGGGTGCTGGTCGCCCCGATCACCCTTGCCGGCATCGACGAGCCGCTGTCCAAAGAAAAGCTGTGCCCGGTGCTGGCCATGCTGACGGTTGACGATTTCGCGCGCGGAACCGGCGTCGCACAGATGATCCTGCGCATGTCGGGGGCGGGCCATTCCGCTGCCTTCCACGGCAAGGATGCGCAGCGGGCGCTGGATTTCGCCAGCGCGCTCAGCGTCTATCGCGTGGTGGTGAACGCGCCCTGCTCGCAGGGGGCGGCGGGGTTCGCCACCCATCTGGCGCCGTCCTTCATGATCGGCACCGGCTATTTCGGCCGCTCTTCGGTTGGCGAGAATATCGGGCCGCAGCATCTGGTCCACTGGACCCGGCTGGCGTGGAACAAGGACGCCTCGGTGCCTTTCGCGGATTTCAGCGCCGTGCGCCTGTCCTATGAAAGCCCGGATGCCGGCAGCAGGCCAGCGCCGGCCCCTGCGGCCCCCGCCGGTGTGGACCGCGACATGCTGCGGCAGTTGATCTTGCAGGAACTTCGCGGACTGACCGGGGGGCAGAAATGACCGAACTGCGCGCCTTCATCTTCATCGACCAGCTTCAGCCGCAGACGCTGGCCTATACCGCGACCTGGATGCGCGGCACCCTGCCGCGCGCCCGCATGGCCGCCCAGATCATCGAGATCGCGCCGGGGCTGGATGTCGAGGCGCTGACCGACATCGCCCTGAAAAGCGCCGAAGTCCGCGCCGGCTTCCTGGTCGTCGAACGCCAGTTCGGCACGCTGCAATTCCACGCCTATTCCACGGCCGAGGTGCAGGCCGCCGCCGACGCGGTGCTGCACGCCATGGGCAAGACCCGCGACGAGGCGGAAAAGCCAAAGATCATGGCCTCGAAGATCGTCACGCGTCTGGACGACCAGCACGCCTTCCTGATGAACCGCAACAAGACCGGCTCGATGGTTCTGGGCGGCGAAAGCGTCTACCTGCTGGAATGCCAGCCCGCCGCCTATGCCATCCTCGCCTGCAACGAGGCCGAGAAAGCGGCCGATATCAAGGTCATCGACATGCGCATGATCGGCGCCAACGGCCGGCTGTATCTGGCCGGGACCGAGGCCGACGTGCGCAACGCCCGCGAGGCCGCCGAACGCGCGCTGCGCGAGGCGGGGGCGCGCTGATGTCCGACATCCGCGCCCTGATCCGCGAAGTGCTGGCCGAGGAAATCGCGGCCATCCGCGCCGAATTGACCGCCGGGCCGCGCCAGGAACAGGTGCGGGTGGCGACCGCCGCCGATCTGACGCAATTCGCGCTGTCGGTGCTGGACCGCGCCGCCGATCCGGGCTTTGCCGCAGCACTGCGCGGCGGCGGGCTGCACTTCGTGCCGATGGCCACCCCGGCGCCCGGTCCCGCGCCGACCGCGCAGCCTGCGGTGCTGGTGACCACCGTTCCGGCGCCGGTGCCGGAGCTGGCCAAATCGCTGATCACCGAACGCGACATTGCCGCGATTGCCGAGGGCGAGACCCGCCTGCGCGTCGGCAAGCGCAGCAGGCTTACCCCGCTGGCCGGCGACGAGGCGCGCCGCCGTGGCATCAGGATCGAAAGGAATGCGACATGATACGGGCGCGCGTCAGCGGCAGGCTCTGGTCCACGCGGCATATCGGCACGCTGCCAACCGGGGCACTGCTGGAAGTCGAAACCGAAACCGGAGCAAAGCTGATCGCCTTTGATCCGCTGGGCTGCGCCGAGGGCGAGGCGGTGCTGGTCACCCAAGGATCGGTCGCCGCCGCCTGGTTCACAGAACGCTCGGCGCCGATCGACGCGCTGATCATCGGGTCTGTCGATGAACAAACCGCCGGGGCACCGGCTGAGAAACGCAAGTGAAGGAGGTCTGAAATGGCGAATCTTGCAATCGGAATGATCGAAACCAAGGGCTATGTGCCGGCGCTGTCGGCGGCTGATGCCATGGTCAAGGCCGCGAACGTCGAAATCATCGCCCGCAACGAGGTCGGCGGCGGGCTGGTCTCGGTCGTGGTGCGCGGCGACGTGGGCGCGGTCAAGGCTGCCACCGAAGCCGGCGCCGAGGCCGCGGCCCAGGTTGGCGAGGTCACCGCGGTCCATGTCATCCCGCGCCCGCATGCCGATCTGGCCAAGCATTTCCAGGCGATCCAGGGCTGAGACCGGCCGCAGCGAAAGGACTGAGGCATGACGGAGCTTCGCGTCTACCTTCCCATTGAGGACCTTCAGCCTCAGTTTGCGGCCTATCTGTCCTCGCCCACGCGGGCGAGGGGATACCCGCCCTTTGCCGGGCAGAATTCGCTGATCATCGAGGTGGCCCCCGCCTTGGCCATTCACCGCATCACCGATCTGGCGCTGAAGTCCGCGCCGGCGATGGAGCCGGGCATCCTTTACACGGAACGCCAGTTCGGCCTGCTGGAGCTGCATTCCGACCGCATCGAGGATCTGGAAGCGGCAGGCCGCGCCATCCTGGACGGTATCGGCGCCAGTCCCCAGGACCAGTTGCGCCCGCAAATCCTGTATCACGACATCGTCGAGGACCTGTCGGACCAGCATGCGATCATCCTGAACCGTTCGCGCGATGCCTCGATCCTGGTGCCGGGGGTGGCGCTGCTGATCTATGAAATGGCGCCGGCGCTGTTCGCCTGCGTCGCCGCCAACGAGGCCGAAAAGGTCGCGCCGAACGCGGTCATCAACGACGTGCAGATGATGGGCGCGACGGGGCGGCTGTTCATGTCCGGCTCGCTTGCCGACATGCGGCTGGCCCGCGACACCATCACCGCCCGGCTGGAAGCGATCACCGGGCGCTGAAGCGATCGCCCGCGCCCCCTTGGGGGCAGGGGCCAACATCAGGACGAATGTCCCAAACGGCCGAGGTGGAAACCACCCGGAACACCAACCAACATGGGAGAAATGCGATGGTTACGCGTCGTCAATTCGCTGCGGGGGCTGCGGCTTTCGTTGGCCTGTCCGCGCTCGGGGCTCCGCGCCGGCTTCTTGCGGGCCGCACGGATCGCCTGAACATCCTCTGCTGGGAGGGCTACAACTCGGACCAGGTGCTGAACCCGTTCCGGGAACTGCATCCCGACGCGACGGTGCGCGCCGAAAGCGGCACCTCGGACCCCGAGATGATCAACCGGCTGCGCGCCGGCGAACTGGCGGTCTGGGATCTGATCAACGTCAACCAGCCCTGGGCGCGCGGCGAGATGGCGCGCGACAAGCTGATCCGGCCGCTGAACAAGGACCGCTTCCTGCCCTATTTCGCCAAGATGACGCCGGAATTCGCCAAGCCCTATCCGATGTCGTTTTCGGATTCCGGCGACCTGCTGGGCATGCCGCAGCGTTACGGCCCGTTCTCCTTCGTGGTCAATACCGACAAGATCAGCATCGAGACCGCCGAGACCGAGGGCTGGGACCTGTTCTCGGACCCCGGCCTGAACAAGCGTTATGGGCTGCTGACCTATGACAACTGGAACGTCATCCACCTGTGCCTTGCCGCAGGCGTCGATCCGTTCAAGCCGGTCGAGGGCGCGGACGCCCAGAAATTCGCCGACAAGGCCAAGCAGATCGTCGCGGGCGCGCGGCTGATGACCGACGATCTGGTGGCGATGAACACCGCGCTGATCAATGGCGAGATCGACTGCTATTTCACCGGCGGCAGCTACACCGCTTCGCCCGCGCGCTATGACGGCGCCAGCTTCGTGCGCGCCATCACCCCGCGCGGCGGCGGCTTCGGCGGCAAGGGCGGTGCCTCTTGGGTCGAGCTGACCTCGGCGGTGAACAACCCAGACCCGTCCGATCTGGCCGAGGATTTCCTGGAATTCGTCCAGAAGCCCGAGATCGCGCAACTGGTCGCGTTTTCGGAAGGCACCTACAACCCCGTCGCGCAGATGGGCAACCCCGAGGTGCTGGCCCGCTTCGACGCCGACATGCTGGACGCGATCCAGTATGACACGCTGGAAGAGGACATGAGCCGCTGCCACGAATTCGATGCGGTGCCGTCCTATGACGCGCTGCTGGCCACCTATGTCGCCGCGCGGCGCGGCTGAATCCGGCTGACCCGCGCCGGATCGCGCGGGTCTTTGCAATGCTTTTCGGGAAGGTCGCGCCATGGGGGCCGCTGCATTCGTTCGACTGGAAAACATCACCAAGCGGTTTGGCACGTTCACCGCGCTGGACCGGATCAATCTGGACATTGCCGAAGGCGAGTTCCTGACCATCGTCGGCCCCTCGGGCAGCGGCAAGTCGACGCTGATCCGGCTGCTGGTCGGCATCGACGACGTGACCTCGGGGACGATCAGCCTTGATGGCACCCGCATCGACACCGTGCCCGCGAACCGGCGACCGACCTGCATGGTCTTCCAGTCGCTGGCGCTGTTCCCGCATATGACCGTCGGCCAGAACATCGAGTTTCCGCTGAAGCTGCGCAAGATGGCGCCTGATGCCCGCCGTGCGCGGGCGCTGGAACTGCTGCGCCTGCTGCGCCTGCCGGAAAGCTATTACGCCAAGCGCATCACCCAATGTTCGGGCGGCGAGCGGCAGCGGGTGGCGCTGGCCCGCGCGCTGGCCTTCGATCCGCGCATCATCGTCTTTGACGAGCCGCTGTCGGCGCTGGACTACCGGCTGCGCAAGACGCTGGAAAAGGAACTGAAGGATCTGCACGCCCGCACCGGCAAGACCTTCGTCTACATCACCCATTCGCTGGAAGAAGCGATGGTGATGTCCGACCGCATCGCCATCATGCGCGCTGGCCGGTTCGAACAGATCGCCACCGCCGAACAGATCTATTCCCAGCCGGTCAGCCGCTTCGTCGCCAGCTTCATGGGCGAGGTGAACCTGTTCGACCTGAACGGCAGCGATTGGGGCGGGTTGCCCGTCAAGCTGTCGCCCCAGGCGCAGGCGGCGGTCGCGGTGCCGCCGGACTGGCGCGGCGCGGTCATGGTGCGCCCCGAACTGGTGCGCTTCCTGGCCCCGGACGAGACCGCGGATTTCACCCTGAACGGCCGGCTGCACGCGGAATATGCGCTTGGCTCGCGCGTGCAATACACGGTGCAGGCGGGTGACACCCCGGTCATCGTCGAACGGCCGTTCGAGCAGCGGCTGGGCAGCCGCAGCGGCGATCCGGTCCGGCTCGGCTGGGATGCCGGCGCCGTCCACCTGATCGCGGAGGTGGCACATGGAACGGCTTGAACGCCGGCTGGGGTTCCTGTCGGCCCTGCCGATCATGGCGCTGCTGACGCTCAGCTTCGTCATGCCGCTTCTGGTGGTCGCGGGCTTTGCGATCATGCCGCAAAAGGTCTTCAGCCTGGCGCATTTGCCGGATTTCTCGTCCTTTCGGGTCATCATCGAACAGGGCTATTATCGTTCGCTGCTGCGGTCGCTGGGGCTGGCCTTTCTGACCACGACGATCCTGTTCGTGATCTGCTGGCCGCTGGCCTATGGCATGGCCAAGGTCTTTGGCCGCTTCACGCTGGTCATCACCCTGGCGGTGGTGATGCTGCTGTTCGTATCGGAAAACGTGCGGCTGTTCGGCTGGAACCTGACGCTGATGAAGGGCGGCCTGCTGGAAGGCCATATGCGCGCCTGGCTCGGCACCGGCTTTGAAAGCCCGCTTTACGGCTGGCCGGTGATCGTCTTCGGCATGGTCTATGTCTATTTGCCGTTCATGCTGTTCCCGCTGGCGCAAGGCATCTCGCTGGTGCCCGACGACGCCCGGCTGGCCGCCGCCGACCTCGGCGCCGGGCGCTGGCGCATCCTGTTCCAGATCGAGATGCCGCTGGCCGCGCCCGGCATCATGGTCGGCTGCCTGCTGACCTTCGTGCTGTCCGCCGGCGCCATCGCCGAGGCCAAGCTGCTGGGCGGCCGCAGCGTCGTGGTGCTGACCGACGACGTGGAAAGCGCCTTCACCTTCGGCCAGAACTGGCCGCTTGGGTCAGCCCTGTCGCTGATGCTGATCGTCATCGTCGCGCTGTTGGTGCTGGTGCCGATCAGCCGCATCGACCTTGACACGCTGATGGGGCGCAAGAGATGACCGATGTCCGCCGCTCGACCCGCATCGCGCTTTACGGCTACGGCCTTCTGGTGCTGGCGGTCATGTATCTGCCGCTGGTCTCGGTCGGTTTCGCCGCGGTCTCGAAGGCGCGCTACCTGACCTTTCCGATCCGCCGCTATACCAGCGAATGGATGGGCGCCGCGCTGACCAGCCCGAACGTCAAGGACTTGGTCGTCACCTCGCTGAAGGTTGCGGTCACGGTGACGGTCCTGTCGGTGATCCTGGGCTTTTTCGGGGCGCTGGCCTTTGCCCGCTTTCAATGGCGCTATCGCGGCCTGTTCCAGAAGCTGATCCTGCTGCCGATCTTTTTCCCGCAGGCTGTGCTGGGTCTGGCGCTGCTGATTTGGTTCAATGCGCTTGGCGTGACGCCAAGCTGGAAGACGGCGGTGGTCGCGCATCTGGTCTGGATCGCGCCCATCACCACGCTGATCATCGCCATCCGCGCCTATTCCTTCGACCCCGCGCTGGAAGAAGCCGCCCGCGACATGGGCGCCTCGACGACGACCGTCCTGCGCGAGGTGACGCTGCCCTTGCTGATGCCCGGCATCGTCTCGGCGGGACTGTTCGCCTTTTTGCTGTCCTGGGGCAATTTCCCGCTGTCGCTGTTCACCAGCGGCGTCGATGCGACGCTGCCCAAATGGCTCTATTCGCGGATGGTGTCGGGCTACACGCCGCAGATCCCCGCGCTTGGCATCCTGTCGGTCATCGGATCGGCGGCGCTGCTTCTGGTCGGGCTGGCGCTGCTGCGCCTGCTGCGGCGGCGGAACTGACAGACAAAACAAAAATGACAGGGAAATCTACACATGCTGACATCCATCAAGGGAAAAAGCGTCCTGGTCACCGGCGGCTCGCGCGGCATCGGTCGCGGCATCGCGCGGGTCTTCGCGCGGCAGGGCGCGCGCATCACCATCGCCGCGCGTGACAGCGCGGCGATCGACGAGGTGCTGGCCGAAATGCGCGCTCTGGGCGCCGAGGCGCGCGGCGCCGCCTGCGACGTGACCGACTATGACAGCGTGCGCGGGCTGATCGACGACACGGCGGCGGCGCAGGGCGGGCTGGACATCCTGTGCGCCAATGCCGGCATCTTTCCGCAGGTCAAGATAGTGGACATGGACCCCGCCGATTGGGACCGGGTCATCGACACCAACCTGCGGTCCACCTTCTTCTGCGTCAAGGCGGCGATCCCGCATTTCGAACGCGCCGGCAAGGGCCGGGTCATCGTCACCTCATCGATCACCGGCCCGGTCACCGGCTATCCCGGCTGGGCGCATTACGGCGCCTCGAAGGCCGGGCAGCTGGGCTTCATCCGCACCGCCGCGATGGAGCTTGCCCGCTACAACACCACCATCAACGCCGTCATGCCCGGCAATATCTACACCGAAGGCTTGCAGGGCCTGGGCGAGGGCTATCTGCAAACCATGGCCAATTCGATCCCGCTGAAGCGGCTGGGCGATGTCGAGGACATCGGCAACGCCGCGCTGTTCTTCGCCTCGGACGAGGCGGCCTATGTCACCGGCCAGCAGATCATCGTCGACGGCGGCCAGATCCTGCCGGAAACGCTGGAAGCCTTGCAGGCGATCTAAGGGGGAATGCCATGATGGTCTCGCGTTTTCCCCTTGCCGAGCGGCTCAAGCACCTGGAAATCCTGTCGAACGCGGCACTTGACCTGTGGCCGGTGCCCACGGGCGCGCAGTCGCGGCTTATCAACGTCTCCGAGAATGCCACCTATCTGGTCGAGGCGCCGGGCGGCTGGCGCGCCGTCCTGCGCATCCACCGCGCGGGCTATCACAGCCGGCGCGGCATCGAGCAGGAGCTGGCCTGGACTCAGGCGCTGGTCGCCGACGGGCTGGTCAGCACGCCCGCGCCGATCCCCGGCCGGGACGGCCACCTGGTGCAGGAACGTTTCGTCCCCGCATTGGACGAGACCCGCTACATGGTGCTGTTCCAGCACGCCGCCGGCACCCAGCCCGACGAAAGCGACGACCTGACCGTGCCCTTCGAGCATCTGGGCGCCATCGCCGCGCGCACGCATCTGCATTCGCAATCCTGGCCCCTCCCCGAGCCTCTGGAACGGCTGACCTGGGATCTCGACGCGGTCTTTGGCCCCAAGGCCACCTGGGGCGACTGGCGCGACGCGCCGAACGTCACACCCGAGGTGCGCGCGGTTCTGGAACAGGTCGAAACGGTGCTGCGCCGGCGCCTGACCGCCTTTGGCAAATCGCCCGACCGCTACGGGCTGATCCATGCCGATATGCGGCTGGCGAACCTGCTGATCGACGGCCAGTCGACCTGCCTCATCGACTTCGACGATTGCGGGCTGGGCTGGTATCTTTACGATTTCGCCACCGGCATCAGCTTCATGGAGGATCATCCGCAGGTTCCAGCGCTGCGCGACGCCTGGGTGCGCGGCTATCGCAGCCAGCGCGACCTGCCCGATGCGGACGAGGCCGAGATCGACAGTTTCGTGATGCTGCGGCGCATGGCCCTGTTGGCGTGGATCGGCAGCCATATCGAGGCGCCCGAGCCGCAGGCCTTGGCGCCGAATTTCGCCGCAGTCTCGGCCGAACTGGGCCGTCGCTATCTGCGAACCGTCGCCTAGCCGGGCAGACCACCGCCTGCCGAGCCAATTCGGCCAGAGATCCTGCGCGTCTTCAAGGAGAGCTATCGCGTCTCTGGCGTGCGCAGGATAGCCGCGTTCGGCCATCGGGTCGATCATCAGCGTGCCGATGGCCGCCACCGCCGCCGTGGCCGTCCCGGCGATGACGGCGAACATGCCCGACGCCCCGACCATGGCAGTGCCGGGCCGGAACCGTGTCCCGTGAGGACTTCGAAGGCCCGCGATCAGGCGGGCAGCTTGGGCGACCAGTTACCCAATGAGGTAGGAAGAAGGATTGCTCCACTCGGGCGGGCCCGTCCCGATGATCCCCGAGTTGGCTTGCCTCGAGACGCTGAAGCGAAGTTGGTTTCTTGCTCCAACAGTGCGTCTGGCTAGAATCAGTGTCGTTCATGCCCCTGCTCCAATGAGTATTTTGCGAGGGTTCCAAATATGCGGTTGCAGAAAGAAGATGGGTTTTAAACAATCCTGGGAAAAACACTTTAAAAACAAAAGCGAATTTTCGCCGCACTGCAGCTAAACAAAAACTTTGCCAGCGCAACACAGGCTATGATATAAATGATTTGTTAATGAACAAATGCGTCATCAAGCAGAAGCGGCCTGCAAGGTTCGGAGGAATGCCTTGCCGAGGAGCGTTGAGCGATGAAAGCCGCTGAGGTGTAACGGGAGGAGTGGACGTGGACGTTGATCTGAAGGAGGGGCGCGTGGACCATGCGGCGTCGTCTGGCGTGCTGGCCAAGGTCGAGCCGCGCGAAGTCATGGGCTTCTTCGAGGCGCTGAGCGCCCGACATCGCTGCTCGCGCCACGAGAAGGACGCGGCCGACTATGTGGCGGATTTCGCGGCGGCACGAAAGCTGGTGTGCCATCGCGACGCGCTGCAGAACATCATCGTCAAGAAGCCCGCCACTCCTGGGTACGAAAACGCCCCCACCGTGATCCTGCACGGTCACCTGGATATGGTGTGCAAGACCGACGAGGGAGTCAGCCACGATTTCACCAAGGGCGTCACGCTGAAGCTGGACGGAGACCGCATCCGCGCCGAGGGCACGACGCTGGGGGCCGACAACGGCCTGGGCATCGCCTACATGCTGGCCTTGCTGGACAGCGACGACATCCCCCATCCGCCTCTGGAATGCGTGATGACCGCGATGGAGGAGATGGGCAAGGTGGGCGGCGACGGCGTCGATCTGTCGCTGCTGTCGGGCAAGCGGATGATCGACTTCAACTGGATCGAGGAGAACCAGTTGCTGGCCGGCTGCTCGGGCGACGTGTCCTGCCGGATCGACGTGGACGCGGATTGGACTGCGCCCGTTGCGAGTGGCGAGACCTGGGCGCTGGAGATCGGCGGCCTGCGCGGCGGGCATTGTGAATTCGACATCCATTTCGAACGCGCTAATGCCATTGTCGCCCTTGGCCGCCTGTTGCGCCGCGCGATGGGTCAGGGCGGGGTCGAGATCGCCCGCGTTTCTGGCGGCGTGCAGAACAACGTCATCCCTGCCGAGGCCGCCGCGCTGATCCGCATCGAGGGCGGCAAGGTCGAGGCCGTGCGCCACGCGGTCGAGACGCTGGCTCAGGACCTGCGGGCCGAGTTCCGGCTGGCCGATCCCGACATGCGCATCACCCTGGCGCTGTCCGACCTCCCGGTCGAACGGGTCTTTTCCGCCGCCGCCGCCAAGCGGCTGCTGGGCGTAATGCTGCTGCTGCCCGACGGCGTGCAGACCCAGAATCTCGAGGTCGCGGGCAACTGGGAAACCTCGAACAATATCGGGCTGATGGTCACCAACGGGGCAGGGGTCGAGATCACCTCGACCATCACTAGCGCCGTCACCTCACGCAAGCACGCGGTCCTGGACCGATTGATGCTGATTGCCGAACTGGCGGGGGAAGGGGTCCGCGCCAGGCAGATCGGGCTCGACGCGCCAGAGTTCCCCTGGAATCCCCAATCGCGGATGCTGGCCATCGCGAAGGAAAGCTATGCCCGCGTAATGGGCCGCAAGCCCGAGATCCTGGTCTCGGTCTGCAGTCTGGAACTGGGCATGTTCACGCAGCGCATCCCCGGCCTGGACACGATCGGGATCGGCACGAACCTCTTCGATCTGCATTCCCCCAAGGAGAGCATGGATCACGCCTCGGTCGCGCGGGTCTGGCCGCTGATCAAGGACGTGATGCGGTCCCTGCGCAACTGACGCCTGCCCGATTTCCCATCGCTAACCGACACCCGTTTGACAGGGAGGATACTCCATGGCCCTCGATGATCGCCTGATGCCCTTCGAGATCAGCATTCCGGACGAACAGTTGGAAGACATGATGTCGCGGCTGAAGCGCACGCGCTTTCCCGACGATTTCGCCAATGAGGACTGGCGCTACGGCTATAACACCGCCTATCATCGGGAACTGGTCGATTACTGGATCAACGACCACGACTGGCGCGACGTCGAGCGCCGCATGAACCAGCTGCCGCAGTTCCGGATCGAACTGATGGGCGTGCCGCTGCACGTGATCCACGTCCGCGGCAAGGGCCCGAACCCGATGCCGTTGCTGCTGCATCACGGCTGGCCCTGGACCTTCTGGGATCTGCGCAAGGTCATCGGCCCGCTGACCGACCCCGAGGCTTATGGCGGCCGGGCCGAGGACAGTTTCGACGTCGTGCTGATCTCGCTGCCGGGCTACGGGTTCAGCTCGCCCCTGCGCGAGACGGGCTGGAACTTCTGGCGCACTGCGGATCTGGAAAACACGCTGATGACCAAGATCCTTGGTTATCAGCGCTATGCGACGGCGGGCGGGGACTGGGGCGCGCTGATCGCGCAGCAGCACGGCCACAAATACGAACGCGACGTGATCGGCGTCTACACGCATTTCCCCGCGCAAATGAGCCATTACCTTCCCGGCCATCCCGATCAGCCCGCAGGCGTCGACTATGACCCGGCCCTGGGCCTGCCGGCGGCCAGCGAATACAGCGCCGACGAGGCGGGCTGGTTTGAACGCGGCAAGCTGTTCGTCGAACGTGAGAGCGGTTACGGCGAATTGCAGCTGACAAAGCCGCAGACTTTGGCGGCCCTGGTCGCGGACAGCCCGGCCGGCCAATTGGCCTGGATCACCGAGAAGCGTTATTTCTGGGGCTTGGCCGAACGTGGCGAAGGCACCCCCGCCTTCGAGAAGGTCTGGCCCAAGGAGGACCTGGTCACCACGGCCGCAGTCTATTTCCTAACCGGCACCGGCGGAACCTCGTGCCGCTACTATTGGGAATGCCGCGGCAATCCCTGGACGCCCAGCCATGACCGCTTCCCGGTGGTGGGCGTGCCCACCGCCGTCTCGATCTATCCCGGCGAGATCTACAAGCCACCGCTCACCTGGACGCAGAAATACTTCAACCTCAAGCAATACCGCGTCCACGACTCGGGCGGCCACTTCGCACCCCTGGAAGAGCCCGAGATCTATGTCGACGACATCCGCAGCTTTTTCGCGACGCTGCGCGACTGACCCCCCGAACATCAACAAGACGACCAACAGGAGAGTGACATGTGTGAGAAGACTGCCCATCTGCCGCTGAACCGCACGCGTCGCGCCCTTGGCATGACCGTGATGGCCGCCGCCTTGGCAACAGGGCTTGGCCTCGGGTCCGCCTCGGCGCAGGAATTGTCGCCCGATGAATGGGTGATGGTAGTGTCGGTCATCAACACGACCAATCCCTATATGATTTCCAACATCGAGGGCGCAAAGGCGCTAGCCGACCACCTGGGCCTGCCGCTCGAGGTGGTGAACTCGAACAACTCCTCGCAAGAGGGGATTTCGAACATCATGGCGATCCTGGCCAGCGGCAGGAAGCCGATCATGTTCGTGAACACCGTGTCCTCCTCGGATGCGCCGACCATCGTGGACGCCGTCGGCCGCGCGGGCGGCTATGTGACGATCTGGTGGAACAAGCCCGACGATTACAAGCCGTGGAACGTAGGCGATCATTTCGTGGCCTTCCAGAAGCATCCTGGCGTGTCCTCGGGGCGTTGCGGCGCGCAGGCGATCGCGGGCGCCCTGGACGGCGAGGGCGAGGTCGTCCTGCTGCCGGGCGTTCAGGACAGCACCACCAGTCAGACCCGCGTCGCGGGCTTCCGCGCCGAGATCGCCGAGAATTTCCCCGGTATCACCATCCTGGAGGAGCGTCCCTCGAACTGGGACCCGCAGATTGCGGCGCGCAACGCCCAAGACCTGATCGTGAAATACGGCGACCAGATCGACGCGGTCTGGAGCGCGGATGACGCCATGCAGATCGGCGCCATGCAAGCCTTCGAGAACGCGGGCCTGCTGAACCAGGTCAAGTTCGCCTCGGACGGGCTCTACCCGAAGACGCTGGAAGACATCCAGTCGGGCCGCGGCAACAACGCGATCGTCGGCGAGACCTTCCATCGCGGCTACATGGCGTCGGCCGTCGGCCTCTATACCGCCTATCTGGCGGCGACGGGCGAGATCGTCCCAAGCGAACTGCCCGAGGACAAGCGCGAGAGCCTGTTCGACCTGAGCTGTGTGACGCCCGATAATATCGGCGACTATCTGCAATATGACGAGCCCGGCGCACCGGCCGCCTTTGTCGACCGCCTTGTCGAAAGCGGTCCCTGGGACGTCGCGCCCATGCCGCTGGTCGGCGGGGGTGTCGAGGTTCTTCCCGGAAGCTGATGCGCCATCCGGGCCGGCCCGCACCCCGGCCCGCAGTCGTTTCCACATCCAAGGTAGAGCGATGTCCAGTTTTGCCCGACATCGGATCCCCGATGGTTCCGCCCAATCTGCCCGCCTTGTCCCGCCTGAGCGTTGGCGTGCCGCCTTGCGTCATGCGCCGTTGGGCATGATCCTGTCCATCGTCGTGCTGGCGGTGGTCTTCACCTGGGCCAATCCGCGCTTTGGCAGCGTCGAGAACCTGCAGAACCTGCTATATCAGGTTGCTGTCCCCCTGATCGTGGTGGTCGGCACGACAATGGTGATCCAGATGGGTTCGATCGATCTGTCGGTGCAGGGCGTCATGGGCGCCTCTGGCATGGCCTGGATCCTGATGTCTCCGAACAGCCGTCTGGCGGTGGATTTCGGGCCCTGGGCCTGGGTCGCGGCCTTGGCGCTCGGTCTGGGTCTCGGCCTGCTGGCAGGGATCGTCCATGCGCGGCTGAAGGTGCCGTCCTTTGTCGTGACGCTGGGAACCTGGTATATCGGCCTGGGGATCGGCGTCCTGCTCTATGGCAACGGCATGCTGCCCAGCCTGACCAGCGAGACGCTGGCCCGCTGGCCGACTCGGCTGACATTGGGCGTGCCGAACGCCTTCTGGCTGGCGGCTGCGGCGCTGGGCCTCGGGCTTCTGGTAATGAACTACACGCGTCTGGGGCGCGGCATCCTGGCCATCGGCAACAACGAGACGATCGCCGGCGCGATGGGTCTGCCGGTCGCGTCCATCAAGATCATGGCCTTTGCCGTCGCGGGACTTCTCAGCGCGCTGGCGGGCATCCTTGCGACAATGCAGCTTGGCTCGGGCTCGCCTGATATCGGGTCGGGGCAACTGTTCACCGTCATCCCGGCCGCGGTGATCGCGGGCACTGCCCTCAGCGGCGGTGAGGGCGGTGTAGTGCGCTCGGCCTTAGGGGTGTTCCTGCTGATCCTGTTGAACAACGGGCTGGTCCTGGCGGGGGTCGATCCGGACTTCCAGTCGGGGATCTTCGGCGCGATCCTGGTCGTCGCCATCATCGCGGTGTCCTGGCCCCTGCGCGGGCGGTTGAAGGTGGCGAAATGACTGACATGCATCCTCCCGTGCTGCGACTGTCGCACATCTGCCGGTCCTTTGGCCCGGTCAAGGCGGTGAACGACGTGTCGCTGGAAATCCGCCGAGGCGAGGTTGTTGGCCTGATCGGAGAGAACGGCGCCGGCAAGTCCACCCTGCTGAAGATCTTGGCGGGGATCGAGCGGCCCGACAGCGGCGAGATGCAGCTGAACGGCTGCCCGGTTCAGTTCCGCGGCCCGCGCGACGCGTTGCGGGCCGGGGTCGGGGTCGTGCATCAGGAACAGTCGCTGTTCACCAACCTCACCATCGCCGAAAATATCGACCAGCACAGTTCCGCCCGCAGCGGGCTGGAACGTGCCGGCCTGCAGGACTGGGGTCGCATCAACCGCGAGGCGGCCCGCGCGCTTGCCAAGATCGGCGTGCGTCTCAGCCCGACGACCCGTGTCGGCGACCTGTCCTTTATCGACCGTCAGATGGTCGAGATCGCCCGCGCCGTCTGCATCGATCCGGGCCAGGGCGCGACGCCGCTGGTCATCCTGGACGAACCCACCGCCGTCCTCGAGGCCGCCGAGACCCAGATCCTGGAACGCGAGATCCGCAAGCTCCGCGATTTCGCCAGCGTGATCTTCGTCTCGCACCGCCTGGACGAGATCATGCGCATCTGCGACCGCGTGATCGTCATGCGCAGCGGCCGCCTGGCCACCAACAAGCCAATCTCGGACGTGACCAAGGACGACCTGTTCCGCGCCATGGTCGATGGCGATCACCAGCCGGTCGTCCGGCGCAGCAGCCCGGCAACCAGAACCCCGGTGCTTGAGGCGCGCGGCCTTAGCCGGGGGGGCGCGTTCAGCGAGATCTCGTTCTCGGTCCGGCCGGGGCAGATCCTGGCGCTGGTCGGGTCGAACGGCTCGGGCTGCGAAGCACTGATGCGCTGTGTCTATGGCGCGGAGGCGGTGGATGGCGGCCAGATTCTGGTGGACGGCCGGGCCGTGCGCCGCTGGTCGATCCGCAAGGCGATCGCGGCGGGGCTGGCCTATGTCCCGGCCGAGCGCAAGACCGAGGGCATGATCGCAGGCCTTGCCGCGACGCGCAACATTGCGCTGACCCATCCCGGCGAGGGCGCGGCCGGACCCTTCCTGCGCCCCGGCCGCATGGCGCGCGTAGCGCAGGGCTGGTTCGACCGGCTGGAGGTGCGCCCCAACGACATCCACGCGCCGCTGATCCAGTTCTCGGGCGGCAACCAGCAAAAGGTCGTGCTGGCCAAATGGCTGAACGCCCCGGCGCTGAAGGTGCTGCTGCTGGATCACCCGCTGCGTGGCCTGGATGTCGGGGCAGGCGCGATCGTGAACCGTCAGATCCGCGCCGCCTGCGCCGCAGGCGCCGCCGTCGTCCTGATCCCCGACACGATCGAGGAGGCGCTGGAACTGGCCGATGACATCCTTGTCCTGCGGGACGGCAGGCATTCCGCGTGCCACGACCTTGCCGGTGGTGGCGCCCCTTCCATCCAAGAGATCGTGGCGGAAATGGTATGACCGATCACAGCGAGATTTTGATGAACCGCACTACCCTGGCCAAACCGCTTGGCGGGCGCCTGTCGCGGCTGGCCTCCGGGCACGTCATTGCCCCGCCTCTGGTCTTTGCGGTGATGCTGGGGGCGGTCTGGTTGCTGAACCCGAACTATCTCAGCCCCTTCGGCATCTCGATCGTGGCGGCGACGGCGGCACCGATCCTGCTGCTGGCGCTGGGGCAGGCGACGGTGCTGAATGTCGGCTCGATCGACCTGTCCAACGCGGCGACCAGCCTGCTGGGCACGATCCTGCTGGCAATGATCCTGCCCGGATACGGATTCTGGGGCATCCTGGCGATCCTGGCGCTGGTCACGGTGATCGGCGCCATCGTGGCTTATGCGCAAGTCCCTTCATTTGCGCTGACCCTTGGCACGCTGGGTGTGCTGCAGACGGCGGCGCTGGTCACCAGCGATTCACAGACGATCTATCTGGGCGCGAACCGGGAACTGGTCTCGACGCTCTATACCACGAATGTCGGCTTCGTGCCGCTGAGCTTCTGGCTGGCGGTGGCGGTGGCGCTGGTCTTCTGGGCGGCGCTGCAATTCACCCGCGCCGGCCAGTCGATGACCGCCATGGGCAAGAACGAGACCGCCGCCATCCTGTCCGGGGTGCCGGTGCGCGGGCTGCGGATTGCGGCCTTCGCCGTCTCGGGCTTCCTAGGGGGTGTCGCGGGGCTGGCGATCCTGGCGCAGGCGGGCTCCGCCTCGGCCAGCGGTATCGGCAGCGCGCTGCTGCTGCCCGGGATTGCGGCCGCGCTGGTCGGCGGGGCTTCGATCTCGGGCGGTCAGACGAACCCGCTGAACGTGATCTTCGGCGCGCTGACCGTGGCCTTCGTGCCGATGGCGATCCAGGCATTGGGCGTGGGCGCGCAGTCGCAGAGCCTTGTCTATGGCCTGTTCATCATTCTGGTCGTCGCCCTGACCACCACCCGCAGCCGGGGCATCGTCATCAAGTGACGTGGCGGGCCTTTGAGGGGGGTATTGGTTCAACCGTGTGCCGCCCTCAGCCGCCGGAAATCCGCCCCCGCGTGGTGGCTGGACCGGGTCAGCGGGCTGGCCGAGACGACCAGGAACCCCTTTCCGAGCGCCGCCCGCTCGTAGCCGGCGAATTCCTCGGGCGTGACGTAGCGCGCGATAGCGTGGTGGCGCGGGGTCGGCTGCAGATATTGCCCGACGGTCAGGAAATCGACATCCGCCGCGCGCATGTCATCCATCACTTGCAGGATCTGCGGCCGCGTCTCGCCCAGCCCGACCATCAGCCCGGACTTGGTGAAGATGCGGGGCTCCAGCTCCTTGGCGCGCTGCAAGAGACGCAGCGAATGGAAATAGCGCGCCCCAGGCCGCACCTCGGCGTAAAGGCCCGGCACGGTTTCCAGATTATGGTTGAAGACGTCGGGGCGCGCGGCAATGACCGTCTCCAGCGCCTCGGGTCCGCATTTCAGGAAATCGGGCACCAGCACCTCGATCGTGGTGCCGGGGGCGCGGTGGCGGATGGCGCGGATTGTCTGCGCGAAATGCGCGGCGCCGCCATCGTCTAGATCGTCGCGGTCCACGCTGGTGATGACGACGTGATCCAGACCCAGCCTGGCCACCGCATCCGCCACGCGGCTTGGTTCGAACGGGTCCAGCGCGTCGGGGCGACCGGTCGCCACGTTGCAGAAGGTGCAGCCGCGCGTGCAGATCTGGCCCATGATCATCATGGTGGCATGGCCCTGGCTCCAGCATTCGCCCAGGTTCGGGCAACCGGCCTCTTGGCAGACGGTGGTCAGGCCGCGGCTTTCGACGATGTCCCGCGTCAGGGTCAGCCGGTCGCTGCTGCGCAGCTTTACGCGGATCCAGTCGGGGCGCGGCGGCGGGGCCGAGGGCGTGCGACGCGCCTTTTCGGGATGGCGCTGGTCGGGGTTGGTCAGGTCGCGGGGCATGGCAGCTTTTCTCGCGGAACGTGGCAAAGGTCGCGGTTCGGGCTGTGCCACAGATGCCGCGCCGATTCGACGATCTCCCGGTAATGGGCAAAGCCCGCCTCGTGCAGGGCGGCGCGTTCGCGTCGGGGCTCGATCACGCCTTCGGGGCGGGTCCATGAAACGCGGTCATAGTCGATGCCGACCACGTCCATCGCCACCATCGCGGCGCCCCGCGCGCCCACCTCAGGCTTGCGTGCGACTGACAGCGGGCGTTGCAGCGCGTCGGCCACCATTCGCGACCAGGTGATGGAATTCGACCCGCCGCCGCAGACGGATAGCGTGCCGGTCAGGCCTGCCGCCTCGATGCATTCCCGGGCGGCGTAGGCGACCGATTCGCAAACCGAGCGAACCAGATCCGCCCGCGTCGTCGCGGTGGACAGACCTGCCAGCTGGCCCCGCGCGCGGACATCGACGAATGGCGCACGTTCGCCCGTGGTCGAGAAAAAGGGCAGGGCGGTCACCCCGCGCGATCCGGGGCTGCTTTCGGCCAGCAGCGCGTCGACATCCTTGTGCGTGGCGCCGACCAGCGACAGGATCCAGTCCAGCGTGGCCGTTCCTACCGTCGCGGGCATCGAACGTATCCAGCGGTCGTTCTGCGGCATGCAGAGCGTCATCCCCACGGCAGGCCCCGAGGTGTCGACGCGGTCCACCAGCACCTCGCAGGCGAGGGTGGTGCCGATGATGATCAGCCCCTCGCCCGGCCGTTCCACGCCCGCCCCGATCGGACAGGCGACCAGGTCGAAGGGCCCGGCATGGACCGGGATGCCCGTGGGCAGGCCGGTCAGCGCGGCCCCCTCTGCGTTCAGCGGAAAAGCCTGGCCCGGCCCGGGCATCACGGGCGCCAGCAGATGTCGGCAATGCTCGAGTCCCAGCATCCGCAGGATCTCGGGGTCGTAATCGCGCGCGACCACGTCCAGGAAGGGAAGGGACGCGTCCGAGGTGTCCGTCACCCGCGCGCCAGTCAGGCGTTGCAGGATGCCGTCCTTGAGATAGCTTGCGGTATGAGCCAGAGCCAGCCGGTCGGGTTCGGCGGCGCTCATCGCGGCCATCAGGGGCGCGTGGCTGCCCGGAAAGATCGCGTTGCCGTTGCGGCGGAAGACCGCCTCGAAGACGCCGCGGTCGATCCAGTCCTGAAGATAGGGGTTGCCGCGGTCGTCCAGCCAGGAGACCGCGCGCCCGCAGCCGCGCCCGTCCCGATCCAGAAGCCACAGGCCGTCGCTTTGCCCGGTGATGCCGATGGCCCTGGGGACTGGGCGTCCAGAGCAGGCCTCGGCCATGACCTCGCCGACGGCGTTGACGATCTCTTCGAAATCCTGCTCCATCCGGCCTTGCCCGTAGGAAGTCGGGCTGCTGCGTCGTGCCGCGACGGCGAGGCATTCCCCGTCCGGATCGAACAATGCGGCCTTGACCATCGACGTGCCGAGGTCGATCCCAAGAATCATGTCTCCTCCTTGCGCGTGTCCCCGCATGCGCCCTGCGGGGCGGGATGCGCACTTTTTTACTCGCTCCCTCGAAAATTGAAGCATATGTTCATTATTTGCGCAAGTGGTTCATTTGTTTTCATGCCGATGCGCCTGGTCCAGCAGCGCCACGGCCACCTGCTCGTCGGTGATCAGATGCGTGGCATAGCCGCCGCGCAGGCTGGCCAGGATCGCCTTCTGCTTGGACTGGCCGCCGGCCACCAGCAGGCGGTCCGGAATGTTGCGCAGATCGTTCAGCGACAGCCCGATCGGATTGATGGTCGAGGGCAGGGGCACCGGGTTGCCGTCGGCATCCGTCCAGCGGCAGGCGATGTCGGCGACGGCGCCCTGATCCTCCAGAAACGCCTTCTCGGTCGCGTTCACATAGCCCAGTTTCAGCATCGTCGCTTCTTCTGAAAGCGAGCCGACGCTGAAGACCACCAGAGAGGCGCGGCGCGCCATGTCCACGGCCTCGTTCAGTCCCGGATCGCTCATAAGGCCGAGGGCGGTTTCGGCGTTGCGGACATAGACAGGCGCATAGAGCGCGCGCGCCGGAGCTCCGAAGAACTGCCCGACCAGGTCCGCTACCTCGTAGGGGTTCGTGCCATGGTCCGCATTGTGCAGCCCGCCGATCAGAGCGACGATCTTCATTCCGGGCACGGAAACCTCGCCGCTGAGGGAATCGGCCATCGCCCGCAGGGTCGAGCCCCAGCTTACCGCGATGATGGAATCCTTGCGCGCCATTTCTTGCAGGGCCTCGGCCGCGACTTGGCCGAGCCAGCGCCGCTGCATGGTCGGGTCGTCCGCGACCGGCACGACGCGGACCTTGCGCAGACCGTAGGCCGCCTCGAGATCGCGCTCGAGTTCGAAGGTTTCCGAGGAAACGCCCAGCGAGATCGTGACAAGCCCGCTCTGGCGCGCCCGTTGCAAAAGGCGAATCACGGTGCTGCGACTGACGCCCAGCTTGTCGGCGATCTGACTCTGGGTCTGCTCCTCGACATAATAGAGCCAGGCGGCGCGGGCCAGATCGGTTGCCTTGCGATCAAGGTCTTTCATCCAGAAGCTCCGATTTCGTGGGCTGGTGAACAAATGTGCCGGAACCTGGCCGAATCGTCCAGTTCTTCAGGTGTCTAGCTGAAGCTTTCTTGATGCTGCTCTGCGGCAATGGTGGCTGAAGAAAGGCCCAGGACATAAAATTCTTCCAACGATTTCTAGAAGATGAATCCTTCGGCGGCGCAGCGGATTTGCAAGCTTGTCGCCTTTTATCTCGAATGATACATTTGACCAATAATAGAACATTAGAGCCAAACGGATGATCTGATGGAACATGGAATGAGCCTGCCAGGCGACACCCTTCTTGAAATGCAACGTCGGATGCTGCGGATCCGCCATTTCGACGAACGCGCTTCGAAGATGGTAAAGCGCGGCTACATTCCCGGCACCGTGCACACCAGCATCGGTCAGGAGGCCCAGGTCGTCGGGGCCTGCATGGCGCTGCGGCAGGGCGACCACATGACGGGCAACCATCGTAGTCACGGGCATCCGATCGGGATGCGCTCGCCACTCGGGCCGCTGATGGCCGAGCTGGCGGGCAAGGCGACGGGCGTCTGCAAGGGCAAGGGCGGCTCGCTGCATCTTGCGGATTACAAGGTCGGCAGTCTCGGCGAATCCGGCATCACCGGGTCGTCCATCCCCATCGCCCTTGGCGCGGGCCTCTCCGCGCAGGTGCTGGGCGAGACCCGTGTCGCGCTGACGTTCTTTGGCGATGGCGCGGCCAACCAGGGGGTTCTCTACGAATCGATGAACATGGCCTCGGCCTGGAAGCTGCCCGTTATCTTTCTGTGCGAGAACAATCACTACGCCCTGTCCACCCCCGCCCATACCGTGACCGGCGGACGGATTTGCGACCGCGGCGCGGGCTTCGGGATGCCGGGCACCCGGGTCGAGGACGGTCAGGACGTGTTGGCCGTCCACGAGGTCGTGGCCGAGGCTGTGGCGCGCGCCCGTGCGGGCGAGGGGCCGAGCCTGGTCGAGGTGATGACCTATCGGTTCCGCGAGCATTCCGAAGGCTTGCGCATCAATGTCGATTACCGCGACGCGGACGAGCGCAGCTTCTGGACTTCGCGCGATCCGATCCTGCTGTTCCGCAAGGCGCTGATCGAGGCTGGCAAGGCCACTGCGGAACAGATGGACATGATCGAGGCCGAGATCCTGCAGGAGGTCGAGGAGTGCGTGACCTTCGCCATGGAAAGCCCGGTCCCCGCGCGCGAGGTGGCCTTTGCCGACCTCTATTCCGATCCCTACGAACTGGAGGATGTGCTTTGAGCTTGATGACCTTTATCGGCGCGATCGGCGCGGCCCAGCAGGAGGCGATGGCCGCCGATCCACGGGTGATCCTGATCGGCGAGGATGTCGAGGCGAATGTCTACGGCACCACCGGTGGCAGCAAGCAGCGCGCCGAACAGGGCGACTTCGTCCAGCAGTTCGGCAAGCTGCGCATCCGCAACACGCCCATCTCCGAGGAGGCGATCGTGGGCGCCGCCATCGGCGCGGCGATGACCGGCCTCAGGCCTATCGTGGACCTGTCCTATTCGTCCTTCCTGTATATGGCGATGGACCAGTTCGTGAACCAGGCGGCCAAGAACCGGTACATGTTCGGCGGCCAGAGCCGGCTGCCGGTGCTGTTCCGCTCGGCCATGTTCTACGGACTGAACACGGGCGCGCACCATTCCGACCGGCCCTATCCGATGTTCATGGGCGTGCCCGGCCTCAAGGTCATCGCCCCCGCTTCGGCGCGCGACGCTAAGGGGCTGATGCGCGCGGCCATCGACAGCGACGACCCGGTCCTATCCTTCGAGGCCGTGCCGCTCTGGGGTCAGAAGGAAGAGGTCGAGGACGGTGAGTTCACCATCCCCCTGGGCGTGGCCCGCACGCGCCGCGAGGGCAGCGACGTGACGTTGGTCGCGGTCTCGGGCTCTGTCCCGCTGGCGATGCAGGCGGCCGAGGAGATGGCCGGACGGGGCGTTTCCTGCGAGGTGATCGACCCGCGGACGCTGGTGCCGCTGGACACCAAGGCAATCGTCCGGTCTGTCCTCAAGACCGGCCGCCTGGTCGTCGCGGAACCTGCGCATCGCACCTGCGGCGCGGCGGCCGAGATCGCGGCCGTGGTCGCGGACGAGGCGATGCATGCGCTCCGTGCGCCGATCAAGCGGGTCTGCGCGCTGAACATGCAGGTCCCCTTCAGCCCTGCGTTGGAGGGCGAGATCTATCCCACGAAAGAAGGCATCACCGCCGCCATCGAGGCGGTCTGCGCGGACCAGTTGGACACCAGGAACCGGAGGGTCGGGTAATGAAAGTCGAAGTGCTGCTGCCGCAATGGGGCATGGGAATGAGCGAGGGCACCATCACCAGCTGGTTGAAGAAGGTCGGCGACCGCGTCCAGGAGGACGAGCCCCTGGCCGAGATCGAAGCCGAGAAGGCCACGCAGGAACTGGAATCCCCCGCCGCCGGCACCCTGGCCGAGATCCTGGTCGAGGAAGGCCAGGAAACCAAGGTCCGCACAGTCATCGCGATCATCGAGACGGACTGAACACGCGCCCCGGCGCGGGCGGCGTCCTGCCGCCCCGCCTTCACGCCAAGCGGACAGCGATCATGCCAAGTTCTGAAACCGAGACATCCGTCGCGCCCGGCGCCGCCTACGACCTGGTCGTCATCGGGGCCGGCATCAACGGCCTTGGCATCGCCCGCGACGCCGCCGCCCGCGGCCTGCGCGTCGCCTTGGTCGAGAAAGAGGACATCGGCAGCGGCACCTCCAGTTGGTCGGGTCGGCTGATCCATGGCGGCCTGCGCTATCTGGAGCAGGGCGACGTCGCGCTGGTCCGGGAATCGCTGCGCGAACGCGAGACGCTGTTCCGCATCGCGCCGCATCTGGTCAAGCCGGTGCCGCTGATGATCCCGCTCTACAGCCACAACCGGCGCTCGAAATGGACGGTGCGGGCCGGGATGGTCGCCTATGACATCCTGTCGTTCGACAAGACGACCGACGCCCACCGCACCCTGACGCGCGAGGAAACGCTGGCGCGTTTTCCGCAGATGTCTGCCGAGGGGCTGCAGGGCTGCGCGATCTTCATGGACGGCCAGGTCATCTGGTCCGAGCGCCTGTGCGCCGAGGTCGCTCTGCAGGCCACCGCCGAGGGCTGCCATATCTTCACCCATTGCCGGGTGGACGGGTTCCTGCAGGACGGTGCGCAGCTGACGGGGGTGACCTATACCGACATGCTGACCGGCGAACGCCATGCCATCTCGGCGCCGATGGCTGTCAATGCGGCTGGACCCTGGGTCGATGCGGTTCTGGGCACGCGGCAGGCCCAGGGCAAGCGCTATATCGGCGGTGCCAAGGGCAGCCATCTGGTCCTGGACCCGTTCCCCGGCGCGCCCGCCGACGTGGTCTATTACGAATCCCGTGTCGATGGGCGGCTGGTCCTGGTGATACCCTGGGGCAAGCGCTACATGATCGGCACGACCGACAAGAAATTCGACGCCGATCCCGACACCGCCTGCGCCGACGAGGCCGAGGTTGATTACCTGCTGGGCGAAGTGAACGCGCTGATCCCCGGCGCCGGGCTCAAGCCCTCGGACATTCTCTATACCTACAGCGGCGTGCGGCCGCTGCCCTATGTGCCCGAGAAATCGGAGTGGAAGGTGCCGCGCAGCCACGTGATCCACGATCACGCCCCCGATTGCCGGGGCCTGCTGTCGATTATCGGCGGCAAGCTGACCACCTATCGCAGCCTGGCCGAGGAAACCGTCGACGGGCTGTTCCGGCGGAGGGGCCGCAAGGCGCCGCCCTGCACCACGCGGCGCGCGCTGTTTCCCGGCGCGCGGGTCACCGACCTTGCAGCCTATCGCGCGCAGCTGCTGGCAACCTCGGGGGCCGGAGCAGGGGTGGTGGACCGGCTGGTCTCGATCTATGGCGCGCGGGCGGGTGATGTTCTGGCGCTCGGCGCTGCGAATCCGGCGCTGCTGGAGCCGTTCGATCCCGACAGCGGCGCCATCCCGGCCGAACTGATCTTCACCTTCCGCCACGAATTCTGCCGGACGCTGACTGATGCGCTGATCCGGCGGGTGATGGTCGGCCTGAACGGCACCTGCGGTCGCCTGGTCGTCGATGCGGCGGCCGCGATCCTGGCCGCCGACCAGGGCTGGGACGCAGTCCGGACGGCGCGCGAGATCGCCGACTACCGCCGGTATATCCGCCGCTTCGCCGTGCCGTGCCCGGATACCGCCAGCCGCGTGGCCGCGCAATGAGACCCTTTCCCATAAGAGGACTGACAATGACGCCCCAAGCCAATCCCCGCGACCTGATCGAGAACGCGCGCAAAGGCGGCTATGCCGTCGGCGCCTACAACATGCACAACGAGGAGACGACCGAGGCCCTGGTCTGGGCCGCCGAACGCTCGGACAGCCCCGTGTTCCTGCAGGTCGGCCGCGCAATCATCCCGCATATGGGCGTGGCCCGCGCCTTCGAGATGACGCGCCGCGTCGCCGAACGGTCAAACGCGCGCTATGTGATCCATCTGGACCACGGCTCCTGGGATGAGGTGATGGAGGCGATCCGCCTGGGCTTCACCTCGGTCATGTATGACGGCGCGCATCTGCCCTTCGAGGAGAACATCGCCACAACCCGCAAGGTGGTCGAGATCGCCCATGCCCTCGGCGTCCCGGTCGAGGCGGAACTGGGCAAGATCCCGGATGCCGGCCAGAACGTGAACTGGGAGGATTACTACACCAATGTCGAGGAGGCACGCCGCTTTGTCGCCGAGACAGGGGTGGATTACCTCGCGATCTCGGTTGGGATCGTGCATGGCGTGATCCCGGATCTGCCCGAAAAGCCCATCAACATCCAGCGCATCCGCGAGATCAAGGCCGCGACCGGCATCCCGCTGGTCCTGCACGGGGCCTCGGGCCTGACCGACCGCGAGGTGCAGGAGGCCAAGGCTGCGGGCGTGCACAAGTTCAACGCCGATACCGACCTGCGCCACGCCTTCCGCAAGGGGCTGGAATCGGTCTTTGCCCAGGGCGACCGCCAGCTGGAGGAGGCGATGGCCGAAGGTCGCGCCCGCATGATCGACGCAACGATGGAAAAGATGCGCCAATATGGCTGCGCAGGCAAGGCCGCGTCGGCGCTGGCGGCCTGAGGCAATGGCAATGGATGACAGCATGATCGTCGATCCCCAGCCCCGCCTGCGCGAACTGGGAAAGACCGAAAAGCTGATGGTGCGGGCCATGAACGCGGCCTGGGCCGCGCCCATGTTCGCCGTCACGGTCGAGGTGGACATGACCGCCGCCACGGCGCGCCGCAGCCCGGGCGTGACGCTGACCGACGTGATCCTGGCCGATTGCGCGGCCACCCTGCGCGGCCATCCCGCATTGAACGCGCATTGGCAGGATGGCGGCGTGGCGGAATACGACCGGGTGAACCTGGGGCTGGCCGTCGCCTCCGAGAAGGGGCTGACGGTGCCGGTGATCCACGGCGCCGACGGGCTGTCGCTGGAGGAAATCGCCCAAAGTCGCAAGACCCTGGTCGAGCGGGTCCGCGCCGGGCGCATCGGCATCGCGCAGGTGATGGGAGGCACCTTCACCGTCTCGAATCTGGGGATGTTCGGTGTCACCCGCTTTACCGCCATCATCAACCCGCCGCAGGTCGCGATCCTGGCCGTGGGCGGAACGATCCAGCGCCACGTCTGGAATGGCGGCGATCCGCAATGGCGCCCGATGGCCGAATTCACGCTGACCAGCGATCACCGTGCCGTCGACGGCGCGCGCGCGGCGGCGTTCCTTGCCGACCTCAGGCAGCGGCTGGAGACCGCTGCCTGAGCGCCTATCCCGCGCCCCGCACCGGGCGCGGCAACCGACACGACCAAGCAGAGGAGGCACTGGTCATGACGAATTTCCCCATTTCCCGCCGCATGGCATCCCGCCTGATGGGCACGGCCTGCGCCCTTGCGCTTCTGCCGATAACGGCAGCGGCGCAGGACAAGCCGGTCATCGGCGTCTCGGTCGCCGATCAGCGCTCACTCTTCTACATTGCGGCAGTGGACGGGATGCGCGCCGCCGCCGAGAAGGCCGGCTACGAGCTGAACGTGCAATCGGCGTCCAACAACTCGCGGCAGCAGATCGACCAGATCAACAACCTTCTGGTGCAGCAGATCGGCGCGCTGATCTTCATCTCGCAGGGCAGCACTGCGGCGGCGGCCGGTGTGCGCGCGGCCAATGACGCCGGCGTTCCGGTCGTGGCCGTGGACCAGCGCCCCGAGTCGGGCGACGGCCAGCTGGACACCTTCATCGCCACGGACAGCGTCGGCGCGGCGCGCGAGCTGTGCACATGGCTCTTCGATCAGATCGGAAATGAGGGCAAGATCGCCGTCCTGCAGGGCGTCTTGGGCTCGACGGCCGAGCAACAGCGCAGCCAAGGCTGCAACGAGGCCATCGAGGCGACCCCCGGAATCGAGGTCGTCGCGACCCAGGCCGCGAACTGGGACGAGAACGAGGCCTATCGCGCGACGCAGAACATCCTGACCTCGCAGCCCGACATCAAGGCGATCTTCGCCCAGAGCGACGCGATGTCGCTTGGCGCGGCCAAGGCGGCGCGGCAAGCGGGACGCGATGACCTGATCTCGGTCGGGATCGACGGATTCCCGACACAGCTGGCCGCGATCCGCGAGGGACTGACCCAGGCCACCATGGCGCAGATCCCCTATCGGATGGGCGAAATGGCCGTCGCCGATGCGATCCGCATCATGACGGGCGAGGGCGGCGACATCCCGGCCGAGCAGTATCAGGACGCGGTGCTCATCACCTCGGAGAACGTGGGCGAGTTCAAGCCGTCGGACTTCTATGGTCCTGCCGCCGACAAGATGTAGGCCGCCGCGCCGACCCGCCGTCGGCCGGCTCGCCCGGCCGACGTCCCCGCCCGCCTTCTGAAAGGAGCCACCATGCTGGACGCCGCCCCCCAGACCAGCGGCCTGATCTGCCGCAATCTTTCCAAGGCCTTCGGGCCGGTGAAGGTCTTGCGCAATATCGATCTTGCGCTGCAGCCCGGATCGGTGTTGGGCCTCATCGGCGAGAACGGCGCAGGCAAATCGACCTTCAACAACATCATCGCGGGCGTCCTGTCCCCCACCGAGGGCCAGATTTGGCTGGACGGGACGCCTTATCGGCCCCATTCCCCCTGGGACGCGCTGGATCGGGGCGTGGCGCTGATCCACCAGGAAATCCGGCTGCTGCCCGGTCTGTCCGTGGCCGAGAACCTGTTCCTCGCCCGCCAGCCCGTCCGTGGCGGCCGCGTCGATCGCGCCGCGATGGTCGAGGAAAGCGCGGCGATCCTTGCCAGCCTTGGCGTTCATCTGGACCCGCGCCGCCCGGTGCGCGGTCTGTCAACGGCCACCCAGCAGAGCATCGAGATCGCCAAGGCCCTGCTGCGCGAGCCGCGCTATGTCATCTTCGACGAGCCGACCGCTTCGCTGGGGGAAAGCGATGCCGAGTTGATCTTCGAGCAGATCGACCGGCTGCGGGCAGGCGGGACCGGAATCATCTACGTTTCGCACCGGCTGGACGAGATCGGCCGCCTTGCCGACAGCGTCGTCTGCTTCCGTGATGGACAGAAGGTCGCGGACTGGCCGACCGCGCCCGTCCCGAAGCAGGATCTCATCGACGCGATGGTCGGCCGTGCCTTCGTCTTCCAGCACCATGCGCCCAAACCCCCCAGCTCCAAGGTCGTGTTGAGTGTCCGGGGACTGACCCGCGCGGACGCCTTCCGCGACATCAGCTTCGATTTGCACGAGGGCGAGATCCTGGGCTTTGCCGGCCTGGTCGGCGCGCGACGGACCGATGTGGTGCGGGCGCTGGCAGGCGCCGACCGCGCGGATGCGGGCGAGGTGCGGCTGGACGGGGCGCCGGTGGCGCTTGGCAGCCCCCGCGCCGCGATCGACGCGGGTATCGTCATGGTCCCCGAGGATCGCAAGGGGTTGGGACTGAACCTCGACCGCTCGGCCTCGGCCAACATTACTCTGCCGTGGGAAGCGGGACTGGCGCGCGGCGGGCTGATCCGCCCCCGCGATGTCGAGAGCCTGGGCCGCGAGCAGCGCAGCCGCTTCGACATTCGCGGCCGGATGGAACTGCCGGTCAGCGCCATGTCGGGCGGCAACCAGCAGAAGGTTCTTCTGGCCAAGTGGCTGGTGCGCGACCCCCGTGTCTTCATCGTGGACGAGCCGACTCGCGGCGTCGATGTCGGTGCCAAGATGGCAATTTACCAGATCATCCGCGACCTTGCCGCCAGCGGCATCGCCGTGATCGTCGTCTCGTCCGAACTCGAGGAGGTGCTGGGTCTCTCGCACCGTGTTCTCGTCATGTCCGAGGGGCGCCAGACCGGCATTCTCGACCGCCATGAGGCGACCCCGCCGCGCGTCATGGCGCTGGCCGTCGGCGACCGGACCGGCGCCGAGATCCTGCAACCGACCGGCTGAGAAGGAACACCCATGTCCGACCTGAACCACTCTCCCCGCGTCTCGGCCGCCCCCAGGCTCGGCGAGGGTCCGAGCCCGCTGAAGCGCGCCGTCGCCGCCGTGCCCGGCCCGCTCTGGGGGCTGTTGCTGGTCTGCGCGGTCTTCGCCTGGCTGTCGCCCTATTTCCTGACCTCACGCAACCTCATCAACATCTTCAGCCAGGTTTCCGAGATCGGTATCATGGCGGCCGGGGCCGCGCTGGTCATCATCATCGGCGGGATCGACCTGTCGGTCGGCGCGGTGCTGGCGGTTAGCTTGATGGTGAATGCCTGGCTTTACCGGGATTTCGGCCTGCCCTTCGGCCTCTCGGCGCTGGCGGGTCTAGGCGTCGGTGCCTTCGTCGGGCTGATCAACGGCGTTCTGTCCACCTATGGCCGCATCCAGCCCTTCGTGGCGACGCTGGCGACCATGTCCGCCTGCTCGGGCATCGCGCTGTTCATTACCAACGGCGCGCCGATCACCGGCTTTCCCGAATGGTTCACCAACCTCTCTCGGATCCGCCTGTTCGGAATACCGCTGGAGATGATCCTGCTCTTTGCCGTCTACTTGGCAGTCGCATTCTGGCTGCACTTCCGCCCCACGGGCCGCTCGCTCTATGCCATCGGCGGCAATGAAGAGGTCGCGCGCCTGTCGGGCATCCGCACCCGCCGTGTCAAGGTGCTGGTCTATGTCATCGCCGGCACGCTGGCCGCGCTGGCCGGGCTGATCCTGGGATCGCGGCTGGACTCGGCCCATCCAACGGCCGGCATCGCCGATCTTCTGTCGGTCATCGCGGTCGTCGTCATCGGAGGGGCCAGTCTGGCCGGCGGTTCGGGCGGGATGCTGGGCACCTTCATAGGGCTTCTAATCATCGGCGTGCTGCAGAACGGGATGGCCTTGCTGAACGTCTCGCCAAATCTGCAGCCGGTCGTGATCGGCGTCGCGATCATCCTAGCGGTCATGCTGGACCGCAAATCCAAGATCTGACACCCACCTGAGGAAAGGCTGACCCATGGCCCTCGATCTTGCGCTCAGCGATCTGTCGCATCTGGACCGCATCCGCCGGGTGCTGGCCGAGAACGATCCCAACGGCCAGTTCGCCGCGTTGAACATGGCCGAGGTGCATGTCTCGGAAAACGCGCTGGACCTTCTGCCCGAAGTGCTGGCCCGCCATCTGACTGCGGCCGGTCGCACACCCGGCCCCGGCACGCGCGTCTGCATCGTGGTCGATCCGGTGCTGATCCTGCGGCAGGGCGCGGATCTCAAGGCAATGGTGCAGGAACTGATCGGTGCCCATCATCACGCCGTTCGTGTCGTGATGGATGATGGCCATCCGATCCTGCATGCGGACGAGAAGGTGCTGGACGCCGCCGCCGCCGCCTGCGCCGGCGCGGATGCCATCGTCTCTGTCGGAGGCGGGACCATCACGGATGTCGCCAAGATCGCGGCCGAGCGGGCAGGCGTGCCGGTCCATGTGGTGATCCAGACCGCCGCCTCGGTCGACGGCTTCACCGACAATTTTGCGGTCGTCCTGCAGAACGGCGTCAAGACGACGCTGCCCTCGCGCTGGCCCGAGGCAGTGCTGACCGACACGCAGGTTATCGCCGCGGCGCCGCAATACCTCAATGCCTCGGGCTTCGGCGAGCTTCTGTCGATGTATTCCGCCCCGGGCGACTGGTTCCTTGCGGCCCGAATGGGCATGGACAAGCGCTTCGCGCCCGTGCTGCTAGACATGCTGGCCCTCTGCGGCGAAGGGGTCGAGGACTGGTCCGCCGGCGTCGGCCGTGCCGACCCCGATGCCTGCGCCCGGCTGGCGACTGCGTTGGCGATGCGCGGGATCGTGACGGGGGTGGGGGGCACCACCGCCTCGCTCTCGGGGATGGAGCATCTGGTCAGTCACATGCTGGACATGGTGAACGGAGAGCTTCATGCCCCGACCGGGCTTCACGGCGCGCAGGTCGGCGTCGGCTCGGTCATCCGCGCTGCCGCATGGGAAGAGTTCCGGGACCGTGTCGCGCGGGACGGGCTGCCCGTTGCGCGGCTGTTCCAGGACCCTGCAAGTGCCGAGCCCGCGCTGCGGGACGCTTTTGCCTGGCTGGATCCGAAGGGCCGCATTGGCGGCGAATGCTGGTCGCGCTACCGCGCCAAGCTGGATCTGTGGCACGCCGCCCACCCGCAGGTCGAGGCCGCCTTCGCCGATTGGGACGCACTGACGGCGGAGCATGACCGGCTTTGCTTTGGCGCTGGTGCCATCGCGCGTTATCTGCATCGGGCAGGCGCGCCGATGCGCTTTGCCGATCTCGAGCCTGCGCCCTCGGCCGAGCGTATCCATTGGGTCACCGGCAATTGCCAGTTCATGCGCGAACGTTTCACGGTCGCCGACCTTCTGCTTCTGGCGGGTTGGTGGACGGATGCGGATGTCGCCCGCGTGCTGGACCGTGCCGAAGCCGCTTGTGCCGCCGCCGAAAGGGGGGCCTGATGGGCGACCTGGTCCTGGCGGTCGATTGTTCGACGACGGCCGCCAAGGCGGTGGTCTGGGACATGTCGGGGCGCGCCGTCAGCATGGGGCGCGAGGGGTTCGCCCATTCCGCCCCCCATCCCGGCTGGGGCGAACAGGACCCCACCGATTGGTGGTCGGCCACCGTTACTGCCATCGGCAAGGCTTGCCGCCAGATCGACACGTCGCGCCTGGCGGCCCTGGCGATCACCCATCAGCGCGAGACCTTCGCCTGCCTCGACCGCGCGGGCAACGCGCTGCGCCCGGCGATGCTGTGGCTGGACACCCGCGCTACGGCAGAGGTCGACCGCTTTGGCAGCGACGCGACCCATGCCGCCACGGGCAAGCCCCCCAACACGGCCACCAGCTGGTTCAAGCTGAAATGGCTGCAGCAGCACGAACCCCGGACCCTGGAGGCGACGGACAAGGTCGTCGACGTGCATTCCTATCTGGTCCACCGCCTGACCGGGGAATGGGCGACCTCCTGGGGCAGCGTCGATCCGCTTGGCGTGTTGGACATGCGCCGCTTTGCGTTGGACGACAAGCTGATCGGCGATGTGGGCCTGGACCTTGCGCATTTCCCCGAGGTTCACGCGCCCGGCACGATCCTGGGCCGACTGGCGCCCGACATCGCGGCGCTGCTGGGCCTGACGCCGGGCCTGCCGGTGGTGGCGGGCCTGGGCGACGGGCAGGCGGCGGGACTGGGCGCGGGCATCACCCGTCCGGGCGAGGCCTATCTGAACCTGGGGACCGGCATCGTGTCGGGCACCTTCAGCGCCGATTACCGCACCGACCGCTGTTTCCGCACCATGACCGGCGGCATCCCCGGCACCTATCTGCTGGAGACCTTCTTCGGCGGCGGCACCTACAACATCACCTGGTTCACCGAACGCTTCTCGGATATCGGCACCCGACCCTTCGGCCTGAACCTGATCCCCGAGCAGGTTCTCGAGACCGCCGCCGCCGACCTGCCAGCCGGGTCCGAGGGGCTTCTGGCGCTGCCCTATCTGACCGGCGTCCTGACGCCCTATTGGGACAGCAATGCGCGCGGCGTACTGTTCGGCCTCAGCCCCCGGCACGGCAAGGCGCATCTGTTCCGCGCCACCCTTGAGGGCCTGGCACTGGAGCAGCGCCTGTCCACCGTCGGCGCCGAAGATGCGATCGGCGCGAGGACCGACCGATTCCTGCTGATGGGCGGGGGCACGCGCAGCGCGTTGTGGTGCCAGATCATCGCCGATGTCCTGGAGCGCCCCATCGAGATCGCCCGTGAGGCCGAGGCGACCTGCCTCGGAGCGGGGATGCTGGCCGCAACGGGGGCGGGGCTTTTCACCGACGCGGCCGAGGCCGCCTCGGCCATGAGCGCCACGGGCCGCGTCTACCACCCTGACCCGCGCGAAAGCGCCCGCTATTCGGAACTGTTCGACATCTATCGCAGCCTCTACCCTGCGCTGCGCCAGCAGTTCGGCCGCCTCAAGGAATTTCAGCATGAACCCGCCTGATCTTGCCATCGAAGACCGTTATGCCTCGCTGTCGCTGGACCAAGCCTGGACACGCTATGAATCCATCCGGGACCGTCTGCCCCCGGCCGCGCGTCGGGGCCGGATGCGGACGGCCGCACGGCTCCTGGACGTGGCGCAGGACTATGACGGGTTTCTCTTCGACAGCTTCGGCGTCCTGAATGTCGGCGAGACGGTCATTCCTGGCGCGGCGGAATGCCTGCGTGACCTGCGCGCAAGAGGCAAGCGGTTCTGCATCCTGACCAACGCGGCAAGTTACGGAGTGGACACGGCCTTGGCCAAATATCGGCGGATGGGGCTGGACGTGCGCGCAGACGAGGTCGTCTCCAGCCGCGATGTCGCTTTCGCGCATCTCTCGGGACGGGGCTGGGCCGCCATCGCGGCATCTGGCGACGGGTTCGAGGATGCGCCGGCTCCCCTGACCGACCTGTTGGCGATCACCGACTGGGACACGCCCGACGGATTCGTCTTCCTGTCCTCGATCCGTTGGAACGCCGGGCTTCAGGACCGGCTGATAGCCAGCCTTCACCGGCGGCCCCGGCCCGTCATCATCGGCAACCCCGACTTGGTTGCCCCGCGCGAAGGTGGGCTCAGCCTCGAACCGGGCTTCTGGGGGCATGACCTGCAGGACCGGACCGGCATCGTGCCACGTTTCTTCGGCAAACCCTATCGCGAAGCCTTCGATGCCGGCCTCGCCCGCCTGAGCGGCCGCGTCGCAATGGTGGGTGACACGCTGCACACCGACATCCTGGGCGGGATGGACGTGGGCTGCGACACGATCTTAGTGACGCATTATGGAATTTTGGTCGGCTGTGAGGTCGGCGCGCTGATCGCTCAGAGCGGCATCCTTCCCGACCTGATCCTTCCCTCGATTTAAGTGTTAGATCAATTGGATATACACCCCTCGAAATCAACCTCCCTTCTTAATTAAGCGGATTTTCGCATGCGGCAACCTGGCGATGGCTGCAGCTCTGGACAGGCACGGTCTCCTAGAGGGCGTCTTCATTCAGGCGATCCACGCCATTGCGCAGGCAAGATCGACGAAGGCCTTGAATGACGCGAGGGTTTTCTCGCAGCGCAGGGCGATGCGGCGGAAGCGTTTGAGACGGTTGAAGAAGCACTCGACCAGATGGCGCTCCTTGTAGAGTATCCGGTCGAGCGGCCTGTTTCCGGCGCGGCTGCGGTTGCGCTTGATCTGGGCGGCGGCGCGCAGGTCATCGGCGATCAAATCGCGCAGAGCCTTGGTGTCATCATAGGCGGCATCTGCGATGACATGCCCGATATCCGCAAGGCCAGAGATCAGCCCTTCGGCCTGCGGGCTGTCGCCCTAATGGCCCGGTGTGATCTTGACCCGCACGGCATGAACCTTCGAGATGGTCGCGTCGATCAGCACGTATTCGAAGTCGGGATCGACGATCAACGCCTTGAAAAGGCGCTCCCACACTCCCGCACGGGACCAGCGGCGGAACCGGGTATAGACCGTTTTCCAGTGCCCCAGTTCCGGCGGCAGGTCGCGCCAGGGCGAGGCGCCACGCGCCAGCCACAGCACTGCATCGATGAACAGCCGATTGTCGGTGCCGCTGCGGCCCCGATCCGGCCTTGCCGGGCAACAGCGGCCCGATCCGTTCCCATTGCTCGTCAGTCAGGGTCCGCCTCGAAGGTCGAGCGCATAGGCCAGCCGGATCGGAAAATCTTCGGTGGCAAGGAACAGCGCGGGCAGATCGCCAGCGGGGGCGCCGAGAATAGGCAGGGCAACGCTGGTGATGCCGGAAAGCGTCACGCTGTCCTGCGTGGGGATCGCAGGCCCCACCAGTTCGGGGCGCACTGGCCGAGGCTCATGCCGAGGACGGCGGCGAAATTGGTCTTGAGCCCTGTGGGCAGGTCTTCGGCAAGGATGTTGACTGGCTTGAACGACATGAGAAGCGGTCCTTTTCGGAACGCTCTGCCATGGATCAGCCCGGCGAGGATTGGATTAAATTGACCTTCCTAATGCCGGAACAGCGCGCCCGGCGTTACGCCGTAATGGCGGCGGAACTGCCGGATGAGGTGCGCCTGATCGCAGAATCGGCTTCGATGGCTGCCCCTGAGGCCGGTGTGCCATCGAGCAACATCCGGCGCGCGCGATCCGCACGGGCCTGCACGATATGGGCGTGGGGCGTAAGCCCCGGCGCGCGTTTGAGGCTGCGGATCAGATAGGACGGATGCAACCCAACCTTGGCCGCAAGGCCGTCAAGAGTGACGCTTTCCCCGCTTCGACGCCGGCGGCGATGCGTTCTTGCAGGATCGCGACCGCGCGCGGTTCCTGCCCCGGTGCGCGAAGCTCAGCCCGGCCATGACGGGTGAATGCATAGGCCAGCACGCCATGCACTGCTTCCTCTATCGCCAACCGCCAGTCCGGCCGTTCAACCGTCGGGCCAGAACGTGCAAAGCCCGTGTCAACCGGAAACCATGATCACGCGGTGCAATCTCGGCAAAGCCGCGCAGATCGCGCAGGCCAAGCACGGCGCTCTCGGGAACATACAGCATGTTGTAGTGCACCCGGCCTGCGGCGGCGTGGCCCGTGTGCGGTTCTTCCGGATTCATCAGCGATAGCGAACCGGCGGGCAGCACCATGCTTTCGCCTCGACAAACGTAGCCGCCGGCTCCTTCGGCGATGGCGCCGGTCGCGAAGCCTGCATGCGCATGACGACTGAAGGTCTGCGTGCTGAAAGCCGCTTCAAACAGTTCAATGCCATGATGCCAACTCAGATGATGATAGCGGTTACGCTGCATGCCCCTTCCAAAGCGCCAGAACAGATGATTTGTGAGTGGCGGCGTCGGCCTCAAAGCGGCTCAATAAGAATGGGGCGCCCCTTCGGACGCCCCCCTTTTCATCACCGCCGCAGCTGCCCCAGCAGGATCGAGGTCGGGTATCCGTCCGGCGTCACGCCGATTGACCGCTGATAGGCCGCGACCGATTCCATCGTGGCCGATCCGAACAGCCCGTCGATCTCGCCCTGGTAGAAGCCCTTGGCGCGCAGGCGCTGCTGGATTTCCTGCCGCTCGCCCGTGGACAGCGGGCGGTCGTTTCTGGGCCACGACCCCTGGATGCCCGGACGCCCGGCGATGCGTTCGCCCAGGAAGGCCACGCCAAGCGCGTAGTTGTCGGAATTGTTGTAGCGCAGGATCGACCGGAAATTGTCCAGGATCAGGAAGGCCGGACCGTTGGCGCCGGCCGGCATGATGATCGACCCGTTGCCGCCCGGCAGCGCGCCGCTGCCGATCCGGCGTACGCCTTGCGCGGCCCAGTCCGACCGCCGTGTGCCCTTGCCGATCAGCCCCATGTTGAAGCCCGGCGGCAGCTGCACCTCGGCCCCCCAGGGCTGGCCCGGCACCCAGCCGTTGCGGCGAAGATAGTTCGCGGTCGAGGCCAGCGAATCGGTCGGATCCTCGGACCAGATGTCGCGGCGGCCGTCGCCGGTGAAATCGACCGCGTAATCCAGATAGGAGGTGGGCATGAACTGCGTGTGGCCCATCGCGCCCGCCCAGGAACCCAGCATGTGTTCGGGATCGGTATCGCCCGCCTGCAGGATCCGCAGCGCGGCGATCAGCTGGTTCTGGAACATCTCGCCCCGGCGGCCGTCATAGGCCAGCGTCGCCAGCGACGGGATGATCTGCATCTTGCCGCGATTGGCGCCGAAATTCGATTCCATCCCCCAGACGGCCAGCACGATCTCGCGCGGGACGCCATAGCGCGCCTCGATCGCCGACAGGGTGCCCGACAGCTGCGCGGCCTTCTGGCGGCCGGTGGTGACGCGCACGTCGGACACGGCGCTGTCCAGATACAGCCAGACGGGGCGGCTGAACTCGGCCTGCTTGCGGTCCAGGCGGATCACGTCGGGGTTGTAGCGGGCGATGCGCATGGCCCGGTCATAGGTCGCGGGCGACACGCCCGAGGCCAGGGCGCGCGGCCGGAAGGATTGCACGAAGCGTTGCAGCCCGGCCTCGTCCCCGGCGGATGCGGCGGGGATCGGCGCGGGGGTGACGGGACCGCCGCCCGACATGCCGCCGGGCGCGCGGTTCATCGGCGTGGCGCAGGACGCCAGCGCCCCCACCAGGGCGGTGGTCAGGAAGATGCGGGAAAAGCTCATGGGGATCGCCTGTTCGTGACTGCTTCGATTGTTGTTGTGAAGCAGCGTAACAAACCCCGTCCGCCTTGGGTAGGCCCGCGCGGGCTAATGCAGGATGTCGTCCGCGTCGCCCTCGCAGCCTTTGAAGAAGGGCTGCATCTGCGCGATGATGACCGAGTTTTCGTCCAGGGCACGCTGCATCAGGGCGCGTTCGTCCGCGTCGATCTCGTGCCCCTCGGCCAGCCGTTCCTCCAGCGTCCCGTAGCCGGTCACGTCCAGGGGCGCCAGATCCGCCTGTTTCAGGATGGCGACGGTTTCACGCACCGCCTCGGCCTCGTCCCCGCCCGCGGCATAGCAGATCAGCGCCGCGCCGGTCGATCCGGCGGGCAGGCCGTCGTCCTTGCTGCGGCCCACCTCGACCAGAAGGGTATAGACGTTCATGCGGGCCTCCGTGATGATCGGTCCTGCAACAACACGGCTGGCGCCAAAGCGCAAGACGCCTGGCGCAGGGGGACATGGAACATGAGCAAGAGCCTGGCGCGGGTCAGGACCGCCCTTGACGGGGCGGGCGTCGCGGTCGAGATCCTGGAGATGGCGGACAGCACCCGCACCGCGGTCGAGGCCGCGCAGGCGGCGGGCTGCCAGGTGGACCAGATCGCCAAGTCGATCATCTTCCGGGGCGAGGCGTCGGGCCATGCGGTCCTGTTCCTGACCGCAGGCGGCAACCGTGTCGATCCGGCAAAGGCGACGGCGGTCGCGGGCCAGCCCCTGGGCAAGGCCGACGCCGCCCTGATCCGCGAGGAAACCGGCTTCGCCATCGGCGGCGTGGCCCCGGTCGGGCATCTGAAGCCGGTGGCCGCCTTCTTCGACCCGCGCCTGCTGGAATTCGACCGCGTCTGGGCGGCTGCGGGCACGCCACGCCACATCTTCGCCATCGTCCCGCAGGTGCTGCTGGACCTGACCAGGGCGACGCTGGCGGATTTCACGGAGACCGTGTGACCCAGGTCACGTCCATGCCTTTATCCTCATGTCAACGAACGCGTCGGCCGAGAGAGAGCCAAGATCCACCTCCGGCAAGAGGATCACCAGCACATCGCGGGTGCCGTATTGCTTGCGGCGTTTCACGAATGCAGGTCCGTTGTAACGCTCGACACCTTGATCGAAAACGCTGCAACTTCCGCGATACCCCTGGTCCTCAGCGAGCCTCTCCAGGCAGATGGAAGGACAGTCCCTTGACCAGACAAGGTGACCGCACGGCACGTTTGCGCTGCCCGGACTGAAAAGGCTTTCATCGACATTCAGGCGCATCGGACAGCCTTGTCATGGCGCTTCACCCCAGCACCCGCTCCATCAGCGGACTGTCCGGGCGTTCCAGCCCCTCGATCACGTCGAAATGGTGGCGACCCGGTTCGACCACGCAGTCGGTGGCCGCGCCCAGGCCCGCCCAGATGTCGGCCAGCAGCCGGGCCTGGCGGAGGAATTCCGGCCGCTCGTTCGCGCCGACCCAGGTCGTGACGGGAATGCCGGGGCGGGGCGTCAGCAGGGCCGGGCTTTCGGATGCCGCCTGCGCCGGATCCAGCCGCAGCCTGTCGTTCATCGCCGTGCGCAGCAGCGGGCGCAGGTCCGAAATGGGCGAAATCGGGACGCATCCCGTCACCCGCGCCGCCACCGAATCGGGCAGGGTGGCGTCGTCGCAGATCATCCGCGCGGCCAGATGCCCGCCCGCCGAATGGCCGGTCAGGACGATGGGCCCGCCGATGCGCCCGGCGGCCTCGGCGATGGCGGCGGCGACCTGATGCACCATCTGCGCGATCCGGGCCTGGGGCGCCAGGGCATAGCCGGGCAGGGCCGCCGCCCAGCCGCGCGCCAAGGCGCCCTCCGCCAGATGCGACCACAGATCGGGCGTCGTCTCCATCCAGTAGCCGCCGTGGACGAAGACCATCAGGCCCCGCGCGGGTCCATCGGGGCGGAACAGGTGGCCCCGGCCCAGGGCCTTGGGCGGGTAAGCGTCGCGGAATCGGGCGGAGGCGTCCTGCCAGCGGGCAAAGAAGCCCTCGCCCTGCGGAATATGGACGGTATTGGCATAGGCGTCGTCCCAATCGGTGACGTGATACAGCATCCTGCCCTCTCTTTCGCGCAGCAAAGGCTGCTGCTAGCCTGCGGTCAAGAGGGAGAGGACCATGACCGATTTCGCCGCCACCCGTCGCGCTTTCCACCTGCCGCAGGGCATCACCTATCTGGACGGAAATTCGCTGGGACCGATGCCGGTGGCGGCCAGGGACCGCGTGGCCCGGATGATGGCCGACGAATGGTCCGAGATGCTGATCGCCGGCTGGAACAAGGCGGGCTGGTATGTCCAGCCGCGCCGCGTCGGCGACCGCATCGCCCGGCTGATCGGCGCGGGGCCGGGGCAGGTGGTGATGGGCGACACGCTGTCGATCAAGGTGTTCCAGGCGCTCAGCGCCGCGTTGCGGCTGCGCCCCGGCCGTCGGGTGATCCTGTCGGACAGCGGCAATTTCCCGTCGGATCTCTATGTCGCGCAGGGCCTGGCCCAGGCGGTCGGGGCCGAGTTGCGCGTGGTCCCGCCCGAGGATGTCGAGGCCGCGATCGCCCCCGACCTGGCCGTCCTGATGCTGACCGAGGTGGATTACCGCACCGGGCGGCGCCACGACATGGCCGCGCTGACCGCCCGCGCGCATCAGGCGGGCGCCCTGGCGGTCTGGGATCTGGCGCATTCGGCGGGGGCGGTGGATGTGGACCTGACCGGTGCGGATGCCGATTTCGCGGTGGGCTGCACCTATAAATACCTGAACGGCGGGCCGGGGGCGCCCGCCTTCATCTGGACCCATCCGCGCCATGCCGATGCCGCCCAGCCGATCCTGCAAGGCTGGATGGGCCATGACGCGCCCTTTGCCTTCGACCTGGACTATCGCCCGGCGTCGGGGATCGAGCGGATGCGCGTCGGCACCCCTCCGGTGATCGCGCTGACCGCGCTGGATGCCGCCCTGGATGTCTGGGAGGGGGTCGGCCTGGCCGATCTGCGCGCCCGGTCCATCGACCTGACCCAGGCCTTCGTCGCCGGGGTCGAGGCCCGCTGCCCGGACGTGACGCTGAACTCGCCGCGTGATCCGGCCCGTCGCGGGTCGCAGATCGGCTTTCGCCATCCCCAGGCCTATGCGGTCATGCAGGCGCTGATCGCGGCGGGCGTGGTGGGCGATTTCCGCGCCCCGGACGTGCTGCGTTTCGGCTTCGCGCCGCTGTATAACGACCTGGACGATGTGGAACGGGCGGTCGACACGCTGGCCCGCGTGTTGCGCGACGGCATCTGGGATGATGAAAAGTTTCGGCAGAAGGCCGCGGTGACGTAAAGGCAGGGGGCTTCCCTTGGCGCCGATTGTAAAGCAGACATGTGATATTTCGATAGGGCATTTGATGGGCATCTGGCGGTTGGCATGGGGTATTGCGGTTGCGGGATTGTCGGCTTTTCCGGCGGTTGCGCAAAATGCCCTGTTGCGCGTCGAGATGGTCGCGGCCCGCGAACAGCCGGTGCAGATCGACCTGCAACTGTCGGGCAGCCTGACCGCCACCGACAGCGTGCAGATGAGCTTTCGCCAGCCCGGACGCGTGACCCGCGTGCTGGTGGACGAAGGCGACCGCGTGACCAAGGGCCAGGAACTGGCGCGCCTGGATTCGGTCCAGCAGGATCAGGCCCTGCATGTGGCCCAGGCGGGTCTGGATGCCGCCCGCGCGGGACTGGCGCAAGCCCGCCTGGCCAGCGAACGGGCCAATGCCCTGCTGGCACGGGGCGTCGGCACCCGCGCCGCCCGCGACGACGCCCTGCGCGCCCTGTCCGAGGCCCAAGGCTCTGTCGAACGCGCTGAAAGCACCCTGGACCAGGCCCGCCGCGCGGTCGAGGATACGGTCATGCGGGCGCCCCAGGATGCGGTCGTCACGGCCCGCGACATGGCCCCCGGCCTGGTCGTGGGCGCCGCGCAGGCGGTCCTGACCCTGGCCACGCTGGACGGGTTGGAGGCCGTGTTCAACGCCCCCGACCATCCCGCCCTGGACAGCGCGATGGGCACGGTGGTGCGGCTGGACACCCTGGACATCGACCGCCCCCAGATGCGGGGCACCGTGTCCGAGATTTCGCCGCTGGTCGACCCGGCCTCGGGGACGGTGGCGATGCGGGTCCGGATCGACGATGTGGCCGCCGATACCGCGCTGCTGGGGGCGGCGGTGCGGGGGCATGTGGATATCGCCGTGGACCGGGGCATCGCGGTGCCCTGGACGGCGCTGATGCGCGACGGCGACCGGCCCGCCGTCTGGCGCGTCGATGACGACAGCCGCGTCAGCCTGGTGCCCGTGACCATCGCACAGTTCGTCGACGGCCTGGTCTATCTTTCGGACGGGATCGCTGCGGGGGATATGGTGGTCGGCGCGGGTTCTCAGCTTCTTTATCCCGGACGGCAGGTCCAGCAGGCCAAGGTCTTGCCATGATCCGGCCGACAGTCCCGCTGACCGCCTTCTTCCTGGTCCTGGCCGCGCCCGCCGGGGCGCTGGATCTGCCCCGATGGCTGGATTTCAGCTCTCATGCCGAAAATGCCGCCCCGATCCGTCCCGTCGTCTCCGAAATCGTCGAGGATCGCGGCCAGGACGCGCGGTGGATCCCCGGCGTGGTGGCGTCGCGCACGCAGGTGACGATGGCGTTCCAGACGTTGGGCCGGATGGTGTCGCGCCCCGTCGATCTGGGCGACCGGGTCCGGCAGGGCGACGTTCTGGCGAACCTTGCGGCCGAGGATCTGGAGGCGACCACCCGCGCCGCCGAGGCCGCCCTGGCCGCGGCCGAGGTTCAGCGCGACACCGCCCGCCTGACGCTGGAGCGGGTCGAGGCCCTGGCGGCCCGCAACGTCGCCAGCGCGGCGCAACTGGAACAGGCCCAACGCGCCGCCACCGCAGCCGAGGCCGGGGCTGAACAGGCGCGGTCTGCCCTGGTGCAGGCGCGCGATTCCCAAGGGTATGCGCGGATGACCGCGCCGTTTTCGGGCGTCGTCAGCGCGGTCTACGAGGCCCCCGGCAGCGTGCTGGGCGCGGGAACGCCCGTCCTGCAACTGTCGGCGGAAGACCAGCGCGAGGCGGTGATCGACCTGCCCGAATCGGCGCTTGCGGGCCTACCCGACGATGCCGTCTTCACCCTGTGGCAGCGCACCGACCCCGACCGGCAGGTGCAGGCCGTGCTGGACCGGATCGACCCCGTGGCCGACATGGCGACCCGCACCCGCAGGCTGTACCTGACCCTGCCGCCCGACGCGCCGTTCCGCCTGGGCGCGCTGATCCGCGCGCGGCTGGGCAGCGCCAGCGAACCCGCGCTGATGCTGTCCCAGGCGGCGATCTTCCTGCGCGACGGCGCCCCCCATGTCTGGCGCGTGATCCGAACCGAGGGCGGCGCCCATGTCGAGGCGGTTCCCGTCACCCCCAGCGGCGCCTTCCAGGGCCGCGTCCTGATCGGCGCGGGACTGTCCCCCGGCGACGAGGTGGTGATCCGGGGCGTCAATTCGCTGACCGACGGCCAGGCCGTCGGCGAAAGGGTCCATCCGTGAAGCGTTTCAACCTGTCCGACTGGGCGCTGAACCATCGCAGCTTCGTGTGGTTTCTGCTGATCGTCTCGCTGGTGGCGGGGACGCTCAGCTATAACAACCTGGGGCGAGAGGAAGATCCGAACTTCACCATCAAGATCATGGTGATCAGCGCCGCCCTGCCCGGCGCCACGGTGGACGAGACGCTGACCCAGGTCACCACGCGCATCGAAAAGAAGCTCGAGGAACTGGACGAGCTTTACTTCACCCGATCCGTCACCATGCCGGGCCAGGCGGTCGTCTATCTGGAACTGCTGCCCACCACGCGCGGCCCCAAGGTGCCCGAGATCTGGAAGCGCGTGCGCGAGATGATGTCCGACATCCGCCCCGAATTTCCGCAGGAATTCGCGGGCTTCCAGTTCAACGACGATTTCGGCGATGTGTTCGGCAACATCTATGCCTTCACCGCCGACGGATACAGCCCGCGCGAATTGCGCGACCGGGTGGAACGCATCCGCAAGCAGGTGGCGGGGCTGGACGCCGCCGGCAAGACCGAACTGCTGGGCGAACAGAAAGAGCAGATCTTCCTGGAATTCTCGGCCGCGCGGCTGGCGGCCCTGGGTCTCAACCAGCAGCAGGTGATCGCCACGCTGGCCCAACAGAACGCCATCCTGCCCTCGGGGGTGATCCAGGCGGGACCGGAACAGGTGCTGGTCCGCGTCGGCGGGCAGTTCGCAGACGCCCAGTCCATCGCCGCCGTCAACCTGCGGGTCGGGGAACGGTTCTTCAACCTGGGCGACGTGGCCACCGTCACCCGAGGCTACGAGGATCCGCCGCAATCGCTGTTCCGATACAACGGCAAGCCCGCCATCGGCTTGCAGGTCGGGATGCGCGACGGCGAGAACATCCTGGAATTCGGCAAGGAGCTGGACGCGCTGATGGAGCGTGTCGCGGCCGGGCTGCCCATCGGGATCGAAATGGCCAAGGTCGCCGATCAGCCGCAGGTGGTCGATCACGCGGTCGGCCATTTCGTGAAGGCCCTGGCCGAGGCCGTGCTGATCGTGCTGGTCGTCAGCTTCGTCAGCCTGGGCTTCCGCGCCGGTTTCGTCGTGACGCTGACCATCCCGCTGGTGCTGGCGATCACCTTCGTGATCCTGGAACTGTACGGCATCACCTTGCAGCGCATCTCGCTGGGGGCGCTGATCATCGCGCTTGGCCTCTTGGTCGACGACGCGATGATCGCCATCGAGACGATGATATCGCGCCTGGAAATCGGCGAATCGCTGGAAAGAGCGGCCAGCTATGCCTGGACCTCGATCGCCTTCCCGATGCTGACCGGAACGCTGGTCACGGTGGCGGGCTTCATTCCCATCGGGCTGAACAGTTCGGCGGCGGGGGAATTCACCTTTTCGCTGTTCGTGGTCATCGCGGTGTCGCTGGTCGTGTCCTGGATCGTGGCGGTGCTGTTCGCGCCGCTGTTGGGCGTGACCCTGCTGCGCCCCCATGCGGTCCACCACGAACCCCGGCCCGGCTGGCTGCGCCGCCGCTTTCACGGGCTGCTGCTGTGGTCCATGCATCACAAATGGATCGTGATCGCGGTCACGCTGGCCCTGTTCGCGCTGTCCGTCTGGGGGATGCGCTTCGTCGAACAGCAGTTCTTCCCGACCTCGGACCGGACCGAGATCCTGGTCGACATCGCGGAACGCCAGAACGCGTCGATCGCCAAGACGCGCGCGGACATGGACCGGCTGGAACAGATCCTGGCGGGCAATGACGACGTGCTGTTCTGGACATCCTATGTCGGCAGCGGGGCGCCGCGCTTCGTGCTGGCGATGGATGTGCCGACGCCAGGGCCGTATATGGGCCAGATCGTCATCCAGACCCCGGATCTGGCCGCGCGCGACCGGCTGAAGGCGCTGCTGATGGAGCGGGCGGCGCAGGATTTCGCGGGGGTCGACATCTATGTCAAGAACCTGGAAATCGGCCCTCCGGTCGGCAAGCCCGTACAGTACCGCATCAGCGCCCCCGATCCCGACGCCGCCCGCGACGCCGCGCGCGACCTTGCCGCCGTGCTGGCGAAAGAGCCGCGCCTGCGCGACATCTCGATGGACTGGAACGAACCGGCGCGGGCGGTGCGCCTGGAAATCGACCAGGACCAGGCGCGCCGTCTGGGCGTCACCACGCAAGAGGTCGCCGAAACCCTGTCGGCGCTGTTCTCGGGCACGACGATCACCCAGCTTCGCGACGACATCTTCCTGATCGACGTGGTCGGGCGCGGCGAGGCCGACGACCGCACCTCGATCGAATCGATCCGCAACCTGCAAATCCGCCTGCCCAACGGAGAGGGCACGCCGCTGGTCTCGATCGTGACGCTGGATTACGTCACCGAACAGCCGCTGATCGCGCAGCGCAACGGCCTGCCGACCGTGACCGTCAAGGCGGCGGTGTCCACCAAGGATCAGCCCGCGACCCTGGTCGACGCCTTGGCCCCGGCGGTGGCGGAATTCCAGGCTGGCCTGCCGCCCGACGTGACCATCACCGTGGGCGGCACGGTCGAGACTTCGGCCGACAGCCAGGAACCCATCGCCGCCGTGGTGCCGGTCATGCTGCTGATCATGGCGCTGCTGGTGATGGCGCAGATGCAAAGCTTCCGGCTGTCGCTGATCGTCTTTGCCGCCGCGCCGCTGGGCCTGATCGGGGTGGTCGCGGTGCTGGTGCCCTTCGGCGTGCCGATGGGCTTTGTCGCGATCCTGGGGATCCTGGCGCTGATCGGCATCCTGATCCGCAACTCGGTGATTCTGGTCCATGAGATCCAGGAACTGCTGCACAAGGGCCGCAGCCCGTGGCAGGCCGTGTTCGAGGCGTCCGACAGCCGCGCCCGGCCGATCCTGCTGACGGCGGCGGCGGCGTCGCTGGCGCTGATCCCCATTGCGCGGCAGGTGTTCTGGGGACCGATGGCCTTCGCGATGATGGGCGGCATCATCGCCGGCACGCTCATCACGCTGGTGTTCGTGCCGGCGCTCTATTGCGCAGTGATGCGGGTGAAGGCGCCGGGGGGCGAGGGGGCGTGAACCCCCCGCGTCTGTTCAGCCCAGGTCGGGGAAGAACCTGTCCGATCCGGTGAAGATCTCGCAGCCCGTGGCGGTCACGCCGATGGAATGCTCGAACTGCGCCGAGAGCGACTTGTCGCGGGTCACGGCGGTCCAGTCGTCGGCCAGCACCTTGGTTTCCGGGCGGCCCAGGTTTATCATCGGCTCGATGGTGAAGAACATTCCTTCCTCAAGCACCGGGCCTTTGCCGGGGCGGCCGAAATGCAGCACGTTGGGCGGCGCGTGGAACACCCGGCCCAGCCCGTGGCCGCAGAAATCGCGCACCACCGACATGCCGTGGCCCTCGGCATAGGTCTGGATCGCCGCGCCGATGTCGCCGAAGGTGGCGCCGGGGCGCACGGCCTCGATTCCTTTCATCAGCGCGTCATGCGTGACCTGGATCAGCCGCTTGGCCTTGATCGGCGCCTTGCCCGCCACATACATACGGCTGGTGTCGCCATACCAGCCGTCGACGATCACCGTCACGTCGATGTTCAGGATGTCGCCATTGGCCAGCACCTTGTCGCCCGGAATGCCGTGGCAGACGACATGGTTCACGCTGATGCAGCTGGCATGTTCATAGCCGCGATAGCCGATGGTGGCGGAGGTGACGCCCAGTTCCGTCACCCGGCGGGTGATGAAATCGTCAAGCGCGCCGGTGGTGACGCCCGGCCGGACCAGCGGCCCCACCTCGTCCAGGATCTGCGACGCGACGGCCCCGGCCTTGCGCATTCCCGCAAAATCCTCTCGCGCGTGGATGCGGATGCCTTCCTTGGTGATATGGCTCTGGTCCATCGGTGATCCTTTCGTCTGGCCGCATAGATAGACCCGGATGATCCCTTGTTCCAGCCCCGCGCGTGCGCATAGATGCAGGCAAGCACAGGTTTCAGGGGACGAAACGATGCAATCCGACAATCCGACGGCGGCGATCCTGGTGATCGGGGACGAAATCCTGTCGGGCCGCACGCGCGAGGGCAATGCCCATCACCTGGCCCAGGTGCTGTCCGCGACCGGCTTCGACCTGCGCGAGATCCGCGTCGTGGCCGACGATCACGACCGCATCGTCGCGGCGATCCGCGCCCTGGACGGCAGCCTGGGCGGGGATTACGATCTGCTGTTCACATCGGGCGGGATCGGGCCGACCCATGACGACATCACCGCCGATGCCGTGGCCGCCGCCCATGGCACCACGGTCGAGATCCATCCCCAGGCGCGCGCGATCCTGCAAGCCCGCTGCGACCGGATGGGAACCGAGCTGACCGAAAACCGCCTGCGCATGGCGCGCATCCCGGTCGGGGCCACGCTGATCGACAATGCCGTTTCCGGCGCGCCGGGCTTTTCCATCGGCAACACCCATGTGATGGCGGGCGTGCCCGAGGTGTTTCGGGGCATGGTGGACTGGCTGATCCCGCGCCTGTCGGGCGGGCGCCCCGTCCAGTCCCAAAGCGTCGAGGTGCGGCGCGGCGAAAGCGACGTGGCCGAGGATCTGAGGGCCGTCGCCGACGGTTTTCCCGACCTGTCGCTGGGCTCCTATCCTTTCCAGGACCAGTCCGGCTGGGGCACGAACCTGGTGGTGCGCGGCCTTGACGCGGATCGCGTCGCCCAGGCGATGGCGGCGTTGAAAGACCGGCTGGGCCTGTGATGGACACCGCCCTGGCCCAGGCGTTCGAAAAAACCTGGCCCGCCGCCGATCACGCGGATGCCGGGGGGTTCCGCGTGGGCCGTGGCCTGGGCGCGGGCGGGCGGGTCAGTTCCGCGCGCGCAGTCGGGCCGTGGACCCTTGCCGACATCGCGGCGGCCGAACGGGTCCATCGCGCCTGGGACCAGCGGCCGATGTTCCGCGTGCTGGACAGCGATACCGCCCTGATCGCCGCGCTGACCGCCGCCGGATACCGGCGCGACACGCCGACCGCTATCATGGCGGCGCCGGTTGCCGCGCTGACCGGCGCGCCGATCCCGCCGCTGACGACCTTCGCGGTCTGGCCGCCGCTGGCCATCCAGCGCGACATCTGGGCGGCAGGCAACATCAATCCGGCACGCCAGGCGGTCATGGACCGCGTGGCCGGGCCGAAGACCGCCATCCTGGGCCGCATCGACGACCGCGCGGCGGGGGCCGCCTTTGCCGCATCGTGCGGCGCGGTGGCGATGGTTCATGCCGTCGAGGTACTGCCCGCCTTTCGCCGCCGGGGACTGGCGGGCTGGATGATGCGGCAGGTCGCGTTCTGGGCAGCGGATCAGGGCGCCACCCGGATCGGCCTGGCGGTCGATCGCACCAACACCGGCGCGCGGGCAACCTATCAGCGGCTGGGCTTTGCCGAGGTCGCGGGCTATGCCTATTACGTCAGGGATCTATAGCGCCGCGCGGATGCTGGCGGCGATCAGGCCGGGAACCTCGGGCGCAAGGCCGATGGGGTCAAGGCGAGGGCCGGTGAAGCCCGCCTGATCCAGCGCCTCGGGCAGGTCGTCCAGGACATGTTCCGCCCGCAGCGCGAAGAAGGGCAGGTGGACCGCCCGTTCCAGCCCCCGCGCGGCGTCGGCGATAAAGGGTTCCTGTTCCACGAAGCCGGTGACGACGCGGGCGAAATGCGGGGCGACGGTTTCGGCAAGCGCGGTGGTGATGGCGAAGGACGCCTGCGACCGCTGCGATCCATGCGCCGTCAGCAGCAGCACCGTGTCCTGCGATGACCAGCCTTGGGTCGCGGCTGCGGCATGGGCTTGGGTCACGATCAGACCGGGCAGGGCCGGATCGGTGCCGAAGGGGCGCAGAACCCGCGCCCGGCCCGCACCGGCCTGAGCCAGCCGCCGGGGCAGTTCGGTGCGGGTGAACCAGCCCTCGGCCATGAACATCGGATAGATCAGGCTGTCGTCATCCGCCGCCGCCGCCAGCGCGCCGGGCATCGCCAAGGTCGCGCCCGCGACCGCGCAGCCGGGACCGCAGGCGGCGATACGGGCGGCCAGATCCTCGACGGCCCGCTGCTGCGGGCCGGGATCGCCGGGCTGGCCGTGAGAGACGATGACGGCCTTCATTGCCGGAAATACAAGGCCAGTTCGTCCGGCATGGGAAATTCCCGCAGCGCGCGGGCGCGGCCTTCGGGCGACATTTTCCGGGCGGTCTTCTCGATGATCTTCGGGAGGTTCTTGTCGGCATGCTCGGCCATGAAATCGCCCAGATACCAGCGGATGAAGGTGAAGCAGATCACGTCCTCCAGCGCCTGCACCTGATCGTCGCGCTTGAGTCCCTGCTTGGTCAGCATCTTGCGGGCCTGGGCGATGTCGTCTTCCGCGTAGCCCGCGTCGGCCATGATTCCGGCGATGCGGTCGGCGTGTCGGCGGCCCTGTTCCTGGCGCCATTGCAGATAGCCCGCCCGGTCCATCGGATAGGCATCGCGGGGCAGCAGCCAGCGTTCGATATGCTGGCCCCGGCAGGCGATCCGCAGCGCGTCCGAGGCGTCGGGAAACAGGTGCTGCTGCTGTTCCGTCATCCGCTGGCCGTAAAGCAGGTTGGCGGGCTTGCCGTCCTCCAGGTTCGGATCCCGGGCATTGGCGGCGTCGATGGCCTGAAAGGCGTGATCCAGTCGGGTTGTCATGGGCGCGTCCTTTTTGCCGCAGTTTCACCCGCTGGCGGTTCCGCCCGCAAGCCGCTAGATGAGGGGAATGAATGGATGGGGCGAATATCTGGCCGCCTGGGCCTGTTTTCTGGGCGCGCACATGATCCCGGCGCTGCCCGGCCCGCGCGGCTGGCTGGTGGCAAGGCTGGGGCGGCGGGGATACCTGGCGGCGTTCAGCCTGCTGTCGATCGGGCTTCTGTACTGGCTGATCATGGCTGCGGGACGCGCGCCCTATGTCCATCTGTGGGACCAGCCCCTGTGGAGCCGCTGGCTGGTCAATATCGCCATGCCGCTGGCGATCCTGGTCGCTGCCCTGGTGGTCGGCATGTCGGGGCTGATTGCGGCCTTTACCCTGTGGGCAGGCGCGCATCTGGTTGCGAACGGCGATCTGGCCCATGCGATCTTCTTCGGCGGGATGCTGGTCTTTGCGCTGTCGGGCGTGGCGCGGTCCGGCCTGCCGGGGGCGTTCCGCGTGACCTGGCAGCGGCTGGTGCTGGCGGTGGTGATCTGGGCGGCGCTGTTGCATCTGCATCCGCTGGTGATCGGGGTGTCGCCGCTGCCCGTCTAGGACGGGGGATCAGGCCAGCCGGAAGCCTTCCGGGATCGTGTCTTGGCCGTCCAGGATCAGGTCGGCCATCACCTGCGCGATGTTCGGCGCCATGCCGAACCCGATCTTGAAGCCGCCATTGGCGACGAAGTGACCCGCTCGGCCCGGCCACGGTCCCAGGATCGGGGCGCGGCTTTGCGCGCGGGGCCGGGCGCCCGCCCATCGGTCGATCACCGGGGCGTCGCGAAGCTGCGGGCACAGGGCGCGCGCCCTGGCGATCAGGGCGTCGATCCGGTCGTCGGGATCCAGGTGGCCGTAGTCGTTTTCCGAGGTTGATCCGACCGCCACCGTTCCGTCCGCATGGGGCACGATATGCAGCCCGTCGGCGAAGACCTGCGGCGCGTCGGGGGCGGCGTGGCGCAACAGCGCCGACTGGCCCTTGACGCCCTTGCCGACCGGGCGGCCAAGCGCGCGCGACAGGTCCGCAAGCCCCGGCGTGCCGGTGGCCCAGAGAACCGGGCCGGTGAGCAAGCCAGGTTGCTGGCCTTCGACGATCTCTCCGCCCCGGTTGCGGATTGCGACGGCAAGCGCCGCGCCCGCCGCGCGGGGGGACAGGCGCGCGGTCAATCCGTCGAACAGCCACAGGCCCGAGGGGCTGACGGGGATCAGATCCCCGGCCGGCGTGTCGGTCAGGCGCAGGGCGCAGCCGTCAAGCCAGCGGGCGGCGGCGGCGGCGATGCGGTCTTGCAGGCGGTCGGCGGCGGCGACGGGTTGCAGGCGGCCGGTGCGGGCATAGCCGCTGGGCAGGCCCGAGGCGGCCTCGACCGCCGCCCAAAAGGCCGGGGCCATCAGCAGGCTGTCCAGCTGGAACTGCTTCTTGGCGTTCCAGTTTTCCGGCGCGTGCGGGGCCAGGGCGCCGACATGACCGCCCGATGATCCCGCGCCGATCCGCGCGGCCTCGAACAGGCGGACGGGGGCGCCGCGCCGGGTCATCTCCCACGCGCAGGCCAGGCCGAAGATGCCGCCGCCGATGATCGTGACGCTTGTCAAGGCCCCTGCCTTTCCCCTAGCTACTGTCATGAGCGCGTTACCCGATCCCGATCCCGCCCGCCACCCGCAGCTTGACTGGCGCGAGGGCGGCGTGCCGGTGTCCACCCGTTTCGACGATCCCTATTTCAGCCTTGCGGGCGGGCTGGCCGAGACCCGGCACGTCTTCCTGGACGGCAACGCGCTGCCCGCGCGGCTGCGGCCTGGGTTCCATGCGGCGGAACTGGGATTCGGGACCGGGCTGAACTGCCTTGCGCTGGCGCAGGTGGCGGCGGTGCCGGTGGTGATGACCAGTTTCGAGGCCTGGCCGATGACCGTTGCGCAGCTGGAACAGGCCCATGCGGCCTTCCCCGAACTGGCCGATCTGGCGGCGCAGTTGCGAGCGGGCTGGGGCGGCGAGGTGATCCGCGTGGGGCAGGTGGAACTGCATCTGCGGATCGGCGACGTGGCGCGGACCCTGCCCGCGTGGCAGGGTGGGGCGGATGCCTGGTTCCTGGACGGCTTTTCGCCCGCCAAGAACCCCGAGATGTGGCGCGACGAGATCATGGCGCATGTCGGGCGCTGCACCGCGCCGGGGGGCAGCTTCGCCACCTATACGGCGGCGGGCGGAGTGCGGCGCGCCCTGGCCGAGGCCGGGTTCCGGGTCGAGCGCCGCCCCGGCTTCGGCCGCAAGCGGCACATGAGCGTCGGCGTCAAACCCTAGCGCCCGACCGGCGGGATGCGGGTCGGGGCATAGACGGCCTCGGGGTGGGGCGGGTGGCCATGGGTGCGCGCCCAGAACCCCGGCCCGCCCAGCCGCAGGAAACGGGGCAGGGCCAGCAGCGCCCCGGCCACGAAGCCTCCGGCATGGGCCCAATAGGCCACCCCGCCCTGATCGCCCGGCGTGGCATAGCCGCCGAAGATCTGGATCGCCAGCCAGACGCCCAGGACGATCCAGGCGGGCAGGGTGAAGACCTTGAAGAAGACGATGAAGATCGCGACGATATCGACCTTTGCCCGGGGAAACAGCAGCAGATAGCCGCCCATCACCCCGGCGATCGCCCCCGATGCGCCGACCATCGGAATGGGCGACAGCGGCTCGGCCAGGGTCTGCGCCGCCGCCGCCGCAAGACCCGCTGCCAGGTAGAAGGCCAGAAAGCCGACATGGCCCAGCTGTTCCTCCATGTTGTCGCCGAAGATCCACAGGAACAGCATGTTGCCCGCAAGATGCAGGAGTCCGCCATGCAGGAACATATGCGTCAGCAGGCCCCACAGCAGTTCGCCATGCGTCACCGCCAGGGGATAGAGCGCCAGCCGCGCCCACAGCATCTCGCCTCCTGTCAGGGGCGAGGTCAGCAGGAACAGCGCGATATTGGCCGCGATCAGCCCACAGGTGACCCAGGGGGTTTGCTGCGACGGGTTGTGGTCGCGGATCGGGAACACCGGGTCAGGTGCCGCTGGACGGGATCAGGGCGATGCGGACCTTGCCCTCGGGGTCGATCAGGGCAATGCCGTCCGCCGTGCCGCGCGCGGCGGTGATGCTGCTCAGGGCGGTGGCGAAGCGCGTCTCGGCCAGGTTGCGGTCGGCCTCGACGCAGGCCATGCGCGTCATCACCATGCCGCTGACGGCCATCGCCCCGCCGCTTTCGGTCAACTGGCCGCTGTAGCGGTTGCAGGGCGCGCGGCCGCTGACGCGTCCATCCGCGCCCACGTCCAGCGTGACGCCTGCGGGGGCGGTTGCGCCGTCGATGCGGGCGACGGTGAAGCTGCTGCCGGGCTGCAGCATGGCCACCGACCGTTCGCCCGCGTCCTGGCAGGCGGCAAGGCTGGCGATGGCGGCAAGGCCGGCGATCGTTCGGGCGAAGGGCATCGGGAACCTCCTTGGTCGGGGCAAGCATCGCGCGGCCCGCCCCCGGACGCAAGCCGGGCCTGTTCGGGGCGCGGCCGCTGCGCTAGCATCCCGCGAACCGCAAGGGGGGATTCCGATGACCAGCATGACCGACCGCAAGAACGCCGCCATTTCCCGCGGCGTTAGCATGACGACGCAGATCTATGCCGACCGCGCCGAGAATGCCGAGATCTGGGACAGGGACGGCAACCGCTATATCGACTTTGCCGCCGGAATTGCGGTGGTGAACACCGGCCACCGCCATCCCAAGGTGATCCAGGCCGTGCGCGCGCAGCTGGACCGCTTCACCCATACCTGCCACCAGGTCGTGCCTTATGAAAACTATGTCGCCCTGGCGGAACGTCTGAACGCGCTTGTGCCGGGCGATTTCGACAAGAAGACCATCTTCGCCACCACCGGGGCCGAGGCGGTGGAAAACGCCGTCAAGATCGCCCGCCATTACACCGGCCGTCCCGGCATCGTCAGCTTCGCGGGCGGCTTTCACGGGCGGACCTTCATGGGCATGGCGCTGACCGGCAAGGTCCAGCCCTACAAGGCGGGCTTCGGGCCGATGATGCCCGATGTCTGGCATCTGCCCTTCCCGAACCCGCTGCACGGCGTCAGCAAGGAAGACGCGCTGAAGGCGCTGCAACAGCTGTTCAAGGCCGATCTGGAGCCCGCCCGCGTCGCCGCGATCATCGTCGAGCCGGTGCAGGGCGAAGGCGGCTTCTACGAGGTGCCGCCCGGCTTTATGGCCGAGTTGCGCGCGCTGTGCGACCATCATGGGATGCTGCTGATCGCGGACGAGGTTCAGACCGGCTTCGCCCGCACCGGCAAGCTGTTCGCGATGGAGCATCACGGCGTCGCCGCCGACCTGGTGACCATGGCCAAGGGACTGGGCGGCGGGCTGCCGATCAGCGCCGTCACGGGCCGGGCCGAGGTGATGGACAGCCCCGACCCCGGCGGCCTGGGCGGCACCTATGCGGGCAATCCGCTGGGGGTGGCGGCGGCCCATGCCGTCCTGGACGTGATCGAGGACGAGGGTCTTTGCGACCGCGCCACCCGCCTGGGCCAGCGGCTGAAGCAGCGGCTGGCCGCCGCGCGCGACCGGATCCCGCAGATCGCCGACATCCGCGGCCCCGGCTTCATGAACGCGGTCGAATTCACCCTGCCCGGCAGCGACAGCCCCAATCCCGACTTCACCAACCGTGTCCGGGAAGAGGCGTTGAGGCGCGGCCTGATCCTGCTGACCTGCGGGGTCTACGGCAACGTGGTCCGCTTCCTGGCGCCGCTGACGATCCCGGACGCGGTGTTCGAGGAGGCGCTGGACATCCTGGACGAAAGCCTGTTGGCGGCACGGGGATAGTCACGCGGCCAGCGACATCGCCGCCCCCGCCCCCGCCGCCAGCGGTACCACCGCCCAGGACGGAGCCTTCCATAGGGTCAGCGCCAGAAAGCAGGTCAGGGCCAGGGCGAAATCGGCCCGGCCCGCGATGGCGCTGACGAAGACCGGATCATAGAGCGCCAGACCCAGGATCCCCACGACCGCCGCGTTGGCGCCCGCCATCGCCGCCTGCGCGCCCGGTTGCCGACGCAGCCGGTCCCAGAAGGGCAGGGCGGCGGTCAGGATCAGGAAGCCCGGCAGGAACAGCGCCAGAAGCGCGATGACCGCCCCCGCGACGCCGTTGGGCGGAACGGCCATCAGCGCGCCCAGCCAGGCGGCGAAAGTGAACAGCGGGCCGGGAACCGCCTGCGCCAGGCCGTATCCGGCCAGGAAAGCGTCGGGGGCGATCCAGCCGGTCGCGACCGTCCCGGCCTCCAGCAGCGGCAGGACGACATGGCCGCCGCCGAAGACCAGCGACCCGGCACGGAAAAAGCTCTCGGCCAGGGCGAATCCCTGGTCCCAGGGCGCCAGCAGCGGCAGGGCGGCCAGCAGCGCCGCGAACAGGATCAGCGCCGCCAGTCCCGTCCGCCGCGAGACGTGGGCCGCGAAGACCGCCGGGGCCGGGGCGCTGCCCGCGCGGCACAGGACCAGCCCCGCCGCCGCGCCTGCGGCGATGGCGCCCATCATGCCCACCGATCCGGGCAGCAGGATCAGCACCAGGACCGCCGCCAGGGCGATGCCCGCCCGCGTCCGGTCGGGGCAGAGGCTGCGCGCCATGCCCCAGACGGCCTGGGCGACAATGGCGACCGCCACGATCTTCAGCCCGTGGACAAGGCCCGACGCGGCCTCGCCGCCGCCCAGGCCCAGCCCGGTCAGCGCCAGGCCCGCCAGCAGCAGGGCCGAAGGCAGGGTGAAGCCCAGGAACGCCGCCACGGCCCCCGCCCAGCCCGCGCGCATCAGCCCCAGGGCAAAGCCCACCTGGCTTGAGGCCGGTCCGGGCAGGAACTGGCACAGCGCCACCAGATCGCCATAGGCCGCATCCGACAGCCATCGCCGCCGGATCACGAATTCGTCGCGGAAATAGCCCAGATGGGCCACCGGCCCGCCGAAGGATGTCAGGCCCAGCTTCAGGAACACCAGGAAAACCTGGATCGGCGTGCTGCGGGCGGGCATGGGCAGGCTTCCCTTGATCGGCGGCATCGCGGGTTTCTTGCACGGGCGGGCGCGGCAGGGCAATGGGGGGCGCCGGAACAGGAGGGGGCATTTAAGCCTTGTCCTCGGCCCGCGACGATTGTCTTTAGGGCCGAAGCCTTACAGAGCGCGCAAGGAACAGGCGATGGCGGAACGCAAGTGCATCGGGGTGATCCTCGGGTCGATCCGAGAGGGGCGGATCAACGACCGGGTGGCCTTCTGGGTGATCCGCCAGCTTGAGGGGCAGGGCTTCGCCACGCGGACGATCGACCCCGCCGACCCCGACCTGCTGCCGGTGCAGACCGGCGATGCCCAAGCTATCGGGCGGCTGCGGCAGCGGATGGCGGATCTGGACGGCTTCGTCATCGTGACCCCCGAATACAACCATGCCGAACCGGGCCACCTGAAGACGCTGATCGACAGCGTGACCGCCGAATGGTGGGCGCGGCCGGTGGGGCTGATCGGCTATGGCGGCCTTTCGGGCGGGCTGCGCGCGGTCGAGGCGCTGCGCATCATCCTGGCGGAACTGCACACGGTCACCCTGCGCGACACGGTCAGTTTCGCCTCGCCCTGGCGGCGGTTCGACGAGTTGGGCCATATCACCGACCCGAACGAGGCCGCGGCGGCCGAAGCGGCAATGGCGGTCTTTGCGCATCGGCTGGAATGGTGGGTCGACGCGCTGGCCGATGCCCGCCGCGCCCGCCCCTATCATCCCCGGGACGACGGCTGATGGACCGGCTGCTGGCCGATCCGCGAAGCTGGGGGCTGATGCTGGCCGCGACGCTGACGGTGATGTCGAACGCGACGATCACTCCGTCCCTGCCGGGGCTGGAGGCCGCTTTCGCCGATGATCCGCTGGCGCCCACCATCACCCGGCTGCTGATCACCGCGCCGTCGCTGCTGGTCGCGGTGGTGGCGCCGCTGGCCGGGGTTCTGGCCGACCGCCTGGGCCGCCGCCGTCCGCTGCTGTGGGGGCTGGCGATCTATGCCGTGGCGGGAACGGCGGGGCTGTATCTGCCGACGCTGGAGACGATCCTGGCCAGCCGCCTGGCGCTTGGCCTGGGGGTGGCGCTGATCATGACGGCGCAGGCGGCGTTGGTCGGCGATTACTTCGACGGTCCGGCGCGCGGGCGGCTGATGGGATACCAGATGGCCGCGACCAACCTGGGCGGGCTGGCTTTCGTCACGACCGCGGGGCTGTTGGCCGCCAGCGATCCCCGGCTGCCCTTCGCGATCTATGGCCTGGCCGTGCCGCTGTTCCCGCTGCTGTGGCGCATCCTGCCCGAACCGCCCCGCCACGGATCCGCGCGCGGCCCTGCGGCCGCCCCGGATCTGCCCGCCGATCCCGGCTGGCGGATGGTCGCCGGGGTCATGGCCGGGGCCGCCGGGCTGACCTTCGTGATCTTCTATGCGGTGCCCACGCAACTGCCCTATCACCTGCGGGGAATCGGGCTGGAGGATCCGCGCCATGCGGGCACGGTGATGGGGGCGATGATGGCCTCGGCCGCCGTGATGTCGGTGATCTCGGGCCTGGTCCGGCTGGGCCGGATCGCTACGCCGGTCCTGGGCTATCTGATGCTGGCCCTGGGCTTCGCCGCGATCGCCCTGGCGCATGGGCTGGCGATGGCGATGGCGGGCGCGGCGCTGATCGGGGCGGGGCTTGGCTTCTGCATGCCGACCTTCATCACCACGGCGCTGAACGCCGCCCCCGCGCGCTATCGCGGGCTGGTGTCGGGGCTGATCACCTCGGCCATTTTCCTGGGGCAGTTCCTGTCGCCCCTGGCATCGACGCCCCTGGTCGCTCATCTGGGCTATGCGGGGGCCTTCCTGACCGGGGCGGCGGGCTTCGGTCTGCTGGCCGTGGCGCTGGTCGCGATCCTGCGGCGGCAGGCCCCCGCGCTGCATGTGAAAAGGACTGCCGAATGACCGCGATCATCCAGATCGACAACCTGTCCAAGCAATACGACAGCGGCACCCGCGCGCTGAGCGATGTGTCGCTGGACATCCACGAAGGCGAGATCATCGCCCTGCTGGGTCCGAACGGCGCGGGCAAGACGACGCTGATCTCGATCATCTGCGGGCTGGTGGTGCCGACCGGCGGCACGGTCCGCGTGGACGGGCACGACATCCGCACCGACTGGCGCGCGGCGCGCAAGCTGATCGGCCTCGTGCCCCAGGAAATCGCGCTGGAACCGTTCGAGAAGGTGATCACCGCAGTCCGCTTCACGCGCGGCCTTTACGGCGAAGGCCCCGACGAGGCCTATATCGAAAAGGTGCTGCGCAGCCTGGCGCTGTGGGACAAGCGCGACGCCATGACCCGCGAATTGTCCGGCGGCATGAAGCGGCGCGTGCTGATCGCCAAGGCCCTGGCGCACCGGCCCAAGGTCTTGTTCCTGGACGAACCCACGGCGGGCGTGGACGTGGCGCTGCGCCGCGAGATGTGGGAGGTCGTGGACCAGCTTCGCCGCGACGGCGTGACCATCATCCTGACCACCCATTACCTGGAAGAGGCCGAGGAAATGGCCGACCGCGTGGGCGTCATCAACAAGGGCCGGCTGCTGCTGGTCAAGCCCACGCACGAGTTGATGGGCGAATTCGGCAAGAAGACCCTGACCATCGAACTGTCCGAGCCTTTGACCATGATCCCCGACGAACTGACCGGCCGGGGTCTGCGGCTGTCGCTGGACGGCCGGGCGCTGACCTATGAATACGACACGCGGGCGGAACGCACCGGCATCGCGCATCTGCTGGGCGATCTGGCCGCGCAGGGGATCATGGTGCGCGACGTATCGACCCGGCAGTCCAGCCTGGAAGAGGTGTTCATCGCCCTGGTCAGCGAACCCCGGCAAGAGGTGACGGCATGAGCGCGATCAACTGGCCCGGCGTCTGGGCGATCTTCCATCACGAGATGACGCGCTTCTTCCGCACCGTCATGCAGTCGCTGCTGTCGCCGGTCCTGTCCACGGTGCTGTATTTCGTGGTCTTCGGCGCCGCCATCGGCGGGCGCATCCAGTCGGTCGAGGGCGTGGCATACGGGGCCTTCATCGTCCCCGGCCTGATGATGCTGACGATCCTCCAGCAATCGGTCAGCAATGCCAGCTTCGGCATCTATTTCCCGAAATTCAGCGGCACGATCTATGAATACCTGGTGTCCCCGGTCGGCTGGATCGAGGTGACGCTGGGCTTCGTCGGCGCCGCCGCCATGAAGGCCGTGCTGATCGCCCTGGTGATCCTGCTGACCAGCTTCTTCTTCGTGGGCGTCCATATCCTGTACCCGTTCTGGATGCTGGCATTCCTGGTGCTGACCGCCACCGGCTTCAGCCTGCTGGGCTTCATCATCGGGCTGTGGGCCAAGTCGTTCGAGCAGTTGCAGATCGTGCCGATGATGGTCATCACGCCGCTGGTTTTCCTAGGCGGCGCCTTCTATTCGTCCGACATGCTGCCGCCCTTCTGGGAGGCGGTGGCCAAGCTGAACCCGGTGCTCTATCTGGTGTCGGGCTTCCGCTGGTCGTTCTTCGGGCTGGCCGACGTGCCGGTCGGGGTGTCGCTGGTGGCCGTCAGCCTGATGATCCTGGCCTGCTGCCTGGCGATCCGCTGGATCTTCGCGACCGGCTGGCGGCTGCGGGAATGATCAGCCGCAGATCTTCGTCTGCGGATCCAGCCGCACATAGTCGCGCGCCGACAGCACGGTCATCTTCATCGATCGGTTCCAGCCGCCGAACCAGCGGTCGCGGATGCCGCCGCGATAGAAATTGCCCATGATCTCGTCCACCAGAGGCGGGATGAACTGGGTGTTCGGAATGCGCGGCGCGTGAAAGCCGATGCGCGCGTCGGGAAACAGGCAGGCATTCGGCATGGTGGTCAGGATCGTGCAGGCCGACCGGCAATAGCCCCGGATCCGCACGGTCTTGCCGGACCGCGCCAGCCTTTCGCGCAACTGCACGGTCTGGATGACATTGCCGCCGCGATGGTCGTTCACGTCGATGAAGCGGCCGCGATCGACGATTTCGGCCTGGCTGGCGAAAGGCAGGGCGGCCAGAAGGGCGGCGGCAAGGATCGGGAAAAATCGGGTCATGCGCCCATCTTGCCGATTGGCCGGGGCGAAGGAAATCACGTTCCGGCGAAGCCGCCGTCAGGCCAGGGCGGCCTGCTGTGCCATGGCCATGTCCGCCATGATCATCGACCCCAAGACCAGGGCCACCACGATCCATCCGACAATCTTTTTCATGGCCCTAAGGGTGGGGTGACAAAGGGATTTTGAAAACCCCCGCGCAGGCCCGCTCGCGCGATTGTCAGGGGCGGGGCGTCTCTGCTCTTTTCCGGCGGCTGCGAATCGCCTATTTGCGGCGGATGCACATGAACCCGCCCGATCTGCGCCCCGACCTGGCCCGCGCCCGCATCCCCGAGGAGCGGCGCGATGGCCAGCCGACCATCGGCATGGTCAGCCTGGGCTGTCCCAAGGCGCTTGTGGACAGCGAACGCATCCTGACCCGCCTGCGGGCCGAGGGCTATGCGATCAGCCCCGACTACAAGGGCGCGGACGCGGTGATCGTGAACACCTGCGGCTTCCTGGACAGCGCCAAGGCCGAATCGCTGGACGCCATCGGCGAGGCGCTGCGCGAGAACGGCAAGGTTCTGGTCACCGGCTGCCTGGGCGCGGAACCCGAATACATCACCGGCGCCCATCCCAAGGTTCTGGCCGTCACCGGCCCGCATCAATACGAAGCCGTGCTGGACGCCGTCCATGCCGCCGTGCCGCCCCAGCCCGATCCCTTCATCGACCTGCTGCCCGCATCGGGCGTCAGCCTGACGCCGCGCCACTACAGCTATCTGAAGATTTCGGAAGGCTGCAATCACAAGTGCAGGTTCTGCATCATCCCCGACATGCGCGGGAAACTGGTCAGCCGCCCCGCCCATGCCGTGATGCGCGAGGCTGAAAAGCTGGTGCAGGCGGGGGTGCGCGAACTGCTGGTCATTTCGCAGGACACCTCGGCCTATGGGCTGGACCGCCGCCATGAAACCGAACGCGGCCACCGCGCGCATATCACCGATCTGGCCCGCGATCTGGGCGGGCTTGGGGCCTGGGTGCGGCTGCATTACGTGTATCCTTATCCGCATGTCCGCGACCTGATCCCGCTGATGGCCGAGGGGTTGGTGCTGCCCTATCTGGACATCCCCTTCCAGCACGCCCATCCCGATACGCTGCGCCGCATGGCCCGCCCCGCCGCCGCCGCCCGCACCCTGGACGAGATCGCCGCCTGGCGCGCCGTCTGCCCCGACATCACCCTGCGGTCCACCTTCATCGTGGGCTATCCCGGCGAGACCGAGGCCGAATTCCAGACCCTTCTGGACTGGCTGGACGAGGCGCAACTGGATCGCGTCGGCGCGTTCCAGTACGAGAACGTCAAGGGCGCACGGGCCAACGACCTGCCCGACCATGTGCCGGACGACGTGAAGCAGGACCGCTTCGACCGCTTCATGGAAAAGGCCCAGGCGATCAGCGAAGCCAAGCTGCAAGCCAAGGTGGGCCGGCGCCTTGAGGTGATCGTGGACAGCGTGGACGACCAGGGCGCCACCTGCCGCACCAAGGCCGACGCGCCCGAGATCGACGGCAACCTGTTCATCGACGAGGGCTTCGAGGGCCTGACCCCCGGCGACATCGTGACCGTGACCGTGGACGAGGCGGGCGAATACGACCTTTGGGGCCGTTTGTGACGCTGCGCAACCGGCTGCCCGCCTTCATCGCCGATCATTACGAAGTTCACGAATGGCGCCATGCCAGCGCCATCCTGGCCCATGACTTTCCCGACGAATGGCGCGACATCATCGACGTGCTGACCGCCTTCCGCCTGCGGCGCGAATGGATCGAGGTGGCGGGCGGCAACAAGTCGCGCGTCTCGGCCTTCATCGACGGATTCCTGGACAGGCGCGGCTGGCGCGAACGGCAGTTCCGCACCGGCATCGTGGTCGATGACGCGCTGAAGGAAAGCCCCACCCACAAGGTCGACTGCTTCAAGAACGGCATCGGGCTGGAGATCGAGTGGAACAACAAGGATCCCTTCTACGACCGGGATCTCAACAATTTCCGCCTGCTGTTCGACCTGCGCGCGCTGTCCGTGGGCGTGATCGTCACCCGCGCCGACGAATTGCAGCAGATCTTCCGCCAGCTTGGGCGCGGTTCGTCCTATGGCGAATCCACCACGCATATGTCGAAGCTGCTGCCGCGAATTGAAGGTGGCGGCGGGGCGGGCTGTCCGCTATTGGTGTTCGGGATCACCAAAGCCCTTTACCTGGACACCGGAGGCCCCGTTGAGCAGCGCGTCTGACGATCTTCTGGCCACCGCGGGCGCGGTCAAGTTCGGCACCATCCTGGCCGATCCGCCCTGGCAGTTCCAGAACCGCACCGGCAAGATGGCCCCCGAACACAAGCGCTTGTCGCGCTATCCGACCATGGGCCTGGACGAGATCTGCGACCTGCCGGTCGAGGCCATCGCGGATGCCCGGTCCCATCTTTACCTGTGGGTGCCCAACGCCCTTCTGCCCGAAGGGCTGAAGGTGATGGAGCATTGGGGCTTCAAGTACAAATCCAACCTGATCTGGTACAAGGTCCGCAAGGACGGCGGCCCCGACCGGCGCGGCGTCGGCTTTTATTTCCGCAACGTGACCGAGATTCTGCTGTTCGGTGTGCGCGGCAAGGATGTGCGCACGCTGGATCCGGGCCGGACCCAGGAAAACATCATCGCCACGCAGAAGCGCGAGCATTCGCGCAAGCCGGACGAGCAATACGGCCTGATCGAGTCCTGTTCCTGGGGGCCGCGGCTGGAGATGTTCGCCCGCGGCCCGCGCCAGGGCTGGACCGTCTGGGGCAACCAGGCCGAGGAATACGAACCCGACTGGCCGACCTATTCCAACCATTCCCAAAGCAATGTCGTCAAGCTGCGGGGCGACTGAGCCGGCGGCCGGGCGCATCCTGTCGCTGATCACCGTCAGCCCGGCCTTCGACCCCAACGGCCGGCCCCGCAAGCCCGGCGCGCTGTGCATCGGCGCCCAGAAGGCGGGAACAAGCTGGCTGGCGCAGATGCTGGGCCAGCACCCGCAGGTCTGGATCCCTCCGTTCAAGGAGGTCCAGTTCTTCAACCACCGCTTCATTCCCGGCCATCGCCAGTGGATCGGCTGGCATTACCGCAACAAGCCCGACGAGATCCGCGCCCGGCACAAGGCGCGCGGGTTGCCGATGCCGCCGGAACTGGACGCGTATCTGGACGGGCTGACGCGCGGACAGATGTTTCACAACCATTGGTACAAGCGCGTCTTCGCCCCGGCGCCCGCCCAAGCCATGCCGATGGACTTTACCCCCGAATATGCGTCCCTGCCGGACGATGGCGTCGATTTCGTGGCAAACGTCCTGCCCAGGGCGCGGGTGATCTATCTGGTCCGCCACCCGGTGGACCGCGCGGTGTCGCAACTGCGCATGAACCTGCGCCGCGAGGGGCGCAATCCCCAGACGCTGGCCGACTGGCTGGCCGAGATCGACAACCCCGTGCTGCACGAGCGGGGCGATTACGCCCGCTATCTGCCCCGCTGGCAGGCGCGTTTTCCCGACATGCTGGTGCTGCCTTTTGGGCGCATCGCCCGCGATCCGCAGGGTGTGATGGATATGGTCGAAGCCCATCTGGGCATCGGTCCCTGGGCCTATGCCAATATGGCCGAAAAGGTCTTTGCCAACCCCAATCCGGTCCAGCCGCCGCTCGAGGCGATCACGGCGCTGACCGAACGCTTATGCCCGCAGATCGACTTTCTGAACAGCCATCTGGGCACCGATTTCACGGCCCAGACGCGATGAAGCGGCTCTGGTTTGTGATGCAGATTGTCAGCGTCGCCTATGCACTGGCCGTGATTTCAGGCGGCTTGGCTGCGCGGACTCTCGGGTCGTTCAATAGTTCCCGTATCGGCTGCTACTGGACAGACGCCATGTTCGTTTTCGTGGAATGCGGGCCGGACGCCTGGCTGGGGACCATACGGGGGTTTTGGTACAATCTGTGGCTGATCGCCCTGTTCGGGACGGGGCTGCCGTTCAATCTCGATCGCCTCCAGTACTTTTTGCTGCCGTTCCTTTCCACCCTTCTAGCCCTTCTCGGCGTGGTGACGATCCTGTGGCGGGTCTTCCGCTTCTTTCACTCTTTGTTCAAATAACCTACATAGCACCAAAGTTTGCAGGAGATTCCGATGGCGTCCTATCAGTTCGTCTACCACATGGACGGCGTGTCCAAGACCTATCCCGGCGGCAAGAAGGTGTTCGAGAACATCCATCTCAACTTCCTTCCGGGCGTCAAGATCGGTGTCGTCGGCGTGAACGGCGCCGGGAAATCGACGCTGCTCAAGGTGATGGCGGGGATCGACAAGGATTTCCAGGGCGAGGCCTGGGCCGCCAAGGGCGCGCGCGTCGGCTATCTGTCGCAGGAACCCTGGCTGGACCCGCAACTGAACGTGCGCGGCAACGTCATGGAAGGCGTCAAGGCCAAGCAGGCCAAGCTGGACCGCTATAACGAACTGGCGATGAACTACTCGGACGAGACGGCCGAGGAGATGGCGCGGTTGCAGGACGAGATCGACGCCGAGAACCTGTGGGATCTGGACAACCAGGTCGACATCGCGATGGAGGCCCTGCGCTGCCCGCCCGACGACGCCGACGTGGAAACCCTGTCGGGGGGCGAACGCCGCCGCGTGGCCCTGTGCAAGCTGCTGCTGGAAGCGCCCGACATGCTGCTGCTGGACGAGCCGACCAACCACTTGGACGCCGAAACCATCGCCTGGCTGCAAAAGCACCTGATCGAATACAAGGGCACGATCCTGACCGTGACCCACGACCGCTATTTCCTGGACGACATCACCAGCTGGATCCTGGAACTGGAGCGCGGCCGGGGCATCCCGCACGAGGGGAACTATTCCAGCTGGCTGGAAGCCAAGGCCAAGCGCGTGGCCCAGGAAGCGCGCGAGGACAAGGCCAAGCAGAAGGCCATGGAAAAGGAACTGGAATGGATCCGCGCGGGCGCCAAGGCGCGCCAGGCGAAATCCAAGGCCCGGATCTCGGCCTATAACAAGATGGCCGACGAATCGGTCAAGGAACTGGTCGGCAAGGCGCAGATCGTCATCCCGCACGGCCCCCGCCTGGGCGGCAAGGTGCTGGAGGTCGAGGGCCTGAAGAAGCACATGGGCGACAAGCTGCTGATCGAGGATCTGTCCTTCAGCCTGCCGCCCGGCGGCATCATCGGCGTGATCGGCCCGAACGGCGCGGGCAAGTCGACCCTGTTCAAGATGATCACCGGGCAAGAGGCCCCCGACGAAGGCACCATCACCATCGGCGAGACGGTGAAGATGTCCTATGTCGACCAGTCGCGCGACAGCCTGGACCCGGAAAAGACCGTGTGGGAGGAGATCTCGGGCGGTGCCGAGGTGATCGAACTGGGCGACGCGCAGGTCAACAGCCGCAACTATGTGGGATCGTTCAACTTCAAGGGCGGCGACCAGCAGAAAAAGGTGGGCCTTCTGTCGGGCGGCGAACGCAACCGCGTCCACATGGCCAAGCTGCTGAAATCCGGCGGCAACCTGCTGCTGCTGGACGAACCGACCAACGACCTGGATGTGGAAACCCTGCAAGCCCTGGAAGCCGCCATCGAGAACTTCGCAGGCTGCGCAATCATCATCTCGCACGACCGCTTCTTCCTGGACCGGCTTTGCACGCATATCCTGGCGTTTGAAGGCGATGCCCATGTCGAGTTCTTCGAGGGCAACTTCGAGGATTACGAGAAGGACAAGGTGCGGCGGCTGGGGCCGGACAGCATCGAGCCGAAGCGGGTGAAGTATAAGAAGTTTACGCGGTGAGGTCGAACCAACCAAAGTTTCAGGTCTTGTGTAGCTTTCAACTTTTCGGTTCTAAAGTTGAAAGTTGCATCTGAACCCTAAACTTTGGTTGCCTCATGCGTTACGATACGTTCACCAATCCCGCCGGGCGCTTCGTTCCGACCCTTGACGGCATCAGGGCCTTCGTTCCCAATCCCTTGCCTCCGAACTTGGACATGGCGGCAATCGCCGATTCCCTTGGGGATGCGCGGGCTGCTTTAGGAGAGTTGCGGGGCGCCTGCCGTCGTCTGCAAAACCCCATGATCTTGATCCGGCCCTTGCAGCGACGGGAGGCGCTGACATCGTCAGCTATGGAGGGAACCTATTCCACTGACGATGAACTGGTCCTTGCCGAGGCTGGCCTGGCGCCCGCGCCAAGCGACGATACCCAAGAGGTCGCAAACTTCGTGCGCGCCTTGTCGGGGGCGCTGTTTCGGATCGGCGATGAACCCATCACCAACCGGCTGATCCGGGATGCCCATCGAGTCCTGATGACACGGCTTAGCCGCTATCGCGGGGCGCATCGTCATCCGGGTGAATTCAAGCGCGATCAGAACATGATCTGGGGTGCCGATCTTCGCACCGCCCGCTTCATTCCGCCGCCGCCCCGAGATGCGTTGGACTGCATGACAGATCTGGAACGCTATATTAATCGCGAACCGAAACCTCACGCCGGCGAAGCCCTGCTGGACCTTGCTTTGGTCCATTATCAGTTCGAAACCATTCATCCTTTCGCCGATGGAAATGGACGGGTTGGGCGGATGCTGATTTCGCTGATGGCTGTCAGTACCGGTCTGCTGGACTCGCCCGCGCTATATCTTAGCCCGGCTATCGAGCAGGAGAAAGATGCCTATATCGATGCGATGTATGCCGTGTCGGCCCGCAGCGAATGGACTGCATGGATCGACTTCTTCTGTCAGGCAGTCTGCCGATCCTGTCATCAAACGATCGAGACGATCGACCGGCTGATCGATCTTGAGCAGGATTATCGAAACAGGATTACGGCCATCAAAAGCGGGAATGCAGCAACGATTGTTTCCATGCTGTTCGAATCACCTGCAATCACACCGGGCCGAGTAGCGGAACGGTTGTCCATCAGCGACATGGGCGCGCGCAAACTGCTGTCCCGCATGGCTGAACTGGGACTGATCCAGGAAGTCGCGGGATTGTATCCCAAGGCCTATATTGCGGAAGGGATCATTGCAGCTGCACGTGGACGCTAGGTCACGCTCTCGGCGGTCTTCTTCTGCAAAGACTAACATGCGTGGCAGTCATTATTAAGGCAGCAGCATATACATGCGCAACGCCTTCCGGCGTTGCGCATCCGTCAAGCATTCACCGGCGGCTTGCCGGGGCAGTTGGCCAGCACCACCGGGCCGGTGGCCGTGGTGTCCGGCGCGACGACCGCGCCGGGGGCGGCAAGCACCGGGCCTGCCAGCAGGCAGGCGGTCAGGGTGGTCAGGGCAAGTCTTTTCATGCGCAGTCCTTTCCTGTGGGGACAGCCAAGCCTGACCCGAATCGGTTGAACCGCAAACACACAGCCGCGTTACCGGACCTTGCCCGTCCAGCCCGGCGGGCGCCTGCCCACCCAGTCGAAGAACCGCCGCAGCTCGGGATGGGCGCGCAGGGCCTCGGTCGTGGAGTAGGTGCGGGCCAGTTCCGTCTCGGTCAGGGTCTTGTGGATGGTCTTGTGGCAGACGTGGTGCAGCAGCACCGTTTCGCCGCCCTTGCCGCCGCGCAGCTTCGGGATCAGGTGGTGGCGGCTTTGCGGGACGCCGGGCGGGATCGGGCGCAGGCATAGCGGGCAGATCGGGTCGTCCGCCACGGTGCTCAGCCCTGGGCCAGGATCCGGTCGAAACTGCATAGCGCCATCCCGGCATCGGACAGGTAATCGAAATGCCGGTCGACGGCGCGTGCCACATCGGACCGGCTGGCCTTGGACATGCCGCGCTTGCGCAGGATCTCGGGCGCGTGGCGGGGTGTGTCGTTGTCGCCGCGATGGGTGACGATGTTGGGGAAATGCGGGTCGGTCACGGCCACCAGCCGGGTCGGGATGGCGTAATGGCCATAGTCGAAGACCGTGCGCGACGAATGGCGGATCGCGGCGCCCGCGCTGAAGAACGGGCTGAACCAGTTATAGACCCCCTCGGTGGGGCCGTCCGTGACGCAATAGAAGATCGACGGAAAGCTGACCGCGAAATGGGCGTTGCGCCACAGGCTGGCGGCGTGGCGGCGCAGGCGGCGGATATAGTCGCGCGAGACGCAATCGTCGTCGTCCAGCCGGAATTGCACCGTATCGGCCAGATCCATCCCCAGATCCGCGGACACCTCTTGGATCGCATCCGAGATATGGGTGGGCGGCAAAAACCGCAGGATCGCCTGGTCCACGCCGCGGCAGATATCCTCGAGCCGGGCACGATACGGGTCCGGCATCCGGTCCGAGGACACCACCAGGAACCGGAAATCCGCGTCGCTCTGGTTGGCCAGCGACCGCAGCGTCAGATGTTCGAAGGTCGCCAGCCGCGATTCCAGCCGCCGGGATGCGAACAGATCGCGGGACTGGTCCAGATAGATCGCCTCCAGGGCCTCGTCGGGCTGGTTGCGATAGGCCTTCCAGTCCCCCCGGCCCAGCATGGAAAACCGGCAGACCCCCAGGATCCTGACATCGCGGTCGTTCATTCCATGCCCCCTTGGCCTGCCCGTCAGCGCAGCGGTTTGCGGACCAGATCGACCTCGTGTTTCGACCGGCTGAAGGCCAGGCTGTCGGCCATCTCGGCCTCGGTCGGACCCTGCCAGCCCCTTTTGTCGTCGATGAAACCGTGATCCTGCAAGCCCTGCGCCAGGGTGTCGTGGTCAAGCTCTCCCCAGCTCAGGTGGTTCGAGGCGGCGGCGCCATCCTCGATCCAGTTCGCCGCAAGCGCGTCGATGATGACCGGATCGCGTCCGGTCATGCCGTTGATCTGGGCCGCGATGGAGCGATGGGCGTTGTTGTCGCGGCGCAGGATGAAGGCGATCCGCTTGGACGGATCGGCGACCATGCCCGCGATATGGAAAGCCGAGCTGTCGACGCCCACGATATGGGTGGCGGATTTGTAGAAGCGCAACTGATCCGCCAAGGCCATCCGCTCCGGGTGCATGATCGTATAGCCCCGCGCGGCCATGTTGCGTTCCAGCACCTTTTCGCACAGCACGCCGCCGCGCCCGTTGAAGCGGGTGCGCGAGACATAGATCCGGCGCGGCGTATCCTGGGGCAGGGCCTGAGCCATCCGCGCCATGGTGGCCCGGAATTCCGGGGTTCCCTGGGCGATTCGTCCCAGGCCGAAGCCCTGGCCGGGGATCACCAGCTCCTCGACCCGGATCGGCGTCTGGGCAATGCCTTCCGGGGCCCGGACGCCCAGAAGCGACCAGAAATCCGTCTGGTAGGACTGGAATTTCACCAGCTTGTCGTGCTTCGGGACGAACAGCACGCTGTCGATGCCGGGCTGGTCGAAGCCCCAGCAGCGGGACATGGTCTCGGTCATGAAATGGCCGAAATGGCCGTAATAGAGCCCGCCCCACAGATGCCGCCCCGGCAGAACAGCGGACGGCCTTTCCGCGCTTTCGACGGCTCGTGTCATGCGCACGCCGTCCCGCCAGGTCGAGGCGTGAAGCACGTCCTGCCCGTCCCCGGTCGTAACCCCGCAGAAAGGGCGGCCGACAAGTTCCGTCGGAGGAAAGATCCAGGCGTTCGCCACGGTGACGATCTCTCGGGACCAGCCGCAGCCGGGAAGCGGTTCGCTCATCGCATGTCCTTGCCTGCAAGGGCACGGGCCGCCCTCTGCCTTGCGGCTGTGTTAGCCGCTTGGGCGTGGCGATTGAAGCGGGATCCTTGCGGGGGCCGTCATGCCCAGTCCCAGGGCCGGGTGAATTCGCCCAGCTTCGCCCTGACGGCGTTTTCGTCCACGCTGCCCTCGCGGGCAAGCCGCGCCACCAGGCCGCGCTTCTTGTCCTCGACCACCTCGGCGACATGGGCGCCGGTGCCGGACAGGGCGGCGTCATAGACGCGCTTGATGGCCAGGCGGCGCAGGTCGGGCTTGAAGATCTTGCCCACGGCGGTCTTGGGCAGTTCGGGCAGGATCTCGATATGCTTGGGAATCGCGGCGCGTTCGTGGATATGGGCCTTGGCGTGTTCCAGAAGGTCGGATTCCGTCACCGAGGCGCCCGCCACCAGTTCCACATAGACGCAGGGCAGTTCGCCCGCGAAGCTGTCGGGCTGGCCGATGGCGCCCGCGAAGGCCACGGCGGGATGGGACAGCATCGCCTCCTCGATCTCGGCGGGGTCGATGTTGTGGCCGCCGCGGATGATCAGATCCTTGGCGCGGCCCGTGATCCACAGATAGCCGTCCGCGTCCAGCCGACCCAGGTCGCCGGTGCGCAGATAGATGTCCTCGGCGAACAGGTGGTGGTTCTTGTCGGCCTCGGTATAGGTCGATCCGGGGAACACGCCGGGATTGGCGACGCAGATTTCGCCCACCACATCGGTCGGGCATTCGTGGACGCGGCCGCTGTCGTCATGGTTCAGGATGCGGACATGGCTGTAGGGCAGGGGGATGCCGACGGATCCGACCTTCTTGATGCCGTCCACGGGGTTGCAGCTGACCAGGCAGGTCGCCTCGGTCAGGCCATAGCCTTCGGCGATCTCGACCCCGGTGGCGGATTTGAAGCGGTTGTAAAGCTCGATCGGCAGGGGGGCGGAACCCGAGATGGCGGTTTTCAGCGAGGACACGTCGGCATTGACCGGCCGCTGCATCAGCGCGGAAATGGCGGTCGGCACGGTGATCAGGAAGGTCGCCTGCCAGCGTTCGATCAGTTTCCAGAAATTGTCGAAGACGCCCTCGCCCCGGTATCCGGCCGGGGTCGGCATCACCACATGCGCGCCGGACGCGATGCAGGACATCAGCACCGGATAGGCCGCGAAGACATGGAACATCGGCAGGGGGCACATCAGCACGTCGGTTTCGTCGAAGAGCAGCGTTCCCCCCAGCCAGCCGTTATAGATCATGCCGGAATACTTGTGCTGCGCGACCTTGGGCGTGCCGGTGGTGCCGCCGGTGTGGAAGAAGGCCGCCACGCGGTCCTGCTGCACATCCTCGAAATCCAGGCGGGTGTGCTTCTCGGCACTGGTCGCGGCCTCGAAGTTCAGCACCTTGGCCTTGTGGCGGGGCTTCACGCGCGGGCGGATCAGCGGCACGATGAACCGCTTGAGCCCGCGCAGGTGACGGTTCAGGTCGATCTCGATCACATGGGTGACGCCGGGGGCATTGGCCACGGCCTCGGCGGCCTTCTGGGCGACATCGGTTTTCGGGAAGGCGCGCAGCGTGACCAGCACCTTGGCGCGGGTTTCGCGCAGGATGCCCGCGATCTGCTGGGCGTCCAGCAGGGGATTGATCGGGTTGACGATCCCCGCCGTCGCGCCCGCCAGAAGAACCACCGGGGTTTCGATGCTGTTGGGCAGCAGATAGGCCACCGTGTCGGTGGGGCCGACGCCCAGCTTGCGCAGCAGGTTGGCGGTTTCCGTGACGCGTTCCAGCAATTCGCGCCAGGTCAGGGTGGTGGCGTGGTCGCCCGGACCGGACAGAAGCTGGAAGCTGATCGCGGGCCGGTCGGGAAAACGTTCGGCCGTGCGGGCCAGAAAGCCGTAGATCGTGACCGGAAGATCCCGCGCCTGATACGGCATCTCGGCTTCCAAGGCGTTGCGGTCGTCATAGCTGATGAAACGGGTCATCCATCCTCCCCCAGTCCTGGGACCACCCTCCTGATCCCGCTTTTGCATACCATGGGCCATGGGCGGGAAAGGCGGCAAGAGGCTTGGCGCCCCGCTGCGTCAGGACGCGGCGTCAGGACATGGCCGACGCCGCGTCAGGGTTCTCAGCCTTGCGGGATGCGCAGGGTCTGGCCGGGATAGATCTTGTCGGGATCGGTCAGCATGGGCCGGTTCGCCTCGAAGATGGCGTTGTATTTGCTGGCATTGCCCAGATAGGCCTTGGCGATGGCCGACAGCGTCTCGCCCTTCTTGACGGTGTGGAAGACCGGCGCCTGCCCGGCCTCGGCCCCGGCGCCTGTCTCCGGCAGGTCGGCCTCGACCTTGGCGATGCCCTCGATATTGCCGACGGCCAGCACCAGCTTTTCCAAGGTCTCGCGGTCGGCGCCTTTGCTGTCGATCCTGACGGTATCGCCGCGCAGGGTCAGGTGCACGTCGTCCTTGTCCAGGTTCAGCGCGCGCAGTTCCGCCTTGAGCGCCGCGACCTTGCGGGCCGTGTCGGGATCCTGGGCAGGCTTGCCGGCTGCGGCGGCGGGTTGCGAGGCAGGCTTTGCTTCGGCGGCTTCGGCCTTGCCGAAGACCGATTTCCCGGCGTCCTTGACGAAATCCCAGATGGCCATGCTGCGTCCTTTCAAGCATGTTACGGAACGATTTGAATAAAAACGCGGGCTTTATGCAAGCGTTCCATCTGGTCATTCCGCAATCCCAGACCCATATGACAATCGTGCATTGTTAATCCATTCATAATTTCACCCGTAGGATGCACATCGCTTCGAAAGGTGGAACCCCGATGACACGATTTCCCTTGCTGTCCGCTGCCGCCCTGTGCGGTGCCATCCTGTCCGGCTGCGCGCAAACCGCCCCCGATGCCCGCAGCGGCGATCCCCATGCCATGCAACTGATGTCGGCGGGCCAGGCGACCTGCCTGGCCACCACGCCCGGCCAGAACGAACAGGGCGCGGCGGCCACCAATGCCCTGCGCCGCAGCGCGGGCCTGCCCCCCGTGCGGCCCAGCCCGGTCCTGGCGCAGGTCGCGGCCCGGCACGCCTGCGACATGGCGCAGCGCGGCCGCATGACCCATCTGGGCAGCAAGACGACCGGGCCCGGACCGCGCGTGAAGGCGGCGGGCTATGCCCCTTCGGTCACGGCGGAAAACATCGCCGCCGGGCCGTTCTCGCAAGGCCGCGTGCTTGCGGAATGGAACGGATCCTCCGGGCACCGGGCCAATATCCTGATCCCGCAGGTCCGCGATTACGGGATCGGCCAGGCCATCGGGCCGGACGGCAAGACGCGGTTCTGGGCGGCGGTCTATGCCGCGCCCCGGTAAGCGGTTCGCCGGTCAGGCAGGGTCCGGCAGGGTGGGCATGTCCATGAACTGCATCCGCGCCAGCCGGGCGTAAAGCCCGCCCTCGGCCACCAGGGCGTCGTGGGTACCCTGGGCCACGATCCGGCCGCCGTCGAAGACCACGATGCGGTCGGCCTTCTTCACCGTGGCCAGCCTGTGCGCCACGACGACCGTGGTGCGGCCTTCCGACAGACGGTTGACGGCTGCCTGGACCAGCGATTCGGATTCCGCGTCCAGGGCGCTTGTCGCCTCGTCCAGCAACAGGACCGGGGCGTCGCGCAGGATGGCGCGGGCGATGGCGATGCGCTGGCGCTGCCCGCCCGACAGCATGACGCCGCGTTCACCCAGCGGCGTGTCGTATCCCTGGGGCAGGGTGCTGATGAAGTCATGGGCATGGGCGGCGCGCGCCGCCGCCTGGACTTCGGCGGGCGAGGCGTCGGGGCGACCCAAGCGGATGTTTTCCAGGGCGGTCGTCGCGAAGATCACCGGATCCTGTGGAACCAGGGCGATGGCCTGCCGGAAATCCGCCCGCGCCATGTCGCGCAGGTCGATGCCGTCCAGGGTGACGCGGCCCGACTGCGGATCCCAGAACCGTTGGATTAGCTGAATGACCGTCGTCTTGCCTGCGCCCGACGGGCCGACCAGGGCCACCGTCTCGCCGGGCTGGATCGACAGGCTGACCCCCTCCAAGGCCGAGACATCGGGCCGGGTGGGATAGTGGAAGCCGACCTCTTCCAGGGTGATCCGGCCGCGCACCGGGCGGGGCAGGGGAACAGGGCGCGGGGGATCGGTCAACGCGTCCTCGGCCGCCAGCAGTTCGCCCAAGCGTTCGGTGGCGCCCGCCGCGCGCTGCAACTCGCCCCAGATCTCGGACAGGGCGCCGGTCGATCCGGCAACCAGGATCGCATAGATCACGAACTGCACCAGCTGCCCGGCGGTCATCGCCCCGGCCTGCACGTCGCGCGCGCCGACCCACAGCACGCCGATCACCCCCGCGAAGATCAGGAAGATCACGATGGCCGTCATCAGCGCCCGCGTGCGGATCCGCGTCAGCGCCACGTCGAAGGACCGTTCGGTCACGTCGTCGAAGCGCGCGATGCTGCGGCCTTCATGCGTATAGGCCTGCACCGTCTGCGCGGCCAGCAGCGTCTCGGACGCGGCCCCGGACGACGCGGCGATCCAGTCCTGGGCCTTGCGCGACAGCCCGCGCAACCGGCGGCCCAGCACGATGATCGGCACCAGGATCACCGGGATGATCAGCAGGACCAGCCCCATCAGCTTCAGCGACGTGAAGGCCAGCATCGCCATGCCGCCCGCCAGGATGATCATGTTGCGCAGCGCGATGGACAGCGACGATCCGATCACCGACTGGATCAGCGTGGTGTCGGTGGTGATGCGCGACAGGATCTCTCCGGTCATCACGCGTTCGAAAAAGGCGGGGGACAGGGTGATGACGCGGGCGAAGACCGCCTTGCGGATATCGGCCACGACCCGCTCGCCCAGCCGGGTGACGAAATAGTACCGCGCCGCCGTGCCCAAGGCCAGCAGCGCCACGATGATCAGCGCGGCGCCGAAATATTCGTCCAGCAGCCCGGCGCCGTCGTCGAAATTGTCCACCACCCGGCGCACGGCCAGGGGCAGGACCAGGCTGATCGCCGAGGTCGCGGCCAGCGCGAACAGCGCCAGCACCACCTGCACGCGATAAGGCCGCAGGAACGGCCACAGCGCACCCAGGGCGCCCACGCGCCTGCTGGAGGGCCGGTCGGAGATGATCGTCGTGCCGCGTGCCATGTCTGCCTTGTCCGGTAGCTGCGCCCCCCATGCGTTTAGGGGCTGGCGGCGGTCAGGACAAGCGCGGGGCGCCCGGCATCAGCCGTCCGTCCGCAAGCTGGTCGGCGATCCCGTCCACCGCCAGGGCCAGCTTTTCGTCGATGACATGCAGGTATTGGGTCCAGTCCGACAGGTGCTGCAAATCCGCCGCGCCGTCTGAAATGCCGCGCAATCCGATCAGCGGAACCCCGAAATGCTGGGCCGCGCGCAGATGGGCGAAGGTTTCCATGTCCACCATGTCCTCGGCCACGGAATCATAGGCGGTGCCGCTGACGATATTGGCGCCGGTGGACAGGGTGGCCGTGGCGATCCCGTCGACGCGGTGGGGCAATTCGACGCGGACCGGCAGGTCCAGGAACGGCGTGCGCCCCTTTTCGAATCCCAGGGCCGAGGCGTCCATGTCGCGATAGGCGACTGCGGTGGCCTGATAGACCTCGGCCTGTTCCAGCCGCGCCGACCCCGCCGATCCCAGCGACACGATCAGCCGGGGCAGGGCGGGCATCGCCGCCAGGGCTGCGGTCAGTTGCACCGCGCCCTCGACCGGGCCGATGCCGGTGATCAGCGGGTCGATCCGGGCGCGCAGGGCCGGGCCGTATTCTGCCTTGGCCGCCATCACGAACAGGACGGGAATGTCGGCGATCAGGGTGGGGGTCATGGTCATGGAACCTCTGGCGCTGGCCGGGCAGGGGTGGCACAGGCGGCGGCGCGCGGTCAAGCATTGGGTCTTGCGGGGCGGCGGGCAACCGTGGCAAGGGCGCGCCATGGGCAAGGTCAGCGATCTTTATCGGCAGCGCGTGGCAGAGGGCCGGATCCGCCCCGACGCCGCGCAGCAATCGGTCCTGCCGCACCTGGACCGCGTGCTGGACGATATCGCCGCCGCGCCCGCGCCGGAAAAGCGGTCGGCCTGGCGGGCCTTCCTGGGCGTCGGCAGCCCGCCGCCCGCGCCCGCCGCCCGTGGGCTGTATCTGTGGGGCGGGGTGGGGCGCGGCAAGTCGATGCTGATGGACCTGATGGCCGAGGCGGCGACCGTTCCCGTGCGGCGCGTGCATTTCCACGAATTCATGCAGGAAATCCAGGCCGGGCTGAACCGCGCCCGGTTGCGGGGCGACCGGGACACCGTGCGCCCCGTCGCCATGGAGGTCGCGGCCAAGGTCCGGCTGCTGTGCTTCGACGAGATGCAGATCACCGACATCGCCGATGCGATGATCGTCGGGCGGCTGTTCCAGGTGCTGCTGGAACAGGGGGTGGTGATCGTCACCACCTCGAACCGGGTGCCCGAGGATCTGTACAAGCACGGGCTGAACCGGCAGCTGTTCCTGCCCTTCATCGACCTGATCCGCCAGCGGCTGGAGGTCGTGTGCCTGGACAGCCAGGTCGATCACCGGCAGGGCAGGACGGCGGGCGGGCAGGTGTGGTTCTGTCCCGCCGATGCCGCCGCCAAGGCGGCGATGGACGGGATCTGGGACGAATTGACCGGCGGCGAGGGCGCGCCGCGCCGGATCGAGGTCGGCGGGCGCGGCTTCGACCTGCCGCTGTTCGCGGAGGGCGTCGGGCGCGCCGGTTTCTGGGATCTGTGCGGCAAGCCGCTGGGACCGGCGGATTACCTGGCGCTGTCGCGCGCGGTTCAGGTGCTGATGATCGACGCCATCCCCCGCCTGTCGGCGTCGAATTACAACGAGGCCAAGCGTTTCGTGACCCTGATCGACGCGCTGTACGAGGCCAAGGTGCGCCTGATCGCCAGTGGCGCGGACGAGCCGGAACAGCTTTATAACGAAGGCGAAGGCAGCTTCGAATTCGAACGCACCGCCAGCCGCTTGCGGGAAATGCAGGACGCGGATTGGGGGCAGCAGGCGGACTGACCGCCTTTCCCCTGATCAGCCGTTCTCGCGCAGCACCCGGCCCGCCAGATACAGCGATCCGCAGATCAGGATCCGCGCCTTGGGGTCGCGGCCCGCGATCGCCGCGATCGCCGCCCCCGCATCCGCCGCCACCCCCGAGATCATGCCTACGCTGGCTGCCACCCCCGCCGTTGTCTCGGCCGGCAGGGTGTTCGGTTCGCCCGGAATATCGATGGCGGTGAGGGAACAGGCATGGGCGGCCAGCGGGCGGAGGTAGCCCGCGATGTCCTTGGTGTTGAGCATCCCGCAGACCAGATGCGTGGGGCGCGGCGGCATGGCGGCCAGGGTCGCGGCCAGGGCCTCGCCCCCCGCAGGGTTGTGGCCGCCGTCCAGCCACAGTTCCGCTTGGGGACCGGCCAGATCGACCAGCGGGCCGTGGCGCAACCGCTGCATCCGGGCGGGCCATTCGGCCTGCGTCACCGCCGCGCGGGCCTGGGCGGCCGTCGCGCCCAGCTGACGCAGCGCGGCAAGGGCCGTACCCGCGTTCTGGATCTGGTGCGGGCCGACCAGGTTCGGCAGCGGCAGATCCCACAGGCCATGATCGTCCTGATAGATCATGCCGTCGCGATCCGGCGCGGCCATCCAGTGCTGGCCATGGGCGAAGACCGGCGCGGTCAGGCCGGATGCCCTGGCCTCGATCACCCGCAATGCCTCGTCCTGTTGCGGGCCGACGATCACCGGCACGCCGCGCTTGATGATGCCTGCCTTTTCGGCGGCGATCAGCGGCAGGGTGTCGCCCAGGTATTGGGTGTGGTCGATGCTGATGGGGGTGATCACCGTCAGGCGCGGGGCGTCGACGACATTCGTGGCGTCCAGCCTGCCGCCCAGCCCGACCTCGAGCAAGGTATAGTCGGCGGGGACGCGCGAGAAGGCCAGGAAGGCGGCCGCCGTGGTGATCTCGAAGAAGGTGATCGGCTGGCCTGCGTTGGCCGTTTCGCATTCTTCCAGAATGGCGGCGAGGGCGGCTTCGGTGATCAGATCGCCCGCCAGGCGAATGCGTTCGTGAAAACGCGCCAGATGCGGCGAGGTATAGGCGTGGACCCGGACGCCCCCGGCCTGAAGCCCGGCGCGGATCATCGCCTGGGTGCTGCCCTTGCCGTTGGTGCCCGCGACATGGATCACCGGCGGGATGCGGCGTTCGGGATTGCCGAGCGCCGCCAGCAGCCGGTGCATCCGGTCCAGCGACAGGTCGATGACCTTGGGATGCAGCGACATCAGGCGGTCGAGGATGGCGTCGGAATGGCTCATGCAGCTGAAAGCCGGGGGCCAGCCCCCGGACCCCCTGGGGTATTTGGACAAAGAAGAGGCTATCCGGCCTGCGCGGGTTCGGGCCGGGCGGGTTCCGGGGCGGGCGCGGGCAGGTCGGCGCGGGTCGGGGCGGGCATCCGGCCCACCATCCGCAGGATCGAGATCAGCTCGTCGCGCAGATGCTTGCGATGCGTCACCCGGTCCAGCATCCCGTGTTCCAGCAGATATTCGGCGCGCTGGAAGCCCTCGGGCAGCTTTTCGCGGATGGTCTGTTCGATGACGCGGGGACCGGCGAAGCAGATCAGGGCGTTGGGTTCCGCGATCTGGATGTCGCCCAGCATGGCATAGCTGGCCGTCACGCCGCCCGTCGTGGGATGGGTCAGCACGACGATATAGGGCAGGCCCGCTTCCTTCAGCATTTCGACCGCGACGGTGGTGCGGGGCATCTGCATCAGCGACAGGATGCCTTCCTGCATCCGCGCGCCGCCTGCGGCGGAGAACAGCACCAGGGGCCGCTTGGTCTTCACCGCCCGTTCGGCGGCGGCGATGATGGCGTTGCCGACATACATGCCCATCGACCCGCCCATGAAGCTGAAATCCTGGGCGGCGGCGACGATGGGGGTGCGGCCGATCTCGCCCTCGGCCACCAGCATCGCCTCTTTCTCGCCCGTGGCCTTCTGCGCGGCCTTCATGCGGTCGGGGTATTTCTTCTGGTCGCGGAAGCCCAGCGGGTCGGCGATGGGTTCGGGCACCTTCACTTCGAGGAAGGCGCCGCCGTCGAACAGCGCCGTGAAGCGGTCGCGCGGGCTGATCGCCAGGTGGTGATCGCAATTCGTGCAGACGTTCAGGTTGTCCGACAATTCGCGGTGAAACAGCATCGTCCCGCATTCGGGGCATTTCGTCCACAGGTTCTCGGGCACCTCGCGGCGCGAGAACAGCGAATTGATGCGCGGACGGACATAGTTGGTGATCCAGTTCATTCGCGGGCGGCCCCTGCTGCTTTCAAGCCCCCGAGATAGGCCGCGACGGGGGGAATTGCAATTGCCGCGGCGGGCGGGAATGATGCGCGGCATGTGGGCCTCGTTTCTTGTCATCCTTCACACGACGGTCACGCTGGCCCTGATCGCGCGCGTCCTGATCCGCCCGCGGCTGGACCCCTCGGTGCGGCTGGCCTGGATCATGGTGATCGAGGCGGTGCCCCTGGTCGGCATCCTGGCCTATGTCCTGTTCGGCGAGGTGCGGATGAACCAGGCCGAGGTCCAGCGCATGGCGGACGTGCGCGACCGGCTGACCAACCTGCGCGTCCCCAACCCCGCCGTCATCGCCGAGCCGCCCGATTATGCCCAGCCCGTGGTCGCCGCCAATGCGGCCGTGGGCGGCATGTCGGCGCTGTCGGGCAACCGCATCCACCTGCTGGAGGAAAGCGACGGCGCCATCGACCGGCTGATCGACGCCATCGACCGGGCCAGGGACCATGTCCATATCCTGTTCTACATCTGGCTGCCCGACCATTCCGGCCAGAAGGTCGCCGATGCCGTGGCCCGCGCCGCGCAGCGCGGCGTCGAATGCCGGGTGATCGTCGATGCCCTGGGGTCGCGCCTGCTGGTCCGGTCGCCTCTGTGGACCCGAATGCAGGAGGCCGGGGCCGAATGCGTGACCGCCTTTCCCTGGGGGCTGCCCTTCATCAGCGTGCTGTTCCGCAGGCTGGATCTGCGCAACCACCGCAAGATCCTGGTCGTGGACAACGCCGTTGCCTTTTCGGGCAGCCGCAACTGCGCCGACATGGCCTTTGCCATCAAGCCGCGCTTCGCGCCCTGGGTCGATATCCTGATGTCGGTCGAAGGCCCCGTCGTGCGGCAGTTCCAGTCGGTCTTCCTGGGCGACTGGATGAGCTATACCGGCAAGGATCTGGGCGACATGCTGCAACCCGTGGCGCCGGTCGCCGATCCCGGAGAGGTCGCGCAGGTCATCCCCACCGGACCGGACCGGCGGCAGGGGTCGATTTCCGACTGCCTGGCGGGGATGCTGCACGCGGCGCGCGACCGGGTGGTGATCACCACGCCCTATTACGTGCCCGACGTGGCCCTGGACGCCGCGATCCGCGCCGCCGCGCGGCGGGGGGTCGAGGTGACGATGATCCTGCCCGGCCGCAACGATTCCCTCGTCGTCGGCGCGACCAGCCAGGGCTTCTATTACGGCCTGCTGTCGGCGGGCGCGCGGATCATGCTGTTCCAGGACGGGCTGCTGCATTCCAAGATCCTGACGGTCGACGGCCGCATGGGCATGGTCGGCAGCGCCAACCTGGACCGCCGCAGCTTCGAACTGAACTATGAGGTGAACATGGCCGTCTTCGACCACGAATTCGTCGGCGAACTGGACGCGCGGCAGGACAGCTATGCCGAGCGGTCGCGCGAGATCACCCTGGAGGAGGTGCGCAATTGGTCGATCCTGCGCCGCTTGCGCAACAACCTGCTGGCTCTGGCCTCGCCGCTGCTGTGATCCTGGAACCCGACGACATCGCGCGGCGGCTGGCAGACCGGGACGGCTGGTCGCTGTCGCCGGACGGTAAGGCCATCACCCGGCGCTTCGACTTCAAGGGCTTCGCCAAGGCGGTCGAGATGGCGAACCTGGCCGGCTGGCTGGGCAACAAGCGCGGCCATCACCCCGATGTGGCCTTCGGCTGGGGCTATTGCCAGGTGTCCTTCACCACCCATGACGCGGGCGGGCTGACGGATGCCGATTTCGCCGCCGCCGCGCATCTGGACGCCCTGCTGTCGTAAGGCTTGTCCGCGCCGCGCCCGCAGTCTATCGACGCGGGGCAGGGTTGGGGTTACCTATGGTCACGCGTCTGCTGGATATCTTCGGCCTGAACCGGCGCCGCCCCGACTGGGCGCGTCTGGCCGAGCGGCTGGACCGCAGGCCGCGCCCTGTCGACCCCGCTTTGCGCGACGAGGCGCGGACCCTGCACCGCTGCCTGTCGCGCTTTCTGCACGCCTCGGATCCCTGGATGCTGCGCAAGACCGGGCTGGCGGATGACGACCTGCCCCCCGGCACCGACTGGCACTGGCGGCCGCGCCTGCTGTGCGGGCAGATCAGCCCGCAGGCGGCGGTGTCCCCCGGCACCGGCCATCCGCTGGGCGATGACGCGGCGCTGTGGCACGATTGCCCGCACCGGGCGTTGATCCTGCGCCAGTCGGCGCGCCCGCGTCCGGGCCAGGCCGCCTGCTATGCCCTTCAGATCGAGGTGATGGGCACGTCCTGCGGCTTCCTGTCCCTGGCCCTGGATCTGCCCCAGGATGCCCTGGCGGCCCTGGGCGCCGACCGGATCCTGCAACTGGATGCGGTCCTGGATGCCGAACGGCCGATCACCGTCTATGCCCGCATCAACCTGGTGCAGGGTCCGAATACCGAATCCATGCTGCGCCAGTTGGGTCCCCCGGTCGAGGGGACAAGCGCGCGCCGCCGCGCGGAATTCGATCTGGCCTATGCCGATCTGGCCAGCCGCCCCGTGGAACGGGCCTGGCTGGATCTGATCCTTGAAGCGCCGCGCCTGAACGCGGTCTGCATCAACGACCTGCTGCTGTCGCATCGTGCGCGGGCGCAGGTCTGAAAGGTCGCGCGATGACGTTCGAGGATCACGGCGTAGCGGGCGGTTGCTGGACCGGGGCCTTGCGGGCGGACCGCCAGCCCGACCCGCCCTGCGTGGTCCATCGCGGCGCCGTCGTGGCCCAGGCCCGGCTGCGCGATGCCGGGCCGGGCGTCTGGGCGGTAGAGGCCGACCTGCCCGGCACCGTCATCGACCAAGGCGCGCATGGCCTGCTGTTGGTGGCGGGCGAGCCGGGCGCGCCCGGCTCGCAGGTGCTGGCCCGTCTGACCCTGGTGTCGGGGCAGGTGGCGGGCGACGAGCTGCTGGCCGAGGTCGCGCATCTGCGCGCCGAACTGGATCTGCTGAAACGCGAATTCCGGCGGCTGGCCGCGGGCGGCTGAGCGGCTGTCACCCGGCTGTCACGCTTTCTTGCGAAAAGCCGGGGCCGTGGCTATATCGGCCCTTTCGCTTTCGACCCCAAAGGTTCCGCATGGCCGTGATGCAGACGCCCTTCTACCTGATCGACAAGTCCGCGTTGCGCCGCAACATGGAAAAGGTCGCGCATCTGCGCGAGGCGTCGGGGGCCAAGGCTCTGCTGGCGCTGAAATGCTTCGCCACCTGGTCGGTGTTCGACCTGATGCGCGACTACATGGACGGCACCACGTCCTCGTCGCTGTTCGAACTGCGCCTGGGGCACGAGGAATTCGGCAAGGAAACGCACGCCTATTCCGTCGCCTGGGCCGATCACGAGATCGACGAGGCGATTTCCTATGCCGACAAGATCATCTTCAACAGCCTGGGCCAACTGGACCGTTTCGGCGGCAAGGCGGCGGGGATCACGCGCGGGCTGCGGCTGAACCCGCGCTTTTCGACCAGCGGCTTCGACCTGGCGGATCCGGCCCGCCCCTTCAGCCGGTTGGGCGAATGGGATCTGCCGCGCCTTGAGGCGGCCCTTGACCGCATCAGCGGCGTGATGATCCATTACAACTGCGAGAACCGCGATTTCGACCTGTTCGACCAGCAGTTGACCCGGATCGAGACCGAATTCGGCGCCATCCTGAAGCGGCTGGACTGGGTCTCCCTGGGCGGCGGCATCCATTTCACCGGCGAGGGCTATCCGATCGACCGCCTTGCCGACCGGCTGAAATCCTTCCAGGACCGTTTCGGCGTCCAGGCCTATCTGGAGCCGGGCGAGGCCAGCATCACCGGCACCACCACGCTGGAGGTCAGTGTGCTGGACATCATCGACAACGGCAAGCAGGTCGCCATCGTCGACAGCAGCATCGAGGCGCATATGCTGGATCTGCTGATCTACCGCGAGACCGCCAAGCTGCCGCAATCGGGCGATCATGCCTATCAGATCGCGGGCAAGACCTGCCTTGCGGGCGACATCTTCGGCGAGGCCCGGTTCGACCGCCCGCTGGCCGTCGGCGACCGCATCAGCATCGCCGACGCGGCGGGCTATACGATGGTCAAGAAGAACTGGTTCAACGGCGTCGCCATGCCCGCCATCGCTATCCGGGAAGACGACGGCACCATTCGCACCGTCCGCAGCTTCCCCTATGAAGACTACAAGTCCAGCCTGTCGTAAGGCACCCTCTCTGCAACCCCGGAAAGGATCCGTAATTGGCCAAGAAGAACGTCCTGATCATCGGCGCGGGTGGCGTCGCGCAAGTCGTGGCGCATAAGGTGGCGCAATCGGCCGCCGAATTCGGCGCCCTGCACATCGCCAACCGCACGCAGTCCAAGGCGGATGCGATCATCCAGACCCTGCGCGACAAGGGCCACCGGATGCCCTTCGCCAGCCATGCTCTGGACGCCATGGACCCTGCGGCGGTCGAGGCGCTGATCCGGCAACTGGACGCCGGGATCGTCATCAATGTCGGGACGGCCTTTATCAACATGACGGTGCTGGAAGGCTGCATCCGCGCGGGCGCGGCCTATATCGACACGGCCATCCACGAGGATCCCGCCAGGATCTGCGAAACGCCGCCCTGGTACGGCAATTACGAATGGAAGCGGCGCGATGACGTGGCCAAGGCCGGGATCACCGCGATCCTGGGCGCGGGTTTCGACCCCGGCGTGGTCAACGCCTATGCCCGCCTGGCCGAGGATGAATATTTCGACAAGATCGACAGCATCGACATCGTGGACATCAACGCCGGTTCCCATGGCCGCTGGTTCGCCACGAATTTCGACCCCGAGATCAATTTCCGCGAATTCACCGGCACCGTCTATTCCTGGCAGGGCGGCGAATGGCGCGAGAACAGGATGTTCGAGGTGGGCCGCGAATGGGATCTGCCGGTGGTCGGCAAGCAGAAGGCCTATCTGTCGGGCCATGACGAGGTTCACAGCCTGTCGGCCCGCTATCCCGATGCCGATGTGCGCTTCTGGATGGGCTTCGGGGACCATTATATCAACGTCTTCACCGTCTTGCAGAAGCTGGGCCTGCTGTCCGAACAGCCGGTCAGGACCGCCGAGGGGCTGGAGGTCGTGCCGTTGAAGGTCGTCAAGGCGGTGCTGCCCGATCCGGCCAGCCTTGCGCCGGACTATACCGGCAAGACCTGCATCGGCGATCTGGTCAAGGGCAGCCTGGACGGCAAGCCGGGCGAGGTCTTCATCTACAACGTCGCCGACCACAAGCAGGCCTTCGAGGAGGTCGGATCGCAGGGCATCAGCTATACGGCGGGCGTGCCCCCGGTCGCGGCGGCGATCCTGGTCGCGCGCGGCACCTGGGACGTGAAGAAGATGGCCAATGTCGAGGATCTGCCCGCCCGGCCCTTCCTGGAACTGCTGGGGCGGATGGGCCTGCCGACGCGTGTGATCGACGCGACGGGCGATCACCCGATCTGAACCGCCCGCGTCGCGGTCTTCCCACGGCGGCCCGGAACGACCGGGCCGCCGCTTGCGTTCGGCGCGGTGGCAAGTGCGTGGGGGCGCGGGAATCATGGCCGAGAAATTCAGCTTTCCGCGCTTCCGGCCCGACAGCAGCGGTGCCAGCGGGCGCGCGGCCAACTGGGCCGTCATCGGCATCTTCCTGATTCTGGCCTTTGCCGCCATCGCCGCCGGGCGCGATTTCCTGATGCCGGTCACGCTGGCGGCGCTGTTGTTCTTCGTGTTCACGCCGCTGCGCCGTCTTGCCCGCCGCCGGGGCATCCCCGACGCGCTGACCGCCACGGCCGTCAGCCTGGGGCTGGTGATCGCCATCGCCCTGATCGCGTTGGGCGCCAGCGGGCCGATCAACCAGGCGGCGCAGAACCTGCCCACGATCAAGATCCGGCTTGAGGACAAATTCAGCGACCTGCGCGAATCCTTCGCGGAACTTCAGCAGGCCGCCGAGGAGATCGAGAACGTCCAGTCAGGCGGCGAAGACCCGCCCGCCGTCATCGCGGTCGAACAGGATGGCGACAGTCCGCTGACATCCCTGATGAAATTCACCCCGGCCATCGCGGGCCAGGTGGTCTTCACGCTGTTCCTGCTGTTCTTCATGCTGGCCTCGGGCGATCTGCTGTATCTCAAGATCGTGCAAAGCTTCGATTCCATGGCGGAAAAGCGCAGCGCCTATCTGGCCCTGCGCCAGATCGAGGATTCGCTGGGCAATTACCTGGGCGCCATCACCATCATCAATGCCGGGCTGGGGCTGGCGGTCGGGCTGGCGATGTTCGCCTGGGGAATGCCCGGCGCGCTGCTGTTCGGGATCGGCGCCTTCATCCTGAACTTCATCCCCTATCTGGGCGCGATCATGGGCGTCGCCACCTCGGGCATGGTCGCCCTGGTGGTGATGCCGGGGATCTTCTGGCCGCTGATGGTCGCGGGCAGCTATATGCTGCTGACCTCGCTGGAAGGGCAGGTGATCACGCCCTATTTCGTGTCGCGGCGGTTGCAGATGAACACGGTGGTGGTGTTCCTGGCCGTGGCGCTGTGGGCCTGGCTGTGGTCGGTGATCGGCATGATCATCGCCGTGCCGGTCCTGGTCGTGCTGCGCGTCTTGGCGGAATACGTCCCCGGATGGGAGAAGTTCGGCAACTTCCTGGCAGGCGAAGACCCCCCCGCCATCGAGGACGAGGACGAAGAGGAAGCCCGCGACATCATCGAGGCCGGCAGCGAGGCCGAGGACGAGCCCGCCGCCCGCGAAGTCACCGCCGAGGTGGTGGCCGAGGGGGACGCGAAGCCCTGACCCGAACGCCGCAGCGGATTTTCCAAGCGGCAGAAAATTTTTTCACTCTACTTGGAAACAGGTCCGGCCTGCCGTAAAGCAAGGCGCAAAAGTGTGCGATGGCATACCGTTGCCCGACCCAAGGAGATGATCCAGATGAGCGTGACCCCCTATACCCAAAGGCATGGCCTGGACGTGGCCACCGAGCTTGCGGATTTCGTGGAAAACCGCGTTCTTCCCGGCACCGGGGTGGACGCGGACCGCTTCTGGTCAGGCTATGCGGATCTGCTGGCCGAGTTTGCGCCCGAAAACCGGGCGCTGCTGGATCGCCGCGCCGAATTGCAGGGCCGGATCGACGCCTGGCACAAGGCGCGCGGCAACCAGCCCTGGGATGTGGCGGCCTATCGCGCCTTCCTGACCGAGATCGGCTATCTGGTGCCCGAGCCTGCGCCCTTCGCCATCGAAAACGGCCGGATCGACCCGGAAATCGCCCAGGTCGCAGGCCCGCAACTGGTGGTCCCGGTCAGCAATGCCCGTTTCGCGCTGAACGCCGCCAATGCCCGCTGGGGATCCCTGTATGACGCGCTGTATGGATCCGATGTGCTGGGACCGCCCCCCGCGCCCGGCCCCCTGGACCCCGCGCGCCGCGACGCCGTGGTGGCCCGTGCCGCGCGGTTCCTGGACGAAACCTTCCCCCTGACCACGGGCAGCCATGCCGAGGTGTCGGGCTATCGCGCCGATGCCGACGGTCTGAAGGCGATCCTCGGCGGGGACGAGGCGGCGCTGCGCGATCCCACCGCCTTTGTCGGAACGCATGTCGCGGGCAAGGACACGGGCTTTGTCCTGCGCCATAACGGGCTGCATGTCGAACTGGTCGTCAACCCCGACCATCCCATCGGCGCGGCCTCGCCCTCGGGCCTGCGCGATGTGGTGGTGGAAGCCGCGCTGTCGGCCATCCAGGATTGCGAGGACAGCGTGGCGGCCGTCGATGCCGAGGACAAGGTCGGCGTCTATGCCAACTGGCTGGGGCTGATGAAGGGCGATCTGACCGACAGCTTCGAAAAGAACGGCAAGACGATGACCCGCCGTCTGGCCGCCGACCGTATGGTCACGCGCCCCGACGGCAGCGCCGTCACCCTGCCGGGCCGGGCGCTGCTGCTGGTGCGCAATGTGGGCCTGCTGATGACCACCGACGCGGTGCGCCTGAACGGCCAGGACACGCCCGAGGGGCTGATGGACGCCATGGTCACCGTGGCCTGCGCGATCCATGATCTGCGCAAGACCGACGGCCCCCGCAACAGCCGCGTCGGCGCCATCTATGTCGTCAAGCCCAAGATGCACGGCCCGGACGAGGCTGCGTTCGCCGACCGGACCTTCACCCGCGTCGAGGAAATCCTGGGCCTGCCCGCAAACACCGTCAAGCTGGGCCTGATGGACGAGGAGCGCCGCACAAGCGCCAACCTTGCCGCCTGTATCCAGGCGCTGCGCAACCGGCTGTTCTTCATCAACACGGGTTTCCTGGACCGCACGGGGGACGAGATCCATACCTCGATGCAGGCGGGGGCCTTCGCCGGGCGGGACGCCACGCGCAAGTCGGGCTGGCTGAAAGCATACGAGGACCGCAACGTCCTGATCGGACTGAACGCCGGGCTGCGCGGGCGCGCGCAGATCGGCAAGGGCATGTGGGCCAAACCCGACGCCCTGGCCGAGATGCTGGAGACCAAGATCGCCCATCCGCAGGCGGGCGCCAGTACCGCCTGGGTGCCCAGCCCCACGGCCGCGACCCTGCACGCGCTGCATTACCACGCCGTCGATGTCGCCGCGCGCCAGGACGAACTGGCGGGCCAGCCGGTCCCCGGCCTGGACGCCCTGCTGACCCCGGCCCTGGTCGGCGACACGCCGATCCCGCAGGACGACATCCTGCGCGAACTGGACAACAGCGCGCAGGGGATCCTGGGCTATGTCGTCCGCTGGGTGGACCAGGGCGTCGGCTGTTCGAAGGTGCCCGACATCGACGACGTGCCGCTGATGGAGGATCGCGCCACCTGCCGCATCAGCGCGCAACTGCTGGCGAACTGGCTGGAACAGGGGCTGGTCGGCCGCGATCAGGTCGAGGACGCGCTGCGCCGCATGGCGCTGAAGGTCGATGCGCAGAACGCGGGCGATCCCGGCTATACCCCGATGGCGCCCGGCTTCGATGGCCCGGCCTTCCAGGCCGCCCGCGACCTGGTGCTGACCGGGACCACGCAGCCCTCGGGCTATACCGAACCGGCGCTGCACGCCCGGCGCAGGCAGGCCAAGGCGCTGCGGCGCGGCTGATGACGGAAAACCGCCGGGGCGACGGCTCCGGCGGTTCTTCTTGGGGGCAGGGCGGGATCAGCCCTGCTTCTGGAACTCCAGCTGCCGGACCAGCCACAGCGCCACCACCGTGGCGACCGCGCCCGACAGCAGGTACAGGCCCGCCGCGAACAGCCCCAGCGTGGTCGACAGGAACAGCGCGGTCAGCGGCGCAAGGCCCGCCCCGAACAGCCAGCCCAGGGCCGAGGCGAAGGCGGAATCGGTATAGCGGTTGCGGCTGTTGAACATCGACGCCAGCGCGCCCGAGGACTGGCCGAAGCTGATGCCCAGGATCAGGAAGCCCGCGATCATATAGACCGATTCCCCGGTCTTGCCGCCTTGCAGCAGCAGCGGCGCCATCAGGCTGAAGACGCCGATGGCGACCGCGCCCCATATCAGCACGCGGCGGCGGCCGAACCGATCCGACAGCCAGCCCGACAGCAGAATCGATCCCAGGCCGAAGGCCGCGCTGACCGCCGTGAGGTTCAGGAAGAAGGTCAGCGTCTCGCCGGTATAGAGATACACCCAGGACAGCGGGAACACGGTCACCATGTGGAACATCGCGAAGCTGGCCAGCGGCACGAACGAGGCCAGCCAGATCGCGCGCCAGTCGCTGCGGAAGGTCTGGCGGATCCGGGTGGGCTGCAACTCGCGGGTCTCGAACGCCTCCTGGAACTCGGGCGAGGCGATGATGCGCAGGCGCGCGAACAGCGCCACCACGTTGACCGAGAAGGCCACGAAGAACGGATAGCGCCAGCCCCAGTCCAGGAAGTCCTGTTCCGACATGTTCGAGACCAGGAAGGAAAACAGCAGCGCCGCGACGATCAGCCCGATGGGCGCGCCAAGCTGCGGAACCATGGCGTAGAAGCCGCGCTTCCGTTCCGGCGCGCTCAGCGCCAGCAGGGATGCCAGGCCGTCCCAGCTGCCGCCGATGGCCAGGCCCTGGCCGATGCGCAGGACCGCCATCACCACGATCGCCCATTCGCCCATCACCGCATAGGACGGCACCAGCCCCATCGCCACGGTGGACGTGCCCAGCAGGAACAGCGCCAGCGTCAGCTTGGCCACGCGCCCCTGCTTGCGGTCGACATACATGAAGATCGCCGTGCCGACGGGCCGCGCGACGAAGGCCAGCAGCACCAGCCCGAAGGACAGCAGCGTCCCGGTCAGCGGGTCCGCAAAGGGAAACAGCCGGGCCGGAAAGACGATGACCGCGGCGATGGCGAAGACGAAGAAGTCGAAGAATTCCGACGTGCGCCCGATCACCACGCCCACCGCGATGTCCGAGGGCGAGACGTGGATCTGGTCGGCGTCGTTGCCGGGACCATGACGGGACGGGGTTGCGGTCGATGTCACCATTGCATGAACCACCTCGGGTTGCGCCAGACGGCATGAAGGCAAGGCAGGCGACATCCATCGGGATTCGCTTGGCCCGGACTGCATCTTACAGAATGCCCGAAATGGACACGCGACAAATTGTCTTATGTTTGACTTAAGTCATGGCGGATAATCGAACCGCCTAAATCAGCGTCGCCGTCCGAACAGCCGAAGCGATTCGCGGCCAAACGGGGTCATCACCGACATGACACATCCTTTCAAACGTCTTTGCTGGCTTTCGCCCCTTCTGCCGCTGGCCGGGTGCGAGGCCGTGGTGCTGCGGCCGTCGGGCGACATCGCCGCCCGGCAGGCGCATCTGCTGGTGCAATCGACGCTTCTGATGCTGATCATCATCGTGCCGGTCATGGCGCTGACGGTGTGGTTCGCCTGGCGCTATCGCGCGTCGAACCGCAAGGCGACCTACAATCCCGACTGGGACCATTCGACCAAGCTGGAACTGGTGATCTGGGCGATCCCGCTGCTGATCATCGTCTGCCTGGGCGCGCTGACCTGGGTCGGCACGCATCTGCTGGATCCCTATCGCCCGCTGGACCGGATCAGCGCGGAAACGCCGGTCGACAACCGGCAGCCGTTGCAGGTGCAGGTGGTGGCGATGGACTGGAAATGGCTGTTCATCTATCCCGAACAGGGCGTGGCGGCGGTCAACGAACTGGCCGTGCCGGTCGACCGTCCGGTGGAATTCACGCTGACCTCGACCTCGGTCATGAACGCCTTCTACATCCCGGCGATGGCGGGGATGATCTATGCCATGCCGGGGATGCAGACCACGCTGCACGGCGTCTTCAACGAGGCGGGCGAATACCAGGGTCTTGCCTCGCATTATTCCGGCCACGGTTTTTCGGGGATGCGGTTCAAGGCCCGTGCGCTGGACGACGCGGGCTTCGACGCCTGGGTCGCGCAGGCCCAGGCCGGTGGCGAGGCCCTGGACCGCGCCCGCTATCTGAATCTGGAAAAGCCCAGCGAGAACGTGCCGCCCATGACCTTCGCCCAGGTCGATCCGCAACTGTTCAGCCGCGTCGTGAACATGTGCGTCGAGGAAGGCCGCATGTGCATGGCCGAGATGATGGCCCTGGACGCCCAGGGCGGGCTTGGCCTGCCGGGCATCGCCAATGTCGCGGCGCTGTCCGATCCGGGGCGCGGCACGCCCCGCCCGGTGCTGGGCCTGCCGCCCTTCCAGGTCAGCGGCATCTGCACGGTCGAGGAACTGGACCGGATGCTGGCAAGCGCCCCCGCCGCCCCTCAGCCGCGCGACCCGTCGCCCCTGCGCGGGCGGGGTCTGGATGCGCCCCAGGGCATTTTGGGCCTGGGCCTGATTCCGAACCGACTGACCCAATCCGTGCCGCAGGTCGGCGCCGAGCAGAACCTCTAGAGGCGTTACGATGGCGATCCCTTCCGACATTCCCACCACCTTCCTTCTGGGCCGGCTGGACTGGCACGCGATTCCGGCCGATCCGATCGTCTGGGTGACTGGCGTCGTCGTCGCCATCGGCGGCGCCTGGCTGATGTGGATGCTGATCAAGCACCGGCTGCTGGGCTATCTGTGGCACGAATGGTTCACCTCGGTCGATCACAAGAAGATCGGCATCATGTATGTCGTGCTGGCCTTGGTGATGTTCGTGCGCGGCTTCGCCGACGCGATCATGATGCGGCTGCAACAGGTTCTGGCCTTCAACGGATCCGAGGGCTATCTGAACGCCCATCACTACGACCAGATCTTCTCGGCGCATGGCGTCATCATGATCTTCTTCGTGGCGATGCCCTTCGTCACCGGCCTGATGAACTTCGTCGTGCCCTTGCAGATCGGCGCGCGGGACGTGTCGTTCCCGTTCCTGAACAACTTCAGCTTCTGGATGACGGTCGGCGGCGCGGTGCTGGTGATGATGTCGCTGTTCGTGGGGGAATTCGCGCAAACCGGCTGGCTGGCCTTCCCGCCGCTGTCGGGCATCGGCTACAGCCCCTATGTGGGCGTCGATTACTACATCTGGGGCCTTCAGGTCGCCGGGGTCGGGACCACGCTGTCGGGCATCAACCTGCTGGTGACGATCATCAAGATGCGCGCGCCCGGCATGACCATGATGCGGATGCCGATCTTCACCTGGACGGCGCTGTGCACGAACATCCTGATCGTGGCCTCCTTCCCGGTGCTGACGGCGACGCTGGTATTGCTGTCGCTGGACCGTTACGTCGGCACCAACTTCTTCACCAACGATCTTGGCGGCAACGCCATGATGTATGTGAACCTGATCTGGATCTGGGGCCACCCCGAGGTCTATATCCTGATCCTGCCGCTGTTCGGGGTCTATTCCGAGGTCGTGGCGACCTTCACCGGCAAGCGGCTGTTCGGATACACCTCGATGGTCTATGCGACGGTCTGCATCACCATCCTGTCCTATCTGGTCTGGCTGCACCACTTCTTCACGATGGGGTCTGGGGCGTCCGTCAATTCGTTCTTCGGGATCACCACCATGATCATCTCGGTTCCCACGGGGGCCAAGATTTTCAACTGGCTGTTCACCATGTATCGCAGCCGCATCCGGTTCGAGCTGCCGATGATGTGGACCATCGCCTTCATGCTGACCTTCGTGATCGGCGGCATGACGGGCGTTCTGCTGGCCGTGCCGCCCGCCGACTTCGTGCTGCACAATTCCTTGTTCCTGGTGGCGCATTTCCACAACGTCATCATCGGCGGCGTGCTGTTCGGCCTGTTCGCGGCGGTTTATTACTGGTGGCCCAAGGCCTTCGGTTTCCGGCTGGATCCGTTCTGGGGCAAGGTCAGCTTCTGGTTCTGGGTGGTGGGCTTCTGGGTCGCCTTCGCGCCGCTGTATATCCTGGGCCTGATGGGCGTGACGCGCCGGGTGCGGGTCTTCGACGACCCCAGCTTGCAAATCTGGTTCGGCATCGCCGCCTTCGGCGCCGTGCTGATCGCCATCGGCATCGCCGCGATGTTCATCCAGTTCGGCGTGTCCATCAGGAACCGCGACGCGCTGCGGGACGAAACGGGCGATCCCTGGGACGGGCGTACGCTGGAATGGGCGACCTCCTCTCCGCCGCCCGCCTATAACTTTGCCTTCACGCCGGTCAGCCATGGGCTGGACGCCTGGTGGGACATGAAGCGCTTCGGTCAGACCCGCCCTCGCGCGACCTATGTGCCGATCCACATGCCGAAGAACACCGGGGCAGGGGTCATCATCGCCGGTCTGGCCACCGTCTGCGGCTTCGCGCTGGTCTGGTATATCTGGTGGCTTGCGGCGCTGTCCTTCGCGGGCGTGGTGATCGCGTCCATCGTCCATACCTTCAACTATGCGCGCGATTATCACATCCCGGCCGAGGAGGTGCGCGAGACCGAAGACGCGCGCGACCGCCAGCTGGCAAGCGTGGGGGCCTGATCCATGAGCACCGTTTCCCAACATCCCCCCGGCGATTTCTGGGAGGTCGAGCCGCACCACCATCACGAGGGCGCCTCGACCGGCATCGGCTTCTGGGTCTACCTGATGAGCGACTGCCTGATGTTCGCGGTTCTCTTCGCGGTCTTCGGCGTGCTGGGCAGCAGCTATGCCGCCGGGCCGGGGCCGAAGGATCTGTTCGACCTGGAACTGGTGGCGCTGAACACCGCCTTCCTGCTGCTGTCCTCGATCACCTACGGCTTCGCTATGCTGGCCATGGTCAAGGGCCGCAAGGGCGGCACGCTGGGCTGGCTGGGGGTGACGCTGGTCTTCGGCCTGGCCTTCCTGGCGGTCGAGCTTTACGAATTCCACCACCTGATCCACCTGGGCGCCGGGCCGCAGCGGTCGGCCTTCCTGTCGGCCTTCTTCGCGTTGGTGGGCACCCACGGGCTGCATGTCGCCTTTGGGTGCCTCTGGCTGGTCACGCTGATGATCCAGGTCGGCCAGCGGGGGCTGATCGACGCCAACCGCCGCCGCCTGTCCTGCCTGTCGATGTTCTGGCACTTCCTGGACGTGATCTGGATCGGCGTCTTCACCTTCGTCTATCTGCTGGGGATGATCTGATGAGTTCGATTGAGGCCCAGGGCGACAAGCACCGCGCCGACCGCCGCGCGGATTCGCATGGCGATCGCCATGATGACGGCCACGACCACGGCAGCGTCCGGTCCTATCTGACCGGCTTCGTCCTGTCGGTGGTCCTGACGGCGATCCCCTTCGCGCTGGTGATGGGCGGCGGCTTCGAAAGCCGGCTGCTGACCGCCGCCGTGGTGGTCGGGCTGGCCTTCGTGCAGATCATCGTCCACATGGTCTACTTCCTGCACATGAACACCCGCAGCGACGAAGGCTGGACCATGATGGCGCTGATCTTCACCGTGGTGATCCTGGTCATCGTCCTGGCCGGGTCGCTGTGGGTCATGTATCACATGAACACCAACATGATGCCGCAGATGGATCACGAGGCGCTGGGCCTGGGGTCGTGACCGCCCGCCGCCGCCCCGTCGCGGTTCTGGTCGCCGCGGGGATCGTGTTCGTGATCCTGCTGGGACTCGGCGTCTGGCAGGTCCAGCGGCTGGCCTGGAAGACCGACCTGATCGCCCGCGTGGACGCGCGGGTGGCGGCGGCCCCGGTGGCCGCGCCCGGTCCTGCCGAATGGGATGCGCTGACCGAGGAGAACGCCGAATACCGCCGCGTCACGGTGGCGGGGGATTATCGTCCCGACAGCGACGTGCTGGTGCAGGCGGTGACCGAACGCGGGCCGGGCTTCTGGGTGATGACGCCGCTGCGGACCCAGGATGGCTGGACCGTGCTGGTCAACCGGGGCTTCGTCGCCGCCGACCGCCGCGACGACCGGCCCCTGCCTGCGGGTGCGCAGACCGTGACGGGTCTGTTGCGGCTGTCCCAGCCGGGCGGGGCCTTCCTGCGCGCCAACGATCCTCGGGCGGGCCGCTGGTATTCCCGAGACACCCAGGCCATCGCCGCCACGCTGGGCCTGCCGCGGGCCGCACCCTATTTCATCGACGCCGACCGAGCGGGCGGGGGGCAGCAGCCGGTGGGCGGAATGACGGTGATCGCCTTTCGCAACAACCACCTGTCCTACGCGCTGACCTGGTTCGCGATGGCGGGCCTGCTGGCATTTCTGACCCTGCGCGTGCTGCGCCGCTGACGGGCCTTTGTGCGGGATCATCCCGCGGGGGGCGGGATTTCAGACCAAAGTGGCAGGTAAATTCCCCCTTTTCGGCTGGATTTCAGTCGTTTGCGGCGGCAGTCTGGTCCCGTTCCAGCGCGAGGGAGGAAGCGATGGACGACCTGTCCGAACAATCCCATGCCGTCCGGCGACTGGGGGCCGAGATCGGCGCCACGCTGATCGGCCATGCCGTCCTGGTTGAACGGCTGCTGATCGCGCTGCTGGCCGGGGGCCATGTCCTGATCGAGGGCCCGCCCGGCATCGCCAAGACCCGCGCCGTCAAGGCGCTTGCCGCGCATCTGCCCGGCAGTCATGCGCGAATCCAGTGCACGCCCGACCTGCTGCCCTCGGATCTGACCGGCACGCAGGTGTTCCGGCCGGAAACCGGCGGCTTCGACTTCATCCCCGGCCCGATCTTCCACAGCCTCGTCCTGGTGGACGAAATCAACCGCGCGCCCCCCAAGGTGCAATCCGCCCTGCTGGAGGCCATGGCCGAAGGGCAGGTGACCTCGGGCGGCACCACGCGGCCCTTGCCCGATCCCTTCATGGTGGTGGCGACCCAGAACCCCATCGAACACGAAGGCACGTTCCCGCTGCCCGAGGCGCAGTTGGACCGCTTCCTGCTGCACCTGCGCCTGGACCTGCCGGGGGCCGAGGCAGAGCGCGCCATCCTGGATCTGGTCGAGGCCGAGGCGGTCGCCCCCATCGCTGCGCGCGGCACGATGATCGCGGCCGCTGATCTGGCCCAGGCGCGGGCCGAGGTGGCGCGGATCCATCTTGCCCCCGCGCTCAAGGATTTCATCGTCCGGCTGGTCATGGCGACCCGGCCGGGCGGGGCGGTGGCGGAATGGGTGGAACATCCGGTCTCGCCGCGCGGCACGCTGGCGCTGGCGGCCGGGGTCCGGGCGCGGGCCTGGCTGCACGGCCGCGACCACGGCCTGCCCGAGGATGCCGAGGCCCTGGCCGCCGACGCCCTGTCCCACCGCCTGATCCCCGCCTGGTCGGCCACCGGCGAAGGCCGCACCAGCCGCAGCCTGGTTGCCGACATCCTGCGCGAGGTCCGCCCGTGGTAGCCCTGCCTGCGGGCTTCCCCGACGCTCCGGGCATCCGGCTGACCGCCGCCGAACTGCTGGCCTTGCGCGATCAGGCGACCGGCCGGGGCAAGCATCGGCCCCTGACGCGCCGGGCCGGGGCGGTTCCCGCGCGGATGCCGGGCGCCGGCATGGATCTGCGCGAAATCCGCGCCTATGTCGCGGGCGACGATCCCCGGCGGCTGGATCCGGCGGCGACCGCGCGCACCGGCCATCCGCATATCCGCAGCCTGCACGAGGATCGCGACGACACCGTCCTGCTACTGGCCGATTTCCGCGCGCCGATGCTGTGGGGCACGGGCGCGGCGCTGCGCTCGGTCCGCGCCGCCCGGCATCTGGCGCAGGCGGGCTGGACCGTCGCGCTGCGCGGCGGGTCGGTGGCGGCGCTGATGGCGGGAACGCGGCTGGCGGAACTGCGCGGATCGGGCGGTGACGGGCAGATGGCCGCTGTCTGCCACGCCCTTGCGCGCCAGCACGATCAGGCCCTGGCCGCCCCCGGCCATGCGCCCCTGTCCGAGGCCCTGGCCCGCGCCATGCGCCTGTCGCCCTCGGGCGGGCGGGTGCTGGTCGCGACCTGCTTGGACGGGTTGGAGGGCGCCGAACCGGCCCTGGCGGCGCTGGCCCGGCGCCGGTCGGTCACGCTGGCGCTGATGCTGGACGACGCGGAAATCCGCCCGCCCTTGGGTCCGCTGGCGGTCAGCGACGGACAGCACAGCCGCCTCGCCCGCCTGGCCGCCCCCGACCTGTCCGCCGAAGTGACGCGCCTGCGCGCCCTGGGTGCCACCGTGGCCGAGATCGCGCCATGACCCGCGACGAACTGCTGGCCCGGCTGTCGCCGCCCCGCCTGCCCCTGGACATGGCGGCGCTGGGCTGGCGAGAGATGCTGGCGCTGGCGGGGATCGGGCTGCTGGCAGGGCTGGCCGTTGCGCTGCTGCTGCGCCCGCTGCTGGCGCGCAGGCCGTCGCGGCGCGCGCTGATCCGGGCCACGCGCGGCCAGCCGCCGCAGGACCGCATCCTGGCCATCGCCCGGATCCTGGGGCGGCTGCCCGACCCGCTGCGCCCCGCCGCCTATGGCGCGGCGCCCGCCCCCGACGACGCGACGCTGGAACGCATCGCCCTGCGCCGGGGCCGCAGGTGAGCCTCGCCTGGCCCTGGCTGCTGGCGTTGCTGCCGCTGCCGCTGATCCTGCGGCGCCTGCTGCCGCCCTTGGCCGTGCCCCGTCCCGCGCTGGCGGTGCCCGCCCATCTTCTGCAAGCGGCCCGTCCGGCGGGCGGGCGGATGCGCGCGCCATGGTTGGCGGGGCTGGCCTGGATCGCCCTGGTCCTGGCCCTGGCCGGACCCCGGATCGAGGTCGCCAGCGACGTGATCCCGGCATCGGGCCGCGACATCGTTCTGGTCATCGACCTGTCGGGCAGCATGTTGAAGACGGATTTCTTCCTGGACGGCCAGCCGGTCACGCGGCTGGACGCGGTCAAGCGCACCGCCTCGGCCTTCGTGGCGGCGCGGCGGGGCGACCGGATCGGACTGGTGATCTTTGGCGAGCGCGCCTATTTCGCGGCCCCCCTGACTTTCGACGTGGACGCCGTGGCCCGCGCCATAGACGAGGCGCAGATCGGCATTTCCGGGCGCGGCACCGCGATTTCCGACGGGCTGGGGCTGGCCGCCAAGCGGCTGGCGCGCAGCGATGCGCCGACGCGGGTGATCGTGCTGCTGTCGGACGGGGTGGACACGTCCGGCACCGTGCCTGCGGTCGAGGCCGCGCGGCTGGCCCATGACCACGGCATCCGGGTCCATTCGATCGCCCTCGGCCCCGAGGATCTGGAAAACCAGCCGCAGTCCCGCGATGCGGTGGACGTGGCGACGCTGCGGGCGGTGGCCCAGGTCTCGCAGGGCGAAAGCTTCCGCGTCCGCGATGCCGCCGATTTGCAGGCCATGGCGCGAAGCCTGGACCGGCTGGAGCCGAACCCCTCGGCCCGGCCGCCGATGCGGCTGTGGCAGCCGCTGTGGGTCTGGCCCGCCGCCGTCGCGGCGCTGTGCCTGGCGCTGATCGCAGGGGGGCGGCGCGGATGGACGGGCTGATCCTGCTGCGGCCCTGGTGGCTGCTGGCGCTGCTGCCGCTGGCGGGGCTGATCCTGCTGCGGGCGGCGCGCGCGCCCGATGCGGGCGGCTGGGAACGGGTGATGGGGCGCGACATGCTGCGGGCGATGCAGGCGCTGGGCGCGCTGGGCGGGCGGCAGCCTTTGTGGATGCGGCTGCTGGCGCCGCTGGCGCTGGCGGCGCTGATCTGCGGGCTGGCGGGTCCGGCGGTGCCGCGCAGCGATGCGCCGGTGCTGGCCCAGGCCGATGCGGTGGTGCTGGCGCTGGATCTGTCGCCATCCGTCGCCCAGGGGCCGGGGCTGGACCAGGCCAAGCTGGCGGCGGCGGGCCTGGCGCAGGCGCTGTCGGGCCGTCCCGTGGGCCTTCTGCTGTTCTCGGGCGAGGCGTTCACGGCGGCCGCGCCCACCCTGGACGTGGGCAGCTTGCAGACCCAGATCGGCGTCCTGGACGGCGACACCATGCCCGCCGGGGGCAGCCGCCCCGCCGCTGCCATCGGCATGGCCGCGCAGATGCTGGCCGGTCTGCCGCGCGCCGACCTGGTGCTGATTTCGGACGGCGGCGGCATCGACAGGCAGGCCGTGGCCGAGGCCGACCGGCTGGCCGCGCAGGGCGTCCGGCTGTGGGCGCTGCGCCTGACCGAGCGCGCCGCCGAAGCGCCCGCCGCCCCCCCCGAGGCGTTGGACCGGCTGGTGCGCGGGGGCGAGGCGATGGACTGGGACCGCATGGACCGTCTGGCCGCGCGGCTGGTCCGCAGCGGCGGATCGGTCCGCGATCCGGTCCTGCAAGCCCTGCAATACCGCGACCTTGGCCCCTGGCTGGCGATGCTGGCCCTGCCCCCGCTGCTGGTCATGCTGCGGAGGCTGGAATGAGGCCCGCGCTGATCGCCCTGGCCGGGATCGCGGCGCTGGCCGTCGCGGGACCGGGCGCGATGGGGCGGCTGGCGCTGCATGCGGGATGGGACCGCCCGGCGGCATGGCTGCTGTCCGACCCGGCGGCGCGGGGCGTGGCGCTGTATCGGCTGGGCGATTACGCGGCGGCGGACGCGGCCTTCGCCAGGGCGGGGCGGTCGCAGACCTATAACCGGGGGCTGTCGCTGGCGGCAGTCGGGGATTATCCGCTGTCGGTGGCCTATTTCGACGCGATGCTGTTTGCCAATCCCGCCGACGAACAGGCCCGCGCCAACCGAGACCTGGTCGCGGCGATGTATCCGCCGCACCGGGGCGAGTCCGTGGTGCCGGGCCGCATCAAGGGCGCGGGCGGCCTGCCTGCGGGGCAGAAGCCGATCTCGGAGCTGCTGGCCACCGCCGCAGGGCCGGAACAGCGCGAGGGCCGGGTCGAGGCCAGGGGTCTTGCCGCGACCGACCAGTGGCTGGACACCATTTCCGACGATCCCGGCGAATTCCTCAAGCTGCGCATCCGCGCCGAATTCGACCGCCGCGCCGCGTTGGGCCTGATCCGCCCGCAAGAGGGCGACCCATGGTGATCCGCATCCTTCTGGCCTGGCTGCTGACGGCGGGCGCCGCTTCGGCGCAGGGCGACACGCGGCTGATGATCCTGCACGACCACGGCAACCCCGTCGTGTCCGAGATGGTCGAACTGACGATCCGGGGCGAATACGACCTGACCGTCTCGCGCGAGAAGATGGAGTTTCCGAATTCGCCCGACTACGACTGGATCCAGACGGCGCGGGACGACTGGCACAAGGAACGCGTCCAGGGCCGACTGCTGCAAATCTTCGAACGCAAGATAGCGCTGTTTCCGCGCCGCGACGGCCCGGTGACGGTCGGGCCGATCAGCCACACCCTGACCTATGTGACGGCGGATGGCGGACGCGCGGAAACCACCGTGACCGCCGCGCCGGTCACCCTGTCGGTAAAGCCCTTCCCGGCGGATGCCCCGCCGCTGTCGGCGCGGCAGTTGACGGTGAAGGACGAGCTGTCCGCCGAACCCGGCCGCCTGAAAAAGGACGAGATCCTGACCCGCCGCGTCACGGTCGAGGCGTTGGGCACGCTGGCCCACCAGCTGCCGCCCCGGCCCGACCTGTCCGAACCCTGGCTGATCCTGTTCAGCCAGCCCGAGATCCGCGAGACCGTTCTGACCGAGGCCGGGCCGGTCGCGCGCGTCGTCTGGGAATGGCAGTTGCGCCCCCGGACCGGCGAGCCCGCCATCCTTCACGCCGAGGCGTTTTCCTGGTTCGACACCGACAACCGCCATGTCGAGGTCGCGCCGCTGAAGCCCATTCCCTTCGGCTTCGCGGGCTTCGGATCGAACTTCGGCGCCTCGGACCAGGTGGCCTGGCGCAACTGGCCGCTGGCCTTGTCGGCACTCGGCGGGGGGATGGCGGCCGCGCTGGGCCTGATGCTGCGGGGCCGGGGGCTGCTGCCCTGGGACGCGATGGCCGCGCGTCTGCGCCGCCTGCTGCCCGGTCCGCACCGGCGGGCCATGCGCCTCGCCGCCGAACGGCGCGACCTGGCGGCTCTGCGCGCCGCCGCCGCCGCCCATCTGCACTGGCGGCGCCAGCCCGCCCCGCCGATCCTGGCCGACCTGGACCGCCAGCTTTACGCCGCCGCGCCCCCGCCCGGCTTCGACGCCCGCCGCTGGCTGGCGGCGTTCCAGCGGACGTTGCGGCAGGCGTGATCATCGAAGGCTTGCCAGCCGCGCGGCCTTGGGCCACCCTTCACGTCATGCAAACCCGCGTCCAAGGCGGGGACGACAAGAACAGGGAACCATCATGAGACATCTGCTGACCCCCCGCGCCATCCTGCTGGCCTCGGCCCTGGCAATCGCGCCCGCCGCCTGGGCCGAGACGCCCGCCGACACGCTGGTGGTGGCCCATACAATCGACGACATCATCAGCCTGGATCCGGCGCAAAGCTTCGAATTCTCGGGCAATGACGTGAACCAGAACACCTATGACCGTCTGGTCGATTTCGATCCGATGGACATGGAGGCGGGCTTCAAGCCCAGCCTTGCCGAAAGCTGGGAAGTGTCCGAGGACGGCATGTCCATCACCTTCCGAATGCGCGAGGGCGTGAAGTTCCATTCCGGCAACCCGGTCCGGGCCGAGGATGCCGCCTGGTCGCTGCAACGCGCGGTCCAGCTGAACCTGACGCCCGCCTTCATCCTGACGCAGTTCGGCTTCACCGCCGACAATGTCGAGGACAAGATCACCTTCGACGACACCAGCCTGACCCTGCACCTGGACAAGCCCTATGCGCCGTCCTTCGTGCTGAACTGCCTGACCGCGAATGTCGCCAGCGTGGTCGACAAGGAAACCGTCATGGCGAATGCGGGCGACGATCTGGGCAATACCTGGCTGTCGAACAACGCCGCCGGATCCGGCCCCTATACCCTGACCGCCTGGCGCCCGAACGAGGCCGTGCAGCTTGCCGCGTTCGAGGAATACTGGCAGGGCGCGCCGACGATGAAGCGGGTGATCGTGCGCAACGTCCAGGAAAGCAGCGCACAGCGGCTGCTGCTGGAACAGGGCGACATCGACGTGGCCCGCAACCTGTCGCCCACCGATGTCGATTCCATCGCCAGCGTCGAGGGCGTCAAGATCCAGGACGAGCCGCGCGGCCGGATCCTGTATATGGGCCTGAACCAGAAGGATCCCGTGCTGTCGAACCCCGCCGTGATCGAGGCGATGAAGCATCTGGTCGATTACGACGGCATCGCGGGCAGCTTCCTGAAAGGCATGTTCGTTCCGCACCAGTCCTTCCTGCCCTCGGGCTATCTGGGCGCGCTGGACGACAATCCCTGGACCTATGATGTCGAGAAGGCCAAGAAACTGATCGACGATGCGGGCATGTCGGGCAAGACCATCGTCACCAAGGTCCGCGACCTGCGCGAATATACCGACGTGGCGCAGGCACTGCAGGCATCCATGGCCCAGGCCGGGCTGACGCTGGAAATCCAGCAGATGACCGGCGCGCAGGTTCTGGACGCCTATCGCGCACGCGAGGTGCCGGTCTTCATCGGCGAATGGGGGCCGGATTATTCGGACCCGAACACCAATGCCGCGACCTTCGCCTTCAACCCCGACAACAGCGACGAGGCCAAGGCCACCGGCCTGCTGGCCTGGCGCAATGCCTATGCCGTGCCCCAGGCGATGAACGAGGCCACCCTGGCCGCGACGCTGGAGCAGGATGCCGAAAAGCGCGCCCAGATGTATATCGACATCCAGAAGCAGTATCAGGCCGAGGCGCCGATCGTGCCGTTGTTCCAGCGGATCGAACCCACCGGCCTGCGCGAGAACGTCCAGAACTGGAACTCGGGCCGGTCGGTCGCCTCGGTCATGTATCGCCAGGTGACGAAGGGCGAATAGGCCTTGGCCGTGCCCGACACCGACGGAGGGGCGGCGGCACCGCCCCCCGACCACCGCGCCGCCGCCCGCCGCCGCCGCGTCCGCAGCATCGGAGGGACGCTGCTGTCGCTGGTCCTGACGATGCTGGGCCTGCTGCTGGTCACCTTCATCATCGGCCGGGTGATGCCCATCGACCCGGTGCTGAAGGTGGTGGGCGACCGCGCCACCCAGGCGCAATACGACGCCGCCTATCAGGCGATGGGGCTGGACCAGCCGCTCTATGTGCAGTTCGCGCGCTATCTGGGCGACGTGCTGACCTGCGATTTCGGGCGCTCCATCTCCACCGGGCAGCCGGTGGTGAACGACATCCTGCGCGTCTTTCCGGCGACCTTCGAACTGGCGACGCTGGGCACGCTGATCGGCGTCTTCGTCGGCGTGCCGCTGGGCGTGGTCGCCGCCGCGCGCCGGGGCGGGATCGTGGATCAGGTGGCCCGCGTGGTGGCGCTTGTGGGCTATTCCATGCCGATCTTCTGGCTGGGGCTGATGGGGCTGCTGCTGTTCTACGGCATCCTGGGCTGGGTCGGAGGGCCGGGGCGGCAGGGGATCATCTATGACGGCATGGTGCCGACCGTGACCGGCCTGATCCTGGTCGATTCGCTGATCGCGGGCGACTGGGCGGCGTTCAAGGACGCGTTCAGCCATATCATCCTGCCCGCCAGCCTGCTGGGTTATTACAGCCTGGCCTATATCAGCCGCATGACCCGCAGCTTCATGCTGGAACAGCTGTCGGCCGAATACATCACCACCGCCCGCGTCAAGGGCCTGTCCGAACGGGCGGTGATCTGGCGCCACGCGTTCCGCAACATCTCGATCCCGCTGGTCACCGTGATCGCGCTGTCCTTCGGGTCGCTGCTGGAAGGGTCCGTCCTGACCGAGATCATCTTTTCCTGGCCCGGCCTGGGCCAGTACATCACCAAGGCGCTGCTGTCGGGCGACATGAGCGCCGTCCTGGGCGGGACCGTGGTGATCGGCACCTGCTTCGTGGCGCTGAACCTGCTCAGCGATATCCTGTATCGCTTCCTTGACCCGAGGTCGAAATGAACGCCGCACGCCGGAACTGGCTTCTCTCCGACGCGCCGCAGACCCGCAGGCAGGCCCGGCTGGGCGCGCTGTATCAGGGCTGGCTGACCTTTCGCGCCAACAAGCTGGCGATGTTCGGGCTGATCGTGCTGATCGTGCTGATCGCGATGGCGGCCCTCGCGCCCTGGCTGTCGCCGCAAAGCCCCTTCGCGCAGGACCTGGCGAACCGGCTGCAACCGCCATCCGCCGCGCATTGGCTGGGCACCGACCACCTGGGCCGGGACATCCTGTCGCGGCTGATCCATGGCTCGCGCATCACGCTGTTCATCGTCGGCACCGTGGCGCTGATCGCGCCGGTGATCGGGCTGTTCATCGGCACGGTGGCGGGCTTTGCGGGCGGCTGGGTCGATCAGGTGCTGATGCGGATCACCGACATCTTCCTGGCTTTCCCCAAGCTGATCCTGGCCTTGGCCTTCGTCGCGGCCCTGGGGGCCAGTATCACCAACGCCGTGCTGGCGCTGGCCCTGACCGCCTGGCCGCCCTATGCGCGGCTGGCGCGGGCGGAAACGCTGACGATCCGCAACGCCGACTATATCGCCGCCGCCCGGCTGCAAGGCGCGGGGCCGCTGCGGCTGCTGGTCAGACATATCTGGCCGCTCTGCGTCAGCTCGCTGATCGTGCGGGTGGCTCTGGACATGGCGGGGATCATCCTGTCGGCGGCGGGCCTTGGCTTCCTGGGCCTTGGCGCGCAGCCGCCGATGCCGGAATGGGGGGCGATGATTTCGGATGGGCGGACCTATATCCTGGACTTCTGGTGGGTCGCCGCCATGCCGGGAATCGCGATCTTCATCGTCTCGATGGCCTTCAACCTGCTGGGCGACGGGCTGCGCGACGTGCTGGATCCCAAGGGGGCCAAGTCATGACGCTGCTGTCCGTCCGGAACCTGCGCGTGACCTTTCCGACCCGGCAGGGCACCTTCGAGGCCGTGCGCGGCGTCAGCTTCGACCTGGGCCGGGAACGGCTGGGCGTGGTGGGCGAATCGGGGTCGGGCAAGTCGATGACCGGCCGCTCGATCCTGGGCCTGGTCCGCCCGCCGGGCCTCGTCACCGCCGACCGGATGCAGCTTGAAGGCCAGTCCATCCTGAACCTGCCCGAACGCAAGATGCGCAAGATCCGGGGCAGGCGGATCAGCATGGTGATGCAGGATCCGAAATTCAGCCTGAACCCGGTGATGTCCATCGGCGACCAGATCGTCGAGGCCTATCGCCTCCATGCCGGCGGCGCCCGCGCGGCGGCCCGGCAAAAGGCGCTGGACATGCTGGCCGCGGTGCAGATCCGCGACCCCGAACGGGTGATGCAGGCCTATCCGCACGAGGTCTCGGGCGGGATGGGCCAGCGGATCATGATCGCGATGATGCTGGCCCCCGATCCGGAAATCCTGATCGCGGACGAGCCGACCAGTGCGCTGGACGTTTCGGTCAGGACCGAGGTTCTGAACATCATGGACCGCCTGGTCCGCGACCGGGGCATGGGGCTGATCTTCATCAGCCACGACCTGAACCTGGTCGCGCAATTCTGCGACCGGGTGCTGATCATGTATGCGGGCCGGATCGTCGAAACGCTGGCCGCGCGCGACCTGCACCAGGCCCGCCACCCCTATACCCGCGGCCTGCTGAACAGCCTGCCGCGCCTTGACGCGCCGCAGGACCGCCTGCCGGTCCTGCAACGCCAGGACAGCTGGCGCGACGGCGACCCGATCGCCGAAAGCCTGGAAACCGAATTTCCCGGAGGGCTCTGATGCTTCTTCTTTGCCCAAATACCCAGCCTCCACGGTCCCGCCCATGCTGACGGTCGAACACCTGAACGTCTGGTTCGGCCATCCTCCGGCCCGCGTGGATGCCGTGAAGGACGCGGGCTTCACCGTGGCCCCCGGCGAAAGCTTCGGCCTGGTGGGAGAATCCGGCAGCGGCAAGTCCACGATCCTGCGCGCCATCGCCGGCCTGATCGACACCTGGTCCGGCCGGATCGAGGTCGCGGGCCAACCCGTCGCCGCCCGCCGCCGCGACCGGGCCTTCTACAAGACCGTGCAGATGGTCTTCCAGGATCCCTATGCCAGTCTGCATCCCCGTCATTCGGTCGATGCGGTCCTGTCGGAAGCGCTGCGCCTGCAAGGCATGGACGACATCGACCGCCGGATCGCCCGGCTGCTGGACGACGTGGGCTTGGGGCGCGGCTTCCGCTTTCGCTATCCCCACCAGCTGTCGGGCGGGCAGCGCCAGCGCGTCGCCATCGCCCGCGCCCTGGCGGCCGAGCCGCGCCTGCTGCTGCTGGACGAACCCACAAGCGCGCTGGATGTCAGCGTGCAGGCGGAAATCCTGAACCTGCTGTCGGACCTGCGCGCCGAACATGGGCTGACCTATGTGATGGTCAGCCACGACCTGGCCGTGGTGGGCCATATGTGCGACCGGCTGGCCGTCATGCAGCAGGGCCGCATCGTCGAGGTAATGACGGTCGAGGATTTGCGCCGGGGGGCCGCGCGGCAGGATTATACCCGGCAGTTGATCGCCGCCTCGGCCGGGTACCAACGCGCCTGAAGGCCCGATACCGGCGGCGGCGCGGCCTTGCGCCTCGGCGCGTGATCGCTAACGTGCGCGCGAACGGACGAAAGGATTCCCCATGAAGCGCGTGACACTGGGCGGCAGCGATGTCGAGGTCAGCGAAATCTGCCTTGGCACCATGACCTTCGGCAACCAGACGGCCGAGGCGGACGGCCACGCCCAGATCGACCGCGCGCTGGATGCGGGGATCTCCTTCCTCGACACGGCCGAGATGTATCCCGTGAACCCTGTCCGGCGCGAGACCATCGGCCTGACCGAAACCATCCTCGGCAATTGGCTGGCGCGGCGCGGCAACCGCGACCGGGTGGAAGTCGCCACCAAGATCACCGGACCCAGCCAGATGGTGCGCGATGGCGCGCCCTTCGATGGCGCCATCGTCGCGGCGGCCATCGACGCCTCGCTGGAACGGCTGCAAACGGATCGGATCGACCTCTATCAACTGCACTGGCCGGTGCGGGGCAGCTATGCCTTCCGGCAGAACTGGGGTTATGACCCCTCGAAGCAATCGAAACAGCAGACCCTGGACCACATGGCCGATGTGCTGGGCGCGCTGTCGGCGGCGCGACAGGCGGGCAAGATCCGGGCGGTGGGCCTGTCGAACGAATCCGCCTGGGGCCTGACCCGCTGGTGCGACACGGCCGACCGGCTGGGCGCCCCGCGCATGGCCTCGATCCAGAATGAATACTCGCTGCTCTATCGCCTGTACGACACCGATCTGGCCGAGGTCGCCGTGAACGAGGATGTGACGCTGCTGGCCTATTCCCCGCTGGCCGCCGGGCTGCTGTCGGGCAAGTATTCCGGCGGCGCGATGCCCGACGGCAGCCGCGCGGCGGTGGACAAGGCGACGGGCGGCCTGGGCAACCTGGGCGGGCGCAAGACCCCGCAGGGGGTGGCCGCGACCGAGGCCTATCACGCCCTTGCCGCCGAACACGGCTGGGATCCGATCCACATGGCGATCGCCTGGCAGTCCACCCGTCCCTTCAAGGTGGTGCCGATCATCGGCGCCACGCGCATCGACCAGCTGGACCGCCTGCTGGCGGGCCTGGGCAAGGCGGTGCCCGACGATCTGCGCAAGGCCATCGACCGGCTGCACAAGCAATATCCGCTGCCCTATTGATGAACGCCGCGTCCTGCCTATCTATTTGATCCGAAAGCACGGACACGAGGACAGGTCATGGCGGGCGATCCTTATGCAGCCTTGGGACTGACGAAATCGGCCAGCGACGCCGACATCAAGAAGGCCTATCGCAGGATCGCCAAGGCGGATCATCCCGACCTGAACCCCGATCCCGCGGCGACGGCGCGCTTCAAGGCGGCCTCGGCCGCCTATGACCTGCTGAAGGATCCCGAACAGCGCCGCCGCTTCGACGCGGGAGAGATCGACGACCAGGGCCAGGAACGCCCGCAGCGCCGCGCCTGGCGTGACCATGCCGAGGCGGCGGGAAACCCCTATGCCCGCAGCTACGGCTTCGACAGCGACCCCGACCTGTCCGGCGTGTTCTCGGATCTGTTCGGGCGGCGCGGCGGCTTTCATCGCGGCCACGAGTATGACGATCCGCGCGATTTCCATGTGCGCGGGCAGGATTACCGCTTCTCGCTCCAGGTCGATTTCCTGACCGCCGCGCGGGGCGGCAAGACCCGCATCACCCTGCCCGAAGGCGGCGATCTGGAGGTCACGATCCCCAGGGGGGTCCGCGACGGCCAGACCATCCGGCTGAAGGGCAAGGGCGGCCAGGGCCTGGGCCAGGGCGGCGCGGGCGATGCCTATCTGACGATCAGCGTCGCCCCCCATCCCGATTTCCGGCGCGAGGGCGACGACATCCTGCTGACCCTGCCGATCAGCCTGCCCGAGGCCGTGCTGGGCGGCAAGGTCACCGCCCCCACCATCGACGGTCCGGTGAACCTGACCATCCCCAAGGGGGCGACCACGGGCCAGAAGCTGCGCCTGCGCGGACGCGGCATCAACGGCGGCGACCAGCATGTGGAACTGAAGGTCGTGATGCCGCCCAAGGTCGACGACGACCTGGCCCGGTTCTTCGAGCAGTGGCGCAAGGATCACCCCTATGATCCGCGCGCCGGGATGAAAGCGGAGGGATAAGCGATGGCCCGTCACTATTCCGAAGCCGAGGTCGTGGCGATCCTGGACGGCCTGGACCCGGACCGCCTGCGGTCCTTCGTGTCGGCCCATGTGGTGACGCCTGTGGTCACCCCGCAGGGCGCCGCCTATACGGAAACCGACCTGGCGCGGCTGCAACTGCTGTGCGACCTGTCGGATTTCTACGACCTGCCCTCGGATTCCCTGGGCATGGTGATGTCGCTGATCGACCAGCTGAACACCGCGCGCGGCGACATGCGCGCGCTGATCCAGGCCGTCGCCACCGAACCCGACGAGGTGCGGGGACGAATCCAGAAATCGGTCCGGCGGCTACGGATCGTGACGGTAGACAGGAAATAGGGCGGGATAGCTGTGGTGGGGGCTTCGTGGGCCGGAACAAGCCTGCGGAGGCGGTCGACCGGACCGGTTGGCGCTTTATCGGATGGCTGCTATGCGGACAAAGCTGCCGGTCGACAGTAAGCTAGCTGCACTTTCTAGGGTCAGTGCAGAGCAGATGAGCAAACCATGGATTATGATAGCGTCCTCCGTGACATCATCAATTGGGCGAGGTCTGATAGAAACATTCGTTGTGTCGTGCTGACGGGTTCAGCCGCCGCTGCCAGCGATCATCCTCTGTCGGATCGCGACATTGAAATACACCTTCGAGATCCCAAGGCTCTCGAACGGGACGATTATTGGTGGAACGCCTTGGGCACCGTCTTGGCAGTCGAAAAACTAGAAGACGCTGATGGTCAGCCGACGCGCCTAATCTACTACTCTGGTGGCAAGTTGGATTTCACGCTTGTCGACGTGACCGTAGCGAGCGGTGTCTATGATCGGCCTTTCCGGGTCTTGCTCGATAAGGATGGTGCTGCACAGAAGTTCAGACGTTCCAAGCCTCCGGCCGCGTTGCCGGATCAGGAAACCTATGATGAGTGTGTGAACTGGGCCAGTGCAGCGGCTCTGATGACCGCTAAGGCGATTGTAAGAAATGAACCGTGGTCCGTGAAAATCCGAGACAGCGATCTCAAATCGGAACTGTTGCGCATGATCGAATGGGACCATCTCCTCAGATATGGTGGCAGCCGTGACGTTCGCTATCTTGGGACCAGAATGCGGCAATGGATGGACACAGAGACGCAGAAACGTCTCGAAGGGTGTTGGGCGACCTTTAGCTTGATCGATAGCGAGCGGGCCTTGATTGCTTCACATCAGCTTTTCCATGAATTGGCTGCGAAGGTCGCCATCGCGAGAGGTCTGATTGGCTTTGATCATGAGGCGGTGCGCGCCGAGATGTCTGATATTCTCACAACCGCAGGCCAATTCGACGAATGACGGCAATTGGCTCAACCTGCTTTTGCCGGGTTTCAGCGCAGCCTTGGTTTTGTCTCTCCGTTCCCGGTTGATCCCGGTCTGTCGGCAAGACTCCCCACCCCAAGCGTTTCTCCAACCCAGCTTTCAACGCCTGGGGTAAACTGCCCTGCCGACTTGCAGATTGTGAAACCCCAAGCCTCGCGCTAAGCCAGCCGCATGGCCCGCTATCTTCCCCATATCACTGCCACCCTGGCCTTGGGCCTGCCGTTGATCGGCAGCCATCTGGCGCGCATGGGCATCCATGTCAGCGACACGGTGATGCTGGGCTGGTACGGGGTCGAGGCGCTGGCGGCCTTGGTCATCGCCACGTCGATGATCCACATCCTGTATTTCCTGGGCATGGGCTATGGCACCGGCGTCATGGGCCTGATCGCGACCGCTGTCGCGCGGGGCGACGAAACGGATGTGCGCCGCGCCGCCCGCATGGCGCTATGGCTGTCGGCGATCCATTCGATCCTGTGCCTGCCGCTGTTCTGGTTCTCCGGCCCGATTCTTCTGGCCTTGGGGCAGACCGAAACCGTGGCCGCGCTGGCGCAGGATTTCCTGCGCATCGCCGGCTGGGGCCTGCTGCCGATGCTGTGCGCGCTGGCGCTGAATTCCTATCTGGCGGCGCTGGAGCGGGCGCAGGTGGTGATGTGGGTGACGCTCGCAGGGCTGCCGGTGAACATCGCGCTGATCTGGCTGCTGACCTTCGGCAACATGGGCTTTCCCGAACTGGGCGTGCGCGGCGCTGCCATCTCCAGCGTGATCGTCCAGACCATGCAGCTTGCGGTCCTGGCGCTTTATGCCCATTGGCTGCCCGCCACGCGCAAGTATCATCTGTTCCAGCGGTTCTGGAAACCCGACTGGGCTGCCCTGCGCCAGGTGTTCCGCCTGGGCTGGCCCATCGGCCTGACCCTGGTGGCCGAGGGCGGGCTGTTCGTCGGATCGAACATCATGATGGGCTGGATCGGCACGCAGGAACTGGCCGCGCATGGGATCGCGCTGCAAATCACCTCGATCACCTTCATGGTGCATCTGGGCCTGTCGAACGCCGCCACGGTCCGGGTGGGCCAGGCCAAGGGGCGCGGCGACGCCGCCTGGATGCGCGACGCGGCGATCACGGTGATCGGCATGTCTCTGGCCTTCGCGGCCCTGGCCATCGCCGTCTACCTGCTGGCGGGCGAGGGGCTGGTGCGCCTGTATCTTGACCCCGCCGATCCGCGCGGGCCCGCCATCGTGGCGCTTGGCGCGGGGCTGCTGGTCTATGCCGCGCTGTTCCAGCTGACCGACGCCTTCCAGGTGATTGCCCTGGGCTTCCTGCGCGGCGTCCATGACACCCGCGTGCCGATGTGGATCGCCGGGTTCAGCTATTGGGTGGTGGGCATGCCGGTGGCCTGGGGGCTGGCCTTCCCGCTGGGTTTCGGGCCCGCCGGTCTGTGGCTGGGCCTTTGCGTCGGGCTGACAGTGGCGGCCGTGCTGCTGATGGCGCGGTTCTGGCGCGGCCATGCGCGGGGGGTCTGGACCCGTCCGGCCGCGGCGGTCTAACGTGGCGCCGACCGGCAAAGGAGGCCAATATGCGACCCGTCTTCGTTCAGTTCCGCTGCGAGCCTGGCAAGACCTATCAGGTCGCCGAGGCCATCTATGACCGTGAAGTCGTCAGCGAACTTTATTCGACCTCGGGCGATTACGACCTGATCGCCAAGGTCTATATCCCCGAGGACGAGGATGTCGGCCGCTTCCTGTCCGAAAAGCTGTTCGACATTCCCCATATCAGCCGCACGCTGACCACCATGACCTTCCGCGCCTTCTGATGGTCCGCCTTGCCCCGATCCCGGCGGGCCTGCCCGCGACCGTCCCCTTTGTCGGACCCGAAACGCTGGAGCGTCAGTCGGGCCGCCCCTTCGCCGCGCGGCTTGGCGCCAATGAAAACGGTTTCGGTCCCAGCCCCCGCGCGGTGTCCGCGATGCAGGCGGCTGTGGCAGAGGTCTGGAAATACGCCGATCCGACCAGCTTCGACCTGACGGCGGCGCTGGCCGCCCATCACGGCGTCCGGCCCGAAAACATCATGGTGGGCGAAGGCATCGACGGGCTGCTGGGGCTTCTGGTGCGCCTGACGGTCGCGCCCGGCGATGTGGTGGTAACCTCGGATGGGGCCTATCCCACCTTCAACTTCCATGTCGCGGGCTTCGGCGGGGTTCTGGACAAGGTGCCTTATCGCGACGATGCCGAGGATCCGCAGGCTCTGGCCGAACGCGCCCGGCAGACCGGGGCGCGGCTGATCTATCTGGCCAATCCCGACAACCCGATGGGAAGCTGGCAGGACGGCGCGGCGATTGCTGCGATGGTGGATGCCCTGCCGCCCGGCAGCCTGCTGGTCCTGGACGAGGCCTATGCCGAATTCGCCCCCGCAGAGGCGATCCCGGCCATCTCTGCCGACGATCCGCGCGTCATTCGGATGCGCACCTTTTCCAAGGCCTATGGCATGGCGGGCGCGCGGGTAGGCTATGCCATCGGCCATCCCGACCTGATCGCCGCCTTCGACCGGGTGCGCAACCATTTCGGCATGAACCGCATCGGCCAGATCGGCGCACTTGCCGCCTTGCAGGACCAGGACTGGCTGGCCCAAGGGGTCGCGCAGGTCGCCGCCGCCCGCGACCGCATCGCAGCGATCGGCGCCCGGAACCAATTGACCGCGCTGCCCTCGGCCACCAATTTCGTGGCGCTCGACACGCATCGCGACGGCGCCTTCGCCCGCCGCCTGGTCGATGCCCTGGCCGGTCAGGGCGTCTTTGTCCGTATGCCCGGCGTCGCGCCCCTGAACCGCTGCATCCGCATCAGTTGCGGCCCGGATGCCGAGCTTGACATCCTGGAACAGGCCCTGCCGCGCGCGCTCGCCACGCTCTAGGCTTCTTCTTTGTCCAAACACCCCCGCCGGAGGCGCCTGCCTTCCCGGCAAGCGCCGCCGCCGACCATTACAGCGCCGCCAGCTGCGCCAGGGCCGCGCGCAGACGGGCGATGTCGTCGTCAAGCGCGGCCAGCTTCTCTCGGGTTTCCTCGATCACCTCGGCCTCGGCATTCTCGACGAATTTCGGGTTCGACAGCCGCTTGCGAAGCCCGTCCGCGTCCTTCTCGGATTTCGCCACCGCCTTCTGCAACCGCGCCGTTTCCGCGCCCGCGTCGATCACGTCGCCGATGGGCAGCGCAAAGCTCGCCCCCTGCGCCGCGACGGCGATCATGCCCTTGCCCGCCGCGCCGTCCACCGGCGCATTGACCCGCGCCAGCCGCTCGATCAGGGGTGCGTTGGCGGACAGCGCCGCGCGGGCGGCATCGTCAGCCTCGGTCACGATCAGGTCCAGCTTGGCACCCGCCGGAACGCCCATCTGGGCGCGGGCGGACCGGACCGCCTCGATCAGGGCGATCACCCAGTTCATCTGCCGGTCCGCATCAGTGTCGATCAGTTCGGCGCCATAGGCCGGCCAGTCGCCATGGACCAGCATCTTCGGACGGTCGCCGGTCAGCGACCACAGTTCCTCGGTCACGAAGGGCATGATCGGGTGCAGCAGCAGATAGCACTGGTCCAGAACCCAGCCCATCGTGGCGCGGGTCTCGCTCGCATGGTCGCCGTCGAACAGGGGCTTGGCGAATTCCACATACCAGTCGCAGACCTTGCCCCAGACAAAGGCGTAAAGCCCGTTCGCCGCGTCGTTGAAGCGATAGGAGGCCAGCGCCTCGTCGGTGGCCATGCGGATCCGCGCGACCTCTCCGATGATCCAGCGGTTCACCGTGTGGGTCGGCTGGGGCAGGGCGCCGCCGCCGCGCACGCCGTTCATTTCCGCAAACCGCGTGGCGTTCCAGATCTTCGTGACGAAATTCCGCGCCCCTTCGACATGCTTCGGCCCCAGCTTCGGGTCGCGGCCCATCGCGGCCATGCCGGTCAGCGTCATGCGCAGCGCATCGGCGCCGAAATCGTCGATCAGCGTCAGCGGGTCGATGACGTTGCCCTTGGACTTCGACATCTTCGCGCCCTTTTCGTCGCGCACCAGACCGTGGACATAGACGGTGCGGAAGGGAATATCGCCCGCCACCTCAAGCTGCATCATCATCATCCGGGCGACCCAGAAGAAGATGATGTCGAAGCCTGTGACCAGCACGTCAGTCGGGAAATACTTGCGCAGCGCCTCGGTCTGTTCGGGCCAGCCCAGCGTGCCCAGCGGCCAGAGGCCGGACGAGAACCAGGTGTCCAGCACGTCGGGATCGCGCCAGACGGGATAGACCAGCCTGGTCGGATCCTGCGTCAGGTTGTATTCGGCCAGCCCCCGCGCCAGGGCGTCGATGGCCGCCTCGCGGTCTTCGACCTCGATCACGCGCGAGATTTCAAGGGGCTGCGGCAGATCGACGATATCGGCGCGGAACCGGTCGGCGACGGCCTTGAAATCGGCGGCGGCGTGGTGGATCTCGCCACGCTGGACCAGCCCGTCGACCAAAAGCTCGAACAGTTCGACCTCATCCAGGGCGCCGTCGCCCTCGTCGTCCTGAAAGCCCTCGGGGGCGGTCATGTCCAGACCATACCACACCGGAATCTGATGCCCCCACCAAAGCTGGCGGCTGATCGTCCACGGCTCGATATTTTCCAGCCAGTTGAAATAGACCTTCCTGTGCTGTTCGGGCAGGATCTGGGTGCGGCCGTCGCGCACGGCCTCCAGCGCGGGGCCGACGATGCGCTTCGTATCAACGAACCACTGGTCGGTCAGCATCGGCTCGATCACCACGCCGGAGCGGTCGCCGAAGGGCTGCATGATCGGCTTCGATTCGACCAGCGGACGGCGTTCCAGATGCTCGGCCCCGGTTTCGGCGTCGATTTCCTTGTGCAGGTATGTGACGGCAAGACCCTCGGCATTGATCTGTTCGACCACGCGGCGGCGCGCCTCCATCCGGTCGAGGCCGCGCAGATCCTCGGGGACAAGGTTCACGTCGGACACGTCGCCCACATCCTCGCCCCGCGCGGCGCGGGACGCGACGGCGGCGCTTTCGGCATAGGACAGCCCGTCGCTGCGCATCGCGCCCTTGGTGTCCATCAGCGCATACAGCGGGATGTTGTTGCGCATCGCCACGCCATAGTCGTTGAAGTCATGCGCCCCGGTGATCTTGACCGCGCCGCTGCCGAAAGCGGGGTCCGGGTATTCGTCGGTGATGATCGGGATCAGGCGGCGATATTCCTTCGGCCCGACCGGGATTTCGCACAGCTTGCCGACGATGGGGGCATAGCGGGCGTCGTCGGGATGGACCGCCACCGCACCGTCGCCCAGCATGGTCTCGGGCCGCGTCGTGGCGATGCTGATATAGTCGCGGACCTCGCGCAGGGTGACGTTGCCGTCCGCGTCGCGTTCCACGTATTCATAGGTCTCGCCGCCCGCCAGCGGGTATTTGAAATGCCACATATGGCCGGGAACCTCGCGGTTCTCGACCTCCAGGTCGCTGATCGCGGTTTCGAAATGCGGATCCCAGTTCACCAGCCGCTTGCCGCGATAGATGATGCCCTTGTCATACAGGTCCACGAAGACCCGGATCACCGCGTCGTGGAAATTGCCCTCTTCGCCTTCAGGGGCGCCGGGCGCGCCTGACATGGTGAAGGCGTTGCGCGACCAGTCGCAGGAGGCGCCAAGCCGCTTCAACTGGTTGATGATCGTGTCGCCGGATTCCTGCTTCCAGGCCCAGATCTTTTCGACGAATGCTTCGCGCCCGATGTCGCGGCGGCCCGGTTCCTGGCGTTCGGCCATGCGGCGTTCGACCACCATCTGCGTGGCGATGCCGGCATGGTCCTGGCCGGGCTGCCACAGCGTGTCGAAGCCGCGCATCCGGTGCCAGCGGACCAGGATGTCTTGCAGCGTGTTGTTGAAGGCGTGGCCGATATGCAGGCTGCCGGTGACGTTCGGCGGCGGGATCATGACCGTGAAGGTTTCGCTGCGCGAAGCGTTGGCCCCGGCGGCGAAGGCGTTCTGCTGTTCCCACTGGGCGCTGATCCGCGCCTCGGCGGCCTTGGCGTCAAAGCTTTTGTCCATGCTCATGTCGGCGATCCCCTTGCTTGGGGATGGATTAGCGAAAGGCTGCGCAAAGGCCAAGTGTCAGCGGAACCGGGCGGGAATCCGGTCTGCGAAGGGGAACCAGTGCAGCCAGGGCTTGGCCTCGTCCAGCACCCGGATGACCGAGGGCCGCGCCAGCAGGCGTTCGAAATAGGCCGACAGGTCGATGTGGCGAAAGCTGAAATCAGCGCCCGACTCATGCAGGGCGATCAGCACCTTCTGGCAATAGCTGGACAACGGGTGGCCAAAGAGGATCAGGCTCATTCCTCGCCCTCTCTCGGCTTGCGGACCAGCACCACCACGCCTGCCGGGTCCGAGGTCCAGTGGCCGGTCACGCCGTCCAGCGGTTCAAGTTCGTCGCGTTGCGGGCTGCCCAGACGGGCCAGTGCCGCATCGGGGTCGTCGCTGAACAGTTCCAGCCAGACATCCGCCTGCGATTGTTGCGGAACGCGGTCGATCCACAGGGTGAAGCCGTTGAAGTCGAAGCCCATGCTGGCGGACAGTTCCCTTGTCACGCGCAGGCCGATCCGGTCGCGGTAAAAGGCGACCGTCTCGTCCCAGCGATGCTGCGGAACCTTGATGGCGATGTTGCGGCCGGGGCGGATCATGCCGCCCCCCGGCGCGCATCCGCCGCCCGCCAATGCGCCATCTGGTCGGCCAGGGCCTTGCGAAAGGCGGGCCGCGCGGTGGCGCGTTCCAGATAGGTGGCAAGCTGCGGCAGGTCGTCCAGCAGCCCGTTCTGCGCCGGGATCCGCAGCACGTCGGCCATGATGATGTCGGCCGCCGTGAAGGCGTCGCCCGCGATCCAGTCGCGCCCCGCCATCGCCGCCTGCACCTGCGCGAGCCGCTGCCGGACCAGCGGCTCGCGCCGGGCCGCGCCCGCCTCGTCCTTGTCGAAGAACCGGGCGAGGATCCAGGCGATGCAACAGACCTCGACGCTGTTCAGCGCGGCGATCAGCCATTGCTGGACCTGCGGGCGCTGCGCGTCGGGCATCAGCGCGGTGCCCTGGGCCAGGTGCAGCAGGATCGCGCCGGTTTCGAACAGGGTCAGGTCGCCGTCGCGGATGAAGGGCACCTGGTGGAACGGCTGGCTTGCCAGATGCGCGGCGGTGCGGTCCTTCATCGGCACGGTTTCGACCCGATAGGGGCGGCCCAGTTCCTCCAGCAGCCAGCGGACGCGCAGGTCGCGCACGAAGCCGCGCGGAAAGTCGGGCACCCAGTCATAGGTGGTCAGGACCAGCGTCATGCCGCCGTCTCCAGCGGACCCACCACGGCGAACCAGGCCCCCTGTGGATCGGTGGCGACGGCGATATGGGCGCCGCCCGGAACCTCGTGCGGGCCGTGTTGGACCGTGCCGCCGCCTTCGCGGATCCGGGCGATGGCCGGGTTGACGCCATTCACGCCGAAATAGGCCAGCCAGCAGGGTCGCGGCGCGCCGCCCAGGCCCATCATGCCGCCGATATCGGCGCCGTCATGGCGGAACAGTTGATAGGTGCCCATCTCGCCCATGTCCATCGCCTCGCCCTTGGACCAGCCGAACAGGTCCGCATAGAAGGCGAATCCCGCCGCCGGATCGCTGGACATCAGTTCCGTCCAGTTGCCATGCCCGGCCCTCCGCTGATCGAAGGCCCCGCCGCCCGAGCCGTCCGCCATCGGCAGCGGCGCGAGGATCCCGAAGGGCGCGCCCTGCGGATCGGCCGCGACGGCAAAGCGGCCGGTTCCGGGAATGTCGGCCGGCTCTTTCCAGATCCGCCCGCCCGCGGCGGCGATCGCCGCCGCTGCGCGGTCGGCATCGTCCACGCCGAAATAGATCGTCCAGTTCGGCGGCATCTCTGCCATCCCGTCCGGGATTTCCATCAGACCCGCCACCATGTCGCCATCGGACGAGGCGAGGTGATAGGCGAACCCCTCCATCCCCGCATCGGCGACCTGCCAGCCCAGCAGGCGGGCATAGAAATCGCCCGCCGCCCCCAGTTGCCCCTGGGTCGTCGCAAGCTCGAACCAGACGGGAAGCCCGTGAACCTTGGTCATGGTCGCCCCCTTACGCGGTCTTGCTGTCGAAGACGGGCGTGAAGCCGCCCCAGAACATCCGCATCCCGTCGAAGGGCATTTCGGGCATCTCCATGTCGGCCATCTCGGCCTCCATCTTCCGGCCCGCCTCGTCGCAGGTGGCGCGGTCAGGCCATTCGATCCAGGAAAACAGCGGCACCTCGCCGTCGCGGGCATCGGTGGCGCGATAGAAATCGGTCAGCTTGCCGTGGGGCACATCGTCGCCCCAGCATTCCACCTGGTACTGCGCGCCATAGCCCCGGAACATCTCGGTCGCGCTTTTGGCCATGTCGATATAGGCCTGCTTCCTGTCCGCCGGCGCCGCCAGCACGAAGCCCTGGACATAGCTGCCGGGACGGCTTTCGCCTTCCTCGACGATGGGCGCGAAGCCGCCCCAGAACATGCGCGCGCCGTCGAAGGGCATCTCTGGCATCTCGGGCACGTCGGTGCCGTCCTGCATCCCCGCCCAAGCCGCGTCGGCGGTCGCCCTGTCCGGCCATACGACCCAGGAAAACAGCGGCACCTCGTCTTCCCTGGCCTGGGTGGCGCGATAGAAATCGGTCTGCTTGCCGGGCTTCACATCCTCGCCCAGGCATTCGACCATCCGCAGCGCGCCGCGTTTCTGGAACCAGGGCCAGCCAGCCTTGGCATGGGCGATGAAGGCGTCCCTGTTCGCGCGCGGCACGGCGGCCACGAAACCGGAAATATAGGTCATCTGATTCCTCCCCTGGGGTCAGGCCCCGATGAGTCGCAGCGTGGCAGTTGAAGTATCAAAAAGCAACTGATAGTATGAAAAAATGACTGACGCCGGCGAAACCACGCGCATCCGCTATGACGAGGGCTGCCTTGCGGCCCATGCCCTGAACGTGTTCGGCGACCGCTGGGCGCTGCTGATCGTGCGGGAACTGATGCTGGCGCCCAAGCGGTTCCAGATGATCCGCCAGGGCTTGCCGGGGATCACCGCGACGGTGCTGACGCAGCGGCTGGGGCAGTTGGCGCAATCGGGTGTGCTGACCCATGACGCGGCCCTGGGCCTTTATGCGCTGACCGACAGCGGCCGGGCGCTGCTGCCGGTCTTGCAGGCGATGTGCCGCTGGGGGGCGGTCCATCCCGGCCATGATCCGCGGCGCTTCATCAGCCCCACGGCGCTGATGATTTCCATGACCGCGATGATCGGCGACGCGCGGGGCCATGTCGCCGCCGCCGCCTTCCGTACCGCGCGCGAAGGCTTCGTGCAGCGCCTGTCCGGCGACGGTGTGCTGCGGCCCCAGGCCCTGGCCGATCCGCAGGGCGATTTCACGCTGGAGGGCGACGGCAACAGCCTGGCGCGGGCGGTCTATGGCCCGGTGCCGCTGGCCCGTCTGGCCGACGAAGGGATGATCGGCCTGGCGGGCGACGCGCGGGCCGCGCAGGACTTCGTGGACCTGTTCCGGCTGCGCTAGACCGCGCGGTCCAGCTTGGTCGTCAGGTGGATCAGGCTTTCATGCGACCGGATGCCGTCGATGGCGCCGATGCGGTCCAGGGCCTCGTCCAGTTCCGCCGTCGATCCGCTGACGATCTGCACCAGCAGGTCGATCCGGCCGCTGGTGGTGTGGATCCGCTCGACCTGGGACATTGCCTTCAGCCGCGACAAGATGGCGGGCTGGCTGCGAGGCTCGATCGCCAGCAGGACGGTGGCGCGGATCCGGCCCAGCCTGGCGGCGTCGCCCAGGCGCAAGGTGTATCCGGCGATGGCGCCCGATGTTTCCAGCCGTTCCAGCCGCGCTTGCAGCGTCGACCGCGCCACCTTCAGCCGCCGCGCCAAGACCGCGATGGATGTGCGCGCGTCCTGCGACAGCAGCGCCACGATGTTGCGATCCAGATCGTCCAATCGGCGAGGCCCCGCTGTTTCGTCAAAATGACACAATGTTCGGCATAATAGCGCGCAAGGGGCGCGAATCTACCCTTTTCATCGGTGAAATTGAAACCCAAAAGCGCCATTCTGGGTTAAGGGGCTTCGACCTGACGACACCCGCCCGCATCCAACGCGCGAAAGGATCCCACGCAATGGGGACACAGAAGACCGTCTGGGACAATCCGGCCGAGATCATCCGCCATCTTCAGCCCGACCATCCGGTGATGGCCTTCGCGCCCACGGTGTTGCAGGACCGGGCGCGGCAGTTTCTAGACGGCTTTCCGGGCCTTGTCACCTATGCCGTGAAATCGAACCCGGACGAGGCGGTGATCCAGAATCTGGTGACCGCCGGGATCCAGGGTTTCGACGTGGCTTCCCCGTTCGAGATCGACCTGATCGGCCGTCTTGCGCCGCGCGCCGCGCGTCATTACCACAACCCTGTCCGCTCGCGCCGGGAAATCGCGCATGGCGTCCGCGAGGGGATCCTCGCCTGGTCGGTGGACAGCCGCAGCGAGCTGGAAAAGCTGTTCGAACAGGTGCCGACCCAGGTGGACGGGCAGGGGGTCGAGATCTCGCCCCGCTTCAAGCTGCCGGTCCTGGGCGCGGCCTATGATTTCGGATCGAAATTCGGGGCCACGCCGGATCTGGCGGCGGATCTGCTGCGGCTGGCGGCGGAACGCGGCTATGTCGCCTCCTTGACCTTCCATCCGGGCACGCAATGCACCGACCCCATCGCGTGGGAAAGCTATATCCGCGTGGCCAGGGAAATCTGCGACATGGCTGGGGTCCGGGCGCGGCGGCTGAACGTGGGCGGCGGCTTCCCCTCGCACCGCGTGGTGGGGGTGGAACCCGACCTGCAATCCATCTTCACCGAGATCGCCGACACCGTCACGGAATGCTTCGGCGACGATGCCCCCGCGCTGGTCTGCGAACCGGGAAGGGGCCTTTGCGCCGACGCCTATGCGCTGATCACCCGCGTCAAGGGGGTGCGCGACGGCACCGACGTGTTCCTGAACGATGGCGTCTATGGCGGACTGGCCGAACTGCCGATCATCGGCAATATCGACCGGATCGAGGTGTTGACGCCGCAGGGCAAGCCCCGCACGGGCGACCGCAACGGCCGCGTGATCTTCGGCCCGACCTGCGATTCGGTGGACCGGCTGCCGGGAGAATTGGCCCTGCCCGACGACATCGCCGAGGACGATTACGTCATCTTCCACGGCGCGGGCGCCTATTCGGTCGTGACCAACACCCGCTTCAACGGCTTCGGCGCCATGACCCGCGCGACAGTGATGGGCTTCGAATGAAGCCTTTCATCTTCGCTTAACCATCCCACAGGGGCTTCCGAGCGCCCGGAAAAAGGTCCAGTGGTCCTTTTTCAGCAAGGAAGGGGCCGGCAGGCCCCGAGTGGGGGGCGTGAAGTCCCCCAGCTAGGCCACCGCCCCCAGATCCAGCGGTTCCACCCCAAGCGCCCCGCAGACCGCCAGCGTCAGGTCGGGCCGGTTCAGCGTATAGAAATGCAGCCGGTCCGCCCCGCCCTCCAGCAACTCGCGGCACAGCTTGACGCAGGTCTGCTCGGACAGGGCGCGTTCGGCCGCCGGGCCTTCGGCGGCGGCTTTGGAAAACGCCTCCTCGGCCCAACTCGGCACGCTGGTGCCGCAGGTCGCGGCAAAGCGTTTCGCCCCGGCCCAGCCCTGGATCGGCAGGATGCCGGGGATGATCGGCGCCTCGATCCCGGCTGCGGCGCATTTGTCGCGGAAGCGGAAGAAGGTCTCGGCATCGAAGAAGAACTGCGTGATGGCGCTGGTGGCGCCCGCGTCGATCTTGCGCTTCAGCCAGGCCACGTCGGCGTCCGCGCCGCTGCTGTCGGGATGCGGTTCGGGGTAGGCGCCGACCCGGATCGTCATGTCGCCGCGCGCGGCGATCGCCTCGATCAGTTCCACCGTGTTGGCGAAGCCCTCGGGATGGGGATTGAAGCGGTCCTGGCCCTTGGGCGCGTCGCCGCGCAGGGCCACGATCTCGCGGATCCCGGCATCGGCATAGGATTGCACGATCTCCATCGTCTCGGCCCGCGTGGCCTCGACGCAGGTCAGGTGGGCGGCGACGGGGATGCCGTAATGGCGGTGGATGGTCGTCACCGCCTCATGCGTCAGCTTGCGGGTGGTGCCGCCCGCGCCATAGGTGACCGACACGAAATCCGGGGCCAGCGGCGCCAGCGCCCGCGCGGTTTCCCACAGCCGGAAGGACGCATCCAGCGTCTTCGGCGGAAAGAACTCGAAACTGATCCGGGGACGGGGCATGGCGATTCCTTTGGCTTTGGGCGCTTGTGCCACGCGCTGCCTCGTGAGACAAATTCATAATCCTCAAGATCAACATGAGTCTGCCTCACCATGCATCTGGAACTGCGGCACCTGCGCACCGTCCGCGCGATCCACGAACAAGGCGGCCTGGCCCGCGCGGCCGAGGTGCTGAACATCACCCAGTCGGCCCTGTCGCACCAGGTCAAGGCGCTGGAGGAGCAGGCGGGCGTCGATCTGTTCGTCCGCCGCGCCAAGCCGATGCGCCTGTCGCCCGCCGGGATGCGCCTGCTGCGGCTGGCCGAGCAGGTGCTGCCCCTGGTCGCCGCCACCGAGGCCGAGTTCAAGGGCGTCGAGGCGGGCCGCATCGGGCGGCTGCATATCGCGATGGAATGCCACGCCTGCTTCGACTGGCTGCTGCCGGTGCTGGACATCTTTCGCCGGACCTGGCCCGAGGTGGACCTGGACATCCGCCAGCGGCTGGCCTTCGGCGCGCTGCCCGCCCTGGCCCGGCAAGAGGTCGACCTGGTGATCTCGTCCGACCCCGAGGAGATGGCGGGCATCGTCTTCCAGCCCTTGTTCGATTATTCGCCCACGCTGGTGGTGCCCGCCGATCATCCGCTGGTGGCCAAGGGCTATGCCGATCCGGCCGATCTGGCCGGCGAAACGCTGATTACCTATCCCATGCACCGAGCGCGGCTGGACGTGTTCAGCCAGTTCCTGACGCCCGCCGGGGTGGAACCGGCCCGGCAGCGCACGGTCGAACTGACCGCCGTGTCGCTGATGCTGGTCGCATCCGGGCGCGGGGTGGCGGTGATGCCCGACTGGGTGCTGCGCCGCGAATCCGCCAATGCGGAAATCGCGCTGCTGCCGCTGACGCAGGGCGGCATCATCCGGCGGCTTTACGCGGCGGTGCGGGCCGAGGATCTGGCGCAACCCTACATGGCCCATGTGCTGCGCCTGTCGCGGACGGAACCGCTGCGGATGCTGCGCGGGGCGGTGGCCTGAAAAACGTCGCAGGGCGGGACAAGGAAACGCACTGCGTTTCCCCGCCCTTCGCGCGACGGTGCCATCAGAGATGGTGCCGCCCGCGACCAGGGAAGGCCGGCGCCCGACCCGGTGGGCGTCCGGCGCCCGCCGGGGGCGGGGCGGGCGCTGGCCGGGCCTTTGAGGCCCGGCGGTTCCGGTGACGATGTCGCGGCGTGGCGAAGGCGATGGCCTTCG
>NZ_UZWE01000103.1 GCF_900631945.1 Paracoccus haematequi
CTCAAAGGCATCGAGTTCGGCCTCGGCCATTGCGGCGGTTGGGGCGCTGTAAATCCGGCGCAGATCGGCAGCCACAACCTTGCGGTCCTTCCAGGAGCAGAAGCTCAGGCTATGGCGGACCAGATGCACGATGCAGGTCTGGACCATGGCCTCGGGAAAGGCAGCGGTGATGGCCTCAGGAAAGCCCTTCAGCCCGTCGACGACCCCGATCAGGATGTCCTGAACACCCCGGTTCTTCAGCTCGTTCATCACCGACAGCCAGAACTTGGCGCCCTCGTTTTCAGCGATCCAAAGGCCCAGGACCTCGCGCAGGCCGTCACGGGTCACGCCAAGGGCGATGTAGACGGCCTTGTTCTTGACCATCCGGCTGTCGG
>NZ_UZWE01000100.1 GCF_900631945.1 Paracoccus haematequi
GGGCATGGGCAGTTCCTTCGGAAAGGGCGAGGGACGGGGGGCAGGGGAGATGCACCAGGGCTGGGGCGGCCGCAGCCGCCCCGGCCGGAGGCGGCTCAGCAGGCCGCCCTGTCGTCGCCCCCGCCATCCTGGCTGCCGCCGTCTTTGCCCCCGCCGTCCTGGGTTTGGCTGTCCTGGGCTCCTGCGCCCGGTGCCATGCCTACCGGGACGGCGGCCTTCTCGATCCGGTCGAGCCGGCGCTCCAGCTCGGCCCGCAGCCAGGGCCGGTAGACCTCGCTGATCACGTTGAGGATGCCCCGGTAGTCCTCGGGCGGCACCACCGCCTCGGGATGCTGCCGGCGCAGCCGGGCGTGCAGGCGTTTCTCGGCGGCGCAGGCGGCGTGTCCGGTGGGCATCGCCACGCGGCGCAGCAACGTCACCTGCGCGGTCTTCGGCAGCCCCAGCTGGTGTCTTTGGCGCTTCAGCGGATTGGCGCTGTAGCCGAGCTTCAGCAGGTCCATGCCGTCATGCCGGATGCCCAGCAGGTAGAGAAAGCTCGGCTTGGCCGCCCAGCTTTCCCCGCAACCGGCGCAGTCGCACTGCCCCCAGCCGAGATTGG
>NZ_UZWE01000039.1 GCF_900631945.1 Paracoccus haematequi
ATGCCCGTCGTCCTTGTCGAAGACCAGCATCCCGCCCTGCACCGTCGGCAGCCCCCTGGCGGCGTTCCCGTCGAACACCGTGAAGGGCTTGGCGCCGTAACCCAGCCCCGGAATGAAGGCCGACCGGGTCATCATCGTGGCCGTCGCGGGGCCAAGGAAGGTGTCCGCGATCTCGGCCCGCGGCAGGGCGTGACCGGCCCGCAGCGCCTGGACCGCGCCCGGCCAGTCCAGCCGACCGGCCGCCGTGTCAGAGGTGATGAAGCGGGGGGTGGGGGTCTGAGTCATGATGCGGCCCATTGCTGTGGCGGTTGTCGGTGCAGGTCAAGCAGATTCCAGCGGATTGATAAGGCGGCTCCGCCGGTCTGGCTTGAGGTTGGGCGGGGCGAAGGGAACTCACCTCAAAACGTGAGGTATGATACAACGCCGCTGCCGACCGTGATCAACGACAGACCGGCCAGTCTGCTGATATGGTTAGGTCTGGCGCCGGCAGGGCGGGTAATTCGTGGGCCTTACTGCACCGCCCGGATCGCCGGATAGGCGGCGCGGAACGCCTCGTATCCCGCGTCGAAGCGGTCGCGCAGCGTGGCGTCTGGGGCGATCTCCTCGACCACATCGGGGGCGGTCATCACATCGGCCAGGCTGCCCGCGCCCGCTGCGACCATGCCCAGCCGCGCCGCGCCCAGAGCCGCGCCGAATTCGCCGTCCGCAGGCAGGGTCAGCGTCACGTCCAGCGTCGTGGCGATGGCCCGCAGCCAGTACCGCGACCGCGCCCCGCCGCCGATCGCCATCATCCGGTCCAGCCGCGCGCCCGTGGCCTTCAGCGCCTGGTTGCTGTCGCGCAACCCGAAGGCCACGCCCTCCAGCACGGCGCGGACCATGTCGTCGCGCGTCGTGCCCGACCCCAGGCCGGTGAAGGCGCCGCGAATGACCGCGTCGTTATGGGGCGTCCGCTCGCCCGACAGATAGGGCAGGAACCGCACCGTGCCCGGTGGTTGCAGCGCGTCGCCCAGGTCCGCCGTCAGGTCGGCGGGCCGCGCCCCGGTGATCCGCGACAGCCAGTTGAGGCTGTCGGTCGCCGAAAGCATCACCCCCATCTGGTACCACGTCCCCGGCACCGCATGGCAGAAGGTGTGCAGCGCCGTTTCGGGCGCGGGGTGATAGCCGTCGCGCGCCGCCACCAACACGCCCGAGGTTCCCAGCGACACGAAGCCCTGGCCCTCGGCCATGGCGCCGATCCCGCAGGCGGCGGCCGCATTGTCGCCCGCGCCGCCCGCGACGATCACGGGATGCGGCAGCCCCCAGGACCGCGCCAGATCCGCGCGCAGCTGACCGGCGGCGTCGGACCCCTCGACCAGGCGGGGCATCTGGTCGCGGCGCATGCGGCCCGCCGCCAGCAGCGCGTCGGACCAGTCGCGCGCGCCGGTATCCAGCCAGGACGTGCCCGCCGCATCCGACATGTCGGTGACGTGATCGCCCGTCAGATACAGGTTCAGGAAAGCGGCTGGCAGCAGGACGCGGGCAATGCGGGCGTAATGGTCGGGTTCATGCGCCCGCACCCATTCCAGCTTGGGCGCGGTGAAGCCCGGAAAGACGATGTTGCCCGACAGATCGCGGACGCCAGGGGTCGCGTCCAGGGCGGCGGCCTCGGCATGGCTGCGGGTGTCGTTCCACAGGATGCAGGGGCGGATCACCCGGTCGTCGGCATCCAGCAGCGTCGCGCCGTGCATGTGGCCCGCCACGCCGATGCCGCGCAGGGCGGCGAATTCGGGATGGCGGTCGCGCAGCTCGGCAACCGCGCCCTCAAGCGCGGCGATCCAGTCGCCGGGTTCCTGTTCGGACCAGCCGGAATGGGGATGGCTGACGGGATAATGCCGCTCGGTCGAGCCGATGGGCCTGCCGCCGCTGTCCACCAGCAGGGCCCGCAGCCCGGATGTGCCAAGGTCGATCCCCAGAAAACTCATGCTTCCCCCTTTGGAATGCGTTCATCGGTCCGTCGGCTGCCGATCCAGAAGCGCGTCCAGCATCCCGTCCATGTCCGGCAGCACCACGGCGGCCCCGGCATCCGTCAGGCGGCGCGCGTGATCGGCCTGCATCCCGGCCAGGTGGCTGCCGCCGGTAAAGCCCACGGCGCGCATTCCGGCAGCGCGTGCGCCGACGATGCCGTGGGGCGAATCCTCCATCACCGCGCAGGCCTCGGGCGGGACGCCCAGCCGGTCGGCCGCCAGCAGGAACAGGTCGGGGGCGGGCTTGCCGCGCTTGACCTGATCGGCGCTGAAGATGCGGTCGCCGAACCGATCGGCCAGCCCCGCCACCTGCAAGGTCACGCCCAGCCGGTGGATCGAACTGCCGGTGGCGATGGCCACCGCGACGCCGCGCGCCGCCAGATCGTCCAGCAGCGCCGGAATGCCGGGGATCACCCGCAATTCGGCGGGATAGCGCGCCAGCAGCCGGGCTTCGAAATCTTGCGCGAAATGGGGCAGGTCGTCGCGGTCCAGGGACTCGGCGATGTGGCTGACGATGGACTGGATCGACACGCCCAGGAACTTGCGCCGCAACTCGTCGATGGTTGTGTCCAGCCCCTCGGCCGCCATCAGCTCGGCCAGGGTTTGCAGCGACATCGGCTCGCTGTCGACCAGGCAGCCGTCCATGTCGAAGATCACGGCGCGGATAGCGGACATGCGGCCCCCTTCGTGTTGGCGTTAACGGTCAGATCCCTACACCCATCGGGCGCGGATGACAAATGCCGCCGCCTGCGGTATGGCCGGGACCATGACCCATCCCCACCTTTCCCCCGTCCGAGAGCTTTACGTCTCGCCCGACGCCGCCGCCGCCCTGCTGGCCGAGGCGGGCAAGCTGCCCGCCTGGAGGCTGGAGGGGCGGCAGGCGGGCGACCTGGCGCTGCTGATGAACGGCGGCTTCGCCCCGCTGCGCGGCTACATGACCCAGGCAGACCATGACGCCGCCCTTCCGCAGGCGGATTGGCCGGCGCCGCTGGCCTTGCGGGTGACGCAGGATTTCGCGGCGCGGGTCCAGCCCGGCGACGACATCGCCCTGTGCGACGAGGACGGCGTGGCGGCGGTGATGTCGGTAACCGACGCCTGGGGCGATCCGGTGCTGCTGGGCGGCAAAGTCAAGGGATTGCGACGCTTGGGACAAGGTCCGACGCCCAACGCCCTGCGCGCGCTGTTCCGCGACAGGGGTGCCCACCGGGTTCTGGCGGTCCAGCCGGACCGGCCCGATCAGGTCGCTGCTGCCGCCCGGCTGGCGCGGGAACTGGACGCCGCCCTGCTGATCCAGCCGCTGCCGGGCGTGGTGGCCGATGTCCCGGACGGCGCGATCCTGGCACCGCTGCCGGTGGCCCTGCCCGGCGGTCCCCATGTCGCGCTGTGGCAGGGGATGGTCGCGCGCAATCACGGCGCCACGCATCTGATGCTGTTCGACGCCGCCGCGCTGGACAGCTATCGCCCACATCAGGACCGGATCGGGGTGAGGATGGTCGGGCCGGACAAGGCCCCGTGACGGCGCAGCCCGCCCGGTCTTGGGGGGCAGGGCGGGCGTCCGCCCCGCGGAATGTCAGTGGACGCTGACCGGCGTCAGTTCGTTCTGGCGCGCCAGCAGGAAGGCCAGCGAGCGTTCCTTGACCAGGGCCAGCCGTTCGCCGTCCGCGTCGTGGACGGCATAGAGGCTGTCGATGCCCTCAAGCTGCTTGCGGACCTCGATGGGCAGGGTGCTGGTCTCGACCTGCCGGATATAGACGGTCTTCGCGGCGTCGCTGCCGCCGAAATCGAATTTGGTATCCATGATGATCCCCTTTACTTGCGGCTGATCGGAATGGTCTGGACGATCTGCCTGGGCTGCACGCGCTTCAGATCAACATGCAGCAGTCCGTTTTCGATGCTCGCGGCCTCGACCTCGACCCCGTCGGCCAGAACGAAGCTGCGCTGAAAGGCGCGGGCTGCGATGCCCCGGTGCAGGAACACGCGGTCCCCGTCCGGTTCCGCCATCCGGCCGCGGATGACAAGCTGCCGGTCCTCGGTCGTGACGGACAGGTCCGGCTCGGCGAAACCGGCGACGGCCAGCGTGATCCGAAACCCATCGGGCGCGATATGTTCGATGTTGTAAGGCGGATAGCCCTCGGCCCCCTTGGCGGCCCGTTCGGCCAGGCGCTCGATCTGGTCGAAGCCAAGAAGATAGGGATGCGCCCCCAGTGAAATCTTCGTCATGTCAGCCCTTTGCCCATCAAGCGACTGTGGCGCGGACCCCGTTTGCGGCAATCCGCCTGGGTTCAATATGTGAACGGGCCAGGGGCCGTGCAAGGGGCAGTCAGGGCCGGATTCCGCAGGCGGCAGCGGCCTGGGCGATGGCCGCGCGCGATCCGGTCAGCGGAAAGCCCGCGCGCCGGCCTGCCGATGCGACCTCGACCCCGCTGCCCGACATCAGCGCCCGCAGCAGCGGCGATCCCGAATCCGCCGTGGTATAAAGGATGCCGTTCTGCGCGATGAAGGACTGGGAATAGGCCCGGCCGTCCACGCTGATCCGCGTGCCCTGGGCCGACCCGCCCAGTCCCGCCACGCCGATCAGCGCCTTGCCGCCGCGCTGGCAGATATAGTTCAGCGAACGGTCGCCCAGGTGGATCGCGGCGGAATGGGCGCCGCCGGCGCTGTGGGTGATCCAACGCGGCGCCACGGCGCGATCCTGGGCGGGCGCCTCGGACCCGCCGCCGCTGCATTGCCGGGCGACGCAGGCCGCATAGGCGGGGCTGGAAGCGGGGCCGTGATGGAACATGCATTGATTGACGCAAAGCTGTTCTTCATCCATCTGCGCTATCGCCGGGCCGCCCGCGAGGACAATGGCCAGCATCAAGGCCGCTTTCGGCGTCGGAACCATCGTCGCACCCCCTATGACCGCTCTCATTTTCGTGAGGTCTTGAAAATATTCAAGCCGCATTCGCGCGTCACGAAGCATCTTGTTAACATGCGCCGTGCTAACGATTATAGTCGATGCGAAGATCCTTCGCGTCCAGCCGGGCAAGCCAGATGAACATGCACCATGAAATGTCCCATGACGAGATCGCCCGCGCGAAGCTGGCGGCGCTGCGCTGCGAACATCGCGACCTGGACGAGGCGATCGCCGCCCTGTCGGCCCAGCAACTGACATCCTCGCTGGCGCTGCAACGGCTGAAGAAGCAGAAGCTGGTGCTCAAGGACCAGATCGCCCGGCTCGAGGATGAGATCACCCCCGACATCATCGCCTGATTGCGGCGACGCGCCCCCCGCGCTATGGCAGGCGGGCAGATGCGGGGGACAAGGATGGACAAACCTGTGGGCATCATCATGGGCAGCCAGTCGGACTGGCCCACGATGAAGGAGGCCGCGGCGATCCTGGAAGAACTGGGGATCGGTTACGAAGCCCGGATCGTCAGCGCGCATCGCACCCCCGACCGGCTGTGGGATTACGGCAAGACGGCGGTGTCGCGCGGGCTGCGGGTGATCATCGCCGGGGCAGGGGGCGCGGCGCATCTGCCGGGAATGATGGCGTCGAAGACCCGCGTCCCGGTGATCGGCGTGCCCGTGCAGACCAAGGCGCTGTCGGGTGTCGATTCGCTCTATTCGATTTTGCAGATGCCCAAGGGCTATCCGGTCGCCACGATGGCCATCGGCGCGGCGGGGGCGGCTAATGCCGGACTGATGGCGGCGGGGATCCTGGCGATCTCGGACCCCGCGCTGGCCGAACGCCTGGACGCCTGGCGCCAGGCCCTGTCCGATTCCATTCCTCAGGAGCCGCGCGATGAGTGATGTCAAAACAATCGGCATCCTGGGCGGCGGCCAACTGGGCCGGATGCTGTCGGTCGCGGCCAGCCGCCTGGGCCTGCGCTGCCATGTCTATGAGCCCGGCGCGGCGCCTGCGGGCGAGGTGGCCTGGCAGGTGACGAACGCCCCCTATGAGGACGCCGAGGCCCTGCGCGCCTTCGCCGACAGCGTGGACGTGATCACCTATGAGTTCGAGAACGTGCCGACCTCGGCGCTGGACCTGCTGGAAAGCCTGCGCCCGATCCGCCCCAACCGCCGCGCCCTGGCGGTGTCGCAGGACCGGCTGACCGAAAAGACCTTTTTGAACGAGATCGGGCTGGCGACCGCCCCCTTCGCCGACGTGCCGGAACAGGCCGATCTTGAACCCGCCATCACCCGGATCGGCCGCCCCTCGATCCTCAAGACCCGCCGCATGGGCTATGACGGCAAGGGCCAGGTCCGCATCGGCGAAGGCCCGGCGGACTGGACCGGCGCGCCCTCGGTCCTGGAAGGCTTCGTGGATTTCACCGCCGAGATCAGCGTCATCATCGCCCGCGGCGCCGACGGCCAGGTCGCGGCCTTCGATCCCGGCCTCAACGTCCACCGCGAAGGCATCCTGCGCACCACCACCGTGCCCTGCGGGCTGCCCGGAAAGGTCACGACCGACGCGGTTCTGATCGCCGCGCGCATCGCCAATGCGCTGGATTATGTCGGCGTGATGGGGGTCGAGCTGTTCGTGACCCCGCAAGGCCTTATCGTGAACGAGATCGCGCCCCGCGTCCACAATTCCGGCCACTGGACGCAGGCGGGCTGCGCGGTGGACCAGTTCGAACAGCATATCCGCGCCGTGGCGGGACTGCCCCTGGGCGATGGCCGCCGCTATGCCGATGTGGTGATGGAGAACCTGATCGGCGACGATCTGGACCGCCTGCCCGGCCTGCTGAAGACGCCGGACATGCAGGTTCACCTGTATGGCAAGGGTACGCCGCGTCCGGGGCGCAAGATGGGGCATGTCAACCGGATCATCCGGTGAAACCGCCCCGGCTGGCCGTCCGCGCCGCGATCCTGCGCGACGACCGGCTGCTGATGGTCAACGCCTATGCGGGGCAAAGATCCGACCTGTGGTGCCTGCCCGGCGGCGGGGTCGAACCCGGCCAGTCCCTGCCTGAAAACCTGATCCGCGAAGTGGCCGAGGAAACCGGCCTGACGATCATCGTCGGCGCGCCCATCCTGGTGAATGAATTCCACGATCCTGCCAGCGGCTTCCACCAGATCGACCTGATCTTCCGCGCGAAACTGACGACCGGCGACGTAACCCTGAACGACCCGGAAGGCGTGGTGAACCGCGTCGTGTGGGCCAGCCGCGCCGACCTTCGCAGCCTGCGCCACAAGCCCGACACCCTGGCCCGCGCGGTCTGGGGCCAGCACGCCGCCTGGTACGACCCGCTGGAACGGATCGTCCGCTGATCATCTTCTGTGCGCAAATATCCCACAGGGGGCGCGGGGGACGTGAAGTCCCCCGTTACTCCGCCGCCTCGTTCATCGCGGTTTCCGACCCCGCCTTCATGCGGAACCCGCGCTCAAGCTGGTCGAAAGGCGCCACCGGATAGTCGCCGGAAAAACAGGCGTCGCAATATTGCGGGCAGGCGTTGTTGCGGCCCTGCGCCTCGCCCACGGCGCGATAAAGGCCATCCAGCGACACGAAGGCCAGCGAATTGACGCCGATCCAGTCGCGCATCTCCTCGGGCGTCATGTTCGCGGCCAGCAGCTTGTCGCGGTCGGGCGTATCCACGCCATAGAAGCACGGCCAGGCGGTCGGGGGCGAGGCGATGCGGAAATGCACCTCGGCCGCGCCCGCGTCCAGAATCATGTCCTTGATCTTGCGGCTGGTGGTGCCGCGCACTACGGAATCGTCCACCAGCACCACGCGCTTGCCCGCGATCAGCGACCGATTCACGTTCAGTTTCAGCCGCACGCCCATGTTGCGGATCTGCTCGGTCGGTTCGATGAATGTGCGGCCCATATACTGGTTGCGAATGATCCCCATTCCATAGGGAATGCCCGATTCCTGGGCGAAACCGATGGCCGCCGGGGTGCCGCTGTCAGGGACCGGGCAGACCAGATCCGCCTCGATCGGCGCCTCGCGGGCCAGTTCCACGCCGATCTGGCGGCGGGTCTCATAGACCGAGCGCCCGCCGATGATCGAATCGGGGCGCGAGAAATAGACGTGTTCGAAGATGCAGAACCGGCCCTTGGAGGGACCGAAGGGACGCGACGATTCGACCTCTCCGCGAGAAATCACCACCATCTCGCCCGGCTCGATCTCGCGGATGAACTCGGCGCCGATGATGTCCAGCGCGCAGGTTTCCGAGGCCAGCACGAAGCCGTCGTCGCCGACCTTGCCCAGCACCAGCGGGCGCACCCCCAGCGGGTCGCGCACGCCGATCAGCTTGGTGCGGGTCATTGCGATGACGGAAAACGCCCCCTCGATCCGGCGCAGCGCGTCCTTCATCCGTTCGGGGATGTTGCGCTGGATCGACCGCGCCATCAGGTGGATGATGCATTCGCTGTCGCTGGAGGACTGGAAGATCGACCCGCGCTCGATCAACTCGCGGCGCAGGGCGGCTGCATTGGTGATGTTGCCGTTATGGGCGATCGCGCAGCCGCCCATGTGGAATTCGCCGAAGAAGGGCTGCACGTCGCGGATTGCGGTCGCGGCCTTGGTCCCGGCGGTGGAGTAGCGCACATGGCCGATGGCCAGCGGCCCCGGCAGGGTCGCCATTACCTCGGCCTTGGTGAAGTTGTCGCGGACATAGCCGAAGCGATGGGCGCTGTTGAAGCCGCTTTCGGGATCATGGGCGACGATGCCGCCCGCTTCCTGCCCGCGATGCTGCAAGGCGTGCAGCCCCAGGGCCACGAAGTTCGAGGCATCGGCGACGCCGATGGCCCCGAAAATGCCGCATTCCTCGTGCAGGCGGTCCGAATCGAACGGATGGGCCAGGAAGGGTTTCATCGCGGCATCCTGAATGGCTTTGGGCTGTCCCGCGCTATGTAGTGCGGGTGCGTCCCGAAGTCACGCCCCCACGGTGCGGCAGGGGCGGATTTTCGTCATCGAAGCGTCACGCGCAGGGCAGGCATGCAGGCCGTGCATCAGTTCGCGGCAGGCGGGGTTTCCTGGGCCGAGGGGGTGGCCGCAGCCGTGCAGCCCGCCACCATCTGCTCGTAGCGGCTGACGATCCAGCCCGGCGCGTCGTCGGGAACCTGGCTGTCCAACTGGCCGCGCATCCGTTCGAAGACCTGCGCGGACCGGCTGTTTTCCACGACCGCGACCTGCTGGCTTGTCATCACGCGGTCATAGACGATGAAGGCGATGGCGACCAGCAGGATGCCGCGCGCCACGCCGAACAGGAAGCCCATGCCCTGGTCCACCCCGCCAAGCGCCGAACGCTGCACCACGGACGAGAACAGCGGCGTGATGATGGAAAAGACCACCAGGGCCAAGGCGAAGACCACCGCGAATCCGGCGATGGTGGCCAGTTCGCAGCTGTCGCCCAGGAAACGGTCCAGCACCGGCAGTTGCGCGATCAATGGCCGCATGGCGGCGGCGAAGATGAAGGCCAGGATGGCCGCGCCGATCCAGCCCAGGATCGCCAGCGATTCGCGCACGAAGCCGCGCGACCAGGCCAGGATGGCCGAAAGGATGATGACCGCAGCCACCACCGCGTCGATGATCGTGAAACCGTCCATTGAACCTGCCCCTGCGCCGGTTATGCTTTCATTTCAGGCACTTCAGCCGGCGCCGAAGACCTCGCCCACAAATCCCGTCAGGTCGGCGATGCGCCTTGTGCCCATGCCGCCCGCACCCTCGACCTTCTGGCTGTCGGGTAAAATCGCCTGTGAAAAACCAAGTTTCTGCGCCTCTTTCAACCTGTTTTCCGCCTGCGCGACGGGACGCAGCGCGCCGGAAAGGCTGATTTCGCCGAACAGCACCGCATCGGGCGGCAGGGCGCTGTCCTCGCGCGCCGACAAAAGCGCCCCCGCGATGGCAAGGTCGGCTGCCGGTTCGTTGACCCGCATCCCCCCCGCGACGTTCAGGAATACGTCCAGCCCCGCAAAGGGAATGCCGCAGCGCGCCTCCAGCACGGCCAGGATGGTGCTGACCCGGCCGCTGTCGAGGCCCACCACCGTGCGGCGGGGGCTTGCCAGCGTCGAGGGGGCGACCAGGGCCTGAACCTCGGTCAGGACGGGTCGGGTGCCCTCGATCCCCGCGAAGACGGCGCTGCCGGGGACCGGCTGGCCGCGTTCGGACAGAAACAGGGCCGAGGGATTGGCGACCTCGGCCAGGCCGCTGCCGGTCATCTCGAAGACGCCGATTTCATCCGCCGGGCCGAAGCGGTTCTTGACCGATCGCAGGATGCGGAACTGGTGGCCGCGCTCGCCCTCGAAATAGATCACGGTATCGACCATGTGTTCGACGACGCGCGGCCCGGCGATCTGGCCCTCCTTGGTGACATGGCCGACCAGGAAGATCGCCACGCCCTTGCGCTTGGCGAAGGTCACAAGCTCATGCGCGGCGGCGCGGACCTGGGCCACGCTGCCCGGCGCTGCCTCGACCTGATCGGACCACAGCGTCTGGACGGAATCGATGATCGCCAGGTCGGGCCGTTCGTTGTCCAGCGTGGTCAGGATGTCGCGAAGGTTGGTCTCGGATCCCAGCCGGACCGGCGCATCGGCAAGGCCAAGGCGCTGCGCGCGCATGCGGACCTGGGCGCTGGCTTCCTCGCCGCTGATATAGACCGCTTGCAGCCCGCGCCGGGCAAAGGCCGCCGCGCCTTGCAACAGCAGCGTGGATTTGCCGATGCCCGGGTCGCCGCCGACCAGAACCGCGCTGCCGGGGACAAGCCCCCCGCCCAGAACCCGGTCCAGTTCGTCCATTCCGGCCAGATGGCGCGGGGGCGGGGCCTCGGTCGTTTGCAGGCTGGACAGGGGAACGGCCCGGCCCTTGTGAGCGCCGAGGCCCCGGCCTGGTCCCTGGGACAGCGGCGCCTCTTCGACGATGGTGTTCCAGGCGCCGCAGGCGTCGCAGCGCCCGGCCCATTTCTTGTGGGATGCGCCGCAGGCGGTGCAGGTGAACGCGGTGGTGGATTTTGCCATGACGGGTATGTGGCATCTGGGGGTTGCCGTCGCAAGTTGGGTATTTGGGCAAAGAAGAAGCCCTCACGCCTTTGTCGGCTTGATCTTTAGGGGCGGCGCGGTCAGGTTCCGGGCGCAAATCCAAGGCGTTCCGCATGGCCACACCCCGACCGTTCTCGCGTTACGAATTCACCATTGCCTGGCGATACCTGCGCGCCCGCCGGGCCGAGGGCGGGGTCAGTGTGATGACCTGGATCAGTCTGATCGGCATCGCTCTGGGGGTGATGGCGCTGATCGCCACGCTGGCCGTGCGGGCGGGTTTCCGGGCCGAATTCGTGGACACGATCCTAGGGGCGAACGCCCATACCACCGTCTACATGGCGCCGCAGCGGATCACCAACGAGTTCACCGACGATCTGTATGTGGTGCCGGGGCGGATCGCCGATTACGATGCGATGGCGGCCAAGCTGGCGCAGGTTCCCGGCGTCATCCGCACCGCGCCGGTGGTGCGCGGGCAGGTCATGGCGACCGCCAACGACAGTTCGAACGTGGCTGAGGTTTTTGGCATATCCCTTAATGATCTCAAGGAAATGCCGCGGATCGTGGATGCGGCGACATCGGTCGGCAGTCTTGAGGATTTCGACCGGGGAATCGCCATCGGCTCGGGCATCGCGCGGGAGCTGGCGGTCGGTCTGGGCGACAAAATCCGCCTGATCGCCCCGGAGGGCGCGCGCACCGCCATCGGCACCACGCCGCGCGTGAAGGCATACGAGGTGACCTATATCTTCAGCGCCGGGCGATACGACATCGACCGCACCCGCATCTACATGCCGATGGCCGAGGCGCAGTCCTATTTCAACCGCGAGGGCGTGGCGGACGAGATCGAGGTCTTCGTCGTGGATCCCGAGAAGGTGGACGACTGGACCCTGCCGCTGCTGGCGGCGGCGGGCGAGGGGGCGCAGGTCTGGAACTGGCGCGACAGTTCCGGCAGCTTCCTGGCGGCCCTGGACATGGAGGATGACGTGATGTTCGTGATCCTGTCGGTGCTGGTGCTGATCGCGTCGATGAACATCACCAGCGGGTTGATCATGCTGGTCAAGAACAAGGGCCGCGACATCGGCATCCTGCGCACCATGGGCCTGACCGAAGGCGCGGTGTTGCGGGTGTTCTTCCTCTGCGGGGCCTTCACTGGGGTGATTGGCACCATCGCCGGGGTGTTCCTGGGCGTGCTTCTGGCGCTGAACGTGGACAGCATCATGGCGGCGCTGAATGCGCTGACCGGCGGCGGCGCCTGGCAGCCCGAGGTTCGCGGGATCTATCGCCTGCCCGCCGAGTTGCGTGCCTGGGACATCTTCCGCGCGGTCGCCCTGTCGCTGTTCCTGTCCTTCGTGGTCACCATCTTCCCCGCGCGCCGTGCCGCGCGCATGAACCCGGTCGAGGCGCTGCGCTATGAATGACGTGTTGCGCCTGGAAGCGGTCGGCAAGACCTATGGCAAGGGCGGCCCCGCCCCGGTCGAGGTACTGCGCGGCCTGGACCTGACCGTTGCGCGGGGCGAGGTCGTGGCCCTGGTCGCGCCCTCGGGGGCGGGGAAATCGACGCTGCTGCATATCGCCGGGCTGCTGGACACGCCCGATGCGGGCCGGGTGATCCTGAACGGGCGCGACATGACCGGCCTGCCGGACAAGCCCCGAACCGAGGCGCGGCGGCGCGAGCTGGGCTTCGTCTATCAGTTCCACCACCTGCTGCCCGAATTCAGCGCGGCCGAGAACATCGTCCTGCCGCAACTGGCAAACGGCATTTCCCAACGCGACGCCGCCGCCCGCGCCGCCGATCTGTTGGGCCGGGTCGGGCTGTCGCATCGTGCCGATCACCGCCCTGCGCAACTGTCGGGCGGCGAACAGCAACGCGTGGCCTTTTGCCGGGCGCTTGCCAATGCGCCCAGCCTGCTTCTGGCGGACGAGCCGACCGGCAACCTGGATCCCGAAACCTCGGACCGGGTGTTCGACATGCTGATGGCCCTGGTCCGCGATACCGGGCTGTCGGCGTTGATCGCCACTCATAACCACGGCCTGGCCGCCCGCATGGACCGGGTGATCGGCCTGAACGCGGTTGCCTGAGCCATCCCGCCGGGGCAAACTTCCCGAAAGCAACCAGAGAGGCAGCGATGAAGGCGATATATGGGGCGGCCCTGACCGGACTGGCGATGGCGGGCGGGATCGCCGCCTGCGCGCCCACCCCGAACGACCAGGCCCAGGCGCGTAATGATTTCAATGCGCTGTGTGTGGATTGCCACGGCCCCGCAGGGCATGGTGACGGCCCCGCGGCCGAGGGGATGGTGCCGCATCCGGTCGATCTGACCCGCGTGGCCGCTGATAACGGCGGCGTCTTCCCGCGCCTTCAGGTGATGGGCCATATCTATGGCTTCACGCCGGGGCGCAGCGAATCGCCGATGCCGGAATTCGGCGACCTGCTGGACGGGCCGACCATCCCCTATGACGCGGGCGATGGCGTGCTGACGCCCACGCCCGTGCGGCTTGTGGCGCTGATGGAATATGTCGAGGGCATGCAGCGGTGAAGATCCTGCCCGCTGCGGCACTTGCGGCGATGCTGGCCCAGCCAGCAACCGCCGACCCCTTCGAGGATTTCGGCACCGCGATGAAATACGGCCTGCCCCTGGCTGCCGCCGTCTGCGCCGCCCGCGACGACCGGCTGGAGGATTTCGCGATCCGGGGCGCCCTGCAAGCCGTCGTGGTCCTGGGCCTGAAGACCTGGCTGGACGGCACACCGATCTCGGTCCGCCCGAACGGAGAGGGTAGGGGCTTTCCGTCGGGACATTCCGCGTCGGCCGCCTTCGGCGCGGCCGACTTGGCGGGCAAGTGCTTCCCCGACGACCGCGCGGCAGGGATCGGGCTTTACGGCGCGGCGGGACTGACGGCGGCCAGCCGGGTTCATGCGGGCGAACACACGATGCAGCAGGCCCTGACCGGCGCGCTGATCGGCTTCGGCTTCGGCGCCGCCGATTTCGGCATCGGCACCGAGGGCGCCAGCTTCAGTGTCGGAATGCGCTTCTAACGCCCGCAGCGGTCCAGCCAGGCGTCGATGGCGGCCAGCGACTCGGGTTCGTCCAGCCAGGGCACATGGGCGCGGCCCGGCACTTCGGCGAAGATCGTGTCGGGACGGCGGCGGAGCATGTCGGCGGCGACCTCCGCCGACAACAGGTCCGAATTGGCCCCCCGGATCAGTGCCACGGGCAGGCCCGCCGTCGCGTCCCACAGCGGCCACAGGTCGGGGGCTTCCCCTTCGAACGCCGCCAGGAATGCCTCGCGCAGCGCGGGGTCATAGCGGATCCGCAGCCCGTCCGGCGTTTCCTCGTAATGCCGCCGCGCATCCTCCAGCCAGCGGCCGTCGGCAACATCGGCAAAGCCCGGCATCGCCGCAGGCAGCCGTTCCGCAAGCGCCTGATGCGTCCGCGCCGACGGGTTGCGCCCCACATAATCGAAGATCCGCTCCAGCCCCGCCTGCTCGATCACTGGCCCCACATCGTTCAGGCACAGCCCCAGCAGCCGGTCATGCGCCACTGCGGCCAGCAGCAACCCGATCAGCCCGCCGCGCGACGTGCCCAGCACCGCCGCCCGGTCGATCCCCAGATGGTCCAGCAGCGCCAGGGCGTCCTTGCCCTCTTGCGGGACGGTATAGGTGGCGGCGCCGGTGAAATCCGACTGCCCCCGCCCGCGATAATCCATGCGGATCAGCCGCACCCCCGACAGATGCGGCGCGACATAGTCGAAATCGCCCATGTTCCGCGTCAACCCCGACAGGCACAGGACCGGCAGCCCCTCGCCCTCATCGGAATAGGCCAGCCGCGCCCCGTCACCTGCCGTAAAGACCTTGCCCATCTTCTGTGCCCAAATATCCTCTGGGGGTCCGGGGGGCGAAGCGCCCCCGGTGCGACTTCACAAATTCTCGCTCTGCGGCATTCCCAGCACATGATAGCCGCCATCGACCAGCACGACCTCTCCGGTCGTGCAGGCGGCCCAGTCCGACAGCAGCCAGACGGCGGTGCCGCCGATCGCCTCCAGCGTGGCGTTCCGGCGCAGGGGCGCATTGGCCTCGGTGTGGCGGAAGGTCTTGCGCGCCCCGCCGATGGCCGCGCCGGCCAGGGTCTTCATCGGTCCGGGGCTGATCGCGTTCACGCGGATCCCGTCCGGGCCCAGGTCGTTCGCCAGATAACGCACGGTCGATTCCAGCGCCGCCTTGGCCACGCCCATGACGTTGTAGAAGGGCGTCACCCGATTCGATCCGCCATAGGTCAGGGTGATCAGCGACCCGCCTTCAGCCATCAGAGGATGTGCGCGCCGCGCCACCTCGATGAGGGAATAGCAGGAAATTTCAAGGCTGTGCTTGAAGTTCGCCCGGCTGGTATTCATGAACCGGCCGGTCAGTTCGTTCTTGTTGGAAAAGGCGATGGCGTGGATCAGAAAATCCAGTTTGCCCCAACGTTCGGTGATGGCCGCGAAGGCCGCATCCAGCGACGCGTCGTCGGTCACGTCCACGTCCAGCAGGAAGTCCGACCCCAACTGCGCGGCCAGCGGCTGCACACGCTTGCCGAACGCCTCGCCCTGATAGGAAAACGCAAGCTCGGCCCCCTGGGCGGCCACCGCCTTCGCGATGCCCCAGGCGATGGAATGGTCGTTCGCGACCCCCATCACAAGCCCGCGCTTGCCCTTCAGAAGATCGCCCATCAATGACCTCGTTCTTATTCTTTGTATCGCGACATCAGCAGGGTGGCATTGGTGCCCCCGAAGCCGAAGCTGTTCGACAGCACGGAATCCAGTCCCGCATCGTCCACCCGGCTTGTCGCAATCTCGCCCGGCTGGATCTCCGGGTCCAGAGTAGTCACATTTGCAGATGCTGCAATGAAGTCATTTTGCAACATCAGCAGGCTGTAGATCGCCTCGTGCACACCCGTTGCGCCCAGGGAATGCCCGGTAAGCGATTTGGTGGAACTGATCGGCGGCGTGTTGCCCTCGCCCCAGATGCGGCGGATCGCCTTGACCTCGCCGATGTCGCCCACCGGGGTCGAGGTGCCGTGCGCGTTGATATAGCTGACCGACCGCCCCTCGGGCAGGGTCGCCAGGGCCAGCCGCATCGACCGCTCGCCGCCCTCGCCGGACGGGGCGACCATGTCATAGCCGTCGCTGGTCGCGCCATAGCCGGTCACTTCGGCGTAAATCTTGGCGCCGCGCGCCAGGGCGTGTTCCAGTTCCTCCAGCACGACCACGCCGCCGCCGCCTGCGATCACGAAGCCGTCGCGCGTCGCGTCATAGGGGCGCGACGCCGTCTGCGGCGTGTCGTTGTATTTCGACGACATGGCGCCCATCGCGTCGAACAGGCAGGACAGCGTCCAGTCCAGTTCCTCGCCGCCGCCGGCAAAGACGATGTCCTGCTTGCCCATCTGAATCTGTTCCACGCCATTGCCGATGCAATGCGCCGATGTCGAACAGGCCGAGGTGATGGAGTAGTTCACGCCCTTGATCTTGAAGGGCGTCGCCAGGCAGGCCGAATTGGTCGAGGACATGCAGCGCGTCACCATGAACGGCCCCATGCGCTTGGGGCTGCCCTTCTGGATGACGGTCTGGTGCGCCTCGAAGAAGTTGCTGGTCGACGGCCCGCCCGATCCCATGATCAGGCCGGTGCGCGGGTTCGACACGTCGCCGTCCTCAAGCCCCGAATCCTTGATCGCCTGTTCCATGGCGATGAAGTTGTAGGCCGCGCCCGGACCCATGAAGCGCAGGTTGCGCTTGTCGATGTGATCCTCCAGCACGATCTGCGGCATGCCGTGGACCTGGCTGCGGAATCCGTGTTCGGCATATTCGGGGGCGAAGACGATGCCCGAACGGCCCTGTTTCAGGCTTTCGGTCACCTCCTCGGCGTTGTTGCCGATGGGCGAGACGATGCCAAGGCCGGTGATGACGACGCGTCGCATGGGGCCTTCCTCCTTCTGGTTAGATGGCCGCCATCAACTGGATGACAGCGCGACCTTCATGTCCCTGACCTGATAGATGGTCTCTCCATCCGCCTCGACGCGGCCATCGGCCACACCCATGGTCAGGCGCCGTGTCTGCACGGCCTTCGTGAAATCGACGTGATAGCGCAGAAGCTTGCGGTCGGGGCGGACCATGCCGGTCAGCTTGACCTCGCCCACGCCCAGGGCATAGCCGCGCCCCTGCCAGCCCCGCCAGCCCAGGTTGAAGCCGGTCAACTGCCACAGCCCGTCCAGGCCCAGGCAGCCCGGCATGATCGGATTGCCGGGGAAATGGCAGGCGAAGAACCACAGGTCCGGGGTGATGTCGAATTCCGCGACCACATGGCCCTTGCCATGGTCGCCGCGATCCTCGGAAATGTCGGTGATGCGGTCCATCATCAGCATGGGCGGCTCGGGCAGTTGCGCATTGCCGGGGCCGAACAGTTCCCCGCGCGCGCAGGCCAGAAGGTCGCCCTTGTCGAAGCTGGTTTTCTCCATCGCCATGCGGGTCTTGCCTTTCGTGTCGGCACGCGGCCGGGCCTGTCCAAGTTGACGTTCCGTCTATCATCCGCCGCGAAGGCGGTGCAAGTCCAAGCCGCGCGGGACGTTCAGCGTTTGCGCACGAACTCGGTCCGCAGCACCAGCCCCTTGATCGTGTCGTGGCGGCAGTCGAGCTCTTCGGGGTTGTCGGTCAGGCGGATCGACCGGATCACGGTCCCCTGCTTCAGCGTCTGGCCCGCGCCCTTGACCTTCAGATCCTTGACCAGCACCACCTGGTCGCCATCGGCCAGCGGGTTGCCCGCCGCGTCGCGCACTACGGCGCCAGCCGCCGCCTCGGCCGCGATTTCCGAAGCCGGGCGCCATTCGCCGGTCGCCTCGTCATAGACATAATCCTCGTCGGCCATCGCCTGTCCTTTCGCTGCGGTTTCACCGCCCCTACGCCGCCGCCGCGCCCGGTGCAACGCTTGCATCCCGCCCCGCGCCGCGCGACAAGCATCCCAGCCCCCGCAAGGAGAACCGCATGAGCCTGTATGTCGCCCTGCAAATGGACCCGATCGAGGATGTCTCGATCACTGCCGACAGCACCTTCCGCATCGGGCTGGAGGCCCAGGCGCGCGGCCACAGGCTGTTCCAGTACACCGTGGATCAACTGCGCTATGACGAGGGCCGGGTGATCGCGCGGGGCCGCCCCGTCACGCTGCGCCGCGAACAGGGCAACCACGTCGCCTTCGGCGACTGGGCCGAGGTCGACCTGTCCGATTTCGACGTGGTCTGGCTGCGCCAGGATCCGCCCTTCGACATGGCCTATGTCACCTCGACCCACCTGCTGGACCGGGTGCATCCGGGGACGCTGGTGGTCAATGATCCGTTCTGGGTGCGCAACTGTCCCGAAAAGCTGATGGTGCTGGATTTCCCCGACCTGACGCCGCCCACCATGATCGCCCGCGACCCCGCCGCGATCCGCGCCTTCCGCGACCGGCACGGCGACATCATCGTCAAGCCGCTTTACGGCAATGGCGGGGCAGGGGTCTTCCACCTGGACCCCGAGGACCGGAATTTGTCGGCGCTGCTGGAACTGTTCGCAGGGATAAGCCGCGAGCCGATGATCGCGCAGAAATACATCCATGCCGTCAGCAAGGGCGACAAGCGCATCATCCTGGTGGACGGAGAGCCGGTCGGCGCCATCAACCGCGTCCCGCAAACGGGCGAGGCGCGGTCGAACATGCACGTGGGCGGGCGCGCGGAAAAGATCGGCCTGACCGAGCGCGAATACGAGATCTGCCGCCGCATCGGCCCGAGCTTACGCGAAAAGGGCCTGATCTTCACCGGCATCGACGTGATCGATGGCTGGCTGACCGAGATCAACGTGACCTCGCCCACGGGGATCCAGGAACTGGAGCGGTTCGACGGGATCAACGCAGCCGAGGCGATCTGGGTGGCGATCGAGCGGCGGGTAGGGGCAAGCACTTAGCCTTGGGAATCTCAGCAAGCGGATCGGCGCCTCGACGGGCTGCCATCCAGAGTGTGTAGCCGTCGAGGTTATTTGTCGCCGGATCACGCCAGATCTTGCGAAACCAGTGTCTCCATTCCACATGCAGCCCATCGACGCTGTTGAGGTGATGAGCCTGGGCGTCCGGGATCCACGGCGGCCTTCGATGGGCACTGGGTAAGGTGATCCCGCGGGCCTTAGCGATGGCTTTGTAGTGATGCGCTCCGTCTAGGAGGACGATTGCATCGGGTGCCACCTGGGGCGCAAGCGCGGCCTCGGCGGCCGCGCTGCCAGCCAAGGTCCAAGATCACACGACCACGCCCGCGCCCTCGGTCGCGGGGCCGGCGACGGCGCGGAAGGCGGCGAACAGCTCGCGGCCCATGCCCTGGCTGCTGGGGGCGGGGTCGAAGGCTGCGGCGGGGCGAGCTTCGAAGCCGGGGGCCAGGCAGTCGATGGTGCCGGACACCGCGTCCAGGCGGATCGGGTCGCCGTCCCGGACGCGCGCCAGGGGGCCGCCGGCCGAGGCTTCGGGCGAGATATGGATGGCGGCGGGAACCTTGCCCGAAGCGCCGGACATGCGGCCGTCGGTCAGCAGGGCCACCTTGAAGCCCCGGTCCTGAAGCACGGCCAGGATCGGCGTCAGCGAATGCAGTTCGGGCATCCCGTTCGCGCGCGGCCCCTGGAAGCGGACCACCACGATGGTGTCCTCGGTGAACTCGCCCGCCTTGAAGGCCGCCTTGACCTGTTCCTGGTCGGAGAAGACGCGCGCCTTCGCCTCGATGACATGGCGTTCGGGGGCGACGGCGCTGACCTTGATGACGCCGCGACCCAGGTTGCCCTGAAGCTGCTTCAACCCGCCGGTGCGGGCGAAGGGATCGTGGGCGGGGCGCAGGATCTTGTCGTTCAGGGTCTGGCGGGATCCTTCCTCCCACCGGATACGGTCGCCGTCCAGCTTCGGCTCGGCGGTATAGCCGTCCAGGCCGGTGCCGTTGATGGTCTTCACGTCGGGATGCAGCAGCCCCGCGTCCAGCAGCTGCCCGATCATGTAGCCGATGCCGCCCGCCGCGTGGAAGTGGTTCACGTCGGCCAATCCGTTGGGATAGACGCGCGCCATCAGCGGCACGGATTCCGAGATGTCGTGGAAGTCCTGAATGTCGATCAGGATGCCCGCCGCCTTGGCCATGGCGGGGATGTGCATGACCAGGTTCGTGGATCCGCCCGTCGCCATCAGGCCGACGATGCCGTTCACGAAGGCCTTTTCGTCCAGAATCTCGCCTGCGGGCAGGAAGTCGTTGCCCAGGCGGGTGATGGCGGCGGCGCGTTCGACGCCCGCGACGGTCAGGGCCTCGCGCAGCGGGGTGTTGGGGTTCACGAAGCTGGAACCGGGCAGGTGCAGGCCCATGAACTCCATCAGCATCTGGTTGCTGTTCGCGGTGCCGTAGAAGGTGCAGGTGCCGGGCGAATGATAGGACGCCATCTCGGCCGCCATCAGCGCGTCGCGCCCGACCTCGCCCGCCGCGAATTGCTGGCGGATGCGGGATTTCTCGTCATTGGGCAGGCCCGAAGGCATCGGACCGGCGGGCAGGAAGACGGCGGGGATATGGCCGAAGGTCGCGGCGGCCATCACCAGGCCCGGCACGATCTTGTCGCAGACGCCCAGATACAGCGCGGCGTCGAAACAGTCGTGCGACAGCGCCACGCCCGCCGCCAGGGCGATCACGTCGCGGGAGAACAGCGACAGCTCCATCCCCGCGCGGCCCTGGGTCACGCCGTCGCACATGGCGGGGACGCCGCCCGCGACCTGGACCGTGGCGCCCGCCGCCTGGCCCGCGCGGCGGATCAGGTCGGGGTAACGCTCGTAGGGCTGATGGGCCGACAGCATGTCGTTATAGGCGGTGACGACGCCGATATTCGGCTTGCGCGACAGGGCCAGGTCTTCCTTGTCGGGCATGGCGGCATAGGCATGGGCCTGGTTGCCGCAGGACAGATGGGCGCGGCGGGGACCATCCTCGGCCGCGCGGGCGATCTTGGTCAGATAGGCGTCCCGCGTGGTCCGGGACCGGGCGCGGATCCTGTCGGTGACGCGGTCGATGGTGGCGTGCAGGGTCATGGCTGGCTCCTTCTTCCAAGGAGTATATACGATGTTAGCGTTAACGGTTCAACTGTGCTTGTCGCGGCGGCGGGGATCGCGCGACGGCCTTGTGCCGGGCCGGGCGCCATGCCAGATCCGGGGCGCGAAAGGATGATCCGATGACCGACCTGCCCGTGCTGCGCCTGCGCCCGAAATCCAAGCCCCAGGCGATCCGCCACGGCTTTCCCTGGGTCTTCGCCGACGAGGCGGTGCTGGACCGCCGCAGCCGCGCCATCGCGCCGGGCGGTTTCGCCGTGCTGGAGGATGCCGAACGCAAGCCCCTGGGGCTGGTGACGGTCAATCCCAACTCCAAGATCGTCGGGCGGGTGATGGACACCGACCCCGATGCCCGGATCGACGGCGCCTGGCTGGCGGCCAGGTTGGCGCGCGCCTTGCAAATGCGCGAACGGTTGTATGACGCCCCGTTCTATCGGCTGGTCCATGCCGAGGCGGACGGGCTGCCGGGCCTGGTGATCGACCGCTTCGGCGATGCGGCGGTGATCCAGCCGAACGCGGCCTGGGCGGACCGGATGGCCGACGACCTGGCCGATGCGCTGATCCGGGTCACGGGCGTGTCCACGGTGATCCTGAACGGGCAGGGCCGGGCGCGCGGGCTTGAGGGTCTTGAGGAGCGGATGGAGGTTCTGCGCGGGCAGGCGCCCGCCGAACCCGTGGCGGTGCCGATGAACTGCGCGACCTATCTGGCCGACCTGATGGGCGGGCAGAAGACCGGGCTGTTCTTCGACCAGCGGCCCAACCACGCCTTCGCGCAGCGGTTGGCGAAGGACGCATCGGTGCTGGACATGTTCAGCCATGTCGGCGGCTTCGGGCTGGCGGCCCTGGCGGCCGGGGCGGCCCATGCCACCTGCGTGGACGGCAGCGCGGCGGCCCTGGAACTGGCCCAGGGCGGGGCAGCGCGCATGAATGCCGCCGACCGTCTGGAAACCGTGCAATCCGACGCCTTCAAGGCGATGGAGCAGATGGCCCTCGATGGCCGCCGATTCGATCTGGTGGTCTGCGACCCGCCTGCCTTCGCCCCCGCCAAACCGGCCCTGGAGGCGGGCCTGCGCGCCTACGAACGCGTGGCGAAACTGGCGGCGCCGCTGGTCGCTGCCGGCGGCTATCTGGTGCTGTGCAGTTGCAGCCACGCGGCCGACCTGACCGCCTTCCGCAATGTCAGCGCGCGGGGCATCGGGCGCGGCGGGCGGCGCGGGGTGCTGATCCATACCGGCCAGTCCGGGCCGGATCACCCGACGCTGCCGCAACTGGCCGAGACCGGCTATCTCAAGGCGCTGTTCTTCCGGCTGGACTGATGCGCGCGGTCCTTGACGCCAATGTCCTGTTCCCGACCGTCCTGCGGGAAATCCTGACCGATCTGGCGGGGGCGGGGCTTTACACGCCGCTGTGGTCCCCCCGGATCCTGGCGGAATGGCGCGCCGCCGCGTCCCGGCTCGGCAGCGATCAGGACGCCGTGGCGGGGGCCGAGATCGCGCTGCTGCGCAACCGCTTTCCCCAGGCCGAACTGCCCGACGGCGGCAGCCGCGCGATCGACCTGGACTTCCCCGATCCCGCCGACCGCCATGTGGTCGAGGCCGCTTTGGCGGGGCGCGCGAGCCTGGTCGTCACCGCCAACCTGCGCGACTTTCCCCAGGGGCTGATGGCGGGGCTTGGATTGCGCGCCGTCCATCCCGACGCCTTCCTGCTGGATCTGCACGCCGCCGATCCCGGCGCTGTGGCCCTGGCGGTGGGGACCGCGCGCGACAAGGCTGCGGCGATGGGCGGCGACATGACCGTCGCCCAGATGCTGAAACGCAGCCGCCTGCCCCGGCTGGCCAAAGCGCTGAAAGGTTGATCCGAGTTGCTGTTAACGCTAACAAGAGATATGGCGATCCCCAGCCTCAAGGAGGACAGCATGGTCTCGCGCGTCATTCCGGTCGATGACTTCGATCTGGTGATTTTTGGTGCCACCGGCGATCTGGCTCAGCGCAAGATCCTGCCCGGATTGTTCCGCCGCTTCGTTGCGGGACAGATCCCCGAAAGCGCGCGGATCATCGGCGCGGCGCGGACAGATCAGGACGATGCCGCTTTCCGGTCCGAGGCCGCGAAGGCCATCGTGGAATTCGGCGGCATTTCCGCCGACGATCCGCGCCTGGCGCAGTTCCTGGAATTGCTGGGCTATACCCCCATCGACGCCAAGGGCGAGGGCGGCTGGACCGACCTGAAATCGCGAATCCGGCCCGGCGCGGTCCATGCCTTCTATTTCTCGGTCGCGCCGGCGCTGTTCGGCGACATCGCCAGCCGGCTGGCCAGCCACGGCATCGCGGATGAGAAAAGCCGCATCGTGGTGGAAAAGCCGTTCGGTCGCGACCTGGAAACCGCCCGCGCGCTGAACGCGACCCTGGCGCGCCATTTTGCCGAGGAACAGATCTATCGGATCGATCATTACCTGGGCAAGGAAACCGTCCAGAACCTGATGGCCGTGCGGTTCGCGAACATCCTGTTCGAACCGCTGTGGAATTCCCAATACGTCGATCACGTCCAGATCACGGTCGCGGAAACCGTGGGCGTGGCCGGGCGCGGCAGCTATTACGACAAGTCCGGCGCGATCCGCGACATGGTGCAGAACCATATGATGCAGCTTCTGTGCCTGATCGCGATGGAGCCGCCCTATCACTTCGACCCGAACGCGGTGCGCGACGAAAAGCTGAAGGTGATCCGCGCCTTGCAGCCGGTCGAGCCGGGCGACATCGTGCGCGGCCAGTATCAGGGCGACGGCAAGTCCAGCGGCTATGTCGAGGATTCGGAAAACCCCGATTCGCGGACCGAAAGCTATGTCGCGATGAAGGTCTGCATTTCCAACTGGAGGTGGCAGGGCACGCCCTTCTATCTGCGCACCGGCAAGAAGCTGCGCGCCCGCACCAGCGAGATCGCCATCGTGTTCCGCGAGCCGCCGCACTCGATCTTTGACGACAGCGGCGCCCCCAAGGCGAATGAGCTTGTCATCCGCCTGCAACCGAACGAGGGTATGAACCTCAAGGTGATGATCAAGGAACCGGGGCCGGGGGGAATGCGGCTGGTGCAGGTGCCCCTGGACATGTCCTTCGCCGAGGCGCTTGGCGCGGATGGCAGCGACATGCCCGATGCCTATGAACGGCTGATCATGGATGTGATCCGCGGCAACCAGACCCTGTTCATGCGCGGCGACGAGGTCGAGGCCGCCTGGGCCTGGACGGATCCGATCATCGCCGCCTGGGAAGACAGCAAGCGGCGGCCGGAACCCTATGACGCGGGATCCTCTGGCCCCGAGGAGGCGTTGCGCCTGATGCATCGGGACAATCGCCGATGGAGGGAAATTCGCGCATGACCATGGAATTGAAGGAATATCCCGATCGAGAGATGCTGGCCTTGTCGCTGGCCGACCAGATCGCCTCGCAACTGGCGCAGCAACTGCGCACGGGCGACGCCGCCAGCCTCTGCGTGCCGGGCGGCACCTCGCCCACCCTGGTCTTCGAGACGCTGAGCGGGGCCGATATCGACTGGTCCCGCGTCACGGTGTTCCTGGGCGACGAACGCTGGGTGGACGGCGACCACAAGCGGTCGAACGGCCGCCTGCTGCGCCGCCACCTGCTGCGCGACCGGGCGGCCGCTGCGAACTACATCGACCTTTACACGGGGGCGTCCACGCCCGTCGAGGCCGCCCCGGCCTTGGCCGAGGCGATCCGCCCGCACCTGCCGATCAGCGTCGTGCTGCTGGGCATGGGCAACGACATGCACACCGCCAGCCTGTTCCCCGGCGCCGACCGCCTGGCCGAGGGGCTGGCCGCCGACGCCCCCCTTGTCCTGCCGATCCGCGCCGAGGGCGCCGAGGAGCCGCGCGTCACCCTGACCCGGCCCGCCCTTGCCGATGCCATGAACATCCATGTCCTGCTGATGGGACCGGAAAAGCGCGAGGCGCTGGAGCGCGCGCAGAAGCTGGACCCGATCCAGGCGCCGATCCGCGCCTTCCTGGACAACGCGACTGTTCACTGGGCCGAATGATCCGCCCGAAGGAGCCTTCCCGAATGACCGACATCTGGACCCGCCTGGGCGCCTATCGCGCGGCGCAGCACGATACGCGGATCACCGACCTGTTCGCCGCCGATCCGGCCCGCGCCCGCGCCTTTGCGACCCAGGCCGACGGCCTGGTTTTCGACTGGTCGAAGACCATGATCGACAAGGGCGCGCGCGACCTGCTGATCGAACTGGCCGAAAGTGCCGATGTGGCCGCCCGGCGCGAGGCGATGTTCTCGGGTCAGAAGATCAACGAGACCGAGGGCCGCGCGGTCCTGCACACTGCCCTGCGCAATCTGCGCGGCAGCGTGACGGTGGACGGCCGGGACGTGATGCCCGCCGTGCGCGAAACCCATGATCGCATGGCCGATTTCGCCCGCGACGTGCGCTCGGGCGCTTTCACGGGACAGGGCGGCAAGATCACCGATGTGGTCAATATCGGCATCGGCGGATCCGACCTTGGCCCCTATATGGCGGTGCTGGCGATGGCGCCCTATCACGACGGGCCGCGCACGCATTTCGTCAGCAATGTGGACGGCGCCGACATCGCCGACACGCTGAAGGGCCTGGATCCGGCGACGACGCTGGTGATTGTCGCGTCCAAGACCTTCACCACCATCGAGACGATGACCAACGCCCAGACCGCCCGCGACTGGATGGGCCGCACCGTGACCGATCCGGCGGCGCAATTCGTGGCGTTGTCCTCGGCCACCGGCAAGACGGCGGAATTCGGCATCGACGCCAGCCGCGTCTTCGGGTTCGAGGATTGGGTCGGCGGGCGCTATTCCGTCTGGGGGCCGATCGGGTTGTCGCTGATGCTGGCCATCGGCGACGAACGCTTTGACGACTTCCTGGCGGGCGCCGCCGCGATGGACGCGCATTTCCGCGCCGCGCCCTTGGCCGAAAACCTGCCGGTGCTGCTGGCCCTGGTCGGCATCTGGCACCACCAGGTTTGCGGCTATCCGACCCGCGCGGTGCTGCCCTATGACAACCGGCTGCTGCGGCTGCCCGCCTATCTGCAACAGCTGGAAATGGAATCGAACGGCAAGCGCGTGGCGATGGACGGGTCCGACCTGACCGTGGTGTCCGGCCCGGTCGTCTGGGGCGAGCCGGGCACCAACGGCCAGCACGCCTTCTATCAACTGATCCACCAGGGCACGACGCCCGTTCCCTGCGAGTTCATCCTGGCCGCGAAGGGCCATGAGGAGGATCTGGCGCATCACCACATCCTGTTGGCCGCCAACTGCCTGGCGCAGTCCGAGGCGCTGATGCGCGGCCGCACGCTGGAGGAGGCGCGCGCGCTGATGGCTGCGAAGGGGCTGGAGGGCGCGGAACTGGACCGCCAGGCGCGCCACCGGGTGTTTCCCGGCAACCGCCCCTCGACCACGCTACTGATCGAGAAGCTGACGCCCTTCACGCTGGGCCAGATCGTCGCGCTGTATGAACACCGGGTGTTCGTGGAAGGCGTGATCCTGGGGATCAACAGCTTCGACCAGTGGGGCGTGGAACTGGGCAAGGAACTGGCGCTGAAGGTGGAACCCCTGCTGAAGGGCGAGGACGCGCCGGGGCATGACGCGTCCACCGAGCATCTGGCCGCCCTGTTCCGGCAGATGCGCGGGTGAAAAAGCCGGGGGCGCTTCGCCCCCCGGACCCCCAGAGGATATTTAAGCAAAGGTGAAGAGCCTACCAATGCGGCGGGCGTTGGTCGGCCAGGGGAATCGAACCTTCGGCCTCGGCCTGCTGTTCGGCGGCGAAGCGCATCAGCATCTCGACCCGGCGGGTCAGGATCGCGATTTCGGCGTCCTGGCGGGCGATGACCTCGTTCAGGTCGTCGGTCACGCGGGTCAGGTGGGCCAGCGTTTCCTCGACGGCGCGGATTCGGTTGTCGGCGTTCTTGTCCATATCGGCCCCTTCGGTTAAGGCAGCCACGGATTGGCCGGAAAGGCAGGACCATGGCGAAAGATCAGAAAAAACAGCCCCGTCCCAAGGCGGAAACGCCCAAGGGCTTTCGCGACTATTTCGGCGCGGACGTGACCGAACGCAAGGTGATGCTGGACCGGATCGCCGAAATCTATCACCGCCACGGCTTCGATCCCCTGGAAACCAGCGCCGTCGAGACGGTTGAGGCGCTTGGCAAGTTCCTTCCCGACGTGGACCGCCCCAACGCCGGCGTCTTCGCCTGGCAAGAGGAAGCCGTGCCCGGCGGCGGGTCGGGCGACTGGCTTGCGCTGCGATACGATCTGACGGCGCCGCTGGCGCGGGTGGCGGCGCAGTTCCGCAACGACCTGCCCTCGCCCTATCGTCGCTATGCGATGGGGCCGGTCTGGCGCAACGAAAAGCCGGGGCCGGGACGGTTCCGGCAGTTCTATCAATGCGATGCGGATACAATCGGGTCGGCCAGCGTGGCGGCGGATGCCGAGATTTGCGCGATGCTGGCCGATGCGCTGGAGGCGGTGGGCATCGCGCGCGGCGATTACATCGTGCGGATCAACAACCGCAAGGTTCTGAACGGCGTCCTGGAAGCGGCCGAGGTGCGCCCCGACCAGGCCGACGACGTGCTGCGTCAGATCGACAAGTTCGACAAGGTGGGCCGCGACGGCGTGCTGGCGCTGCTGACGGTCGGCCGCAAGGATGACAGCGGTGCCGAGATCGAGGGGGTGGGGCTGTCCCAGGCGCAGGCGGCGCCGGTGCTGGCCTTCCTGACCTCGAAAGGGGCGGACAATGCGGCCACGCTGGAAAACCTGCGCGCAGCGGTGGGCGGATCGGTCATCGGCGCTGAAGGTGTGGGCGAATTGGCCCAGATCGCTGCGATGCTGGCGGCGATGGGCGTGGGCGAGGATCGTGCGATTATCGATCCGTCGATCGTGCGGGGGCTTGGCTATTATACCGGCCCGGTGTTCGAGGCCGAGCTGACCTTCGAGATTCTGGACGAGAAGGGCCGGAAGCGGCAGTTCGGGTCGGTCGCGGGCGGCGGGCGCTATGACGGGTTGGTCGAGCGGTTCACCGGCCAGAAGGTTCCGGCGACCGGCGTTTCCATCGGCGTGGACCGGCTGCTGGCCGCGCTGCGCGCCAAGGGGCTGGCGGGGGAGGAGGCCCAGGGGCCGGTGGTCGTGACGGTGATGGACCGTGACCGGATGGCCGATTACCAGGCCATGGCCGCCGATCTGCGCGCGGCTGGCATCCGGGCCGAGGTCTATCTGGGCAACCCCAAGAACTTCGGCAATCAGTTGAAATATGCCGACAAGCGCGGTGCGCCGGTGGCGGTCATCCAGGGCGGGGACGAGGCCGCGCGCGGCGTGGTGCAGGTCAAGGATCTGGTCCTTGGCGCGCGCATCGCAGCCGAGGCCAGCCACGACGAATGGAAGGCCCAGCCCGCCCAGACCGAGGTTTCCCGCGCCGATCTGGTCGCGGAAGTGCGGCGGATCCTCGGATGATCCCCAAGCGCGACAAGCAGGCGGTGGGCCAGCGCCTTCTGGCGGCGTTCCGCGCGGCGGGCGCGGTCGAGGTCGCGCCCGACCTGCTGCTGCCTGCGGGCGCCCTTCTGGATCTCTATGGCGAGGACATCCGCGCCCGCGCCTATGTCACCGCCGACCCGATCCGGGGTGAGATGATGCTGCGCCCCGATTTCACCGTGCCGGTGGTGCAGGCGCATATGGAAAACGGCGCCGAACCCGCCCGTTACTGTTACCTGGGCGAGGTTTTCCGCAAGCAGGACATGGGCGACCTGCGCCCCGAACACCTGCGCGACAACGAATACCTGCAATGCGGGCTGGAGCTGTTTTCCCGCCATCCCGGCGCCGATGCCGAGGTCTTCGCGCTGTTCCACCGGCTTCTGGCGCCCTATGGCCTGTCGGCGGAAACGGGGGACATGGGGCTTTTGATGGACGCGGTGCGCGGGTTGCCGGTGTCGGACGCGCGGCGGGCGGCCCTGCTGCACCACATCTGGCGGCCGGGGCGGTTCCAGCGGCTGCTGGATCGGTTCTCGGCACCGGCCCTGCCGCGCGACTTTCCCGCAGTCACCGCCCCCTGGGCCGGGCTGCGCGGCGAGGATGAGATGCAGGCCCGCATCGCCCGGCTGCGTGCCGATGCGGCTGAACCGCCTTTGCCGCCGCTGTGGTCCGACCGGCTGAAGCGGCTGTTCGCCCTGCGCGCGCCCGCGCCCCAGGCCGTCGCCGCCCTGCGCGACCTGGCCGGGGAAATGCCCGCCATCGCCCCCGCCGTCCAGCGGATCGAGACGCGGCTTGCCGCCATCGGCGGGCAGGGAATCGACCCTTCGGGTGTGATCTTCGACGCCAGCCACGGCCGCACGACGATGGAATATTACGACGGCTTCACCTTCAGTTTCCTTGCGACGCGGCCCGGCCTGCCGCCCGTCGCGTCAGGCGGGCGCTATGACGCGCTGACGCGGATGCTGGGCAAGGGCCGCGAGATCCCGGCGGTCGGCGGCATCATCCGCCCCGGCGTGCTGGCCGAACTGGAGGCTGCGGCATGATCCGGCTGGGCGTGCCGTCCAAGGGGCGGCTGATGGAGCAGACTTTCGACTGGTTCGCGGATCGCGGCGTCCGGCTGTCGCGCAGCGGCTCGGACCGTGAATATGCCGGCCGGGTCGAGGGTGCCGAGGGCGTCACGCTGGTGCTGCTGTCGGCGGGCGAGATCCCGCGCGAACTGGCGGCGGGCCGGATCGAACTGGGCGTCACCGGCACCGACCTGGTGCGCGAGAAGCTGGCGGGCTGGGCTTCGGACGTGGCCGAGGTCACGGCGATGGGATTCGGCCATGCCGACCTGATCCTGGCGGTGCCGGAATGCTGGACCGATTGCGATAGCCTGGACGATTTCGATTCCGTCTGCCGCGATTTCCGCGCCGCGCATGGCTTCCGGCTGCGGATCGCCACCAAATACCACCGGCTTGTCCGCGCCTGGCTGGCCGCGCATGAGGTCGCCGATTACCAGCTTGTCGATTCGCAGGGCGCGACCGAGGGCACGGTGGCCAACCAGACCGCCGAGGCCATCGCCGACATCACATCCTCCGGGGAAACGCTGCGGGCCAACAACCTGAAGATCCTGGCCGAGGAACCGATCCTGCGGTCTCAGGCCACGCTGTTCGCGGGCCGCCGGGCGATGGAATCCCCCGAGGTTCAGGCCTTTCTGGCGCGTCTGGCCGCATAAACGCTGGTCCTGCGCGGTCGATGGATCGCCTTGGCCCGGTGTGGCGTTGTCACCCTGTCATCTGCCGATAACGGCCGAGTACAGGAGAAGCGACATGGTCGATGCAAGCCAGATCAAGGAACATATGGAAGTGGTCGGCGCCGACGGCGTGCATGTGGGCAAGGTGGACCACATGGACGGCGACCGCATCAAGCTGACCCGCAAGGACGAGGCCCATGGCCAGTCCAGGGACCACCACCACTATCTGCCGCTGGCGAACGTTTCGTCGGTGGATGGCGGCAAGCTGTGGCTGTCCGCCGATGCGGCCAACGCCGCGCAGCTGTTCGAGGAAAAGGACGGCTCGCCCATTCAGGACAGGCTCTGACCCCGGAGCGGGCCGGATGGCGTCATCCGGCCTGTCCGCTAAAGGCCGACCAGGGCGCGGGCGAAATCGTCCGCGTCGAAGGCGTCCAGATCGTCGATCTGTTCGCCCACGCCGATGGCATGGATGGGCAGGCCGAAGCGGTCGGCCAGGGCCACCAGAACGCCGCCGCGCGCCGTGCCGTCCAGCTTCGTCATCACCAAGCCTGACACATCCGCCAGTTGGCGGAAGGTTTCCACTTGGTTCAGCGCGTTCTGTCCCGTGGTCGCATCCAGCACCAGCAGCGTGTTGTGCGGCGCGGTCGGATCCTTCTTGCGGATCACGCGGACGATCTTGGCCAGTTCCTCCATCAGATCCTGGCGGTTCTGCAAGCGGCCCGCCGTGTCGATCATCAGCAGGTCGGCGCCTTCGGATTCGGCGCGGGACATGGCGTCGAAGGCGAGGCTGGCGGGGTCGCTGCCCTGGGCCGCGACCATCACCGGCACACCCGCGCGCTGGCCCCAGATCTGCAACTGTTCCACCGCCGCCGCGCGGAAAGTGTCGCCCGCCGCGATCATCACCGACTTGCCCGCCGCGCGGAACTGGCTGGCCAGCTTGCCGATGGTGGTGGTCTTGCCCGCGCCGTTCACGCCCACGACCAGCACGACTTGCGGTTTTTTGGGATAAAGGGGCAGGGGGCGGGCGACCGGAGTCATGATGCGCGCGATCTCGGCCGCCAGCAGTTCCTTGAGTTCGGTCGAGGACAGGCGGCGGCCCATCCGGCCCTCGGCGATGTTGGCCGTCACGCGCAGCGCGGTGTCCACGCCAAGATCGGCCTGGACCAGCATGTCCTCCAGTTCCTCCAGCATCTCGTCGTCAAGCGCACGGCGCGGTTCCTCGGGCTTGGCGGGGGTCGTGCCGAACAGGCGGCCGACCAGACCGGGCGCGGGCGCGGGAACAGGCGCGGGGGCGGGTTCGGCGGCTTGGGGCGCGGCCTCGACAATGCCGTCCAATCCTTCGCCGATCTTCGCGGAGGATCGCGTCAGCCGATCCCGCAGCTTGGTGAAAAACGACATGCCTGCACCTTTCCAATCCGGCCGCGACCCTAATCGCTGCGGGGCGAAAGGGAAAGGGCGGCAAATCGCGGCTTTCCCCCGGCCCGGCCTTGCGCTAGACCCGGCGCCGGACTTTTTCGTGGAATGGAAGGACCGTTCATGGCCAATGTGGTGGTTGTCGGCGCGCAATGGGGCGACGAGGGCAAGGGCAAGATCGTCGATTGGCTGTCCGAACGGGCCGATGTCATCGCCCGCTTCCAGGGCGGCCATAACGCCGGGCATACGCTGGTCATCGGCAACACGGTCTTCAAGCTGTCGCTGCTGCCATCGGGCATTGTCCGGGCGGGCAAGCTGGCGGTGATCGGCAATGGCGTCGTCCTGGACCCGTGGTCGCTGTTCGCAGAGATCGACAAGCTGACCGCGCAGGGCGTGGCGATTTCCACCGAGAATCTGATGATCGCGGAAAACACCCCGCTGATCCTGCCGCTGCACCAGGATCTGGACAAGCTGCGCGAGGAAGCCGCGGGCAAGGCCAAGATCGGCACCACCGGGCGCGGCATCGGCCCCGCCTATGAGGACAAGGTGGGCCGCCGCACCATCCGCGTGGCCGACCTGGGCGACGAGGAAACGCTGGACGCGCGCCTGGACCGGCTGCTGGCCCATCACGACGCGCTGCGCCAGGGGCTGGGCGCCACCCCCATCGACCGGGCCGAGCTGAAGGCCAAGCTGATGGAGATCGCGCCGAAGCTGCTGCCCTATGCCCAGCCGGTCTGGAAGATCATGGCCGACGCCCGCAAGGCCGGAAAGCGCATCCTGTTCGAGGGCGCGCAGGGTTCGCTGCTGGACATCGACTTCGGCACCTATCCCTATGTCACCAGTTCGACCACCATGTCGGGGATGGCGGCATCGGGGACCGGCATGGGGCCGTCGGCCATCGGCTTCGTTCTGGGGATCGTCAAGGCATACACCACCCGCGTGGGCGAAGGCCCGTTCCCGACCGAATTGCACGACGCGGACGGGCAGCGGCTTGGCGAGCGCGGCCATGAATTCGGCACCGTCACGGGCCGCAAGCGGCGCTGCGGCTGGTTCGACGCGGTGCTGGTGCGCCAGACCTGCGCGATTTCCGGCGTGAACGGCATCGCGCTGACCAAGCTGGATGTGCTGGACGGCTTCGACACGCTGAAGATCTGCGTGGGGTATGAAATCGACGGGGTGAAATACGACTATCTTCCGACCGCCGCCGCGTTGCAGGCCAGGGTCACGCCGATCTATGAGGAAATGGACGGCTGGCAGGAATCGACCCAGGGCGCGCGGTCCTGGGCCGATCTTCCGGCGGCGGCGATCAAGTATGTCCGCAGGGTCGAGGAACTGATCCAGTGCCCGGTCGCGCTGCTCTCGACCAGCCCGGAACGGGACGATACGATCCTGGTGACGGATCCTTTCGCGGATTGAAGCGGGGGTCGGCGACCCCCGGGATATTTGAACCAAGGCAAAGGGCAGCGCCGATGAACCTGAAGACGCGCAAGAGGCTGTCGCTGCTGATCCTGGTGGTCGGGCTGCCCCTCTACATCGTCGCGGCGGTGACGCTGGTCAACTGGATGGACGCGCGCTTCGGCCGCCAGCCGATTCTGGTCGAGATCGCCATCTATGTCGGTCTTGGCGTCCTGTGGATCCTGCCCTTCAAGCGGATCTTCTCTGGCATCGGGCGCGAGGAATGATCCCGCCCCTGGTCATTTCCGACCGGGGCGTCACCGTGATCGGCGGCGGTGTCGCCACCCCTTATGACCTGCAAACCGCGCTGGCGGTGGCGCCGACGCTGGTCGCGGCGGATGGCGGCGCGGACCGGGCGCTTGCCTTGGGGCAACCGCCCGATTGGGTGATCGGCGATCTGGACAGCATCACGGTGGGCGCGCGCAAGCTGATCCCGGCCGGGCGCATCCATCATGTGGCCGAGCAGGACAGCACCGATTTCACCAAATGCCTGACCCGGATCGCCGCGCCCTTCGTGATGGCTGTGGGCTTTTCCGGGCTGCGGCTGGATCACACGCTGTCGGCGCTGACCGCGATGGCTTCCACGCCCCGGCCGCTGGTGATCATGCTGGCCTCTGACGATGTGGTGTTTGTCGCGCCCCCCCGGCTGACCCTGCCGCTGATGCCGGGAACGCGAGTGTCTCTGTATCCGATGGGGCCGGCGCGCGGGATCAGCACCGGGTTGGAATGGCCGATCGAGGGAATCGAATTCGCGCCGGGCGGGCGGGTCGGCACCTCGAACCGGGCGAACGGGGTGGTGACCCTGCGGATCGAGGGCAAGATGCTGCTGATGCTGCCGCGCAACACGCTGGCCAGTGTCATGACCGCGCTGCGCCTGCCTGCCTGAACGATCAAAGCCCCGTGCGGCGGTTGCCGCCCTGGCCTTGATGCCTTATCTGCAAGGGGCGAACCGCCCGGAGGCATCCATGTCGCTGAACCCGATCCGTCCCTGGCGCAACATTCAGCGTCGGAAGTCGCGCCAGATCATGGTGGGCCGCGTTCCGGTGGGCGGCGACGCGCCGATCAGCGTGCAGACCATGACCAATACGGACGGCCACGACGTGCGCGCGACGCTGGACCAGGTGATCCGGGCCGCCGATGCGGGCGCTGACATCGTGCGGATTTCGGCCCCCGACCAGGAAACCACGCGGGCGCTGCGCGAGATTTGCCGCGAAAGCCCAGTGCCGATCGTGGCCGACATCCATTTCCACTACAAGCGCGCCATCGAGGCGGCCGAGGCGGGCGTGGCCTGCCTGCGCATCAACCCCGGCAATATCGGCGACGCCGCCCGCGTGCGCGAGGTCATCAAGGCCGCCAAGGACCACGGCTGCTCGATCCGCATCGGCGTGAATGCCGGGTCGCTGGAGCGGCACCTGCTGGAGAAATACGGCGAACCTTGCCCGGACGCGATGGTCGAATCCGGGCTGGATCACATCAAGATCCTGCAGGACAACGATTTCCACGAATTCAAGATCAGCGTGAAGGCCAGCGACGTGTTCCTGGCCGCCGCCGCCTATCAGCAACTGGCGGACGCCACCGACGCGCCGATCCATCTGGGCATCACCGAGGCGGGCGGATTCGTCGGCGGCACGGTGAAATCAGCCGTGGGACTGGGCAACCTGCTGTGGTCCGGGATCGGCGACACGATCCGCGTCAGCCTGTCCGCCGATCCGGTCGAGGAGGTCAAGGTCGGGTTCGAGATCCTCAAATCCCTGGGCCTGCGGACGCGGGGGGTGCAGATCATCTCCTGCCCGTCCTGCGCACGGCAGGGCTTTGACGTGATCAAGACGGTCGAACGGTTGGAAAAGCGGCTGGAACACATCAAGACCCCCATGTCGCTGTCGATCATCGGCTGCGTCGTCAACGGTCCGGGCGAGGCGCTGATGACCGATATCGGCTTCACCGGCGGCGGGGCAGGCAGCGGCATGGTCTATATGGCCGGGCGGCAGAGCCACAAGATGACCAACGACCAGATGGTCGATCATATCGTGCAACTGGTCGAGGAACGCGCGCAGAAGATCGAGGACGAGGCAGGGGCGCAGACGGCGGCGGAGTGATTGCGTCCCGCCGTGGCCGGGGGCGCTTCGCCCCCCGGACCCCCCGAGGATATTTTCGCACAGAAGAGGGTCTCAACCGCCGGTATGGCTCATATGACGGGTCATCTGGCCCGCGACGGTCTGGCGGGAATAGTCGAAATCATGGCCCTTGGGCTTTTTCGCGATGGCGGCGCGGATGGCGTCCTTCAGAAACCCGTCATCGGATGATGCCCGCAGCGGGCCGCGCAGGTCGGCCATGTCCTCTTGCCCCAGGCACATGAACAATTCGCCGGTGCAAGTCAGGCGGACGCGGTTGCAGCTTTCGCAGAAATTATGGGTCAGCGGCGTGATGAAGCCGATCTTCTGGCCGGTTTCCTGCAGGCGGACATAGCGGGCCGGGCCGCCGGTGCGTTCGGCGAGTGGAGTCAGCGTGAAGCGTTCCGCCAGCCGGGCGCGCAGGTCCGAAAGCGGCCAATACTGGTCCAGCCGATCCTCGTTGCCCAGGTCACCCATCGGCATGACCTCGATGAAGGTCAGGTCGTGGCCCTGGTCGCCGCACCAGCGGACCAGATCGAACAATTCTGCGTCATTCACGCCTTTCAGCGCGACGGCGTTGATCTTGACCCGCAGCCCGGCGGCCTGGGCGGCGCGGATGCCGTCCAGCACCTGGGGCAGGCGGCCCCAGCGGGTGATCGCGGCGAACTTTTCGGGATCCAGCGTATCCAGCGAGACGTTCACGCGACGGATGCCGCAATCGGCCAGCTCACCGGCATATCGGCCAAGCTGGCTGCCGTTCGTGGTCAGCGTCAATTCGTCCAAGCCCTGGCCAAGATGCCGGGACATGGCCCGGAAAAAGCTCATGATGTTGCGTCGGACCAGAGGCTCGCCCCCGGTGATGCGCAGCTTTCTGACGCCCAGATCGACGAAGGTGCCGCACAGCCGCTCCAGTTCCTCAAGCGTCAGCAGGTCGGCCTTGGGCAGGAACTGCATATGCTCGGCCATGCAATAGACGCAGCGGAAATCGCAGCGATCCGTCACCGATACCCGCAGATAGGTGATCGGCCGCGCGAAAGGGTCGATAAGGGGGGCCGCGTTCTGCATCCCCCCAATCTAGGGGCGCGCGGGGCCGCGCACAAGCCGCGACTGGCTGTGGACGGGATCGCGCCATGCAGGCTAGGTTCGATGCTGATTACACGACAGAAGGGACAATCCATGCGCATCATCACCGTCGCGCCGCCGCTGATCCTGACCGCGACCTTGCTGGCGGGTTGCACTCAGGGGGCGATGACCGCGAACCGACCGGCGTCCGAAGCCGCCGCCCCGCAGACGCAGATGACCACCGAACAAGTGGCAGCGGCGACTGCCATCACCCGCGCGCCCGCGCCGCGTCCGGCAGCCCGCGCGACGGCGGCGCAATTGGATACCACCACCCCCGAACAGCGCGCCGCCGCCGCCAAGCCCGCCGAGGCGGCCGAGACGAAGCTGGGCAACACCATCGCCTCTCTGGGGAATCCGTCCGAAGGCGGGTTCTGGATCAAGACGCCGCTGGTCAAGGAACGCGGGCTGGGCCGGATCGTCAATCCGGCGACCGGCAAATCCGCCAAGGTCGATCTGATCCCGCTGGACGGCCCGGCCAGCGGCGGATCGCAGGTGTCGCTGCCAGCCCTGCAATTGCTGGGCGTGTCGCTGACCGACCTGCCCACGATCGAGGTCTATCGCTCCTGAACCGGCCGTTGGGCTTCCTTGCGCGCGAAGGGTTTCATCCGTGCCCCGTGGTCGGCCAGAAAGGCCCGGACGCGGGGCGCATCGCGTTTGGACAGATCGCGCAGCCACCAGGCGATGGCCTTCTGGATGAACCAGTCGCGATCATCGGCCAGTCGCGCGGCCCAGTCCAGGACGCGTTCGCGGGTGGCGATGTCGTCGGGCTTGGGGTTGTTCATCTTGGCCCAGGGCAGGGTGCCCACCAGGGCGGCGCGGCGGGTCCATTTGTTCGGATGATCCAGCCATCCTTCGACCGGGTCCAGCCGTGCGGGATCGGCCACCAGCCGCTTCTGCCCGGCGATCATGGCGGCATCGGCGATGGCCCAGCCGTCGAAATCAGGCGCCCAGGCCGCGATCAGAGTCCAGACGGCATTGTCGGGCCGGATCCGGGCCTGGGTCAGCAGCTTGGCGGCGGCGATGCGGGCCTCGTGGATGTCGCTGGCCCACAGGTCGCGGGCGAGGGCGATCCGGCCGTCCAGGTCGCGGGACGCGCGCCAGTCTGCCACCAGGGCGTCGATCTGCGGATTGGGCACCCCCAGATAGGTCCGCGCTGCCTTGTGATAGGCGGCCATCTGTCCGGCCTTTTCGGCATCCGCCTGGGCTATCAACGCGTCCAGTTCGATCATCGGCCCCTCCTGTTCCGGCGGTTCTAGGGGTGGCAGAGGCCGCGCGCCAGCGATAAAAGGTTTGCGCAATCAACAGGTGTGCCCATGTCCCATTCCACTGATCCCCGCCCGATGACCGCCCGCCGCAGCGGCCCGCTGCGGGGCGTGGCCCAGGTGCCCGGCGACAAGTCGATCAGCCACCGCGCCCTGATCCTGGGTGCGCTGTCGGTGGGCGAGACGCGGATCACCGGCCTGCTGGAGGGTCAGGACGTGCTGGACACCGCCAAGGCAATGGCGGCTTTCGGCGCGCAGGTTGAGCGGCTGGCCGAGGGTGAATGGTCGGTCCACGGCGTCGGCGTCGGCGGGTTTTCGGAACCCGAAGGCGTGATCGACTGCGGCAATTCGGGGACCGGTGTGCGGCTGATCATGGGCGCCATGGCCACGACGCCGATCACCGCGACCTTCACCGGCGATGCCAGCCTGTCGCGCCGTCCCATGGCGCGCGTTACCGACCCCCTGGCGCTGTTCGGCGCGCAGATCGCCGCGCGCGAGGGCGGGCGGCTGCCCATCACCATCCAGGGCGCGGCCGATCCGCTGCCGGTGCGGTACCGTACGCCCGTCGCCAGCGCGCAGATCAAGTCGGCCATCCTGCTGGCGGGGCTGAACGTGCCGGGCGAAACCGTGGTGATCGAGGCGGAGCCGACCCGCGACCATTCCGAACGGATGCTGGCTGGGTTCGGCGCCGACATCCGCACCGAGACGACCGCCGAAGGCCATGTGATCACGCTGCAAGGCCGCCCCGAACTGCGCGCCCAGCCGGTCGCGGTGCCGCGCGATCCCTCAAGCGCGGCTTTCCCGGTGGCGGCGGCGCTGATCGTGCCGGGGTCGGAAATCCGCGTTCCCGGCGTCAGCCGCAACCCGACCCGCGACGGCTTGTATGTCACCCTGCTGGAGATGGGGGCCGACATCGCCTTTGAGAACACGCGCGAGGAAGGCGGAGAGCCGGTTGCCGATCTGGTCGTCCGGCATGGCCCGCTGAAGGGCGTGACGGTGCCCGCCGACCGCGCGGCCAGCATGATCGACGAATTTCCGATTCTGTCGGTCATCGCGGCCTTTGCCGAAGGCGCGACGGTCATGAACGGCGTGGCGGAACTGCGCGTCAAGGAAAGCGACCGGATCGACGCGATGGCGCGCGGGTTGGAAGCGAACGGCGTCCGGGTCGACGAGACGAAGGACAGCATGACCGTTCACGGCATGGCGCAGGTTCCCGGCGGGGGCATGGCGGTCAGCCATCTGGATCACCGGATCGCCATGTCCTTCCTGGTGCTGGGGCTGGCGACCCAGGCGCCGGTTTCCGTGGACGACGGATCGCCCATCGCCACGTCCTTCCCGGATTTCCTGCCGCTGATGCAGGGCCTGGGCGCCGATCTGGGCTAGGTGTCGCGTTCGTCGAACTTGGCTTCGATATTGTTGCCGTCAGGATCCAGCAAGAAGGCGGCGTAATAGCCGGGGTGGTAATCGCGCAGCCCCGGCGCGCCGTTGTCGGTGCCGCCCGCCTTCAGGCCTGCGGCGTAAAAGGCCTGGACCTCGGCTCGCGACCGCGCGCGGAAGGCCAGGTGGATGTGGCTGGGCGGGGTATTGGCGTCGGCCTGGTCCAGATAGAACTCGTCCAGCTCGACCCAGTCGCGCCCCGCATGGGCGTCGGCGGCCCGGCCCAAGGCTTCGAAGATCGCCAGATAAAAGCTGCTGGCCCGGTCGAAATCTGCGGCCCGCAGATGGATGTGGTCGATCAGTTGGGTCGGTTTTCGTATCATCAGAGCGCCTCCGCGACGGGAACGCAGGGACGCCCTGATGGTTCACGGAACTTTTGTTAGACTGCGGCCTGCGGATAGCCGACCGCGCGCAGGGCCGCGGCGATTTCGTCCAGGATCGCCGGGTCGTCGATGGTCGCCGGGGTCTTGAACGGTTCGCCATCGGCGATCTTGACCATCGTCGCGCGCAGGATCTTGCCCGACCGGGTCTTGGGCAGGCGGTCCACCACGCAGGCGGTCTTGAAGGCGGCGACGGGGCCGATCTGGTCGCGGACCATGCCCACCACCTCTTTCACGACCTGGGCGTCGGGCGTGTTCGTGCCTTTCTTCAGGCACAAGAGGCCCAGCGGCATCTGTCCCTTGAGGCTGTCGGCCACGCCGATCACCGCGCATTCGGCCACGGCGGGATGGGCGGACAGAACCTCCTCCATCGCGCCGGTGGACAGGCGGTGGCCTGCGACGTTGATCACGTCGTCGGTGCGCGCCATGATGTAGAGATAGCCGTCCTGGTCGATATAGCCCGCGTCGCCGGTTTCGTAATAGCCGGGGAAATGCGACAGATAGGATTTCCTGAACCGATCCTCGGCATTCCACAGGGTCGGCAGGGTGCCGGGCGGCAGGGGCAGCTTGATCGCGACCGCGCCCAGCGTTCCGGCCGGGACCGGGTGGCCAGCCTCGTCCAGAACCTGCACGTCATAGCCCGGCAGCGCGACCGAGGGGCTGCCGTGCTTGACCGGCAGAAGCTCTATCCCGACCGGGTTGGCGACGATGGGCCAGCCGGTTTCGGTCTGCCACCAGTGGTCGATGACCGGGACGCGCAGCTTTTGCTCGGCCCATTGGATCGTGTCGGGATCGGCGCGTTCGCCCGCCAGATACAGCGTCTTGAAATGGCGCAGGTTGTAGTCCTCGATCAGCTTGCCCTCGGGATCCTCGCGGCGGATGGCGCGGATCGCGGTGGGGGCGCTGAACACGCTTTTGACGCGGTGGTTCTGGATCACCCGCCAATAGGCGGCGGCGTCGGGGGTGCCCACGGGCTTGCCCTCGAACACGATGGTGGTGGCGCCGACCGTCAGCGGGCCATAGCAGATATAGCTGTGGCCGACGACCCAGCCCACGTCCGAGGCCGCCCAGAACACGTCGCCCGCCTGAATGTCATAGACGTTCTTCATCGTCCAGGCCAGCGCGACCAGATGCCCGGCCGTATGGCGCACCACGCCTTTCGGCTGGCCCGTGGTCCCCGAGGTATAGAGGATATAGGCCGGATGGTTCCCCTCGACCGGGACGCATTCGGCGGGCTCGACCCCATACTGGAAGCTGTGCCAGGCCACGTCGCGGCCGGGGGTCAGTTCCGCGACCTCTTGTTCCCGTTGGAAGATCACGCAGAAATCGGGCTTGTGGGTCGCTTCCTCGATGGCGCGGTCCAAAAGCGGCTTGTAATGGACGACCCGGCCCGGCTCGACCCCGCAGGATGCCGCGATGATCGCCTTCGGGGTGGCGTCGTTGATGCGGACCGCCAGCTCATGCGCCGCGAAGCCGCCGAACACGACCGAATGGATCGCGCCCAGCCGGGCGCAGGCCAGCATCGCCTCCAACGCCTCGGGGACCATGGGCATGTAGATGATGACCCGGTCGCCCTTCTGGATGCCCTTGGCGCGCAGCGCACCGGCAAGGCTGGCGACCCGGTCGCGCAATTCGCGATAGGTGATGCCGCGCATCGACCGGGTGATCGGGCTGTCATGGATGATCGCCACCTGGTCGCCGCGCCCGGCCTCGACATGCCGGTCCACCGCGTTCCAGCAGGCGTTGAGGGTGCCGTCCGCGAACCATTCCCCTGCCGGTCCCTGGTCGAAGAAGGCGCGGCTGGGCGGGCGATCCCAGTCGATCTTTCCGGCGGCCTCCATCCAGAATGCTTCGGGATCCGCCTGCCAGGCGGCATAGGTGTCGCGATACGACATGATCGTGTCTCCTCACTCCTGCCGTTTGTTACGCAGCGGAAGGGCGCGTGCGCAACAATGTTAGCGGAGCAGGTCGGAGCCACGCGGCAAAATGTAGCAAATATATGCCGGATCCGTTTGCAAACTAAAAACGCCTGCAAAACGGGTCATGCGGGGTTGCTGACTTTGCAAATGCCAGCCGCGCTAAGCCAGCGCGCCGGACGATCATCAGCCGAATCGCCCGGCGCTGTCAGTCTCAACTGTAATGGGCGACCGGGGTTCCGGCCAAGGCGCTCATGTTCAGCAGGCCGCGTGCGGTGATCGAAGGCGTGACGATATGCGCGCGGTTGCCCATGCCCATCAGGATCGGTCCGACCTCCAGCCCGTTGGCGCGCATCTTCAGGGCGTTGCGCACGCCGGACGCCGCATCGGTGCCGGGGAAGACCAGCACGTTCGCCACCCCTTCCAGCCGGGATTTCGGGAAGATCCGCTCTCTCAGGTCGGGATCCAGGGCCGCATCGACATGCATTTCGCCGTCGTACATGAAATCGGGCTGCCGCGCGTCCAGCAGCGCCAGGGCCTCGCGCATCTTGCGGCCGGTATAGCTGTCCATGTTGCCGAACTGCGAATGGCAGCACAGCGCGATCTTGGGCGTCAGGCCGAAGCGGCGGACGTGGCGCGCGGCGCCCACGACTGTCTCCATGACCTGCATCGGCGTCGGATCGTCGTGGCATTGCGTGTCGGCGATGAACAGCGGCCCGTCTTCCAGGATGATCATCGACAGCGCGCCGACCGGCGACAATCCGTCGCGGGCCAGGATTTCCCGGATATAGCGCAGGTGCCAGGTATACTGGCCGAAGGTGCCGCAGATCAGGCTGTCGGCTTCGCCCCGATGGACCATGACGGCGCCGATGGCGGTGGTGTTGGTGCGCATGATCGCGCGGGCGATGTCGGGGCTGACGCCGCGCCGCGCCATCAACTGGTGATAGGTTTCCCAGTAATCGCGATAGCGGGGGTCGTTCTCGGGGTTCACGATCTCGAAATCGCGTTCGGGACGGATCGGCAGGCCCGCGCGTTCGCAGCGGGTGGCGACGACCTCGGGGCGGCCGATCAGGATCGGCACGTCGGTCGTTTCCTCCAGCATGGCGTTGGCGGCGCGCAGCACGCGTTCATCCTCGCCCTCGGCGAAGACGATGCGGCGGTCGGCGGCGCGCGAGGCCTCGAAGACGGGGCGCATGATCAGGGCCGAGCGGAAGACCGAGCTGTCCAGCTTGCGCTTGTAGGCGTCCAGGTCGTCCAGCGGCCGGGTGGCGACCCCGGTTTCCATCGCGGCGCGCGCCACGGCGGAACTGACGATGCCGACCAGGCGTGGATCGAAGGGTTTCGGGATCAGGTAGTCGGCGCCGAAGGTCAGCGTCTCGCCGCGATAGGCGGCGGCGGCCTCGGCCGCGGTGGTGGTCCGGGCCAGCTTGGCGATTCCGTCGATGCAGGCCAGCTCCATTTCCGCGTTGATGGTGGTTGCGCCCACGTCCAGCGCGCCGCGGAAGATGAAGGGGAAACACAGGACGTTGTTGACCTGGTTGGGGAAATCGCTGCGCCCGGTGGCGATGATCGCATCCGGGGCCACGGCGCGGGCGTCGTCGGGCAGGATTTCCGGCGTCGGGTTCGCCAGCGCGAAGATGATCGGGCGACGGGTCATCTTCGCCACCATCTCGGGTTTCAGGACGCCGGGGCCGGACAGGCCCAGGAACAGGTCGGCGCCCTCGATCACCTCGGCCAGGGTGCGGGCCGTGCTGTTCTGGGCGAAGGCGGCCTTCTGGGCAGTCATGTCCTCGACCCGGCCCTTGTAGACCAGGCCGTGGATGTCGCACAGCCAGACGTTCTCGCGCTTGACGCCCAGCTTCAGCAGCATGTTGAGGCAGGCGATCCCCGCCGCCCCGCCGCCGGTCGAGACGACCTTGATATCCTCGAACCGCTTGCCCGCGACATGCAGGGCGTTGGTGGCGGCGGCGCCGACGACGATGGCGGTACCGTGCTGGTCGTCGTGAAAGACCGGGATGTTCATCCGCTCGCGGCACAGCTTTTCGACGATGAAGCAGTCGGGCGCCTTGATATCCTCAAGGTTCACCGCGCCGAAGGTGGGTTCCAGCGCGCAGACGATCTCGGCCAGCTTTTCGGGGTCGGATTCATTCACCTCGATGTCGAAGCAGTCGATATTGGCGAATTTCTTGAACAGGACGGCCTTGCCTTCCATCACCGGCTTGGACGCTGCCGCGCCGATATTGCCCAGGCCCAGGACCGCCGTGCCGTTCGACACCACCGCGACCAGGTTCGCGCGCGAGGTATAGCGGCTGGCCGTGGCGGGATCGGCCTTGATCTCCAGGCAGGCCTCGGCCACGCCGGGGGAATAGGCGCGGGACAGGTCGCGGCCGTTCGCCAGGGGCTTGGTGGCGCGGATCTCCAGCTTACCGGGACGCGGGAATTCGTGATAATCCAGTGCCTCTTGCCGGGCGTTGTCCTGCCTGCGTTCGTCCATCTCGGCCCCCTTGGTCGCAAATTAGTTGAGCGTTAAACCATTTCTGGAACGGGGAACAGGCGGCTTCGTCTTGCGTTAGCGGAAACCCTGCGCAAAACTGCGCAACGAATGGTGAGGATGCCCCATGTCGCTGTTGGATGCCGCGCGCGCGGTCCGGGAAATGGCCTATGTGCCCTATTCGCGCTTCAAGGTCGGCGCGGCCATCCGGGGCAGGTCGGGCGCGATCTATCGCGGCTGCAATGTCGAGAACGTCGCCTATCCCGAAGGCACCTGCGCCGAGGCCGGGGCCATCGCAGCGATGGTCGCCGCCGGAGAGACGGAGCTGATCGAGGTCGCGGTGATCGCCGACAGCCCGTCGCCCGTGCCGCCCTGCGGCGGCTGTCGTCAGAAGCTGGCCGAATTTGCCCGTGCCGACACCCCGGTCCTGCTGGCCACGACCGAGGGCGCGACGCTGGCGACCACGGTGGGCGAACTGCTGCCGGGCCGGTTCGACGCCGGGCACATGGCCAGGGCGGAATGACCGACCCGCGCCCCGTCATCGCCGCGATCCGCGATGGCCGCGGCCTGGACGGGCCGGGCGCGGCGCTGATCGCGCAGGGCCTGGCGAACGGGTCGATCAGCGACGCGCAGGCGGGGGCCTTTGCGATGGCGGTGCTGCTGAAGGGCACGGGCGTCCAGGGGCGCGTGGCGCTGACGCGGGCGATGCGCGATTCGGGTCATGTGCTGCACTGGGATCTGCCGGGGCCGGTGGTGGACAAGCATTCGACCGGCGGCATCGGCGACGCGGTCAGCCTGGTCCTGGCGCCCCTGCTGGCGGCGCGGGGGATGTTCGTGCCGATGATCTCGGGGCGCGGCCTGGGCCATACCGGCGGCACGCTGGACAAGCTTGAGGCGATCCCCGGTTATCGTTGCGACCAGTCCGAGGACGATTTCCGGCGCATCACCCGCAGCGTCGGCTGCGCCATCGTGGCCGCCAGCGGCGATTTCGCGCCTGCCGACCGCAGGCTGTATGCGATCCGCGACGAATCCGCGACGGTGGAATCGATCGACCTGATCACCGCGTCCATTCTGTCCAAGAAGCTGGCGGCGGGATTGCAGGCGCTTGTGCTGGACGTGAAGGCGGGATCGGGGGCATTCCTGCGCAAGGCCGAATCGTCGCAGCGGCTGGCGCAGGCCTTGGTGGAAACCGCCAACGGCGCCGGTTGCGCGACATCGGCGCTGATCACCGACATGGACCAGCCGCTGGCCCGCAGCGCCGGTAACGCGCTGGAAGTGGCCGAGGCGATCCGCGTCTTGCGGGGCGAGCCCGGCGCGCTGCGCGACCTGACGTTGGCCTTGGGGTCCGAAGTCCTGCGGCTAGTGGGGCAGGGGGATGCCGGGCTGGCCGACCTGCTGGACGTCTGCGCTGCGGCGGAAATCTTTGGCCGCATGGTCGCGGCCCAGGGTGGGCCCGCCGACCTGCTGGACCGCCCCGATGCCCACCTGCCGCCTGCGCCGGTGATCCGCCCGGTTCCCACGCCCGAGGGCAAGGTGGCGCAGATCGACGTGACCGCCCTGGGCCATGCGGTCGTGGCGCTTGGCGGCGGCCGCGTCCGCGCGGGCGAGGCGATCGACCCACGCGTCGGCCTGTCCATGCTGGCCAAGCTGGGCGAGGAGGTCGGCCCCGGTCGCCCCCTGGCCCTGGTCCACGCCGCCGACGACACCGCGGCCGAGGTCGCCATCGCCGCCGTCGCCGCCGCCTATCGCCTGGGAGAGGGCGCGGAACCCGGCCCCCTGGTGCGCGAACGGATCGCGCCGTGACGGATTGCCGCGCCTTCCTGATCGTCATGGACAGTGTCGGCATCGGCGGCGCGCCGGATGCCGACCAGTTCTTCAACGGCAATCGCCCCGATACCGGCGCCAATACCGTGGGCCATATCGCCCAGGCACGACCGCTGCACATGCCGGTCCTTGCGCGGCTGGGCCTCGGCGCGGCGGTGCGGCTGGCATCCGGGCAGGACGCGCCCGGCCTGATGAGTCCACCGCAAGGCCTGTGGGGGGGCGCGACCCAGATCTCTCGCGGCAAGGATACCCCGTCGGGACATTGGGAAATCGCGGGCGTGCCGGTGCCCTGGGACTGGCACTATTTCCCCGACACCGCCCCGGCCTTTCCGCCCGAGGTGACCGCGCGGATCTGCGACCTTGCGGGGACCCAGGGGATCCTTGCCAACTGCCACGCCTCGGGCACCCAGGTGATCGAGGATTTCGGGACCGACCATATCCGCACCGGCTGGCCGATCTGCTATACCTCGGTCGACAGCGTGTTGCAGATTGCCGCGCATGAAGAGCATTTCGGCCTGGATCGGCTGATTGCGCTGTGCCAGTCGCTGGCGCCGATGCTGCACGCGATGCGCGTCGGCCGGGTGATCGCCCGGCCCTTCCTGGGCGAAGCACCGGGCGAGTTCCGCCGCACCGGCAACCGCCGCGACTTCGCCATCGCCCCGCCGGGGCGCACGATCCTGGACATCGCCCAGAATGGCGGTCGCGTGACCCATGCCATCGGCAAGATCGGCGACATCTTCAGCCATCGCGGCATTTCTCATCTGCACAAGGGCAAGTCCGACGCCGACTTGGCGGATCACCTGATCCGCCTGGGGTCCGAGGCCGAACCCGGCAGCCTGACCTTCGCCAATTTCGTCGAATTCGACACGAATTTCGGCCACCGCCGCGACCTTCCCGGCTATGCCGCGCAGCTGGAGTGGTTCGACGGAATCGCGGGCCGGTTCCTGGACACGCTGCGCCCCGGCGATCTGGCGATTTTCACCGCCGATCACGGCAACGACCCGTCCTGGCACGGCACCGACCATACCCGCGAACGGGTGGCGGTGCTGGGTCACGGGGTTGGGACGCGCGCCATCGGGCTGGTGGGGTTCAGCGACATCGGCGCCTCGGTCCTGGCGCATCTGGGCCTGCCCGCGCCCGATCATGGAAGGTCGTTCCTGTGAAGAAGATCGAACTGCACCTGCATCTGGAAGGCGCAGCGCCGCCCGGCTTCATCCGGGGGCTTGCCAATGAAAAAGGCGCCGACCTAAGCGGCGTGTTCGACCCGCAGGGCCATTATGCCTATGACGGCTTCGACGGTTTCCTGCGCTGCTACGAGGCCGCGACCAGCGTCCTGCAAACCCCACGGGACTACGCCCGCCTGCTGGCCGAGGTGCTGGAACGCAGCGCCGAACAGGGCGTCATCTATACCGAACTGTTCGTGTCCCCCGAATTCTGCGGTGGGGCCGACCTGTCCGCTTGGCGCGACTATCTGGCGGCGATGACCGAGATCGCCGACAAGGCCCGCGCGGACGGCATCGACAGCCGCGCGATCCTGACCGCGATCCGCCATTTCGGCCCCGACCACGCCCGCAAGACCGCGATCTGCGCGGCGGAAACGGCGGGCGGCTGGGTCGCGGGCTTCGGCATGGGCGGGGCGGAAAGCGTCGGCCGGGCTACGGATTACGCCTGGTCCTTCGACTGCGCGAAGGAGGCGGGGCTGGGCCTGACCTGCCACGCAGGCGAATGGGGCGGGCCGGACAGCATCCGCGACGCCCTTGCGCTCGGCTGCACGCGCATCGGCCACGGCGTCCGCGCCATCGAGGACGCAGCCCTGATCCGCGTCTTGGCCGACACGGCGGTGACGCTGGAGGTCTGCCCCGCATCCAACGTCGCGCTTGGCGTCTTTCCGTCATGGCCCGCCCATCCCATTGCCCGGCTGGCCGATGCGGGGGTGCGCGTCACCGTCTCGACCGACGATCCGCCGTTTTTTCACACGACGATGCGTCACGAATACGACCGTCTTGCCGATGCCTTCGGTTGGGGCGATACGGAGTTCGCGCAGATCAACCGCTGGGCCGCCGAGGCCGCCTTTTGCGATCCTGCCACCCGCGACCGGCTTTTGAAGGAGTTTCCGTGACCCAGCACCTGACCGTCATCGATCACCCGCTGGTCCAGCACAAGCTGACGATCATGCGCCAGAAGGACGTATCGACCGCGGGCTTCCGCCGCCTGCTGCGCGAAATCAGCCTGCTGCTGGCATACGAGGTGACGCGCGAACTGGAACTAACCACCACGCGGATCGAAACCCCCCTGTGCGAGATGGACGCCCCCACGCTGGAAGGCAAGAAGCTGGCGCTGATCTCGATCCTGCGGGCGGGGAATGGGCTTCTGGACGGGATTCTTGAGATGATTCCCGGCGCGCGGGTGGGCTTCGTGGGTCTGTACCGCGACCCTGAAACGCTGATGCCGGTCGAATATTACTGCAAGGTTCCCAAGGAACTGGACGTGCGACTGACGATCGTCGTGGATCCTATGCTGGCGACCGGCAATTCGTCCGTCGCGGCCATCGACATGCTGAAGGCGCGGGGCGCCACGAACCTGCGGTTCCTGTGCCTGCTGGCCGCGCCCGAAGGGGTGGAGCGGATGCGCCAGGCCCATCCCGACGTGCCGATCTTCACCGCGTCTCTGGACGAACGGCTGGACGATCACGGCTATATCGTACCGGGCCTTGGCGATGCGGGCGACCGGATGTTCGGCACGAAATAGCCGCGTTAACCCTCGGTTCACGCAATGTGCCTATCCCTGATTCAGGAAGTCGAATCGCGGGTGGCTGATGCGGGTGTTGATCTGGGTGGTAATGGTGCTTCTGCTGCCGGGACGTGTCATGGCCGCGCCCGATCCGCCCCCGCCCGGAGATTATCCGGGCGCGCAATATATCGACCGAACCGGCTGCGTCTTTGTCCGGGACGGCAAGGACTGGACGCCCCGGCGCGACAAGCAGGGCGCGTCCATCTGCGGCTTCCCGCCCAGCCAGCCCGCGCTGTCGGACACGGCATTGCGAGAGCCTGTTTCGCCCGAAGAAGCCCTGGCCGAAGTCCTGGCCCAAGGCTTGAGGTCCGGCGATCTCGTCACCGATGCACCGATGGCTCCCTTGGCCGACATTGCCCCCGATTCGGGCCAGGCGGCGCTGGACGCGACCTTGCAGAACCAGATCGACACCGAGGCCAGGCTTCGCAGCGCCATGACCGGAAAGGCGCCCGACGGGCTTTGCGCGCGGCTGGGCTATCGTCCGGCCAGCGACGCAACGCCGATCATCGGCGGTGATGTGACCCAGGGCCTGTGCCCCGGCATGACCGCGCCCCAGCCCTTGCCGCAGATCACTGCGCGTGCCGCATCCACCTTGGCGGAACCGGCGACGGCGGCTGACCCGCAGGCCCCCGCGGCCGAGTCGCCCCCTGCTTCCAAGCCCGTGCATCGGGCCGAACGGGCAGCCAGGCCCGCCTCGGTCGTCGCCCGCAGGCCCGCCGCGGCATCCCCGGCCGAAAAGCCGAACCCCGTCGAGATGATCCCCGCCAATGCCCGCTATGTCGAGATCGGCATCTATGCCGACCCGGCGAACGCCCTGGCGGCGCTGCGGCGCCTGTCCGGCCTGGGCTATCGCACGGCGCAACGCGATCAGAAACTGGGGGACAAGCTGGGCAAGGCGATTCTCGCGGGGCCGTTCGCGGACCGGCAGGCACTGGTCGCGGCGCTCGCGCGGCTGCGGGCCAACGGTTATCCCCGCGCGGTGGCGCGCTGATCGGCAGACATGCGAAGGGGGCGCGAACGCCCCCGGAAAATCCTGTGCTGGTCTGGTGTGTCAGGCCGCGCGGCGGGTGTTGTCCACGACAACGCGGGGCGCTTCCTCGCGGGTGAAATACCCGAACATCTGGTCCAGCACGGCATCGGCTTCGGCCTGCAACTTGCGGGCGGCGATGCTGAGGGGTTGTACGGTGTTCTGTGCCATTGTCCTGTCTTTCGGGTCGGAGTGATCCTCCCGCGACGGAACATAGGGATCCGGCCCGGCGCTGTCTATTGCTGCGACGCAGCGTCAACCGGGCTTGCAATGCTGCCATGCGGCAAGCGCATCACCCCAGCGTCACCATGCGATGCTTCTTCTTGCCGATGGACACTTTCAGCCCGTTCCCGATCAGCAACTGATTAACAGTCAACTGCGGATCGCCGACCGGCTCGTTGTTCAGGCGCAGGCCGCCCTCGGCGATCAGCCGCTTCGCCTCCTTGCCCGAGGGCGTGATGCCGGTCTGCACCAGAAGCTGGACCACCGACAGCCCGTCGCCCAGGACGCTGGCGGGCAGGACCGCGACCTCCAGGTCGCCGCCCGCGCCGCCCTGCTCGAACACCTCGCGCGCGGTGGCCTCGGCGCTTGCGGCGGCATCGGCGCCGTGCAGCAGGGTCGTCACCTCGTTGGCCAGGCGCACCTTTGCCGCGTTGATCTCGGACCCCTGCAACGCGCCGAGACGGTCGCATTCCTCGACCGGCAGCTCGGTATACAGCTTCAGGAACCGGCCCACATCGGCATCGGTGGTGTTGCGCCAGAACTGCCAGAACTCATAGGGCGACAGCATCGCCCCGTTCAGCCAGACAGCACCCCCGGCCGACTTGCCCATCTTGCGCCCGTCGCTGGTCGTCAGCAGCGGCGAAGTCAGCCCCCAGATCACCGCGTCATCGACCCGCCGCGTCAGGTCGATGCCGTTGACGATATTGCCCCATTGATCCGATCCGCCCATCTGCAACCGGCAATCATAACGGCGATGCAGTTCGAGGAAATCATAGGCTTGCAGGATCATGTAGTTGAATTCCAGGAAGGACAGCGACTGTTCGCGGTCCAGCCGGGACTTGACGGATTCGAAGGACAGCATCCGGTTGACGCTGAAATGCCGGCCGATGTCGCGCAGGAATTCCAGATAATTCAGCCCGTCCAGCCATTCGGCATTGTTCAGCATCAGCGCGCCGTCGCCGCCATAGGACAGATAGCGCGCAAAGACCTGCTGCATCCCGTCGATATTGGCCTGGATCGCGGCCTCGTCCAGCAGCGGGCGTTCCTCGGACCGGAACGAGGGATCGCCCACCTTGGTCGTGCCGCCGCCCATCAGCGTGATGGGGCGGTTGCCGGTCTTCTGGAACCAGCGCAGCATCATGATGTTCAGCAGGTGCCCCACATGCAGCGATGCCGCCGTCGCGTCATAGCCGATATAGGCGGTGACCGGCCCGTCCAGCAGCGCCTGATCCAGCGCCGCATAGTCGGTGCAGTCGGCGACATAGCCGCGCTCGATCATCACGCGCAGGAAATCGGACTTGGGGCTGTAGGTCATCGGCTTTTTCCTTCTGGTCGGCGGGGATATACCGGCTGAGGCAGGCAAGGGAAAGCGCGATGATCCGGGTTCTGGGAATGATGTCGGGCACGTCGATGGACGGGGTGGACGCGGCGATGATCGAAACCGACGGGGTGCGGATCGCGGGCTTCGGGCGCAGCGGCTTTCGCGCCTATTCCGACAACGAATCCGCCGTCCTGCACGCGGCGCTTGGCCGTTGGCCGGGCGAGGCGGGCGTGGCCGAGGCCGCGGATCTGTCGGTCCGAAACCATGCCGCGATGGCCGCCGGTTTCCCCGAGGCCGAACTGATCGGCTATCACGGCCAGACGCTGGCCCATGAGCCCCAGGGCAGAGGCACCCACCAGGCGGGCGACGGGGCGGCCCTGGCGCGCGTGGCGGGGCGTCCGGTGGTCTGGGATTTCCGCCGCGAGGATGTGCGGCAGGGCGGCGAGGGCGCGCCGCTGGCGCCCTTCTTCCATTGGGCCTGCGCGGGCTGGGCCGTGAGGCAGGGCCGCTTGCCCGCCCGGCCGATGGCCTTCCTGAATCTGGGCGGCGTCGGCAACATCACCTGGGTCGATCCGACCGCCTCCGCACCCGAGGCGCCGGGCGCCTGCCTGGCCTTCGACACCGGCCCCGCCAATGCCCCGATCAACGACCTGATGCGGCGGCGCCTGCGGCAAAGCCACGACCGCGACGGCGTCTTGGCCGCAACGGGCCGGGTCAATGACGGCCTGGTGGCCGAGTTCCTGCGCCATCCCTGGTTCGACCGCCCGCCGCCGAAATCGCTGGATCGCGACCAGTTCGCGGGCCTTGCCGCCGCCGTCGCACCGCTGGTGGACGCGGATGCCGCCGCCACCCTGGTCGCGGCGCTTGCGGGGGCGGTCGCGGCGGGGATGCGCTGGATGCCGACCGTTCCTGCCACGGTGCTGGTCTGCGGCGGCGGGCGGCGCAACCCCGCGATCATGGCGCGGCTGTCGAAGGTATTGCCCTGCAATGTGCAGCCGGTCGAGGCGGCCGGCCTGAACGGCGACATGCTGGAGGCCCAGGCCTTCGGCTGGCTGGCGGCGCGGGTGATGCGCGGGTGGCCGACCTCGGGTCCGGCGACGACGGGGGTCGCGGAGCCCTGCTGCGGGGGGCGGATCAGTTATCCTCGCGCGCGTGGCGATTTTTCGTGACGCGCCCTTGACGGGGGGCTGCGGTCTGCGTAAACCGCCCCTCACCCCGAAGGGCGATCTGTCGGGGTGGTGAGTGTGCGGTTGTAGCTCAGTTGGTTAGAGTACCGGCCTGTCACGCCGGGGGTCGCGGGTTCGAGCCCCGTCAACCGCGCCACACACACCATCGCCCAGGATAATGCGCGGTTGTAGCTCAGTTGGTTAGAGTACCGGCCTGTCACGCCGGGGGTCGCGGGTTCGAGCCCCGTCAACCGCGCCATTTCCCCCATTTCGGATCTAACGTCCGCTTTCCATATTCGCTATGACGCAATCCCACGGCAGGGGATGAAGGCGAATGGATACGGCAATGACGGACCTCGACGATGCAGCGGCGCTGATCGGGCGCATGGGCGAAGCCGCGCGGGCGGCCGCGATCGACCTTGCCCAGGCATCGGCCGAACGCAAGCGCGCGGCCCTGATCGGCGCGGCCGAGGCGCTGCGCCTGCGGCAGGCCGAGATCCTGGCCGCGAACGACAAGGACATGCAGTTCGGCCGCGAAAAGGGCCTGGCCGATTCGATGCTGGACCGGCTGCGGCTGGATCCCGACCGTCTGCGCGGGATCGCGGACGGCTTGCGCGCGGTGGCCGAACAGCGCGACCCGGTGGGCGAGGTGGTGGCCGAATGGGACCGCCCCAACGGGCTGCATATCCAGCGGGTCCGCACCCCCATCGGCGTGATCGGCGTGATCTATGAAAGCCGCCCCAACGTGACGGCGGATGCGGGCGCCCTGGCGCTGAAATCCGGCAACGCGGTGATCCTGCGCGGCGGGTCGGAAAGCCTGCATTCCAGCCAGGCCATCCACGCCTGCATGGTCCAGGGCCTGCGCCAGGCCAACCTGCCCGAGGCCGCGATCCAGCTTGTCCCAACCCGCGACCGCGCCGCCGTGACCGCGATGTTGCAGGCGCAGGGGCTGATCGACGTGATCATCCCGCGCGGCGGCAAGGGGCTAGTCGGGCTGGTCCAGCAGCAGGCGAGGGTGCCGGTCTTCGCGCATCTGGAGGGCATCTGCCACATCTATGTCGACCGCGACGCCGATCCCGACAAGGCGCGCCGTGTGCTGTTGAACGCCAAGACCCGGCGCACCGGCATCTGCGGCGCCGCCGAATGTCTGCTGATCGACCGGGGCTATTACGCCAAGCATGGCTCTGCCCTGGTCCAGGCCCTGCTGGATGCGGGGGTCGAGGTTCGCGCGGACGGCGATCTGGCGGCCATTCCCGGCACCGTCGCGGCCCAGCCGGACGATTTCGGGCGCGAATTTTTGGACATGATCATGGCCGCCACGCTGGTCGACGGCGTGGACGGGGCCATCGCGCATATCCGCCGCTATGGCAGCCAGCACACCGAATCGATCCTGACCGAAAACGATGCGACGGCGCGGCGGTTCTTTGCCGGGCTGGACAGCGCGATCCTGATGCACAACGCCTCGACCCAGTTCGCCGATGGCGGGGAATTCGGGATGGGCGCGGAAATCGGCATCGCCACCGGCAAGATGCACGCGCGCGGCCCGGTCGGGGCCGAGCAGCTGACCAGCTTCAAATACCTGGTGCGGGGCGACGGGACGGTCCGGGCCTGATCCGTCCGCCGGGGATCAGAACGCGATCTCGGCCCCCTTGTCGTCCAGATCCCAGCTTGGCTGGCGGTTTGCGGCGGCAAGGGCCTGGGCCAGAAGGGCGAAGTGAACCTCGGACGGGGCGGGGGGGCGGGGGGCGTCGCCGCCCAGCCAGGCCCACAGCGCCGCATCCTGCTTGACCCGGTCGGCCTGTCCCACCAGCCGCCAGCGGCCCCCGTCATGCAGCACGGTGATCGCGCCGCCCCAAGGCAGGGCGCTTTCCAGGCACATGATCGCCAGCATGATCATGCGCAGTTCCACGCGGGCGAAGTCGCCCTCGGCCTCAAGGTCGATGCGCAACCGGCCCTGGTTTGCAATGCCGTCCAGAAGCTGCGCCAGACCCGCGCGCGACATGCGCTGTTCGCCCTGGGCCTGGCCGAAGGCCACGCGGAACAGCTGGATCCGCGCACGGGCCGCCGCCACCGATTCCGCGATCAGCTTCAGTTCGGGGCTGGCGCCGATGCCCGGAAATTCCGGCGACATCTCCAGCAGTTCGACCCCGTTGCCGATGGCGCCCAGCGGCGAGACGAGGTCATGGCACAGCCGCGATCCCAGCAGGTGCGCAAGCTCTGCCTGCGTGATGCGCGTTGTATCCAGGGTCATGCGGCATTACCTTTCAGCACGTCACCAAGGGGGGCTGCCGTGAACGAGATCCTGGAACCCGGCATGATCGTCCGCCATCCCGGCGCGCCCGAATGGGGCGAGGGCCAGGTGCAGTCGCGCATCGGCGACCGGATCACGGTCAACTTCGCCGAGGCCGGAAAGCAGGTCATAGACGGCAGGCGGGTTTCGCTGGATATCGTCTGGTCGCACGGCAACTGAGTGGTTCATGCCGCAACGATTGCAACCTTTGATTGTGTTTTGCAAGCAAACCTGCGCCCGGCATGTGGCGTTCAGGTCAATCTGCTGCATCATTGCAATACCCCCCGCGCCCGCCTAGACAGGACCGCGATGCCCATGTCCGCCGCCGCCCGCACCCGATCCGATCCGTCGTTCTTCGACATCCGCCTGGCGGTGTCGGAGCAGGATCTTCTGGCTGCGCAGCGCCTGCGCTATCGCGTGTTTATCGAGGAACTGGGCGGCGACGGCCCCCTGGTGGATCACGACCTGCGGCTGGAACGCGACGCTTTCGATCCCGTGGTGGATCACCTGTGCCTGATCGACAACCGCCGGTCGCCGGACGATCTGGATCATGTCGTGGGCGTCTATCGCCTGCTGCGGGGGGACGTGGCGGCGGGGTTCGGGCGGTTCTACTGCGATTCCGAATACGACCTGACGCCGCTGCGTGCCTGCGGGCGCCCGGTGCTGGAACTGGGCCGGTCCTGCGTCGATCCGGCCTGCCGGGGCGGGTCGGGGATGTTCCTGCTGTGGAACGGGCTTGCCGATTACGTCTTGGATCACGGGATCCAGATCCTGTTCGGCGTCGCCAGCTTTCACGGCACCGACACCGCCATGCTGGCACCCTCGCTCAGCTGGCTGCACCATCACCACCTGGCCCCCGCCGACCTGCGCCCCCGCGCCCGGTCCGAGGGATTTCACCGCATGGACCTGATCCCCGCCGACCGCCTGGACCGGCGCGAGGCGCTGATCGGGATGCCCGCGCTGATCAAGGCCTATCTGCGCCTGGGCGGCATGGTGGGCGAGGGGGCGTTCATCGACCGCGCCTTCAATACCACCGATGTGTTCCTGCTGATGGACACCGCCGCCATGTCGGACAAGCACCGGCAGTTCTATGAAAGCCGCTGGCAGCCGCAATGAGCCCGGCGCCGCGCGTTGATCCCGGACGGACCCAGGCGACCTGGCGCGATTCCGTGCCGCCGCCCCTGGCCCGGCCTCGGGGCCTGCGCGACTGGCTGCGCGTCGCGCGGCGCGGATTGGGTGCGATCCTGGTCCTGCTGGCGGGGGTGCTGCTGATCCTGCCCCTGCGCGGGGTCGAGCGTCTGCTTCACGGCCGCCGCCGCCCCTGGACGGGACCGCATGTGCAGGCGGTCTGCCGTCTGGTGCTGGCCTGCATCGGCATCCGCTGGCGGCGGCGGGGTGTGCCGATGCGCGGCCCCGGCGCGGTGGTGGCGAACCATTCAAGCTGGCTGGACATCCTGGTCCTGAACGCCGCCATGCCGGTGTTCTTCGTCAGCAAGGCCGAGGTCGCGGGCTGGCCGGGCATCAACATTCTGACCCGCGTCACAGACACGCATTTCGTTGTCCGCGATCCCCGGCTGGCGCAGGCGCAGGCCGCCGAGTTCGCGGCGCGGGTCCGGGCAGGCCACCGGCTGCTGTTCTTCCCCGAGGGCACCTCGACCGACGGGCGGCGGCTGCTGCCCTTCAAGCCGACCCTGTTCCAGGGGTTCCTGGATCCGGCGCTGCCCGCCGGGCTGGCGATCCAGCCGGTCAGCGCGGTCTATCACGCGCCGCCGGGCGCGGATCCGCGCTTTTACGGCTGGTGGGGCGACATGGATCTGGGGCCGCATCTGCTGGCGGTGCTGGCCGCGCGGCGGCAGGGGCGGGTGATGGTCGTCCTGCATGATCCGGTCCCGGTGGCCGGGCAGACGCGCAAAACCCTGGCCTTGGCCTGCGAAGACGCCGTGCGTCGCGGCCTGAACGCTTGATCAGGCGGGTATCTGGTCCATATTTGGTAGCATGACCATTCGCAGCCCCAAGGGATCTGCCATGACCCGCTTTGCCGCGCCCATCGCCGAACAGATCTGGGACATGAAATACCGCCTGAAGGACGCCGAGGGCCAACCCCTGGACGCCACGGTCGAGGACAGCTGGCGCCGCGTCGCCCGCGATCTGGCCAAGGTCGAATCAGATCCTGCCCTGTGGGAGGATCGTTTCTATGCCGCGCTCGAGGATTTCCGCTTTCTGCCCGCGGGGCGCATCCTGGCGGGCGCGGGCACCGGGCGCAGCGTCACCCTGTTCAACTGCTTCGTCATGGGCACCATCCCCGACAGCATGGAGGGGATCTTCCAGGCGCTGAAGGAAGCCGCGCTGACCATGCAGCAGGGCGGCGGCATCGGCTATGATTTCAGCACCATCCGCCCCAAGGGGGCTGAGGTGCGGGGCGTGGCGGCGGACGCCTCGGGGCCGCTGTCCTTCATGGACGTGTGGGATTCGATGTGCCGCACGATCATGTCTGCGGGCAGCCGCCGGGGCGCGATGATGGCCACAATGCGCTGCGACCACCCCGACATCGAGGATTTCATCGCCGCCAAGCAGGACAGCGCCCGGCTGCGCATGTTCAATCTGTCGGTGCTGGTGACGGACGCCTTCATGGAGGCCGTGAAGACCGACGGTCCGTGGGAACTGGTCTTCGGCGGCACGGTCTATCGCACGGTCCCCGCGCAGGATCTGTGGAACCGGATCATGCGGGCGACCTATGATTATGCCGAACCCGGCGTGATCTTCATCGACCGCATCAACCGGCAGAACAACCTGCATTATGCGGAAACCATCGCCGCCACCAATCCCTGCGGCGAACAGCCTCTGCCGCCCTATGGCGCCTGCCTGCTGGGGTCGGTGAACCTGACCCGGCTGGTGTCGGACCCGTTCACGCCGCAGGCCCGCCTGGACATGGCGGCGCTTGACGATCTGGTCCGCGTGGCCGTGCGGATGATGGACAATGTGGTCGATGCGTCGAAATTTCCCCTGCCGCAGCAGGCCGACGAGGCGCGGAACAAGCGCCGCATCGGCCTGGGCGTGACGGGGCTGGCCGACGCTTTGCTGATGCTGGGCCTGCGCTATGGCGCGCCGGATGCGGTGGAACAGACGCGGGCCTGGATGAAGGCCATTGCCCGTTCGGCCTATCTGGCATCTGCCGACCTGGCGCGGGAAAAGGGCGCCTTTCCGCTGTTCGACCGCGATGCCTTCCTGGCCTCGGGCTTCATGCGGCGGATGGATGCGGATGTGCGCGATGCGGTGGCCCGGCACGGCATCCGCAACGCGCTGCTGACCAGCATCGCGCCGACCGGGACGATCAGCCTCTATGCCGGGAACGTGTCCAGCGGGATCGAGCCGGTCTTCGCCTATGCCTATACACGCAAGGTTCTGCAAAGGGACGGCAGCCGGACCGAGGAGGAGGTGACAGATTACGCCGTCCAGATGTGGCGCGACCTGCATGGCGACGCGCCCTTGCCCGATCATTTCGTCAACGCCCAGACCCTGGCACCCCAGGATCACGTCGCCATGCAGGCGGCGGCGCAGGAGTGGGTGGACAGCAGCATTTCCAAGACCATCAACTGCCCGGCGGATATGTCCTTCCAGGATTTCAAGGATGTGTATCTGTCCGCGTGGGATCTGGGCTGCAAGGGTTGCACCACTTATCGCCCGAATGCGGTGACCGGATCGGTGCTGTCGGTCAGCGAGGCGGCCGAGGCCGTGCCGCAGGTCGATACCGGCGCCGATGTGGTCTATCTGACCCGGCCGCTGGACCGTCCTGTCGCCCTGGAAGGCGCGACCTACAAGCTGAAATGGCCCGCCAGCGAACACGCGATCTACATCACCATCAACGACATCGTGCAGTCGGGCCACCGCCGCCCCTTCGAGATCTTCATCAACTCCAAGAACATGGAGCATTTCGCCTGGACCGTCGCCCTGACACGGATGATTTCGGCGGTGTTCCGGCGCGGCGGCGACGTGTCCTTCGTGGTCGAGGAGCTGAAAGCCGTCTTCGACCCGCGCGGCGGCGCCTGGATGGACGGACGTTATGTGCCCTCGATCCTGGCGGCCATCGGCGGGGTGATCGAACGCCATATGGTCGCCATCGGCTTTCTGGCGGGCGAGGGCCTGGGCCTGAAATCCGACCCGCAGGTCGAGGCTGTGGCCATGGGCGAACGCCCGCTGGGCCCGGCCTGCCCGAGCTGCGGCCAATACGGAATGCGCATGAACGAAGGCTGCATGACCTGCCCGAACTGCGGCCATTCGAAATGCGGCTAGGTGTTTGATCCCACGGTTTGTGTCCCGCCAGTCATAACTTTTCCTTTTGCCGCCCATATTTTTTCCCTTCGCTAGGCAAAAATTTTCCTTTGAGCGGGGAGAGGAAAAGTTATGGCTTGCGGCACATATTGGGGAGCCGCTTTTTCGACTTCGTGCAGCAATTCCTTGCTCTACGCCGTCCCTTAAAGCGTTTCGGTAAAAACGTGAATCGCAGAGGGATTCCTGCAAGACCCAGTTTGTGCTCCTCTTGTTCGGGGAGGATAAGTCATGTCAGCACCTTTGCC
>NZ_UZWE01000035.1 GCF_900631945.1 Paracoccus haematequi
CCCCGCATAAGATACGTCGTTAACGACGTCGCTATGCACGTGTCTTAGCCGATCACCCCACGCTCAGGCAGGCGGTGGCAACCGGGCGGTTACGACCGAACTCACCTGTTCCTGGAAGAGCTTAGTGCAGCCTGCCGCAGTCAGTTCCCGAAGCTGGGCCTCAAAGCCTGCCACCTGCTCAAGCGTGCTGGTCCGGGCATATCCGACGATTGCCGTCATGGTCGATCTCCTGCCAATAAGATGTAAGACGTTCGGAGCGACGGACTGCCAAATGGCGAAACCCACTCCATTGACAGCTCAAATTGACAAACCCTGACAGAGTCACAGGGGCAGGACCTATTGGCAGGTCAGCAGCAGCGGTGGCGCAATCTTTGGAATAGGTATGACGCCGGGCGGCAAGTTGCCCCTTTTGAAATTAGAAGGGACCCGTAAGAGGGGGTCATGGGTCAGCAAATACGACTTCAAAAAGGTCGGTTATTAATACGCTGTTATTGTTCTTCATTATGGCTTTGCGTGTTTTAAGAAGGCGCTTTGAGCCTCTCCTCCGCCTTTGTCAGTTGCTCTGTCCATCCCTGGTTAAGAAGAAGCAGGAGCGTTACATCAAGCAGCCCTTGGGATAGAAGGGTGAGCATCCGCGCCGGTCCACCCCGCATACCGCAGTTTGCTGAGTGCTTCAGCTTTGCGCGGCAGAGAGGTTCCGCCAGAGTAGACGCCATAGGTCATTGTCTGCTTCTCGTGCCCCACAATGTCAGCGACGATGCCCTCAGAAACCTCAGCGTTTTCTAGGATCGTGACCACGGTCTTTCGGATGCTGTGGAAGACATGCTTTGGACCAAAGCCTTCGGCAATCTTGAGCTTCCCAAAGCGCTTGCCAATGGCACTGGACCGGCTCCCATACTTGTTTTCGGTATCAAGGCCCGAGAGCACATAGCCATCGCTGCTCTGCTGGACTAGCCGCGCCAGCGTCGGTGCCAGTTCCGCATGGATTGGCACTTCCCGTTCTCCCTTGCGGGTCTTGGCCTCCACGATCTGGATATAGCCCTCGTAAACATCGGAAACCCTGAGGCTGCACAATTCCTCAATCCGACAGCCGGTCCACATACCCAGGCGAATGAGGTCCGCAAGCTGATGGTCCGGCTTGCGCTTGCTCTCTGCCGCCCTCAGCAGCCCCAGAACCTGAGCATCGGTGAAGGGCTCCCAACTGCCTGTGCTATCTGTCTTAGCGCGTTTCTTGCGGTCACCTGAGAGCACGTTCAGGAAGGGGTTGTCTTCGCGCTCCATGAGTTCGGCATCCTGCATGAACTGCCAGTATGTCCGAAGGGCTGTGAGCTTCCGCTTTATGGTAGCGTGCTGCACGCCCCGTCCCTCGAGCTCCACAATCCAACGCTTGACCGCCTTCTGCGTGATCTTGTCTGTCGTGGGGAAGCTCTTGGCGAACTCTAGGACGTCCGAACGCCGCATATCAGCCGTTTTGACTTCCACCCTTTGCTTCTGAACATTCACGAATGCGTCCAGATGCTCGGTGGTCAGGATGAACTCTGATCGGACGAGGCCAGGAAGCGCCGCAGCATGGTTGGGATTGACGCGAGCCAGCTTGGCGGCCTGTTCCGCAAGAATATCATCATAGTCCATGCGGAGTTCTGGGTCGGCTGCGGCCTTCTGATAGTCTTGACGCCATTCCAGAACGGTTGCCATGAAATCTGCGCTGAGCGGCGAAGTCCCTGTCCGATATGCCTCGAACTCAGCTTTATATTTGGCTGCCAGCGGCTTGGCCCTGATCACGGCAGTCGAACGGCTGTCGGTCCTGAGAGACTGCACGATGCGCTTCTTGCCGTCGTAATAGGGCCTTAACTTCTCAGGCACCTCAATCTCAAAATACCAGCCCCGTCTCCGTTGATTGACATAGTCTGCCACAGGCCATCCCCCACACGCTTACCCCACACGAATGCATCGAAAAACGCAGTTATTCAAGGGTTTTAGTGGGTTATGCCTGCTCAGGTTCGCCTCCCCTCGGCTCCACCAGTCTATCAAAATCATTACAAAACAAGTAGTTAGCGGAAATTCTCTGCCATGCTGCCTGCCTCATTCTGCCCAGGTTTTTGAGGGGACAGCATCACGCCATCCCCTGCCGACTCACACCCGGCTCACCTTGATAAGCCCGGCCTTCATGGCTGCCCGATAAGTCACCTCCCCGTGCCCCGGAAGGGTCATCAGGATGCCGCCCCCGTCGCGCCGATGCCGGATGCCTGCCGCGGCCAGCGCCTCGGCCACGGCCTCAGGGTCGATCTGGTCCAAGGCTTCGCGGTAGCTGGTCGCCAGCCGGTCAAAGCCCGATGCGTCATTGTGCATCATCAGGTCACGAACGGCCTTTTGCATGTCCCGGTGCAGGCGCTGGTCGCTGCCCACGAACTCATCGAACAGCTCAAGGTCATGGACCCCAGCGCCCTCTAGGCGGCTGCTGATAGCGCCGTGGAAGCCGTCATAGACTTGCTGCACCTGTTGGGCGATCTTCGCCGGTTCCTGCCCAGACTGCTGCGCTAGGCGCTCGATGACACGCTGGTCAATCTCGCCCGTTTCCGCGACAGCGTTGATTGCCGCAACCTGGGCGCCCGGCATGGTGCTGTTGATTAGCGCGGTGATGGCCGTCTCCGCTTCATCGGATACGGGAGTTCGGGCTGGCTGTCGAGCGTGGGCGAATCTATGATGCTCTGCGGGCTCTATACGAAATCAGGATGGCAGCAATTAGGTGAGAGTGAACCGGTCGTCACGCGCGGCCGCCCAGCGGGGGAGCATTAACCGGCGTCAAGACGGCCGCCAACTAATACCAACGGCCCTAAGCATTGACGGCTTTTGCACGTGTAGCAATTGATCGGACGCACTCGAGGTCGTTTGCAAAGTCGTTCCAGGCTTCGCAGCATCGGTCAACGATGGCGTCGTAAGTGTCGAAGACGGAGAAGGCGAGGCGGTTTGCCCGCAAGTAGGCCCAGATGGTCTCGACCGGGTTCAGCTCTGGCGCATAGGGCGGGAGCGTCACGATGGTGATGTTGTCGGGGATACGCAGAGCGCTGGAGCCACGCCAACCTTCTTGCCGCAGCCTTTCTCTGAAGGTTATGGGCCACTCAAGACACCCAGTCTTCCAGACTGAATCCTGTCGCGCCCGCTAGAGCGCGTTGCGTTTAATCGGTTTCATATCCGGCGGCTTTGAAGAAATTGTAGCATTCCTCATCGGTGAAAAGATCGCAGACCTGCCCGACAGCGTGCCAGAGAGCCTCGTAGGTTCGCGCGGCGGCTCTCCGGATCAGGGCCTTGAGCTTTGCGAAGGCCATCTCGATCGGGTTCAGATCCGGACTGTAGGGAGGCAAGAACAAGAACCACGCGCCAACGGCGTTCATGGTCGCCGCTGCCTTGGGGCTCTTATGCGATGACAGGTTGTCCAGAATGATCACATCGCCGGGTCGCAGTGTCGGTGCCAGTTGGGTTTCGACATAGAGTTCGAACAGTTCGCGGTTCATGGCACCATTGATCACCCAGGGCGCATCCAGCCGGTCATGGCGCAGGGCAGCGATGAAGGTCTGGGTGTTCCGTAAGCGGCGTTTGAACCCCACGTTGCTTGGCTGACGCGCTGCTGCGAAGTCCTTTCCATCGGTTGATGGGGACTGCGTTTCGCAATGTGTGCCAAGACTTCGTTTCTCACTTCCTTGGGTGTCGAGATATATGCCTCCGGCCATCGCCGGTGGCCGGATGAGGTGAAGGCTCGGGTTGTCGCCGACACACTGGAGCCGGGTGCCACGGTGAACGCGGTGGCGGATCGCTATGACGTGCAGCCGAACCAGCTGTCTGCGTGGCGGCGGTTGGCCAAGCAGGGCAAGCTGGTGCTGCCAGCTATAGCACCTGACGCGCCGGTTTTTGCGCCGCTGGTGGTTTGCGATCCGGCGCCAGCACCCCCTTCCTGCGACAGGCGGCCGGCTGAAGAGCAGATCCGGATCGTAATCGGCGAGGTGAGGCTCGAGCTGGCCGCGGACACGCCTGCGGTTCGGCTGGCCGAGATCGTTCGTGCTCTTGGAGCCGCCGGATGCTGATGCCGTCTCAGGGCATGCGGATCCTGGTGGCGACCAAGCCGGTGGACTTCAGGAAGGGGCATGACGGGTTAGCGGCGCTGGCGCAGTCGATGCTGGCGGAAGACCCCTTCACCGGCACGATCTTCGTGTTCCGCTCGAAGCGCGCCGACCGGCTGAAGATCCTGTTCTGGGACGGCAGCGGCCTGGTGATGGCTTACAAGCGCCTCGAGGCCGACAGCTTCACCTGGCCCGCTGTCCGGGACGGCGCCCTGACCTTGAGCCGAATACAGTTCGAGGCGCTTTTTGCTGGCCTCGACTGGCGGCGGGTCCGGCCTCTGGAGATTCCGAAGCCGGACCTTGCGGAATGACTTAAACCACAGAAAAGACGAGCAATATCAGGTTGACCGGGCTATGATCGCGACATGTCTGCAGTCCCGTCCATCGACCTCTCTGTCATCCCCGAAAGCCAGCATGCAGCTGTGCTGGCGGTGCTGCGCGAACGGGATGCGTTGCGGGAAAGCAACCGGCGGCTGGAGCATCTGATCGCTGAGCTGAACCAGGTCGTGCATGGCAAACGCTCGGAGAAGCTGAACGACGACGAGCGCCAGCTGGCTTTCGAGGATCTCGAAGCTGCCGTTGCCGAGGCCGAGACCCGGCAGGATGCGGAGGCTCGGCCCTGCACGCCTTCGCGCCGGGCTGCCCGCCGCAATCGCGGGCATCTTCCGGAAAGCCTGCCGCGCGTCGAGCAGGTCATCGAACCGGACAGCCTGCTCTGTCCGTGTGGCTGCGGTGAGATGCACCGTATCGGCGAAGACCGGACCGAGCGGCTGGACATCGTGCCGGCACAGCTGCGGGTCATCGTCACCGTCCGGCCCAAATATGCGTGCCGCCGGTGTGGCGAGGGGGTGTCTCAGGCACCGGCGCCCGCACACCTGATCGAGGGCGGCCTGCCCACCGAGGGCGCCCTCGCATATGTCCTGGTCAGCAAATACGCGGACCATCTGCCATTGTATCGCCAGAGCCAGATCCTCGCCCGGGCCGGGGTCGAGCTGCATCGCAGCACGCTGGCCGATTGGGTCGGCAGCGCCGCCTTCCACCTCGGTCCGGTGGTCGATCGACTGGCCGAGCACCTGAAGACGTCGACCAAACTGTTCATGGACGAGACACCGGCCCCTGTGCTCGACCCCGGCCGGGGGCGGACGAAGACGGGCTATCTCTGGGCCCTGGCGCGCGATGACCGCTCATGGGGCGGGGGAGATCCGCCTGGTGTGGTCTTCACCTATGCGCCGGACCGTGGGGGCGAGAATGCAGAGCGCATTCTGCAGGGTCGGGATCGACCATGTCGGTAGCCGAGGCCTTCACAAGCAGCTCCATCGCCGCCCGCAGAGTCGATGGCGACGGGATCCGGTCACGCGCTTCGACTGCGGCGATCAGATCGTCTGCCATGCGCGCCTCGAGCCAGGTGAACAGCTCATGCGGCAGCGCGCTTCCGGCCGTGCGGAGCCGTTCCAAGCGGAGCGTCAAGGCCGTGATCTGACGCTCCGCAGCCGTCAGCAGGGCTGTGTGCAGTTCGCGCGCTACCTCAAGGACCTTTGCCCGCCATTCACCCCTGATCCCCCGGTCGAGAAGATCATGCGCGCGTCCCGTTCCTAGCAACGCCACAACCCCGGCTACAGGCCCAAGGATCAGCGCGCCCGCAGGGCCCAAGACCACCAGGCCCAGGATCGCCCCCCCGGCCTGTCCTGCGCCGGCCAGACCGCCACGGATGGTCAGGTCGATGACTAGCCATGCGGGCAAATCCTCAACCGGGATCTGTCCTGTCCACGCCTTGTGGGCTGCGCGAACCCCACCGATGATCGTCGCATAGAGCGGCACAGGCACTTCCGCCAATCCGGCGGCTGCCTCAAGCGATCGGTCCACGAGGCTCTGGACATGATCGAGGTCGAAGCCGCTTGCGGTCGTCACCATTGGCGCCCAAGGCTCATCCAACGCTCGGGCCTGTGCGGCCAGATCAGTATCGGCGATGACCGGAACGTCGGGGTATTTTGCGAAATGGTCTTGCAGCAACGAGATGCTGGTGCCGCATTTGACTTGGACCGGAACGCCGTCAACGATCAGGTCGTAACCAGGCATTGTGGCACTCTCGGGCAAGACTACGTCGTGACCCTCTTCGATCAGCTGCGCCATGACCAGCTGCTCGGCGCTGTAGCCCCGCAGCGCAACCCGGGCACCCTGAGAGGCGAAGTTCTCGACATGAACCGCAACATCTAGCGGCGTGTCGAACTCGGTCACTCGCGAGAAATCAACGGCAGCCAGCACTGCCGGATCGACCGCGGCCGCGTGATAGAGCATGTCGCCCGCAGTCAGACCTGCAACCAGAGCGGTGTCTTGGCGGTCGGTGCTTTTCTCGACAGCGATGCGCGCACCCCAGAGACCGGGCGCCTCCGCTGATGTGGGAGGAATGCTCGTAGACATAGCAGCGCTGATTGTCTCGGCTAGGCCGCGAACTGCCTTGCGCTGCTTGCCGTTGAGATGACGCAACTCGGTGTCCGGCATTCGGTGAAGCCCTCGAAACGCGTCTAAGAGCGCGGCCATCCCGTTATCCGCACCCTGACCGCGCACTGCCAAAAGGATCGCGACCCTCGCGGCGGCAACCCCGCGGGCGGCGCTGGCCCGGCCGCTGATTGCCAAATAGCCAAGGGCCGCGCTGCCGGCGATGACTGTCACGGGATTAATCATCACGAACAGTAGCGATGTGAGCGTCGGTCCGGCAACGAAAGGGATCACGGCAGACAGCTTGGCAGCGGCGATATAGGGCGCAAAGCCCACCGATCCAATCGCGCTGGCCATTGCGGCCCATCCGCCGCCGGCAAGGACCGTAGCCGAGATTGCTTGCTGCCCTTTGCGAATGGCCGCCCCAACCTCTGGGTCCAACTCACCCCGGACGCTTGCCGCCGCAAGGCCCTCCATCATGACCATCATCTCATGTGCGATGACATCTGGGAAAGTCACAGCCGCCCGCGCGCGCCTGCGGGCGCCCGTCGCACGGCGCAGCAGCAGCCGTCCCGACCGACCCATAAACGACAGCTCGGCGTCCGTCCTTGCCTGCTGCGCGTTGGCCACGGCGGGGGCGAGGATTTCAGAGGCGCGGACGGCGATGGCGGCGGTTTCCTCCTTCAAGGCTCGGGATGAAAGAGGATACAGATCCTGCAGCCCCAGGCCCTGCTTTACGGCGAACCACAGCCCTGCCCGCAGCGCATCCGTCGAAAGCGGCCCGTCCATCAGGTCCTTGGCGAAGGCGGTCACACGATCAGCGCCCTGCTTGTCGTCAGAGACAAGCTTTCGCCGGGCGGCCTCGCCCATGGCGCCTACAATTTTCGAAAGCCGGGCGGCGTTCAGGAGAGCCAAGAGGCCACAGATTTCCTGGCGAGACGCGTCGCCCAGACCGGCGGCGATGTGGCGGGGAGAGGGAGCGGCCTGCTGGCAGATCATGTTCGGCATCTTAGAAGCCTATCTACTGGGTCCAACGCAGGGAACCCCTGCTATGTGGAGATGGCTCCTGATTTTGACCGAAGCTTGCTTCGCCCCATCAGCGACATTCCCCTGGCAATCTCGCTACGGTGAGCATGAGCGGCTGGTTTCGGGAAGCCAAGCTGTGGCGCCACCGCTCTCCGGACTGGCCGCTTTGGGCCGAGCCGCCCGCTGCACACCCAATCCGCGCTACCATGCTGCGGCTTGCCTGAATGTCTCTGTTGGGCTCAAAGCCACCGGCCCTAATGTGGAGGACGTCGGGGGCAACCCGACGCACGCAAATGACACCAGGCGCCTTGCTGTCCTCCACGCTTTCGATCCTGAAGGCGAGGACATCAGGCCATTCAGAGTCAGCCATCGTAGTGTAGTCGAACAGATCCGATTAAAGGCTCACTGCCACGACAGCTGAGGTGCATCTGCTGCAGGGTTCGTGGTGTAGCGGCGGTCCGACGCAGGCGCTGTATGGACCGAGCTCCAGGATATACGATAATGGTCATTGCCCCCTATGACTGATCTTATTGAACCAGGTCTTCTGCGGCCAAGGCAGTGCATCGCTCGATGAGACTGCGGTCGCCATCGCCTAGAGGCCTTGCCATGCATGATGAGCGGCTTGGATCCCATCGTCCGCACCATTCTTTACGACAAGACTGGATGTGGTTTGGACGTTTCCCTGAAAGCCGATTTCGATCCGCATCTTGTCCGCACCACAGCTCATCACGCGGTTCGGCTCACCGCAAAAACCTGTTTCTCAGGTCCGAAATGTCGCATCTGCGTTAAGTCCGGCCCACAGGTTCAGCAAAACCAAGGGTATTCTGTGCAAGTCGTGTTAACTTTCAGCACCTCGTGACATGCAGATCTTTCCACACGGCAGCTGGACAATTAACAAATGCAGCCAAAATTACGGGAAATCTTACCCTTGTGGAGAGAGTTAGCCGTCGGAAGGTAACTTTTTCCGCGGCCATGTTAACTCGCCTACGCAGACAAGCGACGCTGTGTAGCTTGTCTTTCCCGGGCGCGGCGCTGCAGACGAGTAATGGCAGCGGCCGCCTCGTCCATGGTTTCAAATGCGCCGAGGTTGATCGTGACGCCCTGCACGGCGACCATCGCTTCAAAGGATGTGCCCACCTTCCAGACGTCCATGCAGGTCGTCGTCTGGCGCCGAGGTGCGCGGTATTGCCTCTTCTGGCTACGCTCACCCTCGCGCAGGTTTGCCCAGCGGTTGTCGCCATGATCGCCATTGATGTGCTCGACGTTCCAGCGCGGCATTACACCGGTCATCCAGAGCCAGGCCAGCCGGTGCAGCAGATGGCTCTGGCGGTCGATGGACACTTTCAGAAAGCCGCGGCTATCATGGACGGTGCCAGCAGTTCTTCCTTTTCGCCGTCCCTTGGCGAATGTGAAGACTCCTGTCTCGGGGTCGTAGTTAAGCACCTGGCGCAGGCGGTTTTGAGTCAACATTATTCATCCCAATAGCTCAAGGTTACCAATGGCATATGGGGATCCGCTGCCGCCGCGCCGAGCGGGAGGAGCCGAATCCAGATGCATTTCTGGATATCGAAGCTGATTGGCGCCGAGTTTCCGCCCACGGAAGAGGCATCATGTCCTTCTTAAATCCCACCACGTGTTACTTGGCAGGAAGGCGGAGGGTTCGGGCGCCCCGATCCGGCTGGGGATGGAGGCACCCCCATCGACTTTAGCTGTTTCTTCTAAGACTTCGGTCCCTCGCAAACCTCATGCTGCATCATGCGAGTCCCCACCCGACCGCACAGGTGCTCTCAGGTAGGTAGGTCATGTAAACAACCAGATGAGACTGCGCATGACCAATCCCTACCAGAACACCGAAACCGCCAAGCTGATCGCCGGCCGCATCCGTGACCTGTCGCATCGCAAGACCCAGGCGGAGATCGCCAGCGAAGCAGGTTTCGCGAATGCGAACATGATGACCTTCCTGAAGAACGGGCGTAACAAGGTGCCCCTGGACCGTGTGCCTTCGCTTGCGAAGGCCTTGGAGGTCGATCCGGCTTACCTGATGCGTCTGACTCTCGATCAGGCGGTGGGGGCAACGGCGGCGAAGGCGATCACCGAGATCTTCGGCACGCCGGCCACCGAAAACGAACGTGGCTGGCTGAGCGAGATCCGTGATGCATCTGACAACACTGACCCCAGGCTGACCGCACGGTCGCGGGCGATGCTGCGCGGGATCTTCGGCAAGTAGAACAGGTCTTGGATCTCTCTCTTCTTGGCCGACTCGATCATAGGGGCAGCTGACGATGAACGAGAAGGCATGGATCGAGCTCATCGGGATGATCACCGACACAGAGACCTCAGGGTCATCCCAAGTTCTGTGCGGGCATTGCGCGAGTTCCAGGACGCGGGATGAGTCGCCCGGCATGGAGAGGTCAGCCATTCCCTGAACCGGAGTGGCTGACTTCTCGACATCAACCTTAGGCTGCCATGCTCAAGCCGACGCTGAACACAAAGCACGCCTGTAGCTGGCTCTCATGCTCAATGAGATCAGACATGCGCCAACGGGTGCAGTTAGGACCGACACGCACTGGCGCAGGAAATTCGCCGTCGCGCTTCCAGCGCCAGATGCTGTCAGTCGAAACGCCGTAGCGTTCGGCTACCTGACCGACGGACAAGTAAACAGCCGTGGATGATGCGGTCATGTATATCGCTCCTGAGTCTCGTTGGATAGGGACAGCTACTCAGGATATACGGCGGTCACTCGAAAGATGTTCATGGGATGGGATGCGAGACAACCCGGCTTGTCGGCATAGGTCGTTACTTCGCCTACCAAGAACATTATGTAGCCCAGACGTAGCCCAGAAATGACGCTCCTCCTGCATCTAGGGGAGCCAACACCAATACTTACTTGTATTTTCTGGAAGTTTTATGGTGCCCGGAGGCGGATTCGAACCACCGACACGCGGATTTTCAATCCGCTGCTCTACCAACTGAGCTATCCGGGCACTTGGCGCGCCGTTTGGCGCGTGGTGTGGGCGGTGTTTACGGGCGCTTGGGGCGGCTGTCCAGCCCCTCGGCGTGGTTTTTTTCGTCCGCGCCCTGATCCGAGGACAGATCGTCCTGCGGCTGGCCGGGGATGACATAGGCGCCGCGCAGCCAGCGGGCCAGGTCGACATCGGCACAGCGTTTCGAACAGAACGGGCGATAAGCAGGGACGCCGGGCTTGTCGCAGATCGGGCAGGCCATCAGCCGCGCCTCCGTGCCAGGCGGTGCAGCGGGATGCGGTCGCGTTTGCGGTTGATCTCGTAAAGGCCCATGGTGGTCCAGCCGATCAGCGATGTTTCGGCGCTTTCGCCCTTGAAGGCGGCGCGCAGCACCTGGTCCAGCGTGGCGCGGTCGCGCTTGGGGATCGGGGCGAAATCGACGACCACCTGCCCGCCCAAGCCTCGCAGGCGCAACTGGCGCGGCAGGTCGCGGGCCAGGGCGATATTGGCCTTCAGCGCGGCGGCGGGGCTGCCGTCCTGGCCGGTGTTCACGTCGATGGCCAGCAGGGCGCGGGTCGGCTCGATCACCGCCAGCGCCCCGCCGCCGGGCAGGGGCACGTCGGGCGACAGCAGGGCATCCACCGCCTCCAGCACGCCGCAGCGGTCGAAGCTGCCCTCGCCCTCCTCGACCATGTCGGGTTCGGGGTCGGCCCAATCCATCCAGGCCTGCTCGTGCGGCGAAGCCGCACCCAGCAGCAGTTCGGGCGCCCCCGCCTGTTCGCCCGCGACCTTGGCGGACAGGTCCAGAAGGCTGCGCAGTTCCTCGGCGATCTCCTTGCCCGGGGCCTGGGCGCAGAGGCTGCGGAAGATGATGCCGGTTCCGTCGGGCGGGGCGGCGCCGTCGCCGAGCGCGGTCAGGTCCGCGCGCAGATCCGCATCGCGGATGCGGCGAGAGACGTTGATGCCGGGCGCGCCGGGCGTCACCAGCACATGCCGGCCCCGGAACACGATGCGCGAGGTGACGGGGATCGCCTTGCCCTCGTCCGCCACGCCCGTCACCTGGACCAGCAGGGACTGGCCTTCGCGCAGGCCGGATCGGTCGCGCAGATAGCCGCGCTGACCCTCGGGCAGGCGCATGAAGACGCCGCCCTGCCCCTTCATCAGGCGTTCGACCACGCCCCGGCAGATGTCGCCGGGCACCAGCGGGGCCAGCAGATTGGCATCGACCAGCAGGTCGGTCAGAACGCCGTCCTCGATCAGGGCGGCGGCCTCGGCCCCGAACAACTGGCCCAGGATGACCTGACGTCCCTTCATGGGCGGGCTTCCTTCATGGTTATGCCACAGGCGGCCAGCATGGCGGCGGTCTCGGACAGGGGCAGGCCGACGACGGATGAGAACGACCCCTGGATCCAGGGAATGAAGGCGGCGGCCGCCCCCTGGATCGCATAGCCGCCCGCCTTTCCCTGCCAGTCGCCGATATCGAGATAGGCTTGCAATTCGGCGGCGCCGATCGGGCGCATCCGCACGGTGGTTTCCACCAGGCGATCGCGCGTCGTATCGCCGTATCGCAAGGCGACAGCGGTCAGGACGCGGTGGCGCCGCCCCGACATCAGGCGCATGAACGCGGCGGCCTGATCGCGGGATTCGGGCTTGCCGAGGATTCGGCGACCCACCGCGACGGTGGTATCGGCACACAGCAGAACCTCGCCAGGGCCAAGATCGAAGGCCTGGGCCTTGGCCAGGGCGATCCGTCGCACGTAATCGCGCGCCATTTCGCCCTTGATCGGGGTTTCATCGATATCGGCGCTGCGAATGTCATCGGGAACGATGCCGATCTGCGCCAGAAGATCCAGGCGGCGCGGACTGGCCGAGCCCAGGATCAGACGCGGGCGCGATGCGGCCGGGGCGCGCGCGGTCATCGCGGCACCCTCCTGTCGGAAGGCCGCGTCACTTGAAGCGGTAATTGATCCGTCCCTTGGACAGGTCATAGGTGTTCATTTCCACCTGCACCTTGTCGCCGGCAAGGACGCGGATGCGGTTCTTGCGCATCTTTCCTGCCATATGCGCAATGATCTCATGGCCGTTTTCCAGCTCGACCCTGAACGTCGCATTCGGCAGGAGTTCCTTCACGACGCCGGGGAATTCGAGCATTTCTTCCTTGGCCATGTTCACTCCATCCTGATCGCCCCGCCTGATTCGGGACCGGGGTTAAATGCGACCCCAACGCCCGGATTTCAAGTGTAAAGAGCATTTCACGCCCCCAGGCCGCGCACCGCCACGACCTCTGCCTCCGGTGCGGCGCGGAACGGGTCGTTGTCGGCCAGATCGGCGGGCGGCGGCGCGACGGACGGGGAAGCGGGGTCCAGCCGCGGCGGCGCAACGGTTCCGGCCGCGTCATGCAGCCGGAGGGCATGGCAGCCCTCGGCCTCGCCCAGCTTGCCGGTGGCCAGCAGTTGGCCGTCCGGCGTCTCCAGCCGGGCTTCGGCCAGGGTGACGCGCGGCAGGGCCATCAACTTGCCCGGAACCAGGGCGCGCAATTCGCCCAGGGTCATGGTCCGGCGGCAGAGGATGCCCACCACCTCGACCGGGGCCTCGGCCATGGCGCGGGCTAGCGTCTGGACCTGGGCGGCCTCGGGCTGGGGCGCGGAGCCTGCGGGGGCTGCGGCCCGTGCGGCGGGTTGCGGCAGGGCCGGGCGCGCGTCGGGCTTGTGGGGGACGGCGATCAGAATCCGGCCGTCGCGGGTTTCCGCGCCGCCGAAGCGCAGGTCGAAGGACAGGCTGCGATAAGGCCGATCCTCCAGCATCAGCATCAGCGGGCGCGGATCGTCCAGATGGGTCGCATAGCGATAGCCGTGGATCGGCCCGAAGCCGTCCACCGCCGCCATTTCCGTTCCCAGTTCGGACATCAGCGCATTGACGAAATCGACGCAGATCGCCGCGTCGCTGCGGGTCAGGCGGCGGCGTTCGGCGGGCCGCCCGGTAATCCGGCCCAAAGCCTGAACCTCGATCAAGGCGGTGACGGTCTCGAACCCCAGGGCCATCATGCCGATCTGGTCGCCCGGCCCTTGCAGCACGATCAGCAGCGACGGGTCGGGCAGCAGTTCCGGCAGATCCGCCAGGGTCGCGATGCCGGGCCTGATCTCGACCGGCAGGACGGGCATCCGGTACAGCCGTTCGGCCGCGCGCCCCACCGCATTGGCCGCGGCACGGGCGGGCGACAGGGGCTGAGGCTGGGGAATGCGTCCGGGCCTGTCCGAATCGCCCTTGCGCACCCGCAGCAGCGTTTTCAACAGTCCCGCCTGACCAGATTGCGCCATGATCGCCCCGAATCGCCCTTGCTTGACCTGCACTGTGGCAAGAAGCGGTTGAGAAAGGGTTTATGCCTGCCGCAACCCGGCATTCACCGGCACCGGGGGCCGACGCGGCAGCACGATGCGGAAGGCCGCGCCGCCTTGGCCGGGCAGATAGGTGATCTCTCCCCCCAGGTTGGCCATGATCTCTTTGCAGATCGCCAGGCCCAGGCCCGCGCCCCCTGCCCGCGCCGGGTCGTTCAGGCGGGCGAATTTTTCGAAGATCAGGGCTTGGCGCGCGGTCTCGATCCCCGAGCCGTTGTCGATGATGTCGATCTGCGCGCCGCCGCGCAGGGTCCGGCGCACCCGGATCGTCAGGACGGGCGGTTCGGCGTCGCAATACTTGCGCGCGTTGCTGATGACGTTGATCAGCACCTGCAACAGCCGGTCAGCATCGGTAATGACGCCCACATATTCGGACAGGGGCTCTCGTTCCACCCGGAAGACCCGTTCGGGACGCGTGGCCGAGGCCGCCGAGAGCGCCCGTTCGATCAGGTCGTGCAGGTTCGCGGGCGTGACCGACAGCTGCGCCTGGCCGCTTTCCAGGACCGACAGATCCAGCAGGTCGTCCAGCAGCCGGGTCAGGCGGCCGGATTCGTCATAGATGATCCCGGCAAAGCGGTCGCGGTCGGCGGGGGACAGATCCGGCGTGCGCAGGATTTCCGAAAACGCCCGGACCGAGGTCATGGGCGTGCGCAGTTCATGGCTGATCTGGCCCAGGAAGGCGTCCTTCTGGACCGACAGGGCGGTCAGCTTGTCATTGGCCTCTTGCAGCTGCCGGGCGGTGCGCGCCAGTTCGGCGCGGGCGTTTTCCAGGCGCTGCGTTTCCTCCTTGGCGCGCCGCGCCTCGGTCGCGACCTGCATCAGATCCGAGACGGTCAGTTCGGACCCACCCGCCACGCTGTCGATCATCGCGTGGGCGGTGGCCGCGCCGATGGATCCGGCCAGGCGCCGTTCCAGCCGGGTCAGAAAGCGCGGCGTCAGGTCGGGCAGATAGCCGGACTTGCCCTGGAACGCGGCCTCGGACTGGAAGAAGCGCAGCGCATCCTCGGCCCCCCAGACGCGGCGGGCCATGACCAGCAGCGGCTCGGCCTGGTCGGACCCGCGCGCCACGCGGCTGTGGCGGACCGGATCGACGGCGCTGACGAAGGACAGGCCTTGCAGGCGTTCGACTGGATCGGGCATCCCGAAGATCGACATGGCGATGAAGGCCAGCGTGTTCAGCGTCAGCGACAGGAAGATCGCGAAGGCCAGCGGATCGACGCCCGGCGGCAGCGCGGGCGGCGACCCGATCCCGACCGAGGGCAGGAAGATCAGCGCCAGCCACAGCAGGAACCCGGTGCCCACCCCGGCATAGGCGCCATGCCGGTTGGCGCCGCGCCACAGCAGGCCGCCGATCATCGCGGGCAGCACCTGCGCCATGCCCGTGAACGCCACCAACCCCATCGAGGCCAGCGTCGCCGCCCCCCCCGACGCCCGGTAATAGACCCAGCCCACCGCCATCACCGCCAGGATCGCCAGCCGCCGGGCGTTCAGGACGAAGCCGCGCAGATCCTCGGGGTCGCCCGACTGCGGCTTGCGGCGCAGCATCAGCCACAAGGGCGTCAGCCAGTGGTTCGAAATCATGGTGGACAGGGCGATGGTGCAGACCACCACCATGGATGTCGCCGCCGAAAAGCCGCCCAGGAACACCAGGAAGGCCAGCCAGTTCTGGCCCGCATGGGCGGGCAGCGTCAGCACATACAGGTCCGGGTTGGCGTCGGGGGGCAGAAGCTGCCGTCCCATCACCGCGATGGGCAGCACGAACAGCGACATGGCGAACAGATAGGCCGGAAAGGCCCAGCCGGCGACGGCCAGCCGATCTTCGTCCGCGGCCTCGACCACCAGAACCTGGAACATGCGCGGCAGGGCGATGATCGCCGCGCCGGACACGATGATCAGCGCCGTCCAACGGTCAGGTTTCAAAATCCAGCCGTCATGTCCGGGGCTTGAGGCCGTTTCCTCGATCCGGTCGAGCATGTCTCCGGGACCGTCCGCCAGCCCCCAGACGACAAAGATGCCAAGCGCCAGGAAGGCAAGCAGCTTGACCAGGGCCTCAAGCGCGATGGCCGTGACGACACCGTGGTGGCGTTCGTCGGCGGCCAGGTTGCGGGTGCCGAAGACGATGGTGAACAGCGCCAGCCCCGCCGCCACCCACAGCGCCGTGCCGCCGCTGCCGCCCATCGGGATGTCGGCCAGGCTGTCGGTGGCGAAGACCTCGAAGGACAGGCTGACGGATTGCAGTTGCAGCGCGACATAAGGTGTGGCGGCGATCACCGCGATCAGCGTGACCAGGGCCGCCAGCCGGTTCGACTTGCCGAACCGGGCCGAGACGAGATCGGCGATCGAGGTGACATGGTGCATCCGCGCCACCCGGACCAACCGCCGCAGCACCCACCAGGCCCCGGTAAAGACGATCGTCGGCCCCAGATAGATGGTGGCGAATTCCAGCCCCGACCGGCTGGCATAGCCGACCGCGCCATAGAACGTCCAGGCCGAGCAATAGACCGACAGAGACAGCGTATAGACCGCCGGATGATCCAGCCACCCCGCCTTGCCCCGCGACGCCGCGCGGTCGGCGGCGAAGGCCACGCCGAACATCAGCGCGACATAGGCCAGGCAGCCCGCGACAAGCGCCTCAAAGGGCATGGTCGTCCTCCGGGGACGCGGCGATGGCCTGGCGGGCGCGCAGCGTCGCGGCATCGGCCCGCCGCAGCGCGCGGTGCAGCGCCCAGACGGCGGCGATCAACCCGGCCCACAGGCCGAACAGCCAGACCGCGCCCGCCGCGAAGCTGACCTGGGCGGGCACCCACCAGACCGGGGCCAGCACCAGGATCGCGGCCAGCACCGGCAGCACGCGGGCCGCATCGCCCAGCCGCCTGCGCCGGAACGAGGCGCGTTCGAGAAACAGCGGCCGGTCGGGCACGGCGCAGCCTCAGACCAGCATCCGGCGCACCATCGCGCGCAGGTCGTTATTGGCGAAGGGCTTGGCCAGCACCGCATCGGCCTGAGGCATCTCCAGCCCGGCCTGCCCGCGCGCGGTCAGCATCAGCACCGGAGTCGCCGCCAGGCTGGGATCGTGATCGCCGCGCAGTTCGGCCAGAATCTCGGTCCCCGAACGGTGCGGCAGCATCACGTCCAGGATCACCAGACGCGGCTTGGCCCCCCGGATCGCCTCGATCCCGCCCAGGCCGTCGCCATGCAGCGCGACTTGCCAGCCTTCGCGCGACAGGATGAACCGCACCGCCTCGGCGATGTTGGGTTCATCCTCGATCATCAGGATGTCGAGCATTCGGCGAATGGTCCCCCCATTTCCCACGATAATGTGACGGCCGGGCGGGTGCTGTCAAAGCCTGTGTTCAGGCCGTCAGCAGGATCGAGGGTTCGCGCCGTGCCGCGCATTCGGCGCGCGGGCAGATCCGGCAGGCCGGTCCGATCGGCAGGGCGGGACGGGCAGGCGCCCCCGCCTCCTCGGGCAGGATCAACATCTGCGCGCGCGTCAGGACCGGCCCGTCGGTGCCCAGCGGCTGATGGCGGGTCGCCAGCGACAGGGTGCGGAACCTGCGGCCGGACGGCGCTTCGACCAGATGGGCGATGGCGGTCTGCGGCGTCGCAAGCGCCTGGAACAGCGGCCATAGCGGGCAGGCGTCGCCCGGCCGGGGCAGCGGAAAGCCAAGGCTGGGACGGCGCAGCGTCAGCGCGCCCGATCCGTCGCAGACCAGCAGGCCCGCGGCTTCGAACCCGACCGGCTTCAGCGCGGCCAGGCGGCGCATCACCAGATCCAGCGGCTGGCCCAGACGCTGAGCCATCCGCAGCGGATCGGGATCCCGTGCCGCCACGGCCAGGGCGGCATCCGGCAGGGCCGCGCGCTCTTCCTCCATTCGGAGCAGATGCGCGCGGGCCAGGGCGCGCCCCGCGTCCGAGGCCAGATCGCTGGCGTCCTCGACCGGGGGGGCACCGGCGGCAAGCCAGGCCTCGACTTCCTCCTGCGGGGTGAAGATGGCGTCCTGCGCCTCGAAGCTGTCCAGATAGGCGACCAGTGCCTGCGCGGTATTCGACAGGCGCAGGCTGTCTGCATCCAGGTTGGCATGGAACCGCGCCCGCCAGTCGGGCGGGATCTCGCCCCCTTCCGCCAGGATCGAGGCCGTGGACCGGACCGAGGTCACCGCCGACAAAACCTCGTGCAGGGTGGCCAGCAGATAGGGATCCTGCCGCATCCGGTCCGACAGCGTGACAAGCTGGCGTTCCAACGCATCGGCGCGCCGCGCGGTGGCGATCAGCCCGGCGGCCCAGCCCGGAAAGCGGGCCAGCAGTTCGGGGGCCTGGTCCAGTTCGGGGGCCACGTCGTCGGGCAGACGCACCGCCGCCTCGCGCAGGGCGGCGATCTGGGCTTCTTCCCGGCCCTCGGCCAGTTCGGCGGCCGAAACCTCCAGCGCGGCGGCCAGACGCAGGACCAGGTGATCGCCCACCGGGCGATGGTTGTGTTCGATAAGGTTCAGGTATGCCGCTGAAATCCCGGCGGCCCGCGCCACGTCCGCCTGTCGGCGCGACAGCGCCAGGCGGCGTTCGCGGATTCGGGTTCCGGTCAGGATGCGGTTGCCGTTGCGTTGTTTCATGGCGCGATGAAAACCCGACGCCCGTTCCTGCGCAAGCGGCAACGATATCTTAGCATTCTTGCGTCACCATCCCGCCATGATCCTGACTCGTCCCCTGCCCCCTTCCACCGTCGCGGCCCTTGCCCTGGCCGCTTTGCAAACGCTATGGCAGCTTTTGCAAAGATGGGGGAGCGGGATGGCCACTCAGAAGATCTATGCGGGCACGTCGCTGCGCGAAACGCGGGGACGCAGCGGGCTGACGCAAAAGCGGTTCGCCGAACGGCTGGGGGTGTCCTTGCCCTATCTGTCGCAGATGGAAAACAACCATCGGCCGATTTCGGTCGGGGTGCTGCTGCGGCTGGCGCAGGAATTCGGCGTCGACCTGACAACGCTGGCCGCGGGCGACGCGGAACGCATGGTCATCGACATGCAGGAGGCCTTGGCCGATCCGATCTTCGACGCCGCCCCGCCTTTGGCCGACCTGCGCCTGGCCGCGACCAATGCCCCTGTGCTGGCCCGCGCCTTCCTGGATCTGTACCGCGCCCACCGCCAAGGCCAGGAACGGCTGGCCGCCCTGGACGAGGCGATCGGCGCATCAGGCCAGAACGCCCTGTCCACCCCGTGGGAAGAGGTGCGCGACTTCTTCCATTACTGCGACAATTATATCGACGCGGTGGACCGCGCGGCGGAACGCTTTGCCTGCCCGGCGGGTCAGCGGCTGGATCCGTGGGACGCGGGGGTGGCGGCGCTTGCGCAGCGCGGCATCCGGGTGACGCGGGCCGAACTGCCCGCCAATGCCGTGTTCCGCCGCCTGGGCCAGGACATCCAGGTGAACGCCGCGGCCGAGCGGCCCACGCAACTGTTCCAGCTTCTGCATCTGGTGGCCCTGGAACGGCAATCGGACCTGCTGGACGCGACCCTGGATCTGGCCCGCTTCCGCAGCCAGACCGCGCGGGACGTGGCGCGGGTGGGACTTGCCAACTATTTCGCGGGGGCGGCGCTGATGCCCTATCGCGCCTTCCTGGCCGCCGCCCAGGCCGAGCGTCACGATCTGGAGCGGCTGTCGCATCTGTTCGGCGCCTCGCTGGAACAGGTGGCGCACCGGCTGTCCACGCTGCAACGCCCCGGCGCCAAGGGGGTGCCGTTCTTCTTCGTCCGCGTCGATCAGGCGGGCACCATCACCAAGCGCCATTCCGCCACGCGCCTGCAATTCGCCCGCTTCGGCGGCGCCTGCCCGTTGTGGAACGTCCACCAGGCGTTCGAGCAGCCGGGCCGGTTCCTGCGCCAACTGGCCGAGACGCCGGACGGGATGCGCTATCTGCTGATGTCGCGCGACGTGTCGAAACATGCGGGCGCCTTCAACGCCCCGGTGCGCCGCTTCGCCATTGGCCTGGGCTGCGAGGTGACGCATGCGGGCAGCGTCGTCTATGCCGACGGGCTGGATCTGACCAAGCCGCGCGCCTTCGAACCCATCGGAATTTCCTGCCGGATCTGCCCGCGCCCGGATTGCCACCAGCGGTCGGTTCCGCCCATAGACCGGCCCCTGCGGATACCCGCGGATCGCAACGGACCACTACCCTATGAAATATCCTGAGCGTCCGTTCTACATCTTGTGGCCGGTCGGCGGATTTTCGCCCGCAGGGGCAAGGTTCCGCGCATCGCTGGAACCGTTTTCGTCCGGCATGTTGCCAGGAAGGCACACATGCGATTAACCCCCTTCAAACTGGAACCAGGTCGCCCGATTCAACCGGGGCGCGATGTCGGGGGACATGATTTGCCAAACGTGACGAACCGCTTGAACGCTTCGCTGGAACGCATCCTGCCGGAAAAGCGCCTGTTCCTGCGGTCCGACGATCACAGCCGGTTCGTCCGCCTGCGCCCCCTGACCCAGCTTGTCGGCATCAGCGGCATCACCCTGGCCTTCGGCTGGACGCTGGTCGCAAGCTCGGTCCTGGCGATCGACGCGATCAGCGCGGGGTCGTCGCGCGGCGGCATCGCCAGCACCCAGACCGCCTTCGAACAGCGCCTGACCGAGCTGTCCCAGGAACGCGACGCCCGCGCGGCCGAGGCCTTGGCCGCGCAGAACCGCTTTGCCGTCGCGCTGGAGCAGGTGTCGCAGATGCAGTCGCAACTGCTCGCCTCCGAGGAAAAGCGCCGCGAGCTGGAGGCCGGGCTGGATGTGGTGCAATCCACCCTGCGCAGCGCGATCAGCGATCGCAACGACACGGTGGCCGATGGCGCGCCTGCCGGGGACGCCGATCCGGCCCGCGACCAGGAAGTCGCCGCCGCCCTGGACATCCTGACCGGAGAGCTGCGCCAGACCGCCGACGAACGCGCCACCGCCGTCCAGCAGGCCGAGGAAGCCCGCCGCGCGGTCGAGGAACTGTCCCTGGAACGCGATCAGATCCTGGCCCGCAACGACGAAATCCTGACCCAGCTGGAAAACGCCGTCAGCGTCTCGGTCAAGCCGCTGGACGACGTGTTCCGGTCGGTCGGCATGAACCCCGAGGACGTGCTGGACACGATTCGCGAGGGTTATTCGGGCCAGGGCGGTCCGCTGACGCCGATGGGCCGGTCCACCCGCGGCGATGCGGCCCTGACCAACAGCGAAACGAAGGCCAACCAGATCATCGTCACGCTGGACCAGATGAACACCTATCGCATCGCCATGGAAAAGCTGCCGCTGGCGATGCCGGTCAAGGATTCGTTCCGCTATACCTCGGGCTTCGGGCGCCGCTGGGGCCGCGCGCATGAAGGCATCGACATGGCCGCGCCGGTCGGCACGCCGATCCATGCGACGGGCGACGGCATCGTGACCCATGCAGGCCGCCAGGGCGCCTACGGCAACCTGATCAAGATCCAGCACGAACTGGGGGTCGAGACGCGCTATGGCCACCTGTCGCGGATTCGCGTGAAGGTCGGTCAAAGGGTGTCGCAAGGCGAGCGGATCGGTGATATGGGCAATACCGGACGCTCGACCGGGCCGCATCTGCACTATGAGGTGCGCATGAAGGGTCGGGCGGTTGACCCGATGAGCTTCATCAAGGCAGCAAGCAATGTTCAGTAAGACCCGCGTGACCGAGAAACCGCAGACCCCCGCAGCCTCGGACCCCACCACCTCGTTCGAATCCCCTGTCTCGCCCAGCTATGACCGGGCCGAATCCGCCCCGACGGCGCCCGCGCGGCGGTCCGCGCCGTCGATCCTGTCGTCGGATCTGACGGTGACCGGCAATATCCGCACCGAGGGCGACATCCAGATCGAAGGCACCGTCGAAGGCGACATCCGCGCCCATCAGCTGGTGATCGGCGAAAGCGCCACCATCCGGGGCGAGATCGTCGGCGACGAGGTTGTCGTGAACGGCCGCGTGGTGGGCCGCGTCCGGGGCCTGAAGGTGCGCCTGTCGGCCAGCGCCCGCGTCGAAGGCGACATCATCCACAAGACCATCGCCATCGAATCCGGCGCGCATTTCGAAGGGTCTGTCCAGCGGCAGGAAGATCCTATCGCCAACGGCCCCACCAAGAAGCTGGCGCCGCCCGCCACCGAATAGCACCTGCCTGACGGGCAGGGAACGGCCCGCCCCGCGCGGGCCGTTTCGCTTGGGCCGACCATCCCGGACTTTCGCCCCCGCCCGCATAAAGCATGTGGCAAACGGGGAAAGTCGCACCGTGCGGGATCGGCTAGGCTTCGGCCACCGGATTACAGGGGGGAACGCATGAAACTGGTTCGATATGGCGACAAGGGGTCCGAGCGGCCGGGGCTTCTGGACGGCGACGGCCGGGTGCGCGACCTGTCCGCGCATGTCGCCGACATCGCGGGCGCCAGCCTGACGCGCGACGGTCTGGCGGCCCTGCGCGCAATCGACCCGGCCTCGCTGCCGTTGGTCGACGGCGTGCCGCAGCAGGATCTGCGGCTGGGCGCCTGCGTAGCGGGCGTGGGCAAATTCCTGGCGGTCGGTCTCAACTATGCGGACCATGCCGCCGAGGCCTGGATGGAGGTTCCGGCCGAACCGATCCTGTTCACCAAGTGGACAAGCTGCATCGCCGGGCCGGACGACGATTTGCCCCTGCCCGCGGATTCGACCGCGACGGACTGGGAGGTGGAACTGGGCATCGTCATCGGCGACGGCGGCGGCAACATCGCCCTGGACAAGGCGGCAGCCCATATCGCCGGTTATTGCGTCATCAACGACATCAGCGAACGCGACTGGCAGTTGCGGCGCGGCGGCACCTGGGACAAGGGCAAGGGCCATGACGGCTTCGGCCCCATCGGCCCCTGGCTGGTCACGGCGGACGAGATCGCCGACCCCCGCGCCCTGCGCCTGTGGCTGGAGGTGGACGGCCGCCGCTTCCAGGACGGCAGCACCGCGACGATGGTCTTCGGACCCGAGGAAATCGTGTCCTATGCCTCTCGCTTCACGACGCTGCATCCGGGTGACGTGATCGCCACCGGAACGCCGCCGGGCGTGGGCATGGGACAGAACCCGCCGGTCTATCTGCGGCGCGGGCAGGTGATGCGGCTGGGAATCGACGGGCTGGGCCAGCAGCGGCAGCGGGCCGTCTGATGGCCCAGGCGCGCACCATCATCGTCACCGGCGCGGGCAGCGGCATCGGGCGGGCGACCGCCCGGCGCTTCCTGGCGGCGGGATGGCGGGTCGGGCTGCTGGGCCGCCGGGCCGATGCCTTGCGCGACACGGCGGGCGATGCTCCGGCGCTGATCCTGCCCTGCGACGTGACGGATGACGCGGCGGTCGACGCCGCCTTCGACCGCGCCCATGCCGCCTGGGGGCGGCTGGACGTGCTGTTCAACAATGCCGGGCGCGGCGCCGATCCGGTCACGCCCGACGCCATGGACCCCGCCGCATTCCGCGACGTCATCGCCGTCAACGTCACCGGCATGTTCCTGTGCGCCCGCGCGGCCTTCCGCGTGATGCGGGCGCAGGCGCCGCAGGGCGGGCGGATCATCAACAACGGCTCGATTTCCGCCCATGCGCCGCGGCCGGGATCGGTGGCCTATACGACCTCGAAACATGCCGTCACGGGGCTGACGAAATCCCTGTCCTTGGACGGGCGGCCCTTCGGGATCGCCTGCGGCCAGATCGACATCGGCAACGCCGCGACCGAATTGCTGAGCCAGGTCAGCACAAATTCCCCGAACGCCGAGCCGCTGATGGACGTGTCGGTGGTGGCCGATGCCGTGCTGCACATGGCGGGCCTGCCGCAGGGCGCGAATGTGCAGTTCATGACGGTGATGGCCACCAACATGCCCTTCATCGGCCGGGGTTAGTTCGCCATCACCCGGCGATAGATGTGCCAGCTGGCATGGCCCAGCACCGGCAGCACGATCAGCAGCCCCAGGAAGCCGGGGATGATCGCCACGAACAGCCAGATCGCGATCAGCGCGGCCCAGGCCGCCATGACGCCCGGATTGGCCGCCACCGCCCGGCAAGAGGTGATGATGGCGGTGATGAAATCGACTTCCCGGTCCAGCAGCAGCGGCAGACCGACCACGGTAAAGCTGAACAGCACCGCCGCGAAACCGCCGCCGATCAACGTGCCCAGAACCAGCATCGCCAGCCCCCTGCCCTGCAACAGCACCTCGGCCGAGCTTGTGATATGGGTCAGCGCCGACACGCCCATGAACAGCGCGAAGACGGTATGGGCGACGAAGACCCAGAACATGAACAGCAGCAGGATCACCATCGCCATCGACGGGATCTGCCGCTGGCGCTGTTCGAACACCACGCGCAGGATTCGGGCCGTTTCCAGCGGCTGGCCCGCCTCGATCCGGCGGCTGACCTCGTAAAGGCCGGTGGCGGCGAAGGGGGCGATCAACGGAAAGCCCAGGATGAAGGGAATCAGCCACCAGTCCCGCCCCGACGCGAAGGCGACCGAGGCCAGCGCCCAGCCGCCCAACACATAGAAGGCCGAAAACATCAGGCCGAAGGCGGGCGCGCGGCGGAAATCGCGCCAACCCAGGGTCAGCGCGGCGGACAGATCCGACAGGGCGATTTGGGCGGGTTCAGGAATGTCGTCGGGCAAGTTGTGGTCGTCGCGCGCGGGCAGGTCGGGCCGGGTCAAGGAATCCCTCCGGTTGTCAAGTCAGGGCGCGCGTTCGACCGGATGCTAGCAGCGCGACAAATTGTCGCAAGCCCTATCCGCCAAAGCGGTCCGACAGCGCCTGCTGGACCGGCGGCGTCACGAATTTCGACACGTCGCCGCCCAGGCGGGCGATTTCCTTGACCAGCTTCGAGGCGATGGCCTGCCGCCGGGCATCGGCCATCAGGAACACGGTCTCGATGCTGGCATCCAGGGCGCGGTTCATGCCGACCATCTGGAATTCGTATTCGAAATCCGCCACCGCCCGCAGCCCGCGCACGATCACCTGCGCGCCGACGTCGCGGGCGCAGTCGATCAGCAGGTTCTCGAACGGATGGACGACGATCTCGCCCCCCGTGCGGGCGGCGATCTGGTCGCATTCGGCCTTAACCATCGCCACGCGGTCTTCCAGGCTGAACAGGGGCGACTTGTCGCGGTTGATGGCGACGCCGATCACCAGACGGTCCACCAGCGCCATGGCCCGCTGGATGATGTCGACATGGCCCAGCGTGATCGGATCGAAGGTGCCGGGGTAAAGACCGATACGCATGAACGGGCGTCCTTTGCTTGCCTGCCCCGCAGGGAAAGCGGATTCCTGCCGGGATTGCAAGCGATTGCGGCGCCGTCAGGCGCCCATGATCATTCCGGTCAGCGCCTCTTTTTCGGCGGCCAGTTCCTTCAGCCGCCCGCTGACCGCATCGCCGATGGACACAACGCCCAGCATCTCGCCGTTGTCGTCCACCACGGGCAGGTGGCGGAAACGTCCCTGGGTCATGCGTTCCAAGATCGCCAGCGCGTCCTCGGCCAGGGTGCAGGTCTGCACGTCGCGGGTCATCACCTCGGCGATGGGGGTGGACAGCACGTCCGGCCCATGCGCGCCAAGCTGGCGCACGATGTCGCGTTCGGACAGGATCCCCTGCGGCTTCCTGCCGTCGCTGGACACCACCACGGCACCGACACGCAGGTCGGCCAGCATCCTCACGGCCTCGCCCAGGGTCGCCTCGGGGCGGATGGTCAGGATCGTCTGCGCTTCGATGCCGGGCTTGCCCGAGGCGGTTTTCATCGACAGCAGCTGATTGACGAGCATGGGACATCCTCCGGTGGCGTTTTTGCTAAATCCATCATTTTCCCCGAATCGTGATCCGTCAAGTGCGACGAAGTTGCGATTCAAGCCGCGCGACCTCGGCCCTGAGGCCCTGGGCCAGCAAGTCGGCCAGCAGCGACAGGCGGCGCGAGGCGCGGTCGTCGGCGTGGCGGATCAGCCAGAAGCTGCGGCGCAGGGCGATGCGGTCGGGCAGGACCAGCTCCACGCCCGGCGCGAAGGGGATGGCGAAGTCGTGGACGATCCCCAGCCCCGCCCCCGCCCGGATCGCCTGCATCTGCACCGACACGGAATTCGAGGTGATCGCCGCGCTCTCGACCCCGGTTTCCGACAGGTAATCCAGTTCGCGGTCGAAGATCATGTCGGGGATATAGCCGATCATCCGGTGCCCGCGCAGATCGGCCAGATCGCGGATCGGGGGCGCCGCGCGCAGGTAATCCCGATGCGCGGCAAGGTGCAGGTGGTAATCGGTCAGACGCTGCACCGTCAGCCGCCCGGTGTCGGGCGGGGATACGGCGACCGCCATGTCGGCTTCGCGCTTGGTCAGGTTCACCACGCGCGGCAGGGCGACGATCTGGATGTCCAGCCCCGGATGGGCCGCGCACAGGTCGCGCGCCACCTGCGGCAGCAGATAGTTCGCGCAGCCGTCCGGGGCGCCGATGCGCAGCTGGCCGGTCAGTCCGGCCTCGCGCCGCACCGCCTCGGCGGCGGCATTGGCGCCCTGCTCGGCCGCTTCGGCAGGGGCGATCAGGCGCGCGCCCTCGGCCGTCAGGGCATATCCCTGCGGCGTCTTGGCGAACAGCGCCGCGCCCACCGCGCCCTCAAGCCGGGCGATGCGGCGGCCGATGGTCGACGCGTCCATGCCCAGCCTGCGCCCGGCGCCCGACAGGCTTTCGGTGCGCGCCACCGCCAGGAAGATGCGCAGGTCGTCCCAGTCCATCCCACCGCCTTTGCAAGAATGCAAAACGTCTTTGCCATCCTTCCTCTTTATCCGGCAATTCCGCAAGGCTAGGCTGCCCGCAGATCAGGAGGATGCCATGGAAGAACTTTCGCACTGGATCGACGGCAAAGAGGTCAAGGGAACCTCGGGCCGCTTCAGCGATGTCTATAATCCCGCGACGGGCGAGGTGATCGCCCGTGTCCCTCTGGCCACCCCGGCCGAATTGGACGCCGCCATCCAAAGCGCAGCCAAGGCGCAGGTCGGCTGGGCCGCCACCAACCCGCAGCGCCGCGCCCGCGTGATGATGAAGTTCGGCCAGTTGATCAACGACAACATGGACGCCCTGGCAGAACTGGTCAGCCGCGAACACGGCAAGACGCTGCCCGATGCGCGCGGCGATGTGCAGCGCGGGCTTGAGGTGATCGAGGTCTGCATGGGCGCCCCGGCCATGCTGAAGGGCGAATTCACCGACAATGGCGGCCCCGGCATCGACCTTTATTCGATGCGCCAGCCGCTGGGCGTGGTCGCGGGCATCACGCCCTTCAACTTTCCCGCCATGATCCCGCTGTGGAAGATGGGTCCGGCGCTTGCCTCCGGCAACGCGATGATCCTGAAGCCGTCGGAACGCGTGCCCTCGACCTCGATCCTGCTGGCGAAGCTGGCGCAACAGGCCGGGCTGCCCGATGGCGTGTTGCAGGTGGTGAACGGCGACAAGGAAATCGTGGACGCGATCCTGGACCATGACGTGATCCAGGCGGTGGGTTTCGTGGGGTCCACGCCGATCGCGCAATACATCTATGGCCGGGCGGCGACCAACGGCAAGCGCGCGCAGTGCTTTGGCGGCGCCAAGAACCACATGATCATCATGCCCGACGCGGATCTGGACAAGGCGGCGGATGCGCTGATCGGCGCGGGGTTCGGCGCGGCGGGCGAACGCTGCATGGCGATTTCCGTCGCGGTGCCGGTGGGCGATGCCACGGCGGACGCGCTGATCGAGCGGCTGGTGCCGAAGATCGAGAAGCTGAAGGTCGGCCCCTATACCGCGGGCGAGGACGTGGATTTCGGCCCGGTCATCACCAAGGCCTCGCAGGACCGCATCAACCGGCTGATCGCGTCCGGCGTGGATCAGGGCGCGGATCTGGTCGTCGACGGCCGCGACCTGAAGATCCAGGGTTACGAGAACGGCTTCTTCTGCGGCCCGTCGCTGTTCGACCGCGCCACCCCGGACATGGAGATCTATAAAGAGGAAATCTTCGGCCCGGTCCTGACCACGGTGCGCCGCGACAGCTATGAGGACGCCTTGAAGCTGGTCATGGACAACGATTACGGCAACGGCACGGCGATCTTTACCGCCGATGGCGACACGGCGCGCGACTTTGCCAGCCGGGTCAATGTGGGCATGGTCGGCATCAACTTCCCGATCCCGGTGCCGCTGTCCTATTACAGCTTCGGCGGCTGGAAGAAATCGGCCTTCGGCGACCTGAACCAGTATGGCCCGGACGCCTTCCGCTTCTACACCAAGACCAAGACCGTCACCGCACGCTGGTTCTCGGGGATCAAGGACGGCGTGGCGCTGAACTTCAAGGCAATGGACTGAAACGGCGAAGGGCGGGGATGGTCCCCGCCCTTTCCTTTTCGATCAGAGGCGCTTGCGACGGCGGAGCATCGCGAAGCCGCCCATCCCCGCCAGCATCAGCCCGCCGGCGGCAGGCAGCGGCACCGGCGCGACCTCGGTCACGTCCAGGTCGTCGAAGCGCAGGTTGCCCTTGAAATGGCCGGTGCCCGGATCGCCCAGGGTCAGGTCGACGATCTTCAGAAAGCCGATGTTCTGAAAGACGCCGTTCCGGGACAGATCGGCCGCATAGCCCTTGGCCATCTGGATCGCCACGCCGCCCAGCATATCGCCCACCGCCAGCGTCACCGAACCCTTGTCGCCGACCAGCTTCATCGGGCTTGCCGCCGAAACGATGCTGAACCAAAGGCTGTTCACGGTGAAGCCACCGCCGCCAAGACGCGTCAGCGTCGTCTCGCGGAAGGCGTTTTCGGCGGCGCAGTTCTGCTTGGACTTGTTGGCGCAGGAGGCGCTGACGACCCGCACCTTGTCGAAGACGAAGCCGTCCTCGACATAGCCGGTATGGGTTCCCAGCGAGGCGTTGGAGAAGTCGATGACGGCGGCCGAAGCCCCCACGCCCGGCAGGGCCAGCATGGCGGCCAGGGCAGCTTTTCTCAGCAGGTTCATTGGAACACTCAACTTTTAAACAAATGCTAGCTGGCTCTTTATCGCGGGTTTTGGCGAGTAGAAAGAGATAAATTCTACCTGAACACGAAAAATGTCGGCTTTCGCCCGTGTTGCAACGGTGCGGGCCTTGCGCCCGCCCGCGCCGACGGGTTCCATGCGGCAAACGATGAAGGCGGCCATGACCAGCACACCCGATTTCACCCTGGGCATCGAAGAGGAATATCTGCTGGTCGATCCTGACACGGGCGATCTGGCCCCTGCCCCCGACGCCATGATGCAGGCCTGCCGCGACGCCCTGGGCGACAGCGTGACCCCGGAATTCCTGCGCTGCCAGATCGAGGTCGGAACGCCCGTATCGGCCGACATCGCCCAAGGCCGCGAACACCTGGCGCATCTGCGCCGCACGGTGGCGCGAATCGCGGCGGATTACGGGCTGGCGCCGATCTCGGCGTCGTGCCACCCCTTCGCGGATTGGCGCGACCAGTTCCACACCGACAAGGACCGCTATCACCAGTTGTCGCGGGACATGGGGGCGGTGTCGCGGCGGATGCTGATCTGCGGGATGCATGTCCATGTCGGCATCGAATCGCCGGCGCTGCGCATCGACCTGATGAATCAGATGACCTATTTCCTGCCGCATCTGCTGGCGCTGTCTGCCTCCAGCCCGTTCTGGCAGGGCAGCGACACCGGGCTGGCCTCGTATCGGACGACCGTCTTCGGAGGAATGCCGCGCACCGGCCTGCCGCCGCAATTCAGCGGGTGGGAGGAGTTCGAGCGATCGGTGCAGGCGCTGATCGGCCTGGGCATCCTGGAGGACAGCAGCAAGATCTGGTGGGATCTGCGCCCGTCGTCGAAATTCCCGACGCTGGAGACGCGGGTCTGCGACGCCTCGCCCCGGCTGGACGACACGATCACCCTGGCTGCGCTGATCCAGGCCACCACGCGGATGCTGTGGCGGCTGTCGCGGCAAAACCAACGCTGGCGGCAATACGACCCGTTCCTGATCGCCGAAAACCGCTGGCGCGCCGCGCGATACGGCATGACCGAAGGCCCCATCGACTTTGGCGCGGAAACGATCATCCCCTTCGGCCAGGCGGTCGAGGACTGGCTGGCGCTGATCGCCCAGGACGCCGATGCCCTGGACAGCCAGCCCCAGGTCGCCCGCACCCGCGACATCGTGGCCGAAGGCGGCTCCGCAGCCCGCCAGCGCGCCGTTCTGGCCCGCGCCATGGCCGCGGGCGCGACGCGGGACGAGGCGTTGATCGAACTGGTCCGCCACCTGATCGCGGAATTCCACCACGGCCTGCAACCCTTGCCAAATCGGGACAAGCCGGGCAATTAAACGCATGTTCAATTTCTAACGGGGGGAATAAGGGCATGGATTTCGCGCTGACCGAGGAACAGCAGGCGATCTTCGACATGGCGCGCGATTTCGGCCGCGATCGCATCGCCCCCCATGCCCGCCAGTGGGAATCCGACGGCACCATCCCGCGCGACCTGTGGTCCGATGTCGCCGCCCTGGGCTTCGGCGGGTTGTACGTGTCCGAGGATCATGGCGGATCCGGCCTGTCGCGGCTGGACGGCACCCTGGTCTTCGAGGCGCTGGCGATGGCCTGTCCTTCGGTCGCGGCCTTCCTGTCGATCCACAACATGTGCGGCGGCATGATCGAGAAATTCGGGTCGCCCGACGCCAAGGCCCGCTGGCTTCCCGGCCTGTGCAGCATGGAGACCGTGTTCAGCTATGCCCTGACCGAACCCGGCAGCGGATCGGACGCCGCCGCCCTGCGCACGCGGGCTGACCGGACCGATGGCGGCTGGCGGCTGAACGGGACCAAGGCCTTCATCTCGGGCGGCGGGTATTCGGACGCCTATATCGTCATGGCCCGCACCGGATGCGACGGGCCGCGCGGAATCAGCGCGGTCATCGTTCCCGACCGCACGCCCGGCCTGTCCTTTGGCGCCCCCGAGGACAAGATGGGCTGGCGCGCCCAGCCCACCGCGCAGGTCCAGTTCGACGATTGCAGGATCCCGGCCGAAAACGTGCTGGGCGAGGAAGGGCGCGGCTTTGCCTATGCGATGGCGGGGCTTGACGGCGGGCGGCTGAACATCGCGGCCACCGCGCTTGGCGGAGCTCAGGCGGCCTTGGACGCGACGCTGGCCTATATGGGCGAACGCCGCGCCTTCGGGCAGACGCTGGACCAGTTCCAGGCCCTGCAATTCCGCCTGGCCGAGATGGAGACCGCGCTGCAATCGGCGCGCATCCTGCTGCGCCAGGCGGCGTGGAAGCTGGACAACGCCGCGCCGGACGCCACCAAGTTCTGCGCCATGGCCAAGCTGCATGTGACCGACCGCGCCTTCGAGGTGGCGAACGGCTGCCTGCAACTGCATGGCGGTTACGGCTATCTGGCCGATTACGGGATCGAGAAGATCGTGCGCGACCTGCGCGTGCATCAGATCCTGGAAGGCACCAACGAGATCATGCGCCTCATCGTCGGACGGGCGATGCTGGCCGAACGGGGGTAACATGAACGACCTGAACATCCGCAAGACCGGCCGCGCCGGGCGCATCACCTTCACCCGGCCCAAGGCGCTGAACGCGCTGAGCCACGACATGGCGCTGGCGATCCACCGCGCCCTTGACGGCTGGCGCGACGATCCCGACGTGGCCCTGGTCATCATCGACGCCGAGGGCGAGCGCGCCTTCTGCGCGGGCGGCGACATCGCGGCGGTCTATCGCGCCGGGCTGGCGGGCAATCACGCCCTGGGGCAGCAGTTCTTCGCGGACGAATACCGCATGAACGCCGCCATCGCCGATTATCCCAAGCCCATCGTCGCCTTCATGCAGGGCTTCGTGATGGGCGGCGGCGTCGGCGTGGGGGGCCATGCCAGCCACCGCATCGTCGGCGACACCACCCAGATCGCCATGCCCGAATCCGGCATCGGCCTGATCCCCGATGTGGGCGGCACCTGGCTTCTGTCCCGCGCGCCGGGGCGGATCGGCGAATACCTGGCGCTGACCGGCGCCCGGATGGGCGCGGGCGACGCGATCCACGCGGGCTTCGCCGACATCTACCTGCCCGAGGACCGCTGGCCCGACCTGATTTCCCGGCTGGAAACCACCGGCGACCTGTCGCTGATTGAGGGCGAGGACGCCCCCACCGCGCCCTTGCGCACAATGGACCTGTCGCCGTTTGCCCAAGACACGGTCGCCGACATCATCGACGCGCTTGAACAGGACGGCGACGCCCAGACCCTGAAGATCCTGCACGCCAATTCGCCCCTGTCGATGGCGGCGGGGCTGGCGATGGTTCGGGCCGCGCGCGACGACGCCCGGATGCAGGATTCGCTGGCCCGCGAATACCGCTTTACCTCTCGGGCCACCCAGGACACCGACTTCCTGGAAGGGGTGCGCGCCCAGATCATCGACAAGGACCGCAAGCCCAGGTGGATGGCCGATGCCAGCCCCGCCCATGTCGCGGCACTGCTGGCCCCGCTGGGGCATCACGAACTGACCTGGAGGGAACCGGCATGAAGATCGCATTCATCGGGCTTGGCAACATGGGCGCGCCGATGGCGCTGAACCTGGCAAGGGCCGGTCATCAGGTCATGGGCTTCGATACCGCCGCCCGGCCGGATGGCCTGACCATGGCCGACAGCGCGGCGGCGGCGGCGGCGGGCGCGGATGTGGTCATCACCATGCTGCCCAACGGCCAGATCCTGCGGGCGGTCGCGGATCAGGTGATCCCGGCGATGCGTCCCGGCGCGATCCTCTGCGACTGCTCAACCGTCGATGTGGACAGCGCCCGCGCTGTCGCGGATCAGGCCCGTGCGGCGGGCCTCGGGGCGCTGGATGCGCCGGTCTCGGGCGGGATCGGCGGCGCGCAGGCGGGCACGCTGACCTTCATGGTGGGCGGGCCGGACGAGGCATTCGCCACCGTCGCGCCCTTGTTCGACATCATGGGCCAGAAGGCCGTCCATTGCGGCGATGCGGGCGCGGGCCAGGCCGCCAAGATCTGCAACAACATGATCCTGGGCGTCACCATGATCGCCACCTGCGAGGCCTTCGCGCTGGCCGACAAGCTGGGCCTGGACCGGCAGAAGATGTTCGACGTGGTGTCCACCAGTTCCGGCTACAGCTGGTCGATGAACGCCTATTGCCCGGCGCCGGGCGTGGGGCCGAAATCCCCCGCCGACAACGACTACAAGCCCGGCTTCGCGGCCGAACTGATGCTCAAGGACTTGAACCTGTCGCAGGCGGCGGCGGCCTCCGCCGGGGCCGATACGCCGATGGGCGCGCTGGCCCGGCAGCTTTACGACCGCTTCGTGGAACAGGAAGGCGGACGCGGCCGCGACTTTTCGGCAATGTTGCCACGGTTCGTCGAAAAAAACGGCTGACATGACGGAACTGTGACGCCATCAGGGAACCGGGGCAGCGTTCGCCCGGTTTCCATCGCGGAAGGTCGACACAGCCAGGCAAGACGATGATACGCAAGATCATGGTGATCGCGGCTGCCGCAGCGGCAGCCGTCCTGATCGCAATATCCAGCAACGAGGCGCCCCAGGCCCAGGGCACGACCCAGGCCGCGATGGCCCGGTCGGAACAAAAACCGCTGCGCCCCGGCGACATCCTTTCCCCCGACGCCACGAATTTCATCGACTTTCCCGGCCGCTACGGCCTGGGCACCGACCTGCCCGGCAGCCGCTACGCCATCGTCGACGGCCATCTGGTGCGGATCGACCCCGACACGATGGAACTGCAATCCATCCTGCGCAAAGACACCGTGGCCCTGGACTGACCGGCACTTTACGGCCTGAAGGTCTCCCCCGACCTGATCAGCCGCGTCACTGACGCGGTTCTGGACGAGGTTCGGGAATGGCAAAGCCGGGCACTGGACCGGATGTATCCGATCGTGATCTTTGATGCACTGCGGGTGAAGATCCGCGATGCCGACAGCCGGATGGTCAAGAACAAGGCTGTCTACATCGCCCTTGGCGTGACCCGTGACGGCCTGCGCGAGGTCCTGGGCCTTTGGATCGCTGAAAACG
>NZ_UZWE01000033.1 GCF_900631945.1 Paracoccus haematequi
CTGGCACCAGTTCCTCGACGACTTCGTTAGCGATCCTGAACTCGCGCAACGCTTCAAGGCTCAACCGCCGCGGTAACAATCGGCCGGTTACGTTCGGTCGCCAAGCGGCAGCAACTTGAGGCTTGCCTGGACTACCTGAGAGAAGGTGACACGCTGATCGTCACCAAGCTGGACCGGCTGGCCCGCAACGTGGCGCACCTGGGGCAACTTGTCGCGACCCTGAAGGCTAAGGGTGTGAGCCTGCGCATTCTGGACCTGGGCCTAGACACCAGCACCCCAACCGGCGAACTGATCCTGAACATGATGGGGGCAGTCGCACAGTTCGAGCGTCAGATGATGCTGGAACGCCAACGGGAGGGCATCGCCAAGGCCAAGGCCGACGGCAAATACAGGGGCCGAGCTCCCACGGCAATGAGACAGGCCCGTAGAGTCCATGAGCTGGCCGCTGAGGGGCTGAAGCGCTCCGACATAGCCCAGAGGCTAGGGCTGTCCGAAAGGTCGGTCTACAGGGCTCTCAGCGTCTAGTTTGGTTAGGTGGGACCGTCTCTCTCCCGACACAGAAATATGGTTCCACCTCCCGACGCGGGATGCTTTTTGAACTGTTTGACATCATTGCCTCCGCAACCTCATTGCTTTGCTCAAAGTCCGCGATAAGCGATGTCTTCGCTCATCACTCCAAGCCAAATCACAGAACTCATAGAACTCACTAATCGATTTGAGTTTGTAAGGGTTGATTATAAAGTGCTTGAGCATTGGATGTATAAATTGGTTCATTTGATAAATAACAAGCTCGCTGTGCTCTTGGTGAACTACGTGTCCGTGAGATAAAGAGTTCCGGCGCTCGGCTAGGTGAAAACCATAGATCGCAGCAAGCTTTGGATCATCGTAAAAGGCTGAAGCTCGCTCCACTAGCTTGGAATACTTTGTGTCTCGGTCTCCTGCTAGGTGCTCCAAAACTCTCCATCCACCTAGGAAAGCCTCATCGACAGAATGATCACTAAACGCGTCATAGTATTTAATGATTGCATCTTCGGCTTTGCGATTAGGGTAAATAGACGATGTTATCTTTCTTAGCCAATCTTTCAAATGCTTCTTGAAGTCTTCGCCACGTCTTGGCAGACGACCAAAAGCAAGGTTTTCCGAGAAGCTCTTGACATGCCAAAACCCTTCAAAAGCTAAATCCCCGTTAGCCGTATGCACTGTCATCTGTGGACCGATATGCACTTTTGCTAAGGGTTGTGGATGTCCGAAGCTTTTAACTCTTGAATGTGGAGCTGTTTCCATAAAAACGATGAGGCCAAGGATAACTCGTATTTCGCGGTAAGTTAATTCATATGCCTCAGTTGCAGAGCGAGCAGCAATGGTTGCCGTGCACCAGCGGGCTTTTTGCAACAGAGTATCGAACCTTGTCTGGTGTTGAGGATAGCGTGCCAGAAGCTTTGCTCTTTCCCTAGCTGCTTTCTTGTAGAAGGAGCTGGATGTTGCGGGAGAAAAGTTAAGAGACACGTTGTTTCTATTAAAGCGACCGATGCATATATTGCTCAGGCCCAGTATAGGGAAAATCACAGAGAATTTCTTGCTGGGTATCTTATCCCGCTCTTTCTTGATTCTAAAGATTGCTTCTTTTAGGGAGCTCTCAGTGATGGTTTGGTGGTCCCGAATGGCTTTCTCAATAAGAATTTTTGCCTCTGTATCGGAGACTTCTGTTATCCTTATATGGGAAAGCAGAACGCTCTCCCATTCAGATAAAGCAAAAAAATCAGTCGTCGAAATGCTTCCGTCTTTATTGACTACCCTACTTTGTGATATTTCCTGAAGAAGATATGGTATATCAGCAGGTGTCTTTTTCCACTCAATCTTCATCTCGGGCTTGTCGCCTTTCATCGTTAACTTCACTGTTTGCGGTTGCTAACGATATGTAGATCAAGCCGCAGACGTTCTAACCAGGAATCACATGCTTAACACTTATCTGACCGCCGAGGCGACCAGGGACCATCTAACTGCTGCTCGAATGGCCACGTTGCTGCACGAGGCCAAAAGCCCGGACGCCGTGGCCTTCCGAGAGGAGGTCTTGCCCCTTTTACACGAGTCCAAAGCAAAGGCTACGCTGGCCCGAGGAGAAAAGCCTCGAAACCCCACACGGAAGGCTTTCGAAAGTCATAGGAAAACACTGGACGCGATCCTGGCCGATCTCATCTGGGCATCCGACAACACTGAGGCGCTGGGCTACTGCTACCGGAGCGCCAATAGACAAGGCTTCACAGACGAAGCGACGGAAGCGACTTCACGAGTCTACGGATGGCAGATGCCTGCTCTTGAGGATGTTGGGCTGCTAGAGCGCATGAAGGGGTTTTCCCGCCTAGAGGATTTCGACGGTGACATTGTTGCGTTCAAAGGCTGGGCAACCCGGATTAGGGCCACACCAGCGCTGCTTGACCTTGCCCAGCGTTATGGCATCAACGCCGCTAACCTTTATGACCATTACGTCAAGCGTAAGGCCGCGCTGAGCCAACCTGTCAGCCTGCGAGGTGGAAAGCACCAGGAAGAACGTGGTCCAATCCTTACCTGTCCGGACACAGAGCAAGTGGCAGAACTGCGGCGACAGGTTGAACGGATCAACGCGATCTACTCTCGTCACCACTTCGAAGGGATGCCAGAGCCCCTGGTTCGAAGAACGTTCAATTGTGCCGATAGCGAAGACTTCGCCTTCAACAAAGGTGGCCGCCTCTACGCTGACTTCCAGGGCATGAGACGTGAAAGCAGGCCAAACATCCGCATCGACGGCCAGGAGGCCGTTGAACTGGACCTGAAGGCATCGCAACTAACCATCCTCTATGGCATCACCAAGACACCAATGCCGGATGGCGACCCTTACGACATAGTCGGGCTGCCGCGATCCGTCGTGAAGGCAATCGTAACAGCCATGATCGGTCTCGGGCATACCAACATCAAGCGCTGGCCTAGTGAGAGCAAGAAACGCCTGATGGGTGAACTTGGGGGCGAACAGCCAATGACCTCCAAGACCTTCGGCAAGGTCTATCCGATCACGGCGACAGCAGCGAAAGTCTTGAAGCGCCATCCGGTCCTGTATCACCTGTCACCGGAAAAGCTGGACTGGGCTGACCTTCAGTTCATCGAAAGCGAGGTGCTGATCTCCACTATCCTTGAGCTCGGAGAGAAATACGACATCCCGGCTCTGCCTATCCATGACAGCATCATCGTTCCCAAATCAGAAGATGAGTGGGGGCACATCTGTCTCGCCAACGCATTCAAGGCGCTTGTCGGGAGGAAGCCCTTAATTGAGATGAAGGGATGACAGAGGCTGGTTAGGCCAGACCTTTGGAACTACCAAAGAAAGTATGATGATAGATGGCAGCGGCCATCACATGACCCCTGGAGGAGCTAGAGGAACCTAGAGCATTACCGTGAACGCTAAGGCACCTACAATCGCAGTGCCTTATGATTATCTCTTGCCCAGAGTAGATGTGATTAAATGCGCAATCTTGAGCCTAAAACAGATAAAAGCCTTTTGAGTTGGTTGGGACTGTCTGACATTCCAGACTGGCGAGTCGCTCGACCGTTGGGATCTATAGTAGGATTTCTCCTTTCATCCATACTGCCTCTTCTCTTAATGTTAGCAGTCATTGCGGCATTTGCAGTGATGTGGCACACCATCAGGCTTGGAATATCTGGTGCGACGCAGGGCATAAATCTCGGCGCAGGTGCTCTAATTGCTACCTTGCTAGGTGCTCCTTTTCTGATATGGTCAACGATCTTGAAGCATCAAACTGTCCGATACCAGAAAGAGGGTCATATTACTGATCGTATAAACAAAGCCGTTGAACAGTTAGGGGCAGAGAAGCCTATTGAACGTATTGGCCGCGCTGTTACTATTTGGACTGGACAGCCAGATCGAGCAGTTGTCTCATCAAGGGTCTTTAAAGCTTGGGCGGATAAGCCGCGAACGAAGTTTTCTGCCCCAGAAGTGAGAGAAGAATACAATCACGAAACTGACGAGGTTGAGCAAGACTCTTGGCGCACGGCTTCTACTTGGCCGGAGGAAAGGACGATCATTCAATGGCAGAATGAGGACGTTAATCTAGAAGGGACCGAAACTGTAGGGGTGGAAGGGGCATGGCAGGTTTTTAAAGAAACGTCTCCAAATATAGAGGTCCGCACTGGAGGAATTTTGTCCTTGGAACGGATTGCACAGGATAGTATCCGTTTTGACAATGGCAGAGATCATGTTCGCATCATGGAAATACTGTGTGCTTACATCAGAGAGAATACTGCAGTTCCAGACTTGGAGGAGAGCGCTGATAGAGTGAGGCCGTTCGTTCCAAGAACCGATGTTCAAATCGCTGTAGATGTCGTTAAACGAAGGAATGCTCAGCAGATTGAAAGGGAAGAGGCGGCTAAATATCGTTTGGATTTACGTCGTAGCGATCTGCGCGGCATGGATATGAGCCGGGGATCATTCAAAGGTGCGATACTAACTAGATGTCGCTTTGAGTTTGCTAACCTGGATGATTCGGATTTTTCCGGCGCACGTTTTGATCACTCGGTCTTGAATTATCTCAGTTGCTACCGAACGTCTTTCGTGGGTGCGAACATGAATTGGTGTAGAATAAACAGGCCGGAGCCGGTTACTGGTGGGTTTGTGGCAAGCGTAAATATGGGAAACTTGACCGGCGTCTCTTTCATCGGAGCAAATATAATTTCACTCCAAGATATAGACAGAAATATTCAAACTTTTGGCACGAAGGATACCCGGCTTTTTGGGGAGCTGGACGAAGTTAGGCAGGAAAATTATAAACTTCGGAAGAACTCCAAATCTCCAAGTGACTCTGATTATAGAACTAAAATGTTTGATGCCTGGTCGGCACATGATTCTAGCGACATGGTAACAGGCCACCTTCTCGCAAAAATGCGCAAATCCCTGGATTTAAATGAGTGGCCATTCAGGGATTAAGGGGCAATTTTAATCCTGTTAGCCAAGGGCTTCGTTCGGGATAGGGTGCTAAGATTAAATATTTCGCTCAGTAGAAATTCCAGACAGTGACCTTCTTCATGGCTAACCTGAAAAATCTCTCTACCTTCGATAGCGTCTGCTACATTAGTTGGCGCTGCAAGAGCTTTGAAACAATCTCTCATAGTATGACAAAAGCCGTCAATGGTTAGCCTTCACTTACCAGTTCGTTATCCTTAACTCACTTGCTGAAAGCAGTTGAGACCGATGCCGCATCAATCGGAAAGTCAGGCTTGCTTGGAGCAAAATTCGAAAATAGCAAGTCGCCCTCGGGGTCTTCAGGCCCCGTTCGGCTACCTATATTGCTTCACTACCAGAAGGATAGTGAGCTAGGAGTCATCGTTTCTTACCTGCAGAAGGACATGGGGCTTGTTGATGTGTGGAATAGTAGCATCCAGAACAACGTCTGACTTCCAGAGGTGATTATTTCCGAAATGGCTGGGCCTTGTGTCCGAGATCACGGCTATCGCCCAGCACGGTTGATGTTGGACTGCATACCTGACAATCCCAGCCTCACTTCGACTGACCGCCTTGCTCAGGATGTGGGCCACGTGTGGGGTATACGTGTGGGTTGCTTCGGGTGACCTCCCAAACAAACCAACCTTTTCAAGCGCTTATGAAAATGATAGAGATTGGTGGAGCCGAGGGGAATCGAACCCCTGGCCTCGTCATTGCGAACGACGCGCTCTACCAACTGAGCTACGGCCCCACTGGCGCCCTTTTTGTCCCGGCAGAGGGGAATGTCAAGCGGGTGAATCGCGGCGGATGCGCGGGGACAGGCGGATCGGGATGCCGTCCTGCCCCCGAACGGTCAGGCGGGCGGCCGGCACCGGGGTGGTCGCGCCGGGGGACAGCTGGAAGGCGGCGGTGAGGCGGGCGAGCATTACCACGCCCTCGATCATCGCAAGGCCCGCGCCGGGGCAGGCGCGTTCGCCCGCCGAAAAGGGCAGGAAGGCGTTGCGGGCGCTTGCGCGGGTTTCGGGGCGGGACCAGCGGCCCGGGTCGAAGGCGTCGGGATCTGTCCACAGCCGCTGGTGCCGATGCAGGTGCCAGGGCGAGAGGACCAGTTGCGCGCCCTGGGGGACCGGGCGACCGCGCATCACGGTCGGCCGGGCCGCTTCGCGCACCATCATCGGGACGGGGGGATACAGGCGCAGCGCCTCGCGGAACACGGCGCGGGTCGTTTGCAGGGCGTTCACGCCTGCCATGTCGGGGGTCAGCGCGGCGGCCTCATGGGCCACGGCCTCCTGCCAGTCGGGATGGGCAGCCAGCAGCCACAGCGCCCAGGCCAGGGCCGAGGCGCTTGTCTCGTGCCCGGCCAGGAAGAAGATCGCCACCTGGTCCACCATCTGGGCTTCCGAAAAGCGGCGGCCGGTCTGCGGGTCGGGGGTGGTCATGATCCGCGTCGCCAGGTCGTCGGGCGCGGTGCCGTCGCGGATGGCCGTCATGCGGCCGGCCACCAGCCCGGCGATCAGGCCGCGGATTTCCGCCGCCGAGCGCCGGGTGCGGCGCGAATGGGGATGCGGCAGCCAGCGGGGCCAGGGCAGCAGCGCGGCCAGGTTCACCACCGGCTGCGCGTTCTGGTGGGCGCGGAAGGCGGCAAAGACCCGTGCGGCGGTGGCGTGTTCGATGGGCATCGAGAAGAGCGCGCGGAAGATCACGTCTGCGGCCGCGAAACTGGCCTCGGGTTCGATGTCCTGTTCGCCGGGGCGCAGGCGGGCGACCAGGGCGTCGGCTGCGGCAAAGATCGCGGGCAGGGTCTGGTGCAGGCGGCCGCTCTCGAAGGCGGGGTCGATGATGCGGCGCTGCGCGGCCCATTGATCGCCATTGGTGACGAAGACCGATTCCCCCAGCAGCGGCGCCAAGCCGGCGCGTAACCGGTTGGATTTCGGGAAATCGCCGGGCCGGTCCCTCAGGATCAGGCGGATCAGGGCCGGGTCGTTGCAGACGAAGCTGTGGATCAGCGGGCTGCGGAATTCGGCCATCCAGGCGCGGTACAGCCGTTCGGGCAGCGCCGACAGCAGGTCGCGGCGGAAGGCGCGGGCAAGGCGCAGGACGCTGCCCTTGCCCTCGGTCGTGCGGGGGCGCGGGGGGATCATGGCAGGCCCGGACCGGGGGGCGTGGCGATGCGGCCGGGCGAGTGTCGGCGGCCCGCGAAGCGGTCGGCCAGCGTGACCGGCCCGGCGGTGATCGCGAAATAGTCGTAATCGCCCGGCCGGTCGAAGGCGCAGAGATATTGCAGGTGCAGCCGGAACCACCGCCACCGCAGCGCCCGCTGCTGCGGCGGCGACAGGGTCCGGCTGAAAGCGGCCGAGACCACCAGCGGCCACCGCTGGCCCGGCCCCGCGACGCCCGTCACGGCGACCGGATCGCACAGCGCGAAGCTGCACGGATCGCCGGGCGCGGTCACGTCCAGCCAGAACAGGTCGGGGTGTTCGGACAGGAAGGCCAGGTCGGCGCGCAGCCGTTGCGCGTGCGGCAGGAACGAGGCCATCGGCACGACTTGGCCCAGCGTCAGCAGCGACAGGGCAGGGCCGGGCACGGCGCCCCGCCGCAGCAGGTCGGCGACCGTGGTCACCGCCAGATAGGCGCCCGAGGAATGGCCGACCACCAGAACCTCGTCCAGATCGTCGGACAGCGCCTCGGCCAGGCGGTCGGTGAACTGCGCCAGCCGCCGTTCCAGATGGGGCGGATAGGCGCCGCGCAGGCTGGCCGCGAAGGCATAGTCGTGCATCAGGTAATAGGCGAACAGGCGATGATCCTGCGCCCTGGCGAAGGCCAGGACGGCCCAGGCCGCGCCCGCCGCGCAGATCGCCGCCAGCCACAACCAGCCGGTCAGCGCCGCGACCGCCCGACCCGTCAGCGCGGCGGCCAGACCGGCGGCGAGGGCCTGCGCCGTCAGAACCGCGACCGGATACAGCGCCGCAAGCACCGGCCCGCGCCGCAGCCGCATCAGCCGCCGCAAAGCCCCCGAGGCCGCATAGATCCAGGCCACGCGGATCATCTGCCCATAGGTCGCCAGGATCCCCGTTCGCATCGACGCCTGCACCAGGTCGGCCCAGACCAGAACCTCGACCTGCGCCTCGGCCTGGCCCTGGGAAAAGCGGGCGCGGGTCCGCCAGCCGAAGCCGCGATCCCCGGCGGGTTTCGCCAGCGTCAGGTCGTATCCGCCGACCTGGGCCTGGCGCTGCGATTCGCGGCGATACAACTCTCGATAGCGGCGGGGGGGCATCGGGTCGAAACCGGGCAGATACAGAACCCGGCGGCGGAAGGGTCGCGTCATCATCAGATCCCGTGCTGCGGGGTGCAGCATAGGACAAGCGCCCCGTGCCACAAGCCCAATCAGCCTTGGCGCTAGCGGGCGGCCTGCGCCTGGATCGCGGCGATGCGCCGGGCGGTGGGGGGATGGGACAGCAGCCAGGCGGGGGCGGTGCCGCGGTTGCCCGTCAGCCGGTCCAGCTTCTGGAACAGCGAGACCTGCGGTTCGGTCCCCAGGCCCGCGCGGATCATCAGGGCGCTGGCGAAGCGGTCGGCCTCGAATTCATCCTCGCGCGACAGACGGGCGGCGACGGCGGTCGCCACGATGCCCGCGATCCAGGCGCCCAGGCCGGGGATGAACCGGCCCAGCACCCCGGCAAGCGCCATGCGGATGGCGTTCTGGCCCGCGAAGTCGATCATCCGCCGCCGGGCATGGCCATGGGCGACGTGCCCCAGTTCATGGGCTACGACGCTGGCCAGTTCCTCGGGCGTGACCTCACCCGCGTCCAGCTTGTCCAGAAAGCCCCGCGTCAGGAAGATCCGGCCGTCCGGGGCGGCAAGACCGTTGACCGGCGCGACCTCGTAGACATGGGCGCGGACCGGGGGCAGGTCCATGGCCCGGCCCAGCCGTTCCAGCATCGGCGTCAGGCGGGGATGGTTCAGCGGCGTCGATTTCTGGTTCAGCTCCTGTTTCAGCCGCCACAGGGAAAAGAACCACATGGCGGCCAGATACAGGATCAGCAGGATGATCGGCGTGTATTTCATGGCCCCTATATGGTCCCGCCGCCCCGCCGGTGCCAGAGCCATCGCAACCCCAGCAGCACGGCGGCAAGGCCAAGCCCGACGGCCACCGCCTTCAGCGCCGCGCCCTCGCTGTGACGAAACCCGCGCGCCATCAGATGGCCCAGAGTCAGGTGCAGCACCGCCCACAGGCATTCGCCCGCAAGGCTGGCAGCGGCGAACCGGCCCGCCGTCATGCCGGTGGCGCCCGCGACATAGTTCGTGGCCGGGCCAAGCGGCGTGATCAGCCAGCGGGACAGGAACACAGCCAGCACCCCGCGCCGGGCGATCAGGGCGCGGGCGCGCCCGAACAGCGCCGCGCGGCGGCTGCCGGGGCGGTTCAGCCAGGGCTCCAGCCGGTGCGCCAGGCCGAAGGCCGCCAGGTCGCCCGCCGTCGCGCCGACAACCGCACCCGCCACCAGTTCCGGCAGCCACAGATGACCCGTCCCCGACAAGGCCCCCGCCGTCAGCAGCAGGGCCGAGGTCGGCAGCGGCACCATCATGCAGGACAGGAAGGCCGAGACTGCCAGCACCAGCGGCCCCCAATGCGGCAGCAGGGCGGCCAGGCCCTGCGTCATCCCAGGATCCGCATGGCCTGGGTCAGCCCGTCCAGCGTCAGCGGCATCATGCGGTTCTCGAAAATCCGCCCGATCATCGCGATGGACTGCGTATGGCCCCAATGCGCCTGCGGGACGGGGTTCAGCCAGACGTGATCGGGCCATGTCTCGGTCGCGCGGCGCAGCCAGACCTCGCCCGCCTCGGGGTTCCAGTGTTCGTTGGCGCCGCCGGGCACCGCGATCTCGTAGGGCGACATCGAGGCGTCGCCCACGAAGATGCATTTATAGTCGCGGCCGAAGCGGTGCAGCACGTCCCAGGTCGGCGTCTGTTCGGTCCAGCGGCGGTGGTTGTCGGTCCACACGCCTTCGTAAAGGCAGTTGTGGAAATAGAAATGCTGCATGTGCTTGAATTCCGCGCGGGCGGCCGAGAACAGCTCGTCCACGACGCGGATATGGTCGTCCATCGACCCGCCCACGTCCAGAAACAGCAGCACCTTGACGGCGTTGCGCCGTTCGGGCCGGGTCTGCACGTCGATATAGCCGTGGTCCGCCGTCGCGCGGATCGTGGCGAGCAGGTCCAGTTCGTCCGCCGCGCCATGCCGCGCCCATTGCCGCAGCCGCTTCAGCGCCACCTTGATGTTGCGGGTGCCCAGATCCACGCTGTCGTCGAAATCGCGGAACTCTCGCTTGTCCCAGACCTTGACCGCCCGGCGGTGGCGGGATTCGTGCTGGCCGATGCGCACGCCTTCGGGATTGTATCCATAGGCGCCGAAGGGCGAGGTGCCCGCCGTGCCGATCCACTTGCTGCCGCCCTGATGGCGGCCCTGTTGTTCGGCCAGCCGCTCGCGCAGCTTGTCCATCAGCGCCTCGAAACTGCCGCTGCCTTGGACTTCTGCCTTCTCGGCATCCGTCAGAAGCTTTTCGGCCAGCTTCTCCAGCCAGTCGCGGGGGATCGCCTGCTCGGTCACAAGGGCCTGGATTGGGATGGTTTCCAGGCCGGAAAACGCCTCGGCGAAGGCGCGGTCGAAGCGATCCAGGTGACGTTCGTCCTTGACCAGCGACAGCCGCGCCAGATGATAGAAGCCGTCCACGGACCAATCGGCCAGACCGGCCTGCATTCCGGCCATCAGGTCCAGCCATTCCCGCAGCGACACCGGAACCCCGTGCCGGCGCAGGCTGTCCAGGAACGGCACGAACATCACATCATCCGATCCAGGATCACGGTGGCGAACAGGCCCAGGACCGCCAAGGCCATGGCAAATCCCGCCGCGTATTGCGCGCGGTCCCGCCGGGTGCCGCCCAACTGCCCGGCGCGGCGCCAGCCGAGGATTGCGCCGATAAGGGCGGCGGCGATGACGATCATGACGGCTCCTTGGGACATGCGCTTGGCTTTCCTGATAGGCCGTGGCGCCATGCTGCGCAACCGGCCGGGCGGGGGCAGAGGTTTTTCCGCTGCCGCCGTTCGGTCCGGTCGATGCGCCCGGCACCATCGACGTGCATCCGCATTTCATGAGCGGCAATGCCCGCCGCTGGATGGGCATCGACCGGCAGGGGGTCCGGCTGGCGGCCTTCTTCGGCGATCACCCGGCCTGGACCGCAGTCGGGCCGCCCTGACCGCGCAGCATCGCGCGGAAGGCGTGCCAACTGGCCTTGGGCGTCCGCAACTGGGTCGCGTAATCGACATGGACCAGCCCGAAGCGCGGACCATAGCCCCAAGCCCATTCGAAATTGTCCAGAAGCGACCAATAGAAGAAGCCGCGCAGATTGACGCCCGCCTCGATCGCCGCGCGGGCGGCGCGCAGGTGGTCGCCGATGAAGGCGACGCGGCGCGGATCGGCGGCGATGTCGGGACCGGCAGCCTCGGCCATGCCGTTTTCGGTGACGACGATCGGCAGGCTGCCGACATGGTCTCGGGACAGGCGGGTCAGGAACTCGGTCAGCCCCTCGGGCCGGATCTCCCAGCCCATCTGGGTCTTGGGCAGGGGGCCGTCCACCGCGCGGTCATGCGGCCACAGCGCGCCGTCGCCCGCGTAAAGCCTGCGGGTGTAATAGTTCACGCCCAGCCAGTCGATGGGCTGGGAAATCCGCTCCATATCGGCTTGCCAGCCCTGCGGCAGGTGCGGTTCCAAACCGTCGAGCGCCCTCTGCGGATAGCCCTGGCCCATGATCGCGCGAATGAACCACTGGTTATAGATCGCGTCCTGCACCTCGGCCGCGCGGATGGCGGCCGGGCCGTCGTCGGCGGGATGCGCGGTTTCGAAATTCAGGACGATGCCCAGGTTCCGCGCGCCACCGGCCCGCAGCGCCTGCGTCGCGGTGCCATGGGCCAGCAGGACATGGTGCATGGCGCGGGCGGCGGCGCGGATGTCGCGCAGGCCGGGGGCGTGGTGGCCCAGGAAATGCGACAGCCAGGCGATGCACCACGGCTCGTTCAGGGTGGCCGTGCTGGCCAGCCGGTCGCCCAGACGCGCATGCAGCGTGGCGCAGTAATCGGCGAAGCGCGCGGCGATGTCGCGGTTCCGCCAGCCGCCGATATCCGACAGCGCGGCGGGCAGATCCCAGTGATAGCAGGTCAGGTGCGGCTGAAGGCCCCGTTCGACCATCCCGTCCACCAGCCGGTCATAGAAATCCAGCCCCTGCGAGTTCACCGTGAGCCCGTCCGGCATCACCCGCGCCCACGAGGCCGAGAAGCGATAGGCCGAAAACCCCGCGTCTCGGATCAGGTCCAGATCTTCCTGCCAGCGGTGGTAATGGTCGCAGGCGATGCTGCCGTCGCTGGCATCCGCGATGGTGCCGGGCGTTGCGGCGAAGGTGTCCCAGTGCGACAGACCCGCGCCGCCATGGCTGGACCCCTCGATCTGATAGGCGGATGCGGCGACGCCGAAGGTGAAGTCGGGCGGGAAGGTCGCACGGTCTGGCAGCATGGTTTCCCCCTTATCCTGTGACGGCGCGGCGGGCGGTCAGTTGCCGCCAGGCGAAGACCAGCGTGAACAGCGCGGTCATCACCACCACGATGGTCGGGGCGGGGGCGCTGTCCAGCCAGAAGCTGATCCAGATGCCCAGCAGGCTTGACCCCGTGCCGATCAGCACCGACAGCGCCAGCATCGCCTGCAAGCGCCGGGTCAGCAGAAAGGCGATCGCCCCCGGCGCGATCAGCAGCGACACCGACAGGATGATGCCCACCGCCGACAGCATGGCGACGACCACGGCGGAAATCATCGCCAGCATCCCGTAATGCAGCCATGCGACCGGCAGCCCGGCCACCCGCGCCTGCACCGGATCGAAGACCAGCAGCGCGAAGTCCCGCCATTTCAGGACCAGCACCAGCGCCACCACGGCCGAGATCGACCCGGCCGAGATGAAGTCCTCGCGGCCTACGCCCAGGATATTGCCGAACAGGATATGGTCCAGATGCACGTCGGTCGGGAACTGCGTATAGATGACGATCCCCAGGCCGAACATGCCCGACATGACCACGCCCAGGGTGGTGTCGGGTTTCACCCGGCTGTTGGCGTCCAGCCAGCCCGCCGCAAGCGCGCAGATCATTCCCGCCACGAAGGCGCCGATCAACAGCGGGATGCCCGCCAGATAGGCGATGACGATGCCCGGCAGCACCGCGTGGCTGATGCCGTCGCCCATCAGCGCCCAGCCGCGCAGCACCAGGAAGCAGCTGAGCAGCGATGCGGGAATCGCGACGATGACGGCGATCAGCAGCGCATCGACCATGAAGGGGAAGGCGAAGGGGGCGGTCAACCAGGTCATCGCACAGCCTCCCGGATGCGGCGGCGGGTGGCAAGGATGCCGTGGGTCGGCGCGAAGGCGAAGGCCAGCAGGAAGATCAGCGTCTGCATGACGACGATGATGCCCCCGGTCGCGCCGTCGAGAAAGAAGCTGAGATAGGCGCCAATACCCGAGGTCAGCGCGCCGATGGCGACCGACAGCGCGATCAGCCGCGGAAAGCGGTCGGTCAGCAGATAGGCGGTGGCGCCGGGCGTCACCACCATGGCGATGACCAGGAAGGCGCCTACGGTCTGCATGGCCGCGACGGTCGAGGCCGCCAGCAGCGTGAAGAACAGGACGCGCAGCCGCCCCGGATGCAGGCCGATGGTGCGGGCATGGCTTTCGTCGAAGAACACCACCATCAGGTCGCGCCATTTCGCCAGCAGCACCACCAGCGACACCCCGCCGATGATCGCCAGTTGCAGCGTGTCCGCGGGCGAGATCGCCAGGATATTGCCCATGGTGATCGCCTGAAGATCGACCGAGACCGGATTGAGCGAGATCATGAACAGCCCGATCCCGAAGAAGCCAGTGAAGATCAGCCCGATGATCGCGTCCTCTTTCAGCCCGGTGCGGCTGTTCAGGAACAGCATGGTCAGCGCCGCCAGCCCGCCGGACAGGAAGGCGCCAAGCGCGAAGGGCAGGCCCAGCATATAGGCGCCCGCCACGCCCGGCACGATGGAATGCGACAGAGCGTCGCCGATCAGGCTCCAGCCTTTCAGCATCAGATAGGCGGACAGGAAGGCGCAGACCCCGCCGACCAGGGCCGAGACCCAGATGGCGTTCGCCATGTAGCCGTAGGTAAAGGGGATCAGCAGGGTATCCATCATCAGCGCTGCGCCTTTTGCGTCCCGCGGCGGCGGGGGGCCAGCCCCCCGGACCCCCCGGGATATTTGGACCAAGGCAAAGAAGCCATCATTCGCCGTCCTTCCTGCGGGCCCGTTGGTCATAGAAGACCAGCGGGCGTTCGTCGTCGGTGAACACGTCCAGGCTACGGTGGTCGGCGTCGTCGTGCAGGTCGGTGCCGCCCAGCACGAAATGGCGCAGGACGCCGCCGAAAGCCTGGCGCAGGTTTTCCGGCGTGAAGGTCGTCTCGGTCGGGCCGCTGGCCAGCACGGTGCCCTTCACCATCACCACGCGGTCGCAATATTCGGGCACGGATCCCAGGTCATGGGTCGAGACCAGCATCACCCGTCCTTCCTGCCGCAGATCCTTGAGCAGGGCGATGATCGCCTCTTCGGTCTTCACGTCGACGCCGGTGAAGGGTTCGTCCAGCAGGATCACCTGGGCTTCCTGGGCGATGGCGCGAGCCAGGAAGACGCGCTTTTTCTGGCCGCCGGACAGCTCGCCGATCTGGCGGCTTCGGAAATCGGTCATGCCGACGCGCGCGAGGGCCGCATCCACCGCCTGCCGGTCGGCGGGGCGGGCGCGGCGGAAAAAGCCCATGTGGCCGTAGCGGCCCATCATCACCACGTCCTGAACCAGGACGGGGAAGGTCCAGTCCACCTCCTCGGCTTGGGGGACATAGGCGACGAGGTTTCTGGCCAGGGCCTGTTCGACACTGCCGCCCAGGATGCGGACCTGCCCGGATTCGCGGGGCAGAAGGCCCATCAGCGCCTTGAACAGCGTCGATTTGCCGGCGCCGTTCACGCCCACAAGCGCGGTGACGGATCCCTGCGGCACGGTAAAGCTGGCGTCGCGCAGGGCCGTCACGCCGCTGCGATAGGCGACGGTCAGGTTCTGGACCTCGATCCCCTGGATCATTCGCGCAATCCGTTCACGATGGTTTCCGAGGTGACGCGCAGCAGGTCCAGATAGGTCGGCACCGGGCCGCCTGCTTCGGACAGGCTGTCCACATACAGCACGCCGCCATAGCGGGCGCCGGTTTCCGCCGCGACCCGACGCGCCGGGCGGTCCGACACGGTGGATTCCGAGAACACCACGCCCACGTCGTTTTCGCGCATCACGTCGATCACATGGCGCACCTGCTGGGGCGTGCCCTGTGCATCGGCGTTGATCGGCCACAGGTAAAGCTCGCGCAGGCCGAAATCGCGGGCGAGATAGGAGAACGCGCCCTCGGACGTGACCAGCCAGCGGCGATCCTGGGGCAGAGCGCGGGCGGCGTCGCGCAGCGGCGCGATGGTGTCGGCGATCTGGGTCTTGTAGGCTTGGGCATTGGCGCGATAGGTCGCGGCGTTTTCGGGATCGGCCCCGGCCATCGCCGCGGCGATGTTGTCCACATAGATCAGCGCCGAATCCAGCGACATCCAGGCATGGGGGTTGGGCTTGCCGTCGTAATCCCCCCCGGCGATCGAGATCGGCTGGATGCCGTCGCTGACCACGGCGACAGGCACATCGCCCAACTGGTCGATGAACTGCTGGAACCAGCTTTCCAGGTTCAGCCCGTTCATCAGGATCAGATCCGCATCCGCCGTGCGCACCAGGTCGCCGGAGGTTGGCTGGTAGTTGTGAATTTCGGCCCCTGGCTTGGTGATCGATTCCACCTCTGCCGCGTCGCCCGCCACGTTGCGGGCCATGTCGGCGATGATCGTGAAGGTCGTTGCGACCTTCAGCTGGTCGGCCTGCGCGGGCAGGGCAGTCAGAGCGAAGGCCAGGGCAAGGGGCAGTTTCATCGGTCTTTATTCCAATCTCGATCCAACCATGGCGCAGTTATGTGCGAATGACTCTCAACTGTCAAGAGTTGAGAATTAGTTGCAACTGGGCGCCGGATGCTGCATGACGGATTCATGGAAAACCGTGCTTCACAATTGGAACAGGCTTTGCGGCGCGCCGGGGTGCGCGTGACGCGGCAGCGCGCGGCGTTGCTGCGGGTGATCGCGGCCAGCGAGGATCATCCCGACGCCGCCGAACTGCACCGCCGGGCCGAGGCTGCGGGCGCGGGCGTGTCGCTGGCGACGGTCTATCGCACGCTCACCACGTTGCAGACCCAGGGCGTCATCGACAAACTGGAATTCCAGGGCGAACCGGCCCGATGGGAGGCTGCGGACCAGCGGCACCACGACCACATGATCGACCTGGATACGGGCGAGGTGATGGAGTTCACCAACGACCGCATCGAACGCCTGCAGGCCGAGATTGCGGCCGAGATGGGATATGACATCGTCCATCACCGGCTGGAGCTGTATGTGCGGCGGCGCGGCAGCCCCGGCGCGTGATGCAGGTCTTCGACAAGATCATCTCGGATCGGGGGTCGCGCTATGCGGTGTCGGGCGGGGCGGCGGCCAGCCGGGCCGAGGTCGCGGCGCTGCTGGCGGAACTGACGCGCGACAAGCGGTTCGCCAAGGCCACGCATCACAGTTGGGCGGCGGTCCTGGCGGGCGAGCCGGTCAAAGACGACGACGGCGAAGCGGGTGCCGGTGCGCTGATCCTGCAAATGCTGGAGCGCGCCGGGCTGCGCGATCAAGCGGTGATCGTGACCCGCTGGTATGGCGGCAAGCATCTGGGCGGCGACCGCTTCCGCCATGTGGCGGAGGCGGTCAGGATTTATCTGCGCGAGACCGGCTTGGGTTAGCGCCAGCCAAGCGCCGGGGCGACGTGGCGCAGGATGCTGTCCAGCACATGGACGTTGTAATCCACGCCCAGCATGTTCGGCACCGTCAGCAGCAGGGTATCGGCCTCGGCGATGGCCTCGTCGTCGCGCAACTGGTCCACCAGGCAGTCGGGTTCGTCGGCATAGCTGCGCCCGAACACGGCGCGATAGTTGTCGATGTTGCCGATCTGGTCGCTGTCCTTGCCGCCGCGCCCGAAATAGCGGCGGTCCATGTCGTTGACCAGGGCGAAGATCGACCGGCTGACCGACACGCGCGGGGTCCGCCGATGGCCCGCAGCCTTCCAGGCGTCGCGATAGATGCGGATCTGGCGGGCCTGCTGGACATGGAACGGCTCGCCCGATTCATCCACTTTCAGGGTCGAGCTTTGCAGGTTCATGCCCATCCGCGCCGCCCATTCAGCCGTCGCGTTCGAGGCCGATCCCCACCAGATCCGGTCGCGCAGACCTTCGGAATGGGGTTCCAGCCGCAACAGGCCCGGCGGGTTCGGAAACATCAGGCGCGGGTTCGGCCGCGCGAAGCCCTTGCCCTCAAGCTGTTGCAGGAACACCTCGGTATGACGGCGGGCCATGTCTTGGTCGGTCTCGCCCTCGGCGGGGTGATAGCCGAAGTGGCGCCAGCCATCGACGACCTGTTCGGGGCTGCCCCGGCTGATGCCCAGTTGCAGCCGCCCGCCCGAGATCAGGTCGGCCGCCCCCGCGTCCTCGACCATGTACAGCGGGTTTTCATAGCGCATGTCGATGACGCCGGTGCCGATCTCGATCCGGCTGGTGCGCGCGCCGACGGCCGCCAGCAGCGGGAACGGAGAGGCCAGTTGGCGGGCGAAGTGATGCACGCGGAAATAGGCGCCATCCGCGCCCAGCTCCTCGGCCGCAACCGCCAGATCGATGGATTGCAGCAGCACGTCCTGGGCGGTGCGGACCTGGGATCCGGGTTCCGGCGACCAGTGGCCGAAGGACAGAAAGCCGATCTTCTTCATGAATTTCCCTTGCTGCGCGGGATTGCGCGTTACCGGGGATGTAGGGTCCGGCCCCGCGCCGCCGCAAGGTTCACCGGCGCGCAGGGGCTGTGCGCCGATGTGCGCACCGACCCGTCACTTCCAGCGGCGGTGGACCCAGAACCACTGGTCCATGTGGCGGCGGACCAGCATCTCCAGATCGTCGTTCAGCGCCTGCATCATCGCGGCGGGATCGCTGTGCGGGACCGGATCGCCGACATGGACGCGGAACCGCAGCCCGTCCGGGCAGCGGATGCCGTGGACCGGGATCAGCAAGGCGTCGTATCGCAGCGCAAGCTCGGCGGGGGTCAGGACCGTGCGGCTGGGCAGGTCGAAGAAGCGCAGTTCCGGGGCGTGGCGGTCGTATTGGTCGAAGCCCAGGGCCAGCCAGCCGCCGCCCTTCAGGAACCGCAGCATCGAGGCAAGGCCCGACCGGCCGCGCGGGAACAGCGGCTCGGCGATGGCGGTGATAGCGGGGATGTAGTGGCGGTTGAACGCCTCGTTGTTCATCGGACGGTACAGCGCGCCGACCGGCCAGCCGCGCCCGGCAAGCGCCGCGCGCATGGCGTCGTAATTGCCGAAATGCGCGCAGGCGATGATGACCGGGCGATGCGCGTCGAAGGCGGCCTCCAACGCGGGCAGGCCGGGGCCTTCCAGCGGGTCGGCGTCGCGGATCCGGGCGGTGAATTCCTCGCCCGAATAGATCTCGGCCACCGACCGCCCGGCATTGTCGGGGACGGCGCGGGTCAGGGCCTTGACCTCGGCTTCGGTCAGGTCGGGGCGCGCCAGGGCCAGGTTGTCGCGGATCCGCCGGCGCCAGCCTGCCAGCGGGCCCAGAACATGCCCGAACAGCCAGCCGACCGCAGGGATGCGTCTTTCGTAGGGCAGCAGCCGGGCCAGCCCGATCACCGACAGGAAGGCGGCATTGGCGATGCGGTCGGACAGGGGAGGCGTGTCGGGATGGCTCATGGCATTCTCCGCGCCGCGCGGGATTCGCGCGACCAGACATAGAGGCCCGCCGCGACGATCAGCCCGGCGCCCGCGACCGTGAACGGATCCGGCAACTGCCCGAACAGCAGCCAGCCCCACAGCCCCGCCCAGACCAGCCCGGTATAGCCGAAGGGGGCCAGCACGCCCGCCTCGGCCGTGGCGAAGGCGCGGACCAGCAGATACTGGCTGAGCGTGCCGAAGATCCCCAGCAGCGCGAAGGCCCACAGGTCGGCCATGGCGATGGGCTGCCAGACGAAGGGCACCACCAGCGATGTCAGCGCGCTGCCCACCACCGCCGACCACATGACCGAGGTCGCGACCGAATCCGCCCGCGCCATCCGCGTCAGCAGCGCGCCCGCGGCATAGGTGAAGGCCCCCGCCAGCGGCAGCAGGGCGGCGGGCTGGAAGACGCCCAGGCCGGGGCGGATGATGATCAGCGCGCCGATCAACGCCACGCCGATGCCCGCCAGCCGCCGGGGGCCGATCCTCTCGCCCAGGAACAGTGCGGCGCCCAGGGTGATCAGGACGGGGTTCAGGTCCATGATCGCGGTCGCCTCGGCCAGGCCGATATATTGCAGCGAACTGAAGAACAGCCCGACCGAGCCAAGCTGCATCAGCGCGCGGGAAAATTGCAGGCAGGGGCGGCGGGTGCGCATCAGCGGAAACATCGCGTCCCGGAAGATCACCGCGAAGATCGCCAGGTTGCCGACGAAGCGCGCCCAGACCACCTGCGCCGGGTGATAGGTCTGGGTCAGGTGCTTGGCGGTCGCGTCCATCAGCGTAAATCCCAGGATCGCGGCCAGGATCAGGGCGATGCCCGCCGTCTGCGCGTTGGCGGGCCTGCCCGTCGCAGGGTTTTTCCGCCCCATCAGGGCAAAGGCCCGCGCCAGAACCTGCATTCCCTATTCCCCCGCTTCCCGTCCCGCCTTCCTAGAGACGGCGGGGGCCTGGGCCAAGGGGTGATGGGTCAGGACCAGGTCGCGCATCCGTTCGTCCAGGACATGGGTATAGATCTCGGTCGTGCCCAGGTCGGCATGGCCCAGCAGGGTCTGGATGGACCGCAGGTCGGCCCCGCCTTGCAGCAGATGCGTGGCGAAGGCGTGGCGGATCACATGCGGCGTGACGCGGGCGGGGGACACGCCCGCCGCCACCGCCATGTCGTTCAGCAGCCGACCGAAGGTCTGGCGCGGCATGTGCCCCGCCGCGCCGGGGGCGGGAAACAGCCAGCGCGCGCCCTTGCCCGCGACCAGGCGGCCCAGCGGGCTGTCCTTGGGCGCGTTGTCGCGGACCGCAAGCCAGGCCGACAGGGCGCGCCGGGCGGGCGGCGTCAGGGGCACCATACGTTCCTTGTCGCCCTTGCCGCGGATCAGCAGCACATGGGGATCGCCCCGGCAGGCGGCGGCGGGCAGCGACACCAGCTCGCTGACGCGCATCCCGGTCGCATACAGAAGCTCGATCAGGCACAGGTTGCGCGCCTGATCGGCGGGGTGGCGCCCGATCCGGGGCGCGGCGGCCAGAAGGGCGTCGATCTCGTCCCGGTCCAGCGTCTTGGGCAGGCGCTTGGCCCGGCCCGGCCCGCTGATGCGGATCGCGGGATCGTCGTCGCGCCAGCCTTCCTCCAGCGCGAAGCGGGTGAACTGGCGGATCGAGGACAGCCGCCGCGCCCGCGTGGCCCGCGACAGGCCCTGAGCGTCGCAATGGGTCAGGTAATCTTCGACCCGTTCGCGGGTCAGGTCGGCCAAGGCCAGCCTGCGCGCGGCCAGCCAGTCGGACAGGTCGCGCAGGTCGCGGCCATAGGCCAGCACGGTGTTGCGCGCCGACCCGGATTCGGCGGCCTTGGCGTCCAGAAAGGCCGATATGGCGCGATGATCGGCAATCACGGGCTGGGCCGCATGACGGGCAGCAGCGACAGTTGCGCGGCGGCCAGGTCGGCCTCGGCCCCCAGCCCCAAGGCGCGCAGCATGGCCAGACCGCGCCCGGCGCGGGCCATGTCGCCGTCCAGGCCCGCGTCCACATCGGCCATGGCGGTCAGCAGCGCCTCGCCCCTTTGGGTGGCGGGCGGCTCGACGGCTTCGGCGTTCAGCGCGGGGTCCAGGACCAGCGGCATCGGCACCGGCAGCCCCTGCCACTGGCGCAGGATCGTGGCGATCTCGGCCGACCGGCCTTCGCCCCCCTGCGGCAGGTCGGCAGCGATCATCGCGGCCAGCACATCGGCCATGCCCGCCTTGCGGAATTCGTCGAAGGCAGCCGGCAGCGCGGGCGAGGGATCGCCGCCCGCCAAGGCGGCCTCCAGCGTGCGCATCGCGCCCGCACGTTCCCAGACCCCGCCCGAGGCGGCGGGTTTCTGTTCGCTGTACAGCGCGCGCAGCGCGGCGGGGGACATCGCCCCGGCGCGGGCCAGCCGCTCGGCCGCGTCCAGCCGGGCCTTCCAGCCGTTGTTCGGGCGCAGATCGGAATGGGCGAAGGCGATCGGCAGCGAGGATGTCGGCAGCGGCTGGCCGATCGCCTCGTGGATGCGGAAATCCAGGGGCGTCATGCGGTCCGACGGCGGCAGCATCTGGTCGCTGTCCACATAGGCATCGTCCAGGAAATGCGTCAGCAGCACCGCCTGGCCCTGATCCAGCAGGCCCAGCGTCTCTGCCCCGTGCAGGCTGATCGCGGCGGCGGCCCAGTCGCCCGTCTGCGCCAGGCAGAAGATCCGCGCGGCGAAGCTGGGGGCGATGCCGGGGGTGGTGTTCATGATTTCGCAGGCGCGCGCCTCGTCCCCTTCCAGCAGGGCGATGTCGAACAGACGGCGAAAGATCTCGGGCGTGGTGGGTCCGGCGGCGGTCAGCAGGGCCTGCGCCCGGTCCACCGCGCCCGCGTCCAGCAGGCGGTCGGCGCGGGCCAGGAACAGCGTGCCCGGCGGCGCGTCGGCCTGGCTGGGCGGGGTCAGCTGCGTGGTCAGCAGGCGGTCCAGCAGCGCGTTCATCGCGGGCAGCCGCGCCGGGGTGCGCAGGATCAGCCCGGCCAGCGTGGCGGCGCTGCTGCCCGCCCACAGATCGGCCGGAAGCCCCGCCTTGCGCGGCGTCTTCAGGCCCACCGTGTCGGGGTTGCCGATGCCCAGGCGCGTGACCTGGACCGGCCCGACCTCGCCCGTGGTGGCCACCGGCTTGGGACCGGGCGCGCCCGGAACGCCGGGAGGCGGCGCATCGCCGGGCCGCCAGGCCGAGCTTTCGCGGTCGGGCCCGCGCACGCTGCCCGACAGCCAGTCGCTGGCCGACAGAGGTTGCTGGGCCTGGGCGGGCAGGGCCAGACCAAGCGCCAGGGCAAGGGGCAGCAGGCGATGGCTCACTCGGTCGCGGTCCCGGTTGCGGGGGCGGCGGGGGCCGCCGGGGCGCCGCTGACGGGGCTGCGCACTTCTGACCGGACCGGCTGCATGTCGCCGAAATAGGCATAGCCCGCCAGGCCGACCACCGCCGCCACGATCAGCACCACCAGAACCTTGAGCAGCCGCATCGAATTCGCCTCGTTTCTTTGTCGTTTGCGCTTGCGGCCGGTCTTTTGCCGGCCTGACCGGAATATATATGGCATTTTCCGAAAGATCACGCCATTCAGTCGGGCCAAGAAACGGGGGACAGACATGCGCCAGCGTCTGGGGCGCCATATCGTGCTGATCGGAATGATGGGGGCGGGTAAGACCGCGCTTGGGTCGGAACTGGCTCGGCGGCTGCACGTCCCCTTCACCGATTCGGATGTCGAGATCGAGACGGCGGCCGCCATGTCCATTTCCGAAATCTTCGCCCGCGACGGAGAGGCCTTCTTCCGCGACCGAGAGGCGCAGGTGATCGCCCGGATCCTGCGGGAATCGCCGCGCGTGATCTCGACCGGCGGGGGGGCTTGGATGCAGGACCGCAACCGCGCGGCCATCGGCGCGGCAGGCATGTCGGTCTGGCTGTCCTGCGACTTGGACACGCTGTGGCACCGCGTCCGCCAGCGCAGCACCCGGCCCCTGCTGCAAACCGCCGATCCCAAGGGCACGCTGGCGCGGCTGCTGGCCGAGCGGAACCCCACCTATGCCCTGGCCGAACTGACCTTTCCCGCCCGCCCCGGCGACAGCGTGGATGCCGCGACGACGCGGCTGCTGGACGCCATCCGAACCGCCGATCCCGCCCTTGTGACCGAGACGCCATGACCTCTGATCCCGTTACCGTCCATGTTCCCCTGGACGACCGCGCCTATGACGTGCGCATCGGCCCCGGCCTGATCGACCGCGCGGGCAGTGAAATCGCGCCCCTGCTGCGTCGCCCCCGCGTGGCCATCGTCACCGACGAAACCGTGGCCGGGCTGCATCTGCCGCGCCTGCAAGCCGCGCTGAAGGCCGAAGGCATCGCGTCCGAGGCGCTGACGCTGCCTGCGGGCGAAGCCACGAAAAGCTGGCCGCACCTGACCGCCTGCGTCGAATGGCTGCTGGAACAGCGGGTCGAACGCCGCGACATCGTGGTGGCCTTCGGCGGCGGCGTGATCGGCGACCTGGTGGGCTTTGCCGCCGCGATCCTGCGTCGGGGCGTGCGCTTCGTGCAGATCCCCACCACGCTGCTGGCGCAGGTGGACAGCAGCGTCGGCGGCAAGACCGGCATCAACAGCCCGCATGGCAAGAACCTGATCGGCGCCTTCCATCAGCCCTCGCTGGTTCTGGCCGACATCGCGGTGCTGGACACGCTGAGCCCGCGCGATTTCCTCGCAGGCTATGGCGAGGTCGCGAAATACGGCCTGCTGGGCGACGCGGATTTCTTCGAATGGCTGGAAGCGAACGCCCCCCGCCTGCGCGACGATCTGACGCTGCGCCAGCACGCCGTGGCCCATTCGGTCGCCATGAAGGCCGGGATCGTCACGCGCGATGAAACGGAACAGGGCGAACGGGCGCTGCTGAACCTGGGCCACACCTTTGGCCATGCGCTGGAATCCGCGACCGGCTATTCGTCCCGCCTGTTGCATGGCGAAGGCGTGGCGGTCGGCTGCGCGCTGGCCTTCGATCTGTCGGCCCGGATGGGCCTGTGCAGCCAGGAAGCGCCGTCGCGGGTGCTGGAACACCTGCGCCGGATGGGAATGCCCGCCGCGATCCGCGATATTCCGGGCGATCTGCCCGACGATGCGGCGCTGATCGCGTTGATGGGGCAGGACAAGAAGGTCGTTGACGGCCGCCTGCGATTCGTCCTGGCGCGCGGCATCGGCGAGGCTTTCGTCAGCGACGAGGTGCAGCCCGACACCCTGGCTGCCGTGCTGCGGGACGCCCGCTAGGGCGCCCCGACCGCAGATCAGAACGGGATTTCGTCGTCGTAATCGCTGCGGCTGCTGCCGCCCTTGTTGCCGCCGCCCGAGGACGAGCCGCCCCGGTCGTAATCGTCATAACCGCCGCTGTCGCGGCCGGCGCCGCCGGCGGATCCGCCCCGGCCTTCCAGCATCGTCAACTCGCTGCGATAGGGGCGCAGGGCGACCTCGGTCGTATAGCGGTCGGCGCCGGACTGATCCTGCCATTTCCGGGTCTCAAGCTGACCCTCGACATAGATCTTGCTGCCCTTCTTCAGATATTGCTCGGCCACGCGGACCAGAGGTTCCGAATGGATGACGACGGAATGCCATTCCGTCCGCTCCTTGCGTTCGCCGGTATTGCGGTCCTTCCACGTCTCCGAGGTGGCGATGCGCAGGTTCGCGATCTTGCCGCCATTCTGAAAGGTGCGGATTTCGGGATCGGCGCCCAGATTGCCGATCAGGATGACCTTGTTGACGCTGCCTGCCATGACGTTTTCCTGCAAAGATGGTCTTGCGACGGGTCTAGCGCAGCCCCCGCCGCGATGCAAATGCGCGCTTTGCCGCCGCGTGCTGCCTGGCCGAAAAGCGATGCTGGCGATGCGGCCCGATTTCTGTATAGTCCCCGCAAAACCCAGAACAACGAGGGACGGGACATGACATTCATCCCTACCATCAAGGCGGGTCTGTGCGCGATGCTGGTCGCCGGCCTTGCGCTGCCCGCCGGGGCCGAGGGGCTGCGCCTGTCGGGCAGTTCGTCGAAATCGCGCGCCGAACAGTTCGCCCGCCAAACGCGGCTGATGGATTCGCGGCTGGCCGGGCAATACCAGCAATCGGCGCGGCTCCAGCCGCGCGGCGGCGCCTCCAGTTCGGTCGAGATCGAGCTTTCGGCGAACATCCCCGCCTATCGCGGCAAGCGCAGCGACTTCATCCCCCACGCCCGCGCCGCCGCCCGGCGCTATGGCATCCCCGAAGATCTGTTCCTGCGGCTGGTCCAGCAGGAATCGGGCTGGAACCCAAGCGCCCGGTCTCACAAAGGCGCCACCGGCCTTGCGCAACTGATGCCCGGAACGGCGGCCAAGCTGGGCGTGAACCCGCATGACCCGGTGCAGAACCTGCATGGCGGCGCGCGCTACCTGCGGATGATGTACAACCAGTTCGGCAACTGGCGCCTGGCGCTTGCCGCCTATAACGCCGGGCCGGGCGCGGTGCAGAAATACAACGGCATCCCACCCTATCGCGAAACCCGCAACTATGTGCGGATCATCGCGGGCGGCTGAAGCCTTTTCTGTGTCCAAATATCGTCGGGGGTGAATTGCGCCCCGCGCAAGAGGGGGGCGCGAGCGCCCCCTTTCTTCGTCACACTTCCTCGATCCGCAATTCGACCGGCTCGCCCGCCAGGACGCCGGTGCGGGGCAGGGTCTCGATGGCAAAGTCGATCGCCTCGGGCGTGGTCTTGTGGGTCACGACCAGCACCGGCACGCTGTCGGGGCTGTGCTGGCCGTATTGCCGCATCCGGTCGATCGAGATCCCGGCATCGCCCAGGACCGTCGCCACCTTGGCCAGGGCGCCCGGCTTGTCCTGCAATTCCAGGCGGATGTAATAGGCCGCCGGCACGGCGGTGCGCGCGGGCTGGGCGGCCTTCAGGGTCGTGGCGGGCTGGCCGAAAACCGGCATCCGCACGCCGCGCGCGATTTCTACCACGTCGGACAGGACCGCGCTGGCGGTGGGGCCTTCGCCCGCGCCCGCGCCGCGCAGAACAAGCTGGCCCACGCTGTCGCCTTCGACCACCACCATGTTGGTGCCGCCCATCAACTGCCCCAGGGGGCTGTCGGCGGGAACCAGGCAGGGCGACATGCGCTGTTCCAGGCCGCGCGGCGTCATCTGCGCCACGCCCAGCAGCTTGATCTTGTAGCCCATGTCGGCAGCGCGGCGAATGTCGTCGATGCTGACGCGCTCGATCCCTTCGATCTCGACGGCCTCGAAATTGACCCGGGTGCCGAAGGCGATCGAGGACAGGATCGCCAGCTTGTGCCCCGCGTCGATGCCGCCCACGTCCAGCGTCGGGTCGGCTTCCAGGTATCCCAGCTGCCGCGCTTCCTCGAACACGGCGTCGTAGGGCAGGCCCGCGCTGTCCATCCGCGTCAGGATATAGTTGCAGGTGCCGTTCATCACGCCCATGACGCGGCGGATCTCGTTGCCGGCCAGCGATTCCGTCATCGCCTTGATGACCGGGATGCCGCCCGCCACCGCCGCCTCGAAGCGCAGGGTGCGGCCCAGGCTCTCGGCCAGTTCCGCCAGCGCCTGTCCGTGGACCGCCAGCAGCGCCTTGTTCGCGGTGACGACATCCTTGCCCGACCGCAAGGCGGCCTCGATGCTGTCCTTGGCAATGCCGCTGTCGCCGCCCACCAGTTCGACGAAGACATCCACGTCATCCGCCGTGGCCACCGCCATCGCATCGTTCTCCCAGCGATAGGACGACAGGTCGGCATCGCGGTTCTTGCGCCTGTCGCGCGCGCAGATGGCGGTGATCGCCACGGTGCGGCCCGTGCGGCGCGCCAGCAGATCGGTGTGTTTCTGGACGATCTTGACGACACCGATCCCGACGGTGCCAAGCCCGGCGATGCCAAGTCTGAGGGGATCGGGGCGAAGGGGGGACGACATAAAGGCCTCTTGTCTGCGACTGCCTGCTGTTAGCGCGGGCCGCGCCGTCATGCAACGCGCGAGTCAGCCGCCTTCGTCAAGCCCTGCCCATTCCCCATCGATGCCCGTTCCGCGCATGATCGACACGACCCGCCGCGCGGCCCGCAGCGTTTCGGCATGGATGGCGTGGACGGCTGCCGGATCCATCTCGTCGGGATAGCGTTCGCCGCGCGTGTTGATGAAGGTCGGATGCCAATGGCCGGGCTTGCGCCCCGGACGCCACGAGGCATGGCACAGCAGGTTGCGGTTCAGGCGGATGGCGCGCAGATCCTCGGCCAGCCGGTCACGGCCCTGAACCTCGGCCTGCCGCATCGAGGCCGCGAAACTGTCGATCAGCGTGCCCAGGGTATCGTCGGCGATCTCCTCCATCCGCCGCAGCCAGCGCTGCAACGCCTTGTCGTCCGCCTCCTCGCCCAGTTGCTGGCGGGACAGGGAAAAGATCGCCCGCTTCAACGCCTCCTCAAGAAAGCCGAAGCCCGCCACGGCATGGCCGATGGCCGCGGCCATCTCGTCGGACAGGCGGTCGGGGGCGCGGGGCAGGGCCATGGCTATTCGCGCGACAGCCCCCGGGCCCAGGTCGCGGGCAGCAGGTCATGGCGCAAGTGCCGGGACAGGCTTTCGCAGCGGCGCCCGGAAAAGGCCCGCCGCAGATGTCTCGGTGACCGACGATGGGTTTCGTTCTTGTGGCAGCGTTCTTCGCCGGCACGGAAGAGGTCGAGGGTGCCTGCAAAAACCGGCACCGGCCTGACAGCTATGTCGGGATGCAGCCCCGCCCCGTCATCGGTAAGGCCGAACAGCCGGAAGGGCGGCGTGATGTCGCGCCCGATCATCCCGTGCAGACGGTTGACGTATTCCGGCCCGAACGTCGGGCTCCATTTGATGCAGTCGACCTGCCTGATCTCCCGCACGTCCATCCGCCGTTTCCTTCTTTCTCCGGCAGGGTTTCACAGCCGGCCAGGTAAGGCAACGCCTGTTCACCTTTGTCCAAATATCCCACAGGGGGTCCGGGGGACGTGAAGTCCCCCGGCTATCGCGGGACGCAATCAGGCCGCGCGGTTGTCCCGGATCAGCTTCAGGATATCGGCCGCTGCCGCCGGGATGTTGGTGCCCGGCCCGAAGATCGCCTTGACGCCAGCCTTGCGCAGATAATCGTAATCCTGCTGGGGGATCACGCCGCCGCAGATGACCAGGATATCCTCGGCCCCCTGCGCCTTCAGCGCCTCGATCAGCTTCGGCGCCAGGGTCTTGTGGCCCGCCGCCTGCGAACTGATCCCCACCACATGCACGTCGTTGTCCACGGCGTCCTGGGCGGCTTCCTCGGGGGTCTGGAACAGCGGTCCCACGTCCACGTCGAAGCCGATATCGGCGAAGGCCGTGGCGATCACCTTGGCGCCCCGGTCGTGGCCGTCCTGGCCCATCTTGACGACCAGCATCCGCGGGCGGCGGCCTTCTTCTTCGGCGAAGGCTTCGATGTCGCGCTGGATGGCCGCGAAACCCTCGTCGCCTTCATAAGCGGCTCCGTAAACCCCTGCCAAAGTCCTCACCTCCGCCCTGTGGCGCCCGAACGTGGCTTCCATCGCCAGGCTGATTTCGCCGACGCTGGCCCGCGCGCGGGCGCATTCGACCGCCGCCTCCAGCAGGTTGCCGCCCTCGACCGTGCGGCGGCCCAGTTCCAGCAGCGCCGCATCGCAGGCCGCCTGGTCGCGGGTGGCGCGAATCTTCTCCAGCCGGGCGATCTGACTGTCGCGGACCTTCACGTTGTCGATGTCCAGGATGTCGATGGGATCCTGCTGGGCCAGCCGATACTTGTTCACGCCGACGATCACATCCTCGCCCCGGTCGATCAGCGCCTGACGCCGCGCGGCCGTTTCCTCGATCCGCAGCTTGGGCATGCCGCTGGCGACGGCCTTGGTCATGCCGCCCATCGCCTCGACCTCTTCGATCAGCGCCCAGGCCTTTTCGGCCAGTTCGGCCGTCAGGCTTTCGATGTAATACGACCCCGCCAGCGGATCGACGACATGGGTGATGCCGGTTTCCTCCTGGAGGATAAGCTGGGTGTTGCGCGCGATCCGCGCGCTGAACTCGGTCGGCAGGGCGATGGCCTCGTCCAGGGCGTTGGTGTGCAGCGACTGCGTGCCGCCCAACGCCGCCGACATCGCCTCATAGGCGGTGCGGATCACGTTGTTATAGGGATCCTGTTCCTGCAAGGACACGCCCGAGGTCTGACAATGCGTGCGCAGCATCAGGCTGCTGTCCTTCCTGGGATTGAAGTCCGACATGATCCGGTGCCACAGCAGCCGCGCCGCGCGCAGCTTGGCGATCTCCATGAAGAAGTTCATGCCGATGGCGAAAAAGAAGGACAGCCGCCCCGCGAACTGGTCCACGTCCATCCCCGCCGACAGCGCCGCACGGACATATTCGCGCCCGTCGGCCAGCGTATAGGCCAGTTCCTGCACCAGGTTCGCGCCCGCTTCCTGCATGTGATAGCCGGAAATCGAGATCGAGTTGAACTTGGGCATCTCCTTGCTGGTGTATTCGATGATGTCCGCGATGATCCGCATCGAAGGCTCGGGCGGATAGATATAGGTGTTGCGGACCATGAACTCTTTCAGGATGTCGTTCTGGATGGTCCCGGACAGCACCGAACGCGGGTGGCCCTGTTCCTCGCCGGTGACGATGAAGTTCGCCAGGATCGGGATCACCGCGCCGTTCATGGTCATCGACACCGACACCTTGTCCAGCGGGATGCCGTCGAACAGGATCTTCATGTCCTCGACCGAATCGATGGCGACGCCCGCCTTGCCCACGTCGCCCACCACGCGCGGATGGTCGCTGTCATAGCCCCGGTGCGTGGCCAGATCGAAGGCCACCGACACGCCCTGCTGACCGGCGGCAAGCGCCTTGCGATAGAAGGCGTTCGATTCCTCGGCCGTGGAAAAGCCCGCATATTGGCGAATGGTCCAGGGGCGGCCCGCATACATCGTCGCGCGCGGCCCGCGTGTGAAGGGGGCGATACCGGGCAGGGAACCCAGATGGTCCAGCCCCTCCAGGTCGGCCTCGGTATACAGGGGCTTGACGGGGATGCCTTCCAGCGTGTTCCAGGTCAGGCTGTCGGGGTTGGCCCCCTTCAATTCCTTCGCCGCCAGCTTCTGCCAGTCGTCCAGCGTGGGTTTCGTCATGATCCATCCTTTCGCACGGCGCGGCCTGCCCTATATTCAGAACAGGAAGGGGTGCCGATGAAGTTGAAATTGCTGATATTCGCGATGCTGGCCGCAGCCATGGGACCGGCCAGGGAGGCGCCCCCGCCCCAGGTCGAGGCCCAGCCCGCCAGTCCCGAGGAGGTTCCGGCCGATCCGGTGGCGCCGGAACCGCGTGCGGAGCTGCGGATCCTGTCCGCATCCGACGCCAGCCCGGTCGATTTCCTGTGGAACGCGCGTCCGGTGGTGGTCTTTGCCGACACGCCCGACGATCCGGCCTTCCGCCAGCAGATGCGCGCCCTGGAAGGCCGCAGCGAGGCGTTGGTCGAACGCGACGTGGTGGTCATCGCCGACAGCGATCCGCAGGCCAACAGCGCCTGGCGGCAGCAGCTGCATCCGCGCGGCTTTTCGCTGGTCATCATCGACAAGGACGGGCAGGTGAAGCAGCGCCGCCCCTTGCCTTGGGACGTGCGCGAAATCAGCCGGGCCATCGACAAGCTGCCCCTGCGCCGGCAAGAGATCGGCCGGGCGGGACTGTTGCCGTGAGGATTGAAATGCAGGCGCGCGCCGCCTATATTCAACCCGAAGGACAAGGAGGTTCGACATGAGCACGACATCCTACAACCCGCGCCCCATTACTGGCCGAACCGGCCCGATGCCGGGTTATTCCCGGCGCTGAGCCGCGTCTTTTCAGCCTGAATCCACGTCGTGACGCCCGCTTTGGTTTCCGCAAGGCGGGCTTTTTGCCGCGAATCGCTCAGCCTGGCGACGGCCTCGCTGCCGCCGGTCAGATGGGCCAGCAGGAAGGCCATCGCTTCTTCGCCCAGGTCGATCGCCTCGATCTTCATCTCGATATAGTGGCGATACATCCGCGCGGCCCTCTGCGCGCCGATCCGGTTCAGCCGCAAGGCGCGCAGATCGGCGATCATCGCGCCGATGGTGGCAAGCTGGTTGTAATACTGCACCACCGGATCGACGACGCGGAAGGGCAGGACGTGGATGTCCTCGACGATGGCGCTGAACAGGCGGTCGTTGTGTTCGGTCGGGATCACCGGAAAGAAGCCGCCGCCCTTCAGGATCAGCGCCTCGATCTCGGCGCCATAGCGGGGCAGGTTCTGGCCCTTCAGCGTCGCGACATGCACGCGGATTTCGGCGTAAAGCGCGCCCTGCACGTCGCGGACGCGTTCGGCGCGCGCGGCACGGTCCCGCGCCGCGCTGAGAAGATGCGTCACCACCCAGCCGCCCGCGACCACCGCGCCGCCGATCATGGCGGCGACGACGCGGGCGTCGGACAGGGTGGCGGCGACGCTCATTCGAATTCCAGGATCACGTCATCGACCTTGAGGCTTTGGCCCGGTTCGGCACTGACCGACTTCACCACCGACTTGCGTTCGGCGCGCAGGATGTTTTCCATCTTCATCGCCTCGACCGTGGCAAGCGCCTGGCCTTCCTGAACCTCGTCGCCGACGGCCACGTTGATCTTCACCACCAGGCCCGGCATCGGGCACAGCAGGAACTTCGACGTATCCGGCGGCAGCTTTTCGGGCATCAGCCGGGCGAGTTCGGCGGTGCGGGGGCGGCGGACCTGCACCTTCAGGTCGGCGCCGCGCGTGCGCAGGCGGAAACCGGCGGGGATCTTGTCGACCTTCAACACCAGCGGGCGGCCGTCCACCAGCAGCCGGGCAAGCGTCTGGCCGGGCTTCCAGTCGCTTTCGACGCGCAGGTCGCGGCCGTTCACCGCGACCGTCGCGCCGTCGCGGTCGGCGCGGATGCGCACCGGCACCTCGCGGTCACCGACGAAGACCACCCAGTTTTCGCCGACGCGGCGTTCGTGGTTGTCCAGCCGCCCGCTGATCCGGGCGCGGCGGATCTCGGCCACGCGGTGCATGGCCGATGCCGCCGCCGCGACGCGGGCCAGTTCGTCGTCGGGCAGCGTGGCGCCTTGGAAGCCCTCGGGATATTCCTCGGCGATGAAGGCCGTGGTGATGTCGCCCGAGACGAATTTCGGATGATCCATCACCGCCGACAGGAAGGGCAGGTTGTGGCCGATCCCCTCGACCTCGAATTCGTCCAGGGCGACGCGCATCCCTTCGATGGCCTCGGCCCGCGTCGGCGCCCAGGTGCACAGCTTGGCGATCATCGGGTCATAGAACATGCTGATCTCGCCGCCCTCGTAGACGCCGGTATCGTTGCGCACCCCGGTCTGGGCCACGGCAGGCGTGTCGCCGGGATGGGCGGGCACCCAGCGGTCGGCCTGCTGCATCGGCCCGGCCGCCTTCTCGACCGGCGGGCGATAGCGGGTCAGCCGCCCGATCGAGGGCAGGAAGTTGCGATAGGGATCCTCGGCATACAGGCGGCTTTCCATCGCCCAGCCGTTGATCTTCAGATCCGGCTGCGCGAAGGGCAGGGCTTCGCCTGCGGCGACGCGGATCATCTGTTCCACCAGGTCGATGCCGGTGATCAGTTCGGTGACCGGATGTTCCACCTGAAGCCGTGTGTTCATCTCCAGGAAATAGAAGTTCTTTTGGCCGTCCACGATGAATTCCACCGTGCCCGCGCTTGTATAGCCCACCGCCTTCGCCAGGGCGACCGCCTGTTCGCCCATCGCACGGCGGGTTTCGGGGTCGAGGAAGGGCGAGGGCGCCTCTTCGATGACCTTCTGGTTGCGCCGCTGGATCGAGCATTCGCGTTCGTGCAGATAGACCGCGTTGCCGTGCTTGTCGGCCAGCACCTGGATTTCGATGTGGCGCGGCTGGGTCACGAATTTTTCGATGAAGATGCGGTCGTCGCCGAAGCTGCTGGCCGCCTCGTTCTTCGAGGATTGGAAGCCCTCGCGCGCTTCCTCGGCGTTCCAGGCGATGCGCATCCCCTTGCCGCCGCCGCCCGCAGACGCCTTGATCATCACCGGATAGCCGATCTGATCGCTGATCTTCACCGCCTCGTCCGCATCCGCGATCAGGCCCATATAGCCCGGCACGGTGGAAACCCCGGCCTCCTGCGCGATCTTCTTCGAGGTGATCTTGTCGCCCATCGCCTCGATCGCCGGGGACGGCGGGCCGACGAAGATCACGCCTTCCTTCTCAAGCGCCTCGGCGAATTTCATGTTCTCGGACAGGAAGCCGTATCCGGGATGGACCGCCTCGGCGCCGGTCTGGCGGATGGCGTCCATGATCTTGTCGATCACGATATAGGACTGGTTGGCGGGGGGCGGGCCGATATGGACGGCCTCGTCGGCCATCTTGACATGCAGCGCGTTGCGGTCGGCGTCGGAATAGACGGCGACGGTGGCGATGCCCATCTTGCGGGCGGTCTTGATGACGCGGCAGGCGATCTCGCCCCGGTTGGCGATCAGGATTTTCTTGAACATGGGCGGCCCCCCCGGCCAGGCATGAAAAAGCCGCCCAGGGGCGCAAGGCCCCGGGCGGCGATCGATGGGTCGCGGCGCGACGGGCGCGCCGGGATCAGCGCGTTATTGGCAAAGCCGCACGTCGTTGCACAGCGCACCGGCCGCGCCGCCGATGGCAGCGCCCTTGACGACGTTGTGGCCGCCGACATGGGCGACGGTCGCACCCACGCCCGCGCCGATAAGCGCGCGGTCGGTGTCGGTCGGGTTGATGCCCTGGGTGCAGCCCGCAACGGCAGTCGTGCCGACAAGGGCGGCAATGGCAAGGAACTTGGACATGTCTGTCTTCCTGTGAGGTGATTGGCTGGACGGGAACGCCCGCCCAGCCGGTCAGGTTCAGTAACGACGCTGGCAGACGCCGGCGTCGTCGCACAGCGCGCCGCCCACGGCGCCGATGGCCGCGCCGGTCGCCAGATCCTCATCCAGGGCCTTGGCGATGACCGCACCGGCGACAGCGCCGCCAGCCGCGCGCTGCGCATCGGGCGACAGGCCGGTCGCGGTGCCATAGCCCTGGTCGCAGGCCGCCAGGCCCAGAAGAACGAAAGCGCCAGCGGCGACACGGGTGAACAGCGAAGTCTGCATGAGGATTTGCCTGTATAGTGGGCCGGATGACCGGCCGTTGAAGGATGGTGACCGACTATCGCACAGCCGGGGGCAAGGTCAAACTGACATGGGTGTGACTTCAAGGCCCTAGGCAGCAAATTGCGCATTCTCAACGATCCGCCGGATGGTCGTCGTCGCCGTTGTCGCCGTCGTCCCAATCGTCTTCCTCCCAGCCGAAATCGGGCGGGCTGTCCTGGGCGAACAGTTCGGGGAAGGACGCCTCGGCGGCGGCCATGTCGACTTGCAGCAACTGGTCGTAATCGGCGGGGTCGAAGGCGCCGACGGGCTTGACCTCGCGCCCGATCAGCCAGCCCAGGCGGCCGGCGTCCAGGTTGCCGCGAACGAAGGGTTCGTCTCCGAAATGTTCGATCAGCGCGGCCAGGAAACCGGCATCGGCGCGGCGGTCGGCGGGCTTGCGGTCGCGGAAGCGTTCGCGCCGGGTGATCGGCGTCGCGCCCTTCTTGCGGTTTTCGCGGCGGATGACGAATTGGAAATCGGTGCCGGGAAGGCGTCCCGGAAAGCCCCGGTGTTTCAGCATGATGTGCCCCTTTTGTCGGGGCGGGCCGGGCCGGAAAGGCGCGGGCAGCCGGACCGCCCGCGCAATGTCAGTCGGTTCGGCTCAGTTGGCGCCGTATTTGCCCTGATAGACCGGCTCGGTCGTGACCGGGTTGGCGGCGGGCACATAGACTTCGGGTTCGGGGGCCTGACGCTGGCACGCCGCAAAGGCCGAGACCAGCACGAGGCTGAGGATGATTTTCTTCGACATGTCGTCACGCTCCTGTAAAGCGGGCGCGGCTGCGCCCGTCTGCTCGGGTTCAGGGGGATGTCTTCATGCACCGCCCCGCCGGGCATGATAGCGGCGGCACGCAGGCGCAGACAGACGGGCCGGGCGGCGGGCATCAAATGTCCCGCAGCCTGTGGCCAGCCTGCATCATTCACGCGTTTGTGCAACACCGTTAGCATCTTACAAAGGAATGTTGTCGTGCTTCTTCCAGGGATTCGACAGCTGCTTGGTGCGCAGGCTGGCGAAGGCGCGGGCGATGCGCTTGCGGGTCGAATGGGGCTGGATCACCTCGTCGATGAAGCCCTTTTCGGCGGCCACGAAGGGATTGGCGAAGCGGCCTTCGTAATCGCGGGTCCGGGCGGCAATCTTGTCGCTGTCGCCCAGTTCGCTGCGATACAGGATCTCGACTGCGCCCTTGGCGCCCATCACCGCGATTTCCGCCGTGGGCCAGGCATAGTTGAAATCGCCGCGCAGATGCTTGGACGCCATCACGTCATAGGCGCCGCCATAGGCCTTGCGGGTGATGACCGTGACCTTCGGCACCGTCGCTTCGCCATAGGCGAACAGCAGCTTGGCGCCGTGCTTGATGACGCCGCCATATTCCTGGCCCGTTCCCGGCAGGAAGCCCGGCACGTCCACGAAGGTCAGGATCGGAATTTCGAAAGCGTCGCAGAAGCGCACGAAGCGCGCGGCCTTGCGCGAGCTGTCGATGTCCAGGCACCCGGCCAGCACCATCGGCTGGTTGGCGACGACGCCCACCGTGCGGCCTTCGATCCGGATGAAGCCCACGATGATGTTGCCCGCGAAATCCTTCTGGATCTCGTAGAAGTCGCCCTCGTCCGCGACCTTCACGATCAGCTCTTTCATGTCATAGGGCTGGTTCGGATTGTCGGGAATGAGGGTGTCCAGGCTCTCCTCGATCCGTGCGGGGTCGTCGAAGAAGGGCCGCACCGGCGCCTTGTCGCGGTTGTTCAGCGGCAGGAAATCGAACAGGCGGCGGATTTCGGTCAGGGCTTCCACGTCGTCCTCGAAGGCGCCGTCGGCGACCGAGGATTTCTTCGTATGGGTGGACGCCCCGCCAAGCTGTTCGGCGGTCACGACCTCGTTCGTCACCGTCTTGACCACGTCCGGGCCGGTCACGAACATGTAAGAGGTATCCTTCACCATGAAGATGAAGTCGGTCATCGCCGGGCTATAGACCGCGCCGCCCGCGCAAGGCCCCATGATGACGCTGATCTGCGGCACCACGCCCGAGGCCATGATGTTGCGCTGGAACACGTCGGCATAGCCCGCCAGCGACGCCACGCCTTCCTGGATCCGGGCGCCACCCGAATCGTTCAGTCCGATCACCGGCGCGCCGTTCTGCATCGCCATGTCCATGATCTTGCAGATTTTCTGGGCATGGGTTTCGGACAGCGACCCGCCGAAGACGGTGAAGTCCTGCGAAAACACATAGACCATGCGGCCGTTGATCGTGCCCCAGCCGGTCACCACGCCGTCGCCATAGGGGCGGTCCGCCTCCATCCCGAAATCGGTGGATCGGTGGGTGACGAACATGTCGAATTCTTCGAAGCTGCCTTCGTCCAGCAGGATTTCGATGCGTTCGCGTGCGGTCAGCTTGCCCCGTGCGTGCTGCGCGTCGATCCGCCGCTGCCCGCCGCCCAGGCGGGCCTGCGTCCTGCGGTCTTCCAGTTCCTGAAGAATATCCTTCATCGCAGCACCTCCCGCTTGTTGCGCCGCAGCCTAGTCAGGCGGGGAAGGGCAGGGAAGCAAAATCAAGAAAATTTGCAAACTATGTTTTTCATCTGAAGAGAAAAATGAAAATCTGCAAACCAACGGACGCCGACGTGCCGCGCGCTGCTGTCGTTCGAATAGGGGGAGAGGGGTGAGAGGCTGGACAACGACCCAAGCGGGGCTCGTTACGGCTGCTTCCTTCCGGACCTGACCGGGTTGGCGAGGCGCCTGCCCGCGCCAACCTCTCAGGCGGATAGATAGTGCGCCGCGCGGCGCGATGCAACCGTCAAAGATGCAGGCGCACCACCGCGAAGTCGCTGTCGGATTTGCCCACATGCTCCATGTGCCTGCCGCAGCGGGCGGAGATTTCGGGCAGAAGGGGCAGGGCCTGGGGTCCGGTCTCGAACAGGGCCGAGGTTCCGGGCATCGGCAGGAAATGCCAGGCGGGGGCGGCTTCGATCGACAGGTGGCGGCGCTGGCGCAGGTAATCGCGGATCACGTCGCGGGTCGGCGGTCCGGGCGGCAGAATCACCGGCGTTCCCGCCGTCAGCGGCGCGAACAGCCCGCAGGCCGCCAGGCGATAGGAATTGGTCGCCAGCACGAAGCGATCGTCGTCGGCCAGGGCGCCGCCGCGCCAGGTCAGGTCGCGCACCCGGCTGCCGCCCGTCGCGCGGCCGTCCTGCGCGAAGGCGGGGGGGCGGGACAGGTCGATGTCCCAGCAGAGATCCTGGATGACATCGAACTGATAGGCCGGAAAGCCCGGATCGGTCAGCGGCTGGTCAGAACAGCCAGGCCGGATCTGCCGGAACAGGCTGGCCGACCGCTCCAGCCAGCCGCGCAAGTCCGCCCCGGTGACCAGCAGGGCGCAAATGCGGTTCGGAAAGGAATAGATGTCGGTCAGGTTGCCCAGCCGCAGCCGCCCCGGCGCCACATCGGTGTAATAGTCAGGCCCGCCCCGGCCCCCTGCGCGGAAGGGCGCGGCGGCGGACAGAACCGGGATTCCGTCCAGCCGCGTGCCCTTCAGGCTTTTGCGCACGAACCAGCGTTGCGCCATATTCACCAGGCGCAACGCCGGATCGACACCGACCAGGGCGAAATAGCTGCTGATGCGCCGGTCGCTGTGGCCGATGCGGCGGCGCAGATGGGTCTGGGTCAACCGATGCGTGGCCGCCACCGCGCGCAGGACGGCGGGCGAGGCGGGCTGGTCGGGCGCCACCCTCTCGCACCGGGCGGAGGCGTGGGACAGGCGCCATCCCGTTTCCTGGTCGTGAGTCAGCGACAGGTCGATCACCCCCAGGTGCGATCCGCCGAAACCGGGCATCACGGCGGGCTTGCCCGACAGGGTGGCACCTGCGGCGCCGCTGCCCGCGCGGGGGAAAACCTCGTGCGTGTGGCCCGCGACGATCACGTCCACCCCGTCCAGGGCGGCCAGGTCGGCTGCGACGTTTTCCGCGCCGGGACGGGACGGGCGGTCGGAAATCCCGCTATGGGCCAGGGCCACGATCAGTTCGGCGCCCTCCGCGCGGATCCGGGGCAGGACGCGGCGCGCGGTCTCCAGGATGTCGGCGCAGGCCATCTGCCGCGACAGGTCGCGGTCCCAGGCGGTCGTCTGCGGCGGCAGAAAGCCCACCACGCCGATGCGCAGCACCACGCGACGTCCTGATGCTGTCAGGACCGGCTTGTCCAGGATAGTGAAGCCGGGAAAATCCGCCCGGCTCCGCAGCCGCAGGTTGGCCGCCAGAAAGGGAAACCGCGCTTGCCGCGCCGCCGATTGCAGCGCGTCCAGCCCGAAGGCAAAGTCGTGATTGCCGATGGCGGCGGCGTCATAGCCCATCAGGTTCATGGCGGCGATGGCGGGATGGCTCTTGGCGCCTGGGCGCGCCGCCTGGTCGCCCAGGGGCGTTCCCTGAAGGAAATCGCCGTTGTCCAGCAGCAGCGTGTTGCGCGCCGCCGCCCTGTGCCTGTCTACCAGCGAGGCGATTTGCGCCAGGCTGCCCCGCGCGCAGGGCCGGTCTGCCAGATAGTCGTGGGGCAGCAGCTTCATGTGCATGTCGGTGGTGGCCAGGATCCGCAGGGCCACAGGGTCGGCGGCACCGGCAGAAAGATCGCATGCGCAGATCTCGTCCGTTGCGTCCCGCATCACAAAAAACCCCGATTACAGACCAACTTGGCATCCGCGCCAAACCGCAACCTACCCGGAGGGATCGCATCTTCTCAACCCTAGATTGTCGAAGCGGACGATTAATGCCGGGATCGGAGCATATTCGTCACAGCTGCGGGGATGCGATCGGCGGGCTTCTGCGGGGCGCCGTCCTTGCGGTTGAACACGACGCCTCCGGTGCCTTATGAACCCAGCGTCGCGGCAGCCGCGCCGGGATCGGGAGGAGGGTCAAGGCAGGCATGAAATTTTCGTCCCGCATCGACACCGACAGATCGTCGGCCGAGCTTTTCGACCTGATCGGCGACTTTTCCCGCGGCGAACGCGCCCTGGCCGCCCGAGGTGCCCAGGTCCGCCGGATCGATCCGTCCCTTGAACCCGGCACCAGCCTTGGCTGGGTGATCCGGTTCCACTGGCGGGGCGGGCTGCGCATCGTGCGGATGGACGTGACGCGCTTCGACCGGCCGTCGCATATCACGCTGGACGGGCATTCCGACCAGTTCGACCTGGCGATCAACCTTACCGTCGTCGCGCTCAGCCGGGTGAAATCGCGCCTGCTGTTCGAAACCGAAATCCGCCCCCGCACCATGCGCGCCCGCCTGCTGCTGCAAACCGCCAAGCTGGGCAAGGCGCAGTTGGACCGCAAATACGACCAGCGGATCGCCGATTTCGTGGCCCACCTGCGCGCGGCCTAGGCGTCCTGGCGCTGCGTCTCGCGTAGGGGATCGGCGGGATAGACGCCCAGCATGTCCAGCGACGAGGTGAAATAGCGCAGTTCTTCCAGCGCGCGGTGCAGGGCGGGATCCTCGGGATGGCCCTCGACATCGGCATAGAACTGCGTCGCGGTGAACACGCCGTCGACCATATAGCTTTCCAGCTTGGTCATGTTGACGCCGTTCGTTGCGAACCCGCCCATCGCCTTGTAGAGCGCGGCGGGAATGTTGCGGACCCGGAAGACGAAGCTGGTCAGCATCCGGTCCGACCGGCGGCTGTAATCGGGCTGGCGCGACATGATCAGGAAGCGGGTGGTATTGTTCTGCCGGTCCTCGATCTGGTCGGCCAGGCGGTCCAGGCCATAGATCTCGCCCGCCAGGGGCGAGGCCAGGGCCGCCAGCGACGGATTGCCGCGGGACGCCACCTCTTTGGCGGATCCGGCGGTGTCGGCCCCGGTCACGGCGCGGATGCCGTGGCGGCGCATGAAGCCCCGGCACTGGCCCAGAAGAACCGTGTGGCTCATCGCCTCGCGCACTTCGGACAGGGCGGCGCCGGGGACGGCCAGCAGGCTGATATGGACGCGGACGAAGGCTTCCTCGACGATGTGCAGGCCGGATTCGGGCAGCAGGTGGTGGATGTCGGCCACCCGGCCATAGGTGGAATTTTCCACCGGCAGCATGGCCAGGTCGGCCTGGTGGCTGCGCACGGCCTCGATCACGTCCTCGAAGGTGCGGCAGGGCAGGGCCTCCATGTCGGGGCGGGCCTTGCGGCAGGCCTCGTGGCTGTAGGCGCCGGGTTCGCCCTGGAAGGCGATGCGGTTGGTGGGGGTCGTCATGGGCCGCTGTCCGAATTTTGACTGGTGGCGCGGTAACTATACCTTGATCCTTCAAAGCGAAAGCGGATAGATACCCGTCGAATTGACGAGCTTACCAATGCGGGGATCGCACGCGATGTTCAACACCATGACCGTGACCAAGGCCGCAGGCGCGCTGATCGGCGCGCTGCTGTTCCTGATGCTGGCCAACTGGGCGGCAAGCGGCCTGTATCACGTCGGCGCCGCCGGCCACGGCGGCGAGGGCGAAGAGCACGCGCAGGCCTATACCATCCCGGTCGAGGACGCGGCGGGCGGCGAGGAAGCGGTCGAGGAGACCATCGACTTTGCCGCGCTGATGGCCTCGGCCGATGTCGCGGCGGGCGAAAAGGATTTCGGCAAGTGCAAGGCCTGCCACAAGCTGGACGGCACCGACGGCGTCGGCCCGCACCTGAACGGCGTGGTGGGCCGCGCAGTCGCCTCGGTCGGCGGTTTCAGCTATTCGCCCGCCATGGTCGAACACGCCGCCGAGGCGCCGGAATGGACGCATGAAGCCTTGCAGGAATTCCTGGCCAACCCCAAGGGCGTGGTGCCGGGCACCAAGATGTCCTTCGCGGGCCTGAAGGATCCGCAGGACCGCGCCGACATCATCGCCTATCTGGAATCCCAGCAGTAAGCCGGGCCTGCGGCAAGACCCGAAGGCGCATCGCGGGATGCGCCTTTTTTCATGGCCCGCGCTTGCGCCGATTTCACGAAATCGCGGCTTGATCGCGCCCCCGGCGCTGCCTAGCGTGCAGCAGACATCACAGCCGGAGTTCGCCGATGCGCCGCCTTGCCCTGATCGCCGCCCTTGCCCTTGCCCCGGCCTCTGCCGCCCTGTCGCAAGAGGCACCGGCGGCCGAAGGGGGCGAGAAGGTCATCAAGACCCACGCCATCGCGCTGTTCGGCGAACCGGCGCTGCCCGCCGATTTTCCGCATTACCCCTATGTGAATCCCGATGCGCCGAAGGGGGGCGAGATTTCCTTCGGCGCGGTCGGCGGCTTTGACAGCTTCAACCCCTTCACCCATCGGGGCCGGGCTATCGCGCTGTCGGTGATCCAGCTGGAACGGCTGATGGACAGCCCGGCGGACGAGCTGGGGGTGGATTACTGCCTGCTGTGCGAGACGCTGGAATATCCCGAAAGCAAGGATTGGGTGATCTTCAACCTGCGCCCCGAAGCGAGGTTCAGCGACGGCACGCCCCTGACCGCCCATGACGTTCTGTTCAGCTTCGAAACCCTGCGCGACAAGGGCCTGTCGTCCTTCCGGATGGCGATGCAGCAGATGATCGCCAAGGCCGAGGTTCTGGACGACCACCGCATCAAGTTCACCTTCGCCGAAGGCTATCCCCGCCGCGACGTGATTTCCCAGATGGGCAACCAGATCGTCTTCTCGAAAAAGGACTTCGAGGAGAACAACCGCGATCTGGAGCAGAGCAGCAACATCCCCTTCATCGGCTCTGGCCCCTATATGTTCGACCGCGCCGACATGGGCCGCACCATGGTCGTCAAGCGCAACCCTGATTACTGGGGCAAGGATCTGCCCATCAACAAAGGCCGCTTCAACTTCGACCGCATCCGGTACGAGATGTTCGGCGATTTCGACAGCGCGTTCGAGGCGTTCAAGGCGGGCGAATACACCTTCCGCAACGAGACCTCCTCGATGCACTGGTCCACGCGCTATGACTTTCCGGCGCTCGCCTCGGGCGCGGTGGTGCGCGAGGAACTAGCCGACGGCACGATCGCCACCGGCGACGGCTGGGTCTTCAACCTGCGGCGCGAGAAGTTCCAGGACATCCGCGTCCGCGAGGCGATCGGGCTGATGTTCAACTTCGAATGGACCAACCAGACGCTGCTGTACGGCCTGGAAACCCGCGTCAATTCCTTCTGGGACAACAGCGAATTCCGCGCCGACGGCCCCCCGTCCGACGCGGAACGGGCGCTTCTGGAACCCGTCGCGGGCGATCTGCCCGATGGCATCCTGACCGACGACGCGGTGGTCCAGCCCGTGTCCGGCGAACGCCAGCTTGACCGCCAGAACATGCGCCGCGCCGTGGCCCTGCTGGATCAGGCCGGGTGGACCGTGGGCAGCGACGGGATGCGCCGCAACGCCGACGGTCAGACCCTGACGGTCGAGATCCTGAACGACGACGTGGGCAACGACCGCATCATCAACCCCTTTATCCAGAATCTGCGCGCCATCGGCATCGACGCCATGAACCGCCGCGTGGACAATGCCGAGATGCAGCTTCGCACCCGGTCCAAGGATTTCGACATGGTCGAGGACAGCCTGGGCCAGTCCTATGCCATCGGCGGCTATGCGGGCCAGGTCTTCGGGTCCGAGGACAAGGACGACGTGTTCAACCCGATGGGCCTGGCGAACCCGGCCATCGACAGGCTGCTGGAGATCGGCCAGCAGGCCACCACGCAGGAAGACAACATCGTCGCCATCAACGCGCTTGACCGGGCGCTGCGCAGCCTGCGCTTCTGGGTGCCGAAATGGTTCAAGGCCGAATACACGCTGGCCTATTACGACATCTATCGCCATCCCCAGGCCATGCCGCCCTATGCGCTTGGCACGCTGGATTTCTGGTGGGCCGATACCGCGCGCGAGGCCGAGCTGAAGGCCAAGGGCGCGATCCGCTGACCGGGGCGCACTTGATTTCCAGCCGGTCCCGACCCACAAGGGCGGGATAAGGAAACAGGGCCGCGAAGGCCCGGAAGGGGCAAGGTCGATCCGATGGGCGCCTATATCCTGCGGCGGCTGCTGCTGATCATCCCGACGCTGATCGGGATCATGGTGGTGAACTTCACCCTGACGCAATTCGTCCCCGGCGGTCCCATCGAACAGATCGCGGCCCAAGTTCAGGGATCGGGTGACGCCTTCAGCAACATCTCGGGCGCGGGCGCTGGCGCCGATACCGGCGCGGTCGAGGGATACGAGGGCGCGCGCGGCCTGCCCCCCGAATTCATCGCCCAGCTTGAAAAGGAATTCGGCTTCGACAAGCCGCCGCTGGAGCGCTTCCTGACGATGATGGGCAATTACCTGACCTTCGATTTCGGCACCAGCTGGTTCCGGTCGATCAGCGTCATCGACCTGGTGATCGAGAAGATGCCTGTGTCGATCACCCTGGGGCTGTGGTCGACGCTGCTGGCCTATCTGATCTCGATCCCGCTGGGGATCCGCAAGGCGATGCGGGACGGGTCGCGCTTCGATACCTGGACCTCGGCCGTCATCATCATGGCCTATGCGATCCCGGCCTTTTTGTTCGCGGTGCTGCTGATGGTGCTGTTCGCGGGCGGCAGCTATTGGCAGTGGTTTCCGCTGCGCGGGTTGACCAGCGACAATTTCGCGGACCTCTCGCTGTGGGGCAAGATCAAGGACTATGCCTGGCACGCGACGCTGCCGGTCGTCGCCTCGACCATTTCCAGCTTTGCCACGCTGACCCTGCTGACCAAGAACAGCTTCCTGGACGAGATCAACAAGCAATACGTCATGACCGCCCGCGCCAAGGGCCTGACCGAACGGCGCGTGCTGTACGGCCACGTTTTCCGCAACGCCATGCTGATCGTGATCGCGGGCTTTCCCGCCGTCTTCCTGGGCGTGTTCTTCGGGGCAAGCATCCTGATCGAGACGGTCTTTTCACTGGACGGGTTGGGCCGCCTGGGCTTCGAAGCGGCGGTGCAGCGCGATTATCCGGTGATCTTCGGCACGCTTTACGTCTTCGGCCTTCTCAGCCTGGTCGTGGGGATCCTGTCGGACATGATGTATGTCTTTGTCGATCCCCGCATCGACTTTGAATCGAGGGCCGGCTGATGGCGCTGTCGGAACTCAACCGCCGCCGCTGGCGCAATTTCCGCCGCAACGGCCGCGCCTTCTGGTCGCTGGTGATCTTTTCGGTGCTGTTCGTGCTGGCGATGTTCGCGGAAATCGTCGCCAATGACAAACCCATCGTCGCCAGCTATCGCGGTGAACTGTATTTCCCGGCCTACAACTTCTATCCCGAAACGGCCTTCGGCGGCGATTTCGGGACCGAGGCGATCTATACCGACCCCGCCGTGCAATGCCTGATCGTCACCGGCGGCAGTCAGGACTGCTGGGACACGCCCGAGGATCTGGTCGCCGCCGTGGATACAGGCACCAGCGACATTCCGAAGGACCAGCAGGGCTGGATGATCTGGCCCCCGATCCCGTTCCATTATTCCACCATCAACAATGTCGGCAGCGCGCCAAGCGCCCCGGACGCCACGCATTGGCTGGGCACCGACGACACCGCCCGCGACGTGCTGGCGCGGGTCATCTATGGCTTCCGCATCTCGATCCTGTTCACGCTGATCGTGACGGTGGTGGCGTCTACCGTGGGGATCGCGGCGGGGGCGATCCAGGGCTATTTCGGCGGGCGAACGGATCTGGTGTTCCAGCGGATGCTGGAGATCTGGGCCTCCACCCCGTCGCTCTATGTCATCATCATCCTCTTCGCGATCCTGGGGCGCAGCTTCTGGCTGCTGGTCTTCGTGACCATCCTGTTCGGCTGGCCCGCGCTTGTGGGGGTGGTGCGGGCGGAATTCCTGCGGGCGCGGAATTTCGAATATGTCCGCGCCGCCCGCGCCCTGGGCGTGTCCGACCGCACCATCATGTTCCGCCACATCCTGCCCAATGCCATGGTCGCCACGCTGACCATGCTGCCCTTTGTCGTCACGGGCACGATCAGCGGGCTGGCCGCGCTGGATTACCTGGGCTACGGGCTGCCCGCCTCGGCCCCGTCGCTGGGGGAACTGGCGTTGCAGGCCAAGCAGAACCTGCAAGCGCCCTGGCTGGCCTTCACCGCCTTTTTCACCTTTGCCATCATGCTGTCGCTGCTGGTCTTCATCTTCGAAGGCGTGCGCGATGCCTTCGATCCCCGAAAGACCTTCAAATGACCGAAGCCGTCCTGTCGGTCCAAGACCTGCGCATCAGCTTCCGCCAAGAGGGCAGGGTCGTGCCCGCCGTGAAGGGCGTCAGCTTCCAGATCGGCAAGGGCGAGACCGTGGCCCTGGTGGGCGAATCCGGGTCGGGCAAGTCGGTCACGGCGCTGTCTACCGTCCGCCTGCTGGGCGATTCCGCCCTCATCGAGGGGTCGGTGAAATACGCGGGGCGCGAGATGGTCGACGCGCCCGAAAAGGTGCTGCGCGACATTCGCGGCGACGACATCAGCTTCATCTTCCAGGAACCGATGACCTCGCTCAACCCGCTGCACACGCTGGAAAAGCAGTTGGGCGAAAGCCTGGCGCTGCACCAGGGGCTGACCGGCGCGCGGGCGCGGGCGCGGATCGTGGACCTGCTGACCCGCGTGGGCATCCGCGATCCCGAATCGCGGCTGGCGGATTATCCGCACCAACTGTCGGGCGGGCAGCGGCAGCGGGTGATGATCGCCATGGCGCTTGCCAACGGCCCGGAACTGCTGATCGCGGACGAACCGACCACCGCGCTTGACGTGACAATCCAGGCGCAGATCCTGGATCTGCTGGCGGAACTGAAGGCGGCCGAGGGGCTGTCGATGCTGTTCATCAGCCACGACCTTGGCATCGTCCGCCGCATCGCCGACCGGGTCTGCGTGATGAAGGACGGCGAGATCGTCGAGCAAGGCCCGGTCGAGGCGATCTTCGCCGATCCGCAGCACGACTACACCCGCAAGCTGCTGGCGGCCGAGCCGACCGGCCGTGCCGATCCCGTGCCCGAGGGCGCCGAGACGATGGTCGAGACGCGCGACCTCAAGGTCTGGTTTCCGATCCAGCGGGGACTGCTGCGCCGGACGGTGGGCCATGTGAAGGCCGTGAACGGCGCCACCCTGACCGTGCGGGCCGGGGAAACGCTGGGGATCGTCGGCGAATCGGGCAGCGGCAAGACCACGCTGGCCTTGGCGATCATGCGGCTGATCGCCAGCGACGGGCCGATCCTGTTCCTGGGCCAGGACATTTCCCGCTGGCAGTCGCGCCAGCTGCGCCGCTTGCGCCGCGACATGCAGATCGTCTTCCAGGATCCCTTCGGCAGCCTGTCGCCGCGCATGACTATAGAACAGATCATCGCCGAGGGGTTGGGCGTCCACGGCGTCGAAAAGGGCAGCGACCGCCGCCGGATGGTCGCCGACATCATGGCCGAGGTCGGGCTTAACCCCGACACCATGCACCGCTATCCGCACGAATTTTCCGGCGGGCAGCGCCAGCGCATCGCCATCGCCCGCGCCATGATCCTGCGTCCCAAGGTGGTGGTGCTGGACGAACCGACAAGCGCCCTGGACATGACGGTGCAGGTGCAGATCGTCGGGCTGCTGCGCGGATTGCAGCGGAAATACGGGCTGGCCTTCCTGTTCATCAGCCACGACCTGCGCGTGGTCCGCGCCATGTCCCACAAGATCATGGTCATGCGCGCGGGCGAGGTGGTCGAACAGGGCGCGACCGCCGACATCTTCGACAACCCGCAGCAGGATTACACCCGCGCGCTGCTGGCGGCGGCGTTCCGCGACCGCAGCGCATGAAGATCCTGTTCGTCCACCAGAATTTCCCCGGCCAGTTTCCGAATCTGGCCCCGGCCCTGGCGGCGCGCGGCCATCAGGTTCTGGCGCTGACGGACGAAAAGAACCAGCGGCCCAGCCCGGTCCCGACCGTCCGCTACAAGACCCCCGATGCGGTGCAGGTGAACGGGCTGGGCCGCAGCTATGCCGGTCACGCCGAACGCGGCTATCTGGCGGCGCGCGGCGCGCGGGCCTTGCGCGACCGGCACGGCTTCACGCCCGATCTGATCATCGGCCATTCCGGCTGGGGCGAGACGCTGTTCCTGCGCGAGATCTGGCCCGACGCCCGGCTGCTGATCTATGCCGAGCTTCTGTACCGCACGCGCGGCCACGATGTCGGATTCGATCCCGAATTCCAGGAAACCACCGACGAATCCCGGATGCTGGCCATCGCCCGGTCGGCCCATCTGGTCCAGGGTCTTGCCCAGGCGGATGCCGCCATCGCCCCCACCCGATACCAGGCCGACAGCTTTCCGCCCGAACTGCGCGGCAAGATCACCGTGATCCATGACGGCATCGACACCGCCCGCGTTCGCCCGAATCCGGCCGCGCGCCTGGCCCTGCCGGGCGGGCCGGTGCTGCGCGCCGGGGACGAGGTTCTGTCCTATGTCAGCCGCTCTCTGGAACCCTATCGCGGCTTTCACATCTTCATGCGCGCGCTGCCCGCCGTGCTGGCCGCCCGCCCGCAGGCGCAGGTCGTCCTGGTCGGGGCCGAGGGCACCAGCTATGGCAACGCGCCCAAGGAAGGCGGCAGCTGGAAGGCGCGGATGCTGGCGGAACTGGGCGATCTGGATCTGTCGCGGGTGCATTTCCTGGGGCGCGTCGCCTATGACGACTATCTGGCGCTGATCCAGGTCGCGCGCGTCCATTGCTATCTGACCTATCCCTTCGTGCTGTCCTGGTCCCTGACCGAGGCGATGGCGGCGGGCGGCTATGTGGTGGCCTCGGACACGGAACCCGTGCGCGAACTGATCCGCGACGGGGAAAACGGGCGGCTGGTGCCGTTCTTCGACGTGGCGGCGCTGTCGTCCGCCCTGGTCGGGGGCCTTGCGGGCGATCCCGACGCGGGCCGGCTGCGGGCTGCGGCGCGGGCGACGATCCTGGACGGCTATGACCTGCATCGCCACAGCCTGCCCCGCCAGATCGAATGGGTGGAAAGCCACGCGCCGATGGGCTAAGCCCGCAGCGTTGGAAGAAAGGCGCATCATGGTCGACATCCGGCTGACGAATACCCGCACCCGAGCAAAGCAGCCCTTCACGCCGCTGGATCCGCGGAACGTGCGCCTCTATCTCTGCGGACCCACCGTCTATGACCGCGCGCATCTGGGCAATGCCCGGCCCGTGCTGGTCTTCGACGTGCTGGTGCGGCTGCTGCGCCATGTCTATGGCGCGGATCAAGTGACCTATGTTCGCAACATCACCGACGTGGACGACAAGATCAACGCCCGCGCCGCCGCCACCGGCCGCACCATCCGGGAAATCACCGAGGAAACGGTGGCCTGGTATCATCAGGACATGGACGCCTTGGGCGCGCTGCGCCCCGACCATGAACCCCGCGCGACTGAATATATCGTGCAGATGATCGCCATGATCGAAACCCTGATCGCGCGCGGCAACGCCTACGAGGCCGAGGGTCATGTGCTGTTCGACGTGCGGTCCTTCCCGGATTATGGCCGCCTGTCGGGCCGGTCGGTCGATGACATGATCGCCGGCGCGCGGGTCGAGGTCGCGCCCTTCAAGCGCGATCCGATGGATTTCGTGCTGTGGAAACCCTCGGATGCCGATCAGCCCGGATGGGACAGTCCTTGGGGCAGGGGCCGTCCGGGTTGGCATATCGAATGCTCGGCCATGTCCGAGGCGCTGCTGGGGCCCAGCTTCGACATCCACGGCGGCGGCATCGACCTGCAATTCCCGCACCATGAAAACGAGGTCGCGCAAAGCTGCTGCGCCCATCCGGGGGCCGGCTTCGCCAGTGTCTGGCTGCATAACGAGATGTTGCAGGTCGAGGGCAAGAAGATGTCCAAATCCCTGGGCAATTTCTTCACCGTCCGCGACCTTCTGGACCGCCGCATCGCCGGAGAGGTGATCCGCTATGTCCTGCTGTCCACCCATTACCGCAAGCCGATGGACTGGACCCAGGCCAAGGCCGACGAGGCGCGCGACATCCTGTGGCAATGGCGGCTGCTGACCAAGGACGCGGAACCCGCCGCCGCGCCGCATCCCGAGGTGGTCGAGGCCATTGCCAACGACCTGAACACCCCCGGCGCCATCGCCGTGCTGCACCGGCTGAAGGACGATCCGGGTACGCTGCTGGCCTCGGCCCGGTTCATCGGGCTGTTGCAGGCGGGCGATGACGACTGGATGCGGGCCGATTACCAGGCGCTCGACAGCCAGTCGGATTACAAGGATTTCGACCAGATCCTGGCCGCCTTGCAGGACAGGCTGGCGGCGATCCGCGCGCAGGCGATGGACAGCAAGGATTTCTCGCATCTCGACCAGGCCAAATCCGACCTGACCGCCGCCGGGTTGGAGGTGCGCATGTCCAAGGCGGGGATCGAACTGTTGGTGCGCCCGACAACCGTCCAGAAGGATGTCGCCCGCATTGCCGAGCGGCTGCTGACGTGACGCTAGACGCCTGCACCGAGCTGGTGCGGACGCAGGATCCCGACCGCTTTGGCGCGACTCTGGTCGCCGCGCCGCCGGATCGCCCTGCCTTGATAACGCTTTATGCGCTGAACCTCGAAATCGCGCGGGCGCCGTTCCAGTCCGCCGAACCCATGCTGGCCGAGATGCGGCTGCAATGGTGGATCGACCGGCTGGAGGAGATGGGCGCGGGTAAGCCGCCGCCGTTGCACGATGTTCTGACGCCCCTGTGGGACGCGTGGGGAGCCGATGCCGGACGGCTGGCGCCGCTGGCCGAGGCGCGCCGTCGCGATTGCGAAAGGCAGCCCTTCGACAGCGCCGATGCCGTCGCGGCCTATGTCGCGGATACGGCGGGACGGCTGATGGTCAGGGCCGCCGAACGGCTGGGCGCGCAGGGCGCGACACTGGATGCCGCCGCCGACCAGGGGCTGGGCGCGGGGCTGGCCGCCTGGCTGCGCGCGCTGCCCCGGTTGCAACCGATCGGCCTTGGACTGGCCGCCGAGGATACCGCAGAGACCGCCGCCCTGGCGGGCATGGCGCGCGAGGCTCTGGCCCGCGCGGCCCGGTCGCGGGCCATGCTGCCAAAGCGGGCAGCGGCGGCGCTGTATCCCGGTCCGCGCGTCCTGCCCTTTCTGGAGACGGTTCGTCGAGGCGACATCAACTCCTATCGACAAGTCATTGAGATCACGCCGTTTCAGCGCCGTTCCTCTTTGGCTTGGCTGGCGCTGACCGGACGCTGGTGGCGGCAGGGCGGATAAAATCGGCCGCATAAACCCTCTTTTCACCCTTTCCCCGATATGAAAGGAATTGGACGGGCGCGCGGCAGGAAGGATCGTATGGCCAAGGGGTTGGATGCACAGGCCAGGCAGGGCTATGCCCTGATCGCGCCGCCGTTCCTGTATGCGCTGCTGATCCTGGCCGCGCCCTTGCTGACCATCCTGACCTACAGCTTCCTGACGGACGGCTATCTTGAGGTCGTGCGCGACTTCACCCTTGCCAACTATGTCCAGGTCTGGACCGATCCCATCGTCCGCACGGTGATGATGCGGTCGTTGACGGTCTCGGCCCTGGTGACGCTGGTCACGGTGCTGCTGGCCTTTCCGGTGGCCTATTACGTCAGCTTCATGGTGCGGCCCGAAAAGAAGGCGACCTGGCTGTTCCTGATCACGATTCCCTTCTGGACCAGCTATCTGATCCGCGTGTTCCTGTGGAAGGTGATCCTGGGCTATAACGGCGTCATCAACTCCAGCCTGACCGGGCTGGGGATCATCGACGAACCGCTGACCTTCATCCTGTATAACGTCAACTCCATCGTCATCACGCTGGCCCATGCCTATGCGCCCTTCGCGATCCTGCCGATCTTCGTTGCCCTGGAAAAGATCGACCGTTCGCTGCTGGAGGCCGGGCGGGATCTGGGCGAAAGCCGGGCGATGACCTTCTGGCGGGTGACGCTGCCCCTTGCGATGCCGGGGGTCCTGGCGGCGGTGCTGATCGTCTTCATCCCGACCATCGGCGATTACGTCACGCCCGAACTGATCGGCGGCGGCAAGATCCCGATGATCGCCAACCTGATCCAGGTGCAGATGCTGGCCCTGGACAACCGCCCGCTGGGATCGGCGCTGGCGGTGACGGCCATGGCCATCGTGGCGCTTGTCAGCGTGGTCTTCCTGTTCATCAACCGCCGCTTCCTGAAGGTGCGGTTGTGAGGGGGCAGGGGCGCGGTTTGCAGGTCTATGCGGCGCTCTACCTGCTGTTTCTCTATGCGCCGATCATCCTGCTGCCGCTGTTCGCCTTCAATTCCGGCACGATCATCGCCTTTCCGCTGCAAGGCTTCACCACCGGCTGGTTCGCGCAGATGTGGGCCAATGCCACGTTGCGCACCGCGCTGACCAATTCGCTGATCATCGCGGTCAGCGCCTCGATCCTGGCGACCTGCCTTGGCATCTTCGCGGCCCGCGCCTCGACCCGGTTCGAGTTTCCGGGCAAGGGCGGCATGATGGGATTCATCCTGCTGCCGATGGTGCTGCCGGAAATCATCGTCGCCATGTCGCTGCTGGTCGTGCTGCTGGGCATGGGCGTGCAGCTGTCGATCCTGACCGTGATCGTCGGGCATACGCTGATCTGCATGCCCTATGCCATCGCCATCCTGACCACGGCCTTTTCCAGCCTGGACAAGTCGCTGGAGGAAGCGGCCTATGACCTGGGCGAAACCCGGTGGAGCGCGTTTCGCCTGATCACGCTGCCCCTGGTCATGCCGGGCATCATCAGTTCGCTGCTGATTTCCTTCACGATCAGCCTGGATGAATTCATCATCGCCTTCTTCCTGGCGGGCAACCAGCCGACGCTGCCCACCTATATCTTCAGCCAGCTGCGCTTTCCCAAGCAGATCCCGATGATCATGGCCCTGGGCACGGCCCTGGTGGCGCTGTCCATCGTGCTGCTGGCCCTGGGCGAATATTTCCGCCGCCGCGGCAATGCCCGCATGGGCGGCAATCCGACCGGAGGCTTCCTGTGAGCGAGACCCGATACGATCGGCTGGATGCCGCGACGCCGATGATCGAATGTCGCGGCGTTCACAAGCATTACGGCGATTATCATGCCCTGCGCGGCATCGATCTGACCATCCGGGCCGGAGAGTTCTTTTCGCTGCTCGGCCCCTCTGGTTGCGGCAAGACCACGCTGCTGCGCACCATCGCCGGGTTCGAGGATATTTCCGACGGCGCCATCCTGATCGACGAAAAGCGCATGGACGAGGTTCCGGCGAACAAGCGTCCGACCAACATGGTGTTCCAGTCCTATGCCATCTTCCCGCATCTGACGGTCGCGCAGAACGTGGCCTTCGGGCTGCGCCGCGATCCGCGCGGCAAGGCTGAAAAGGCCGCCCTGGTCGAGGACGCGCTGGCGATGGTCGGGTTGCGCGGCTATGGCAACCGCGCGGCTCACGCCCTGTCGGGCGGGCAGCGCCAGCGGGTCGCGCTGGCCCGCGCGCTGATCCTCAAGCCCAAGGTGCTGCTGCTGGACGAGCCGCTGTCGGCGCTGGACCGCAAGATGCGCGAGCAGATGCAGGTCGAACTGATCAAGCTGCAACGCCAGGTCGGCATCACCTTCGTGCTGGTGACCCATGATCAAGAGGAAGCCTTGGTCATGTCCGACCGCATCGCCGTCATGTTCGAGGGCGAGATCGCCCAGCTTGACGGACCCGAGGCGCTGTATGCCCGGCCCGCCAACCGCCGCGTCGCGGATTTCATCGGCGTGATGAATTTCCTGCCCGCGCGGATTCTGGGCGAGAAGGACGGGATCGTCACGGCCGAGGCTCCGGGCCTGGGCGTGGTCGACCTGCCCGCCCGGCAGGTCAGCCGCGCGAATCCGGACGACGACGGCCCGACCATCGGCTTCCGGCCCGAGACCATGACCCTGGTGGGGCCGAACCAGACGCACAGCCAGCCGCGCGAAACCAACGCCACCATCGACGAGGTCGTCTATTACGGCGACATGACCTATTACGATCTGCGGCTGGACGGCGCGGCGGCGATGGACGGCAAGGCCCGGCCGGTGCGGATTTCCATGCGCAACGTCTTCGGCCGCGACGTGCAGGATGTGGGCACCCGCACCCGCCTCGCCTGGTCGCCGGGATCGCTGGTGCTGTTCCGCTGACGCTTGCGAAACCCCTGTCGCTTGCCTAGAACGCGCCCTGACTTCAACGAAAGGGGCGCGTCATGGGCTTTCGCATGGGAATTGTCGGCTTGCCGAACGTGGGCAAATCGACGCTGTTCAACGCGCTGACGAAAACCGCCGCCGCGCAGGCCGCGAATTTCCCCTTCTGCACCATCGAGCCGAACGTGGGCGATGTCGCGGTTCCCGATCCGCGCCTTGATACCCTGGCCGCCATCGCGGGCAGCAAGCAGACCATCCCGACGCGCATCACCTTCGTGGACATCGCGGGCCTCGTGAAGGGCGCCAGCAAGGGCGAGGGGCTGGGCAACCAGTTCCTGGCCAACATCCGCGAGGTGGACGCCATCGCCCATGTCCTGCGCTGTTTCGAGGACGGCGACGTGACCCATGTCGAAGGCCGCGTCGATCCCATTGCCGATGCCGAGACCATCGAGACCGAATTGATGATCGCGGACCTGGAGTCGGTCGAACGCCGCCTTGCCAACATCGCCCGCAAGCTGAAGGGCGGCGACAAGGACGCGGTGGCGCAGGAAAAGCTGCTGAAGGCCGCGCAGGCGGCGTTGGAATCGGGCAAGCCCGCCCGCACCGTGCAAGTCGCCGATGAGGATCGGCGCGCCTGGGATATGCTGCAACTGCTGACCGCCAAGCCCGTGCTGTTCGTCTGCAATGTCGAGGAGGACAAGGCCTCGACCGGCAACGCCCAGTCGGACCGCGTGGCGAAGATGGCTGCCGAACAGGGTGCGGGCCATGTGGTGATCTCGGCCAGGATCGAGGAAGAGATCAGCCAGCTTCCCGCCGAGGAAGCCGCGATGTTTCTGGAGGAGATGGGCCTGCACGAAGCGGGCCTCGACCGGCTGATCCGCGAGGGCTACAAGCTGCTTGGCCTGGACACCTATTTCACCGTCGGCCCCAAGGAGGCGCGCGCCTGGACCATCCACAAGGGCACGCTGGCCCCGCAGGCGGCGGGCGTGATCCACGGTGATTTCGAACGCGGCTTCATCCGGGCCGAAACCATCGCCTATGACGATTATGTCGCCTACAAGGGCGAGGCGGGCGCGCGCGAGGCGGGCAAGTTCCGGGTCGAGGGCAAGACCTATGCCGTCAAGGACGGCGACGTGTTGCATTTCCTGTTCAACGCCTGACGGTCAGCGGCCCCACAGGAACCAGGCCGCCACGGCGGCCAACAGGATCAGGGCCAGGATGCCGCCGGTGCCGCGCCACCAGGGCGCGCGCTCCAGCGGATCGACCGACAGGGGCGCCACGCCGTGCCCCAGGCTTTCGCGGATCCGCTGCCAGGCGCGGGCCGGGGCCATGACCGGCGTCAGGTCGTCGGCGAACCGCGCCAGCCGTTCCCGCCAGTCGGCAAGCTGCGCGCTGTCCGTCGGCTCGCCTTGGCGCAGCCCAAGCGCCTGTTCGGCGGCCGCCACGCTGTCGGCGTCGTCTGCGGCATGGCCCGCCAGCCGCTCCAGCCCCTCGTGCAGGGCGTGGCGCGCTTCGTCGGCGGAGATGCCATGGCGGTCGGCAAGCTGGCGATAATCCAGGCCCTCCAGATAGGCGGCGCGCAGCAGCGCCAGGGCATCTGCCGCTCCGCCCCCGGCAAGGACCGGGGGCAGGGCCAGCGCGCCGCGACGCCGCATCGCCCGGTCGCGGGCCTGGACGGCCAGCCAGGCGGTCGGCGAAAGCCCGCTGTCCGGGAAGCGCGCGGCGTCCTTCCAGATGCCGATATAGACCTGTTCCAGAACCTCCTCGGCCTCTCGGCGGTCCTTCAGGATCGACAGGCACAGTGCGTTCAGCCGGGCCGAACTGGCCTGATACAGCGCGTCGAAGGCGCGGCGGTCGGCCTTGGCGACTCGGCCGATCAGATCCGACAGCATCTTGTGATGAGCGTCCGGCACTGGCCACGATCCTCTTGTGGTTGCGCGGCCAACTTAGCAGCCGTCCCGCCCCCGTCAACGCAGGGGCGGCTTGCGCATGGCGGACTTATGCGCAATCAAGGCAACGATACGATGAAAGGGCCTTGCGATGCTGGACATGAACGCCAAACCGACTGAGGAGATCGACCTGCGCGAGGTGTTCGGTCTGGACAGCGACATGAAGGTCAAGGGGTTCGCCGAACGCAGCGACCGGGTGCCCGAGGTCGACAGCACCTACAAGTTCGATCCCGACACCACGATGGCGATTCTGGCGGGCTTCGCCTATAATCGCCGGGTGATGATCCAGGGCTATCACGGCACCGGGAAATCCACCCATATCGAACAGGTGGCGGCGCGGTTGAACTGGCCCTGCGTGCGGGTGAACCTGGACAGCCATGTCAGCCGGATCGACCTGATCGGCAAGGACGCGATCAAGCTGGTGGACGGCAAGCAGGTCACCGTGTTCCACGAAGGCATCCTGCCCTGGGCGCTGCGCAACCCGACCGCCATCGTCTTCGACGAATACGACGCGGGCCGGGCCGACGTAATGTTCGTGATCCAGCGGGTTCTGGAAACCGACGGCAAGCTGACCCTGCTGGACCAGAACGAGGTGATCACGCCGAACCCCTTCTTCCGGCTGTTCGCGACGGCCAACACGGTGGGCCTGGGCGACACGACGGGCCTCTATCACGGCACCCAGCAGATCAACCAGGGCCAGATGGACCGCTGGTCGCTGGTCAGCACCCTGAACTATCTGTCGCATGACGCCGAGGCCGCGATCGTGCTGGCCAAGAACCCGACCTATAACACCGAAAAGGGCCGCAAGACCATCAACCAGATGGTGACGCTGGCCGATCTGACGCGGACGGCCTTCATGCAGGGCGATCTGTCCACCGTCATGTCGCCGCGCACGGTCATCACCTGGGCGCAGAACGCGCGGATCTTCGGCGACAATATCGGCTATGCCTTCCGCCTGACCTTCCTGAACAAATGCGACGAGCTGGAACGCCAGACCGTCGCCGAATTCTATCAGCGCCTGTTCGACGAGGAATTGCCGGAAAGCGCCGCCGCCAAGGCGAAGTGACGGGCAGGCGGGCCGGATCGGCCCGCCCACCAGGTCATCAGACTTCTTCCGCCACCGGATAATCGACATAGCCCTTGGCGCCGCCGACATAGAAGGTCGCCGGATCCTGCTGGTTCAGCGGCAGACCGCTGCGCAGGCGGGCCGGCAGGTCGGGCGTCGCAATGAAGTCCCTGCCGAAGGCCACCGCATCCGCGCGGCCCGAGGCGACCAGATCGCGCGCGCTGTCCGGCGTCAGTTGTTCATTGGCGATCACCACGCCGCCGAAGGCCGCCTTGATGTCGTCGATCAGGCTGTCCGGCGCCAGATATTCGCGCAGGCAGATGAAGGCGATCTTGCGGGCCGCCATCTCTTTCGCGACATGGGTGAACAGCGCGCGCGGATCGCTGTCGCCCATGTCGTGGCTGTCGCCGCGCGGCGACAGGTGCAGGCCCACGCGGTCCGCGCCCCAGACCGGAATGACGGCATCGGCGATCTCTGTCAGGAAACGCGCCCGGTTCTGGATCGGGCCGCCATACTGGTCCGTCCGCCTGTTGCTGCCGTCTTGCAGGAACTGGTCGATCAGATAGCCGTTCGCGGCGTGGATCTCGATGCCGTCGAAGCCTGCCTCCTTGGCGCGGATGGCGGCCTGGCGATAGGCCTCGACGATGCCGGGGATCTCGTCGGTTTCCAGGGCGCGGGGCGTTTCGTATTCCTTTTTCGGGCGCAGTAGGCTGACATGCCCCGCGGGCCGGACGGCACTGGGCGCGACCGGGGTTTCGCCGTCCAGGAAGGTCGGGTCCGAAATCCGTCCGACATGCCACAGTTGCAGAAAGATCAGCCCGCCTGCGTCATGGACGGCCTTCGTGACCAGCTTCCAGCCCTGGACCTGGTCATCGTTCCAGATGCCCGGCGTGTCGGCATAGCCCACGCCCATCGGGGTGACGCTGGTCGCCTCGGACAGGATCAGCCCGGCACCGGCGCGCTGCGCGTAATATTCGGCCATCAGCGCATTCGGCACACGGCTGGCCCCCGCGCGACTGCGGGTCAGAGGGGCCATGACGATGCGGTTCTTCAGCGTCAGCGGCCCGATCTGGAGGGGGTCGAAAAGGGTCGGCATGAAAACGTCCTTCATTGGTCTATCGCCTGCACCTGTGCGCGGGCGGCGATGCTGTCAACGGCGCGCCCGGCGAATTTTCCTTTGTTCCGCGCAAAGCAGCCATGCGCCCTGGGCTTGGCGCAGGCGCGGCGGGCGGTTAGAACGATCCTCCGGCCAAGGAGGATCGCATGGACACAGCCGCCCGCATCGCCCGCACCATCGCCGCCGAAATCGGCGCCTCGCCCAGCCAGGTGACGGCGGCGGCGGACCTGCTGGACGGGGGCGCGACGGTGCCCTTTGTCGCGCGCTATCGGAAAGAGGCGACGGGCGGGCTGGACGACACGCAGCTGCGCACCCTGTCCGACCGGCTGGCCTATCTGCGCGACATGGAAACGCGGCGGGCGGCGATCCTGTCTTCCATCCGCGACCAGGGCAAGCTGACCGATGACCTGGCCCGCGCGATTGCGGGGGCCGAGACGAAGGCCGCGCTGGAGGACATCTATCTGCCCTTCAAGCCCAAGCGCCGCACCAAGGCGATGATCGCGCGGGAAAACGGGCTGGAGCCGCTGCTGCGCGCGATCCAGGCAGACCGCGCCGCCGATCCCGCCGTGCTGGCGGCGGGCTTTGTCTCGGACGCGGTGCCGGATGCGAAGGCCGCGCTGGACGGCGCGCGCGACATCCTGGTCGAGGAACTGTCGGAAAACGCCGCCCTGCTGGGATCGCTGCGCGATTTCATGCGGGCCGAGGCGTTCATCGCCGCCCGGCTGATCGCGGGCAAGGAACAGGCGGGCGCCAAGTTCAGCGACTATTTCGACCACCGCGAAAGATGGTCGGCGATCCCCTCGCACCGGGCGCTTGCGATCCTGCGCGCGGCCAAGGAAGAGATCGTCACCATCGATATCGCGCCCGATCCCGAGACCGGCGCCCAGCGGGCCGAGGGGATCGTCGCGCGGGCCATCGGCCCCCTGGGCGACCAGCCGGGCGACCAGTGGCTGCGGCAGGTGGCGGGCTGGACCTGGCGGGTCAGGCTGTCGAACACCATGTATATCGACCTGATGTCCGAACTGCGCAAACGCGCCCATGACGAGGCGATCCGCGTTTTCGGCCGCAACCTGCGCGACCTGCTGCTGGCCGCGCCCGCCGGGCCGCGGGTGACGCTGGGGGTCGATCCAGGGATCCGCACCGGCTGCAAGGTCGCCGTGGTCGATGCCACCGGCAAGTTGCTGGACACCGCGACGATCTATCCCTTCCAGCCGAATAACGACCTGCGCGGGTCCGAAGCCGTGCTGCTGGCGCTGATCGCGAAGCATGGCGTGGACCTGATCGCCATCGGCAACGGCACCGCCAGCCGGGAAACCGAGCGGCTGGTGGCCGAGGTGCTGAAGCGCCTGCCCAAGGGCGCCCGCGTGCCGACCAAGGTGGTGGTCAGCGAGGCCGGGGCCTCGGTCTATTCGGCGTCTGAACTGGCCGCGAAAGAGTTTCCGCAGCTTGACGTGTCGCTGCGCGGCGCGGTCTCGATCGCGCGGCGTTTGCAGGATCCGCTGGCCGAACTGGTCAAGGTGCCGCCCGAATCCATCGGCGTCGGGCAGTATCAGCACGACGTGGACCAGCGGCAACTGGCCCGGACGCTGGAAGCTGTGGTCGAGGATGCGGTGAACGCGGTCGGCGTGGACCTGAACATGGCCTCGGCCCCGCTGCTGGCCCATGTCGCGGGGCTGGGGCCGTCGCTGGCCCAGAACATCGTCGCCTGGCGCGATCAGAACGGCGCCTTCCCGTCGCGCGCGGCGTTGAAAAAGGTCACCGGCCTGGGGCCGCGGGCGTTCGAGCAATGCGCGGGCTTCCTGCGCATCCGGGGCGGCAAGGAGCCGCTGGACGCCTCGGCCGTCCACCCCGAGGCCTACGGCGTGGCGCGCAAGATCGTCGCCGCCTGCGGACGCGACATCCGCGCGATCATGGGCGACGGGGCGGCGCTGAGGGGGATCCGCGCCGAACAGTTCGTGGACGAGCATTTCGGCTTGCCGACCATCCGCGACATCCTGGCTGAACTGGAAAAACCCGGCCGTGACCCGCGCCCAGGCTTCGTCACCGCCAGCTTCGCCGACGGGGTCGAGGAGATCACCGACCTCAAGCCCGGCATGGCCTTGGAGGGCACCGTCACCAATGTCGCGGCCTTCGGGGCCTTCGTGGATATCGGCGTCCATCAGGACGGGCTGGTCCATGTCAGCCAGCTTGCCGACCGCTTCGTCAAGGATCCGAACGAGGTGGTGAAGGTCGGCGATGTGGTCCGGGTGCGCGTGACCGAAATCGATGTGCCCCGCAAGCGCATCGGCCTGACCATGCGCAGCGGCGCCGACGCCGCGAAGCCCGCGTCGAAGACCCAGGCCAAGGCGGGGCCACGGTCGGCCAGTTCTGCCCCGAAAAGCAGCAGTCCGGGCGGTTTCGGCGCAGCCCTGGCCGAGGCGATGCGGCGGAAATAGCGATCTTTCCGCCCGCACGGATCCGATCCGGCCCGGCCATCGTTCGGTGCGGTGGCAACAAGGCGGATGCGATGCGGATCAGGATCGAAGTCGAACTTCACTATAAATTCACGACCCCTGGGCCGGCGATCCTGGCGGTCGAGGCCGCCGGGGCCTTCGGCCAGGAAATCAGCAACGCGGCCATCGACTTCGGTCCCGTCAAGCACCTGGCCCGCATTCCGGGCGAGGAGGGGATCGGCGAAAAGATCATCATCCGCACGGCCGAGGATCTGCACTGCACCTATTCCGCCGATGTGGTCGTGACGCGGCCCTGTCCGGTCTTCGAACGCATGTCCGCGGCCGAGGTGGACGAAATGCCGGGCGACGCGCTGCGCTATCTTCTGCCGTCGCGATACTGCCCGGCGGAACGCTTCGTGCCCTTCGCGCAGCAGCGGTTCGGCGACAGCCAGGGCGGCGCCAAGGTTCTGGCGATTCGCGATTGGATCGAACAGCGCCTGGATTATGTCTCGGGCGTCAGCGATTCGAACACCACGGCGGCCGATACCTTTCTGGAACGGCGCGGAGTCTGTCGCGATTACGCCCATCTGATGATCGCGCTGTGCCGCGCCGCGCAGATCCCAGCCCGCCTTGCCAGCGTCTTCGCGCCGGGGGTCGAGCCGCCGGATTTCCATGCCGTCGCCGAGGTCTATCTGGACGGCACCTGGCACCTGATCGACCCGACCGGCATGGCGACCGCCGACCAGATGGCGCTGATCGCCGTGGGCCGCGACGCCGTGGACGTGGCGTTCCTGACGACCTTCACCGGAACCGAATTGCTGACGCAGTCGGTCGCGGTGCGCCAATCCCGCTGAGGCCGGATGTTGACCGGCCCGCCCTTCCGGCGCAGGCTTTGCCTTGACGGCCGGGGGGCGGACGGTCTATATCGGAAATGAACGGTCGTTCAATAAATCGGGTGGGGGGATTGCCGATGTTCACGCGGGGGATGGAATTCGATCTGGGCGAGGATGTGAACGCGCTGCGCGACATGGTGCATCGCTGGGCGCAGGACCGCGTGAAGCCCATCGCGGCCGAGGTTGACCGGACCAACGCCTTCCCGAACGAATTGTGGACCGAGATGGGCGATCTGGGCCTGCTGGGCATCACCGTCCCCGAAGACTTCGGCGGCGCGGGCATGGGCTATCTGGCCCATGTCGTCGCGACCGAGGAGATCGCGCGGGCCAGCGCCTCGGTCAGCCTGTCCTACGGGGCGCATTCGAACCTGTGCGTGAACCAGATCAAGCTGAACGGCACCGACGAACAGCGCCGCAGATACCTGCCCGACCTGTGCAGCGGCAAGGCCGTGGGCGCCCTGGCGATGTCCGAGGAAGGCGCGGGCAGCGATGTCGTGGGCATGAAGCTGCGGGCGGAGAAGAAGAACGACCGCTATGTGCTGAACGGCAGCAAATACTGGATCACCAATGCGCCCGACGCGCAGACCCTGGTCGTCTATGCCAAGACCGACCCGGATGCGGGCAGCAAGGGCATCACCGCCTTCATCGTCGAACGCGGCATGGCGGGATTTTCGACCTCGCCCCATTTCGACAAGCTGGGGATGCGCGGATCGAACACGGGCGAGCTGATCTTCGAGAATTGCGAAGTCCCGTTCGAGAATGTCCTGGGCGAGGAAGGCCGGGGCGTCCGCGTGCTGATGTCGGGGCTGGATTACGAACGGCTGGTGCTGTCGGGCATCGGCACCGGCATCATGGCTGCCTGTCTGGACGAGGTGATGCCTTACATCCGCGACCGCAAGCAGTTCGGCCAGCCGATCGGGAATTTCCAGCTGATGCAGGCCAAGATCGCCGACATGTATGTCGCGCTGAACACCGCCCGCGCCTATGTCTACGAGGTGGCGAAGGCCTGCGACGCGGGCAAGGTGACGCGGCAGGACGCGGCGGGTGCGGTGCTTTACGCCAGCGAACAGGCGATGGTGCAGGCCCATCAGGCGGTGCAGGCGCTTGGCGGGGCGGGCTTCCTGAACGACAGCGTGGTCAGCCGGTTGTTCCGCGACGCCAAGCTGATGGAGATCGGCGCGGGCACCAGCGAAATCCGCCGGATGCTGATCGGGCGCGAGTTGATGGGGCTGGTCTGATGCGTTGGCTGGCCGTGGCGCTGCTGGCGGCGTCTCCCGCCTGGGCGCAGGATGAACCCGAACGGCCGCCCTTCGACGCCGGGCTGATCGACGCCTGCCTGGACGATGCCCGGAAATCGGGTTCCGACGCGCCCGATCCCATGGCTTGCGTCGGCGCGGCGTCAGGCCCCTGCATCGACAGCCCGAACGGATACAGCACCGTGGCCATGTCCTATTGCCTGTCCGAGGAATTGGCCGTCTGGGACAAAAAGCTGAACGACAGCTATGCCCGCGTGCTGGAAGCCGCCAAGGCCGCCGATGCCGAGATGGCGGAACTGGGATCGGCCGCCGAAAAGCAGGAGCCGCTGCTGCGCCGGATGCAGCGCGACTGGATCGCGTTCCGCGATTCGGCCTGCTCGTACGAGGGCAGCCGCTGGGGCGGCGGCACCGGCGCCGGTCCGGCAGGCGTCGATTGCAGCCTGCACCTGACCGCACAGCAATATTTCCGCCTGCGCGCCTGGGAGCCGGAGGAATAGGCCATGCGAACTGCCGCGCCCGCCCTGATCCTGGCCTTGGCCGTTCCCGCCGCCGCCTTGTCACAGCCCGCCTCGGTCCCGCTGGATTCGGCTGTGGTCGAGGCCTGCCTGGCCCAGACCCCGCCGCGAGAGACCCAAACCGACTGCATCGGCCTGGCCGCGAAACTGTGCCAGACCGCGCCCGACGGCGAGACGACCCTGGGCATCAGCGCCTGCCTGATGGCCGAGCATGACGCCTGGGACGAGATCCTGAACCGCGAATATGCCGAGACCCGCGCGCATTTCAGCCAGACTCGGGGACTGACGGATACGCTTCTGGCCGCGCAGCGCGCCTGGATCGCCTTCCGCGATGCCGAATGCACTCTGGCCTATGACCGCTGGGACGGCGGCTCGATGCGCACCATCGCCAGCGCGGATTGCCGGATGCGCCAAACCGCGCGCCGCGCGCTGGAACTGCGCGCCATGCGGCAACCATGACCATGGCGCGCGCCCGGACAGCAAAACGGCGCGCCCACTGCGAGGCGCGCCGGAAGAATCGGTCCCGTGGGTTCGGCCGATCAGAACTTCATCACATAGCTGACGCCGGCGACCACCGGGTCCACCTCGACCTGGCCGATATCGGCGCCGTTCAGCGTCACGTCGGCGTCGATGTCGATCCAGCGGACATCCGCGCGAACGGCGGAACGGTCGTTGATCCAGTAATCGGCGCCCAGATGCGCGGCCAGGCCCCAGCTGTTCTTCACGCGCAGATCGCTGCCGGCCAGATCGCCCCTGGATTCGGCGTCATAGAAGCCGGTGAAGTTCACGCCAACGCCCACGAAGGGCTTCAACTGCGGCGTGGCGTCGAAGTGGTATTGCAGCGACACGACCGGGGGCAGGTGCTTGACAGTGCCGATCTCGGCGCCGTTCGACTTGATCGAATGCTTGAAGGGCAGGGCGCCCAGCAGCTCCACCCCGATATTGTCGCGGATGAAATATTCGACCGTGACCGAGGGCCGGGTATTGTCGCCGATACTGACCGGAACCGTCCCGCCCGCCAGGGTGCCGTTGTCGGATTTCGGGTTCACATTGGCAAGGCCCAGACCCACGGTCCAGTCCCCCGCCTGCTGCGCGGCCACCGGAGAGACGACCGCCAGCGCGGCTGCGGCAGCAATGCACAGAGTTTTCATCATACGGCTCCTTCAAAGGTTGCAAGGCGTGGCATGGACCCAGCGAGGCGCCGAAAACATGATCTGGATCAAACCACTGTGAACATAAGCTCGGCTGCGGCAAAACGCCGCGCCCCTGTCGGGAAAGCCTGCCCATGAAGCTGACATCCTCGGCCCTGACCACGTCGGACACCTTCCGCGCCAACCGCGAGGCGCATTTGGCGCTGATCGAGGTCGCCCGCGACGCGGCCCTTGCCGCCGCCGCCGGGGGCGGTCCGCGCGCGATGGAGCGCCACACCAGCCGCGGCAAGATGCCGCCGCGCGAGCGGGTGGCGAACCTGCTGGATCCCGGCAGCCCGTTCCTGGAAATCGGCGCCACGGCCGCGCATGGCCTGTATGACGGCGCAGCGCCGGGCGCGGGCGTGATCGCGGGCGTGGGCCGGGTCCACGGCCAGGACGTGATGGTCGTGGCCAACGACGCCACCGTGAAGGGCGGCACCTATTATCCCTTGTCGGTGAAAAAGCACCTGCGCGCGCAGGAAATCGCCCAGGAATGCCATCTGCCCTGCGTCTATCTGGTCGATTCGGGCGGCGCCAACCTGCCCAACCAGGACGAAGTCTTTCCCGACCGCGACCATTTCGGCCGAATCTTCTTCAACCAGGCGCAGATGAGCGCCAAGGGAATCCCGCAGATCGCCGTGGTGATGGGCAGTTGCACGGCAGGGGGCGCCTATGTCCCGGCCATGTCCGACGTGACGATCATCGTGCGCAACCAGGGCACGATCTTCCTGGCCGGTCCCCCGTTGGTCAAGGCCGCCACGGGCGAGGTCGTGACGGCCGAGGATCTGGGGGGCGGCGATGTCCACACCCGGCTCTCGGGCGTGGCCGACTATCTGGCCGAAGATGATGCCCATGCGCTGGCCATGGCCCGTCGCGCCATCAGGAACCTGAACCGCCGGCTGCCCGAGACGGTCGTCTGGCAGTCCCCCGAAGCCCCTGCCTTCGACCCCGAGGAGATCCTGGGCGTCGTCCCCGCCGACCTGCGCACCCCCTATGACATCCGCGAGGTGATCGCCCGCGTCGTTGACGGCTCGCGCTTCGACGAGTTCAAGGCCCGCTTCGGCGAAACGCTGGTGACGGGCTTCGCCCATGTCGAGGGCTGCCCCGTCGGCATCGTCGCCAACAACGGCGTGCTGTTCAGCGAAGCCGCCCAGAAGGGCGCGCATTTCATCGAACTCTGTTCGCAGCGGTCGATCCCGCTGGTGTTCCTGCAAAACATCACCGGCTTCATGGTGGGCCGGAAATACGAAAACGAAGGCATCGCTCGCCACGGCGCCAAGATGGTCACGGCAGTCGCGACCACGAATGTCCCCAAGATCACCATGCTGGTGGGCGGGTCATTCGGGGCAGGCAATTACGGCATGGCGGGCCGCGCCTATTCGCCGCGCTTCCTCTGGACCTGGCCCAACTCGCGCATCAGCGTCATGGGCGGGGAACAGGCGGCGGGCGTCCTTGCCACCGTCCGCCGCGAGGGCATCGAACGCGCGGGCGGCACCTGGACGGCCGAGGAAGAGGCCGAATTCAAGCGCCCCACCATCGAGATGTTCGACCGCCAGTCCCACCCCCTCTACGCCTCGGCGCGGCTCTGGGACGACGGCATCATCGACCCTCGCAAGACCCGCGAGGTGCTGGCCCTGTCCCTGCGCGCCAGCCTGAATGCGCCCATCAAGCCGACCCGCTTCGGCGTCTTCAGGATGTAGAACCGATGGCTCCTTCACCTTTGTCCAAATATCCCGCGGGGGTCCGGGGGCGCGAAGCCCCCGGCTTGGCCCGCCACATGCAGGTGCCGCCATGTTCCAGAAAATCCTGATCGCCAACCGGGGCGAGATCGCCTGCCGCGTCATCGACACCTGCCGCAGGCTGGGTGTGCGCACGGTCGCGGTGTTTTCCGACGCCGACCGCGCCGCCCGCCATGTCGCCATGGCGGACGAGGCTGTCCATATCGGCGGACCCGCGCCAAAGGACAGCTACCTGCGCGGCGACGCGATAATCCGCGCGGCGCTGGATACCGGCGCCCAAGCCATTCATCCGGGCTATGGCTTCCTGTCGGAAAACCCCGATTTCGTCGATGCAGTGACGGCGGCGGGGCTGGTCTTCATCGGGCCGTCCGCCAGCGCCATCCGCAAGATGGGGCTGAAGGACGCGGCCAAGGCGCTGATGGCCGACGCGGGCGTGCCCGTGGTGCCCGGCTATCACGGCGACAACCAGGATCCCGCCCATCTGGAGGAACAGGCGGGCCGGATCGGCTATCCCGTCCTCATCAAGGCCGTGGCGGGCGGCGGCGGCAAGGGAATGCGCCTTGTCGAACGCCCGGCCGATTTCGCCGCCGCCCTGCAATCCGCGCAGGGCGAGGCCGCGACCGCCTTCGGCAACCCCGCCGTGCTGGTCGAGAAATACATCCAGCAGCCCCGCCATATCGAGGTCCAGGTCTTCGGCGACGGCACCCGCGCCGTCCACCTGTTCGAACGCGACTGTTCCCTGCAACGCCGCCACCAGAAGGTGATCGAGGAAGCCCCGGCCCCTGGCATGACCGCCGACATGCGCGCCGCGATGGGCGACGCGGCGGTCCGGGCCGCCGAAGCCATCGGCTATTCCGGCGCGGGCACCATCGAGTTCATTGTGGATGGCAGCCGCGGCCTGCGCCCCGACGGCTTCTGGTTCATGGAGATGAACACCCGCCTGCAAGTCGAACACCCCGTGACCGAGGCCATTACCGGCGTCGATCTGGTCGAATGGCAGCTACGCGTCGCCAGTGGCGAGGGGCTGCCCGCCCGGCAACAGGGTCTGGCCATCCACGGCCACGCCTTCGAGGCGCGGCTGTATGCCGAGGACGTGCCCGCCGGTTTCCTGCCCGCCACCGGGCGGCTGGCCCATCTGAAATTCGCCGAGGATGCCCGCAACGAGACCGGCGTCCGGCAGGGCGATACGATCAGCCCCTGGTATGACCCGATGATCGCCAAGGTCGTCACCTGGGGCAAGACCCGCGCCATCGCCCTGGGCAAGCTCGAGGCCGCCTTGGTCGATACCGAGGTTGCGGGCACCGTCACCAATATCGACTTCCTGATCGCCCTGACCCGGCATCAGGGATTCCGCGCGGGCCAGGTCGATACCGGCCTGATCGGTCGCGATCTGGATGCGCTGGTGGCGGCCTCGGGGCCCGATGCGGCCGCGCGCGCTCTGGCGGTGATCGGACTTGCGGGGCTGGCCGATCCGGCCGTCAAGGGCGGCATGACCCTGTGGCAGCCCCTGCGCCGCACCGTGGCGTGGCAGGGCGGCCAGGCCGTGCTGGAGGTGCTTGGCCCCGGCGCCGCGCGGGTCACGCTGGACGGCCAGCCGCTTGATGTCCGCTGGCAGGGCGACCGCTGGTGGGTGGACGGCGCCCTCTGCCGCCACCGCATCACCGCGCATGAGGCGGGCGTCAGCACCTTCGGCGCGGGCAGCCTGCATCTGGTGCCGCTTGATCCGCTGGACCGGCAGGCGGATGCCGGGGCAGGGGCGGCGCTGACCCTGTCGCCCATGCCGGGGCTGGTGAAATCCGTCCATGTCGAGGCGGGCCAGGCTGTGAAGGCGGGCGACCGGCTGGCCGTGCTGGAGGCGATGAAGATGGAACACAGCCTGACAGCCGCCCGCGACGGCGTGGTGGCCGAGGTGCTGGCCAATGCGGGCGACCAGGTCGAAGCCGGCGCCCCCCTGATCCGGCTGGAGGACGAGGATGCCTGATCCCACCCCTACCGACGCGCCGCCCCCGGCACAGGGCGGCCCGGTCAAGGACACCACGGCCGAGATCATCCTGTGGCACGTCCCCCTGTCGCGGTCGATGCGCATCCTGTGGCTGCTGAACGAATTGGACCTGCCCTTCACCCTGCGCGTGATGGACCTGCGCGGCAAGGACATGCGCGCCGCCGAATACGCGGCCATCCATCCGGTTGGCCGCGCCCCCGCCTTGCAGATCGACGGCAGCGTGATCCACGAATCCGGCGCCATGGTCGAATACCTGTGCGAAACGCGCGGCCCGCAACTGTGGCGCGCGCCGGGGGCCGAGGGGCGATTGGGCTGGCTCGACTGGCTGCATTTCGCCGAAACCATCGGCCAGCATATCGCCAACCTGACGCAAAGCCATTTGATGTTGCGCGATCCTGCCACGCGGTCGCTGACCGTGATGAAGCTGGAAACCGCGCGCCTGGCCCGCGCGCTGCGGCTGGTGGAACAGGCGGTCGAGAGCCAGGACTGGCTGATGGGGCAGGGATTTTCGGGCGTGGACTGCGCCGTGGGCTGGTCGGTCTGGACGGCGGGCCGCTTCACCCGGCTGACGCCCGCGCTGCAAGCCTATGCCGACCGCTGCACCGGGCGCCCCGCCTTTCAGCGCGCTCTGCCGCAGGAAGGCGAGCCGCAGCTTTACGAACGCGATTTCTACGAGCTTCCCGATGCCTGACACCGTTGAAATCTTCGAAATGGGGCCGCGCGACGGCCTCCAGAACGAAAAGCGCCTGATCCCGGCGGCGGACAAGATCGCCCTGGTCGACCTGCTGTCGCAGGCCGGTTTCCGACGCATAGAAGTCACCAGCTTCGTGTCCCCGAAATGGGTGCCGCAGATGGGCGACGCGGCGCAGGTCATGGCGGGCATTACCCGCGCGCAGGGCGTCCGCTATGCCGTGCTGACCCCGAACATGAAGGGCTATGAGGGTGCCAGGGCCGCGCGCGCCAGCGAGGTGGCGATCTTCGCCAGCGCCTCGGAAGGGTTCAGCCGCGCCAACCTGAACGCCACCATCGCCGAAAGCCTGGAACGGCTGGCTCCGGTCGCGGCGGCGGCGCGGGATGACGGCATCCCGGTTCGCGGCTATGTCAGCGTGGTGACGGACTGCCCCTTCGATGGTCCCACCCCCCCCGCCCATGTCGCCCGCGTGGCGGCGGCGCTGCGCGACATGGGCTGCTATGAGATCAGCCTGGGCGACACCATCGGCCAGGGCCGCCCCGAGACCGTCGACGCCATGCTGGCCGCCGTGCTTGATGAACTGCCCGCCGACCGGCTGGCAGGGCATTACCACGACACGGCGGGCCGGGCCTTGCAGAATATCGACGCCAGCCTGGCGCGCGGGCTGCGGGTCTTCGACGCCGCCGTGGGGGGCTTGGGCGGCTGCCCCTATGCGCCGGGCGCGGCGGGCAATGTCGCCACGGAAAAGGTCGCCGCGCATCTGGCCGCGCGGGGATATGTGCATGGGCTGGACATGGCGATGATCGACAAGGCCGCCGCCTTCGCCCGCAGCCTCAGGGGGACGGCCCATGTTTGAAACGATCCGCATCGACACGGACCCGCGAGGGGTTGCGACCCTGTGGCTGGCGCGCCCCGACAAGCACAACGCCCTGTCACAGAGAATGATGGAGGAACTGACCCAGGCTGCCGCGCAACTCGGCGTCGATCCGGCGGTGCGTGTCGTCGTGCTGGCGGGCGAAGGCACCAGCTTCTGCGCGGGCGGCGACCTGGCCTGGATGCGCGCGCAGATGGACGCCGATGCGAACACCCGCAGGGCGGGCGCGCGCGTGCTGGCGGGGATGCTGTCGGCGCTGAACCTGCTGCCCAAGCCGCTGATCGCACGGGTCCACGGCAATGCCTTCGGCGGCGGCGTGGGCATGATGGCGGTGGCCGACATCGCCATTGCCGCTGATGCCGCGCGCTTCGGCCTGACCGAGGTGAAGCTGGGCCTGATCCCCGCCACCATCGGCCCCTATGTCCTGGCCCGGATGGGAGAGGACAAGGCCCGGCGGGTGTTCTTCTCGGCCCGGCTGTTTGACGCGGACGAGGCGGTGGCGCTGAACCTTGCCGCCCGCGCGGTCGCCCCCGGCGATCTGGACGCGGCGGTGGAAGCCGAGGTCGCGCCCTTCCTGCTGGCAGCCCCCGGCGCGGTGGCGGCGGCCAAGGCGCAATGCCGCGCCCTTGGCCCGCGCATCGACCAGGCCGTGATCGAGGACAGCATCGACCGCCTTGTCGCCGTCTGGGAAGGGGACGAGGCCCCGGAAGGCATCGCGGCCTTCTTCGACAAGCGCAAGCCGCGCTGGCAGGTCTGACCCGCATCCGCTATGGCGGACCCGGAAGAAAGGGGGCGTCATGGAAGTCAGGATACTGGACCCGCGGATTCGCGACTGGGGGATCCCCGATTACCAGACGGCGGGATCGGCGGCGGTGGATCTGTTCGCCTGCGTGGACGAACCGCTGGAAATCGCCCCCCAGGCGCCGGCCGTGCTGATCAGCGCCGGGATCGCGCTGTCCTTCGGCGATTTCTCCTTTGCCGGGCTGATCCTTCCCCGGTCGGGGCAGGGGCACAAGCGCGGGCTGGTGCTGGGCAATTCGACCGGGCTGATCGACCCGGATTACACGGGCGAGATCCTCATCAGCACTTGGAACCGCAACCCTGCCGGAAGCCCCCCCATCACCGTCCAGCCGGGCGAGCGGATCGCGCAGATGATCTTCGTCCCGGTGCTGCGGCCCGCCTTCACGGTGGTGGACAGTTTCAGCCGGGAAACGGCGCGGGCGGCGGGCGGCTTCGGCTCGACCGGGGCGTGATCCGGTGACGGGGGTCTGGCTGCTGGCGGCGATTGCCGCAGGGGGCTGGGTCTTCGGCCTGCCGCGCCGCTGGCTGCTGGCGGTGCTGGCGCTGGCCTGGGCGGGGATCGTGCTGTCGCATCTGGCCGGGATCGGCCTGTTCGGCGGATCGGCGCGCGGCTGGCTGGTCGCGGGCGGGCTTGCGGCGCTGATCCTGGCCTATCGCGCGGGACTCTCCTGGCTGCGGGCGCGCGCTCTGCCGGTTGACCAAGCCGCGTCCCCACCGCCTGTCCCTGCGCCGCCTGCGGTCAGCGATGCCGAGCTGGACCGCTATGCCCGCCATCTGGTGCTGCGAGAGATCGGCGGGCCGGGCCAGATGCGCCTGCGCGACGCGCGGGTGCTGGTGGTGGGCGCCGGGGGGTTGGGGGCGCCGGTCTGCCTGTATCTTGCGGCGGCGGGTGTGGGGCGGATCACGGTGGCCGATGACGACAGGGTCAGCCTGTCCAACCTGCAACGCCAGGTGATCTTTCGCAGCGACCAGCAGGGGCAGGGCAAAGCCCAGGCCGCCACCGCCGCGATGCGCGCCCTGAACCCGCATGTGCAGGCGACACCCCTGCCGCGCCGGATCGCGGCGGATGACGTGGAACTGGTTGCCGAACACGATCTGGTCCTGGACGGCACCGACAGCTTCGCCGCGCGCGAGGCCATCAACCGTGCCTGCGTCGCGGCGGGCGTGCCGCTGATCGCCGGGGCCATCGCGCAATGGGAAGGGCAGGTCACGATTGAAGACCCGGCGCGCGGCGGCCCGCGCCTGGCCTGCCTGTTCCCCACCGCCCCCGCGCCCGGCCTTGCCCCGCCCTGCGCCGAGGCCGGCGTGATCGGCCCCCTTCCGGGCGTCGTCGGCAGCCTGATGGCGATGGAGGCGGTCAAGCACCTGACCGGCGCCGGGCAGGGCCTGCGCGGGCGGATGCTGATCTTCGACGGGCTTTACGGCGAAAGCCGCATGATCGGCACCGCGCGGCGGGCGGATTGCCCGGTCTGCGGATCGGGTCTGGAAGGCGGCGCCTCTGCCCCTTAGGTTCGTTGCAACCAAGGAGGCGCCATGAACCCCGAACTGACCCGCTGGACCGGCCCCGAGGGGTTGCCCCGGTTCGATCTGATCGCGGACGACGACTTCGCCCCCGCCTTCGACCGCGAACTGGCCGCCGCCGAAGCCGCGATGGAGGCGATCGCCGCCAATCCCGAACCGCCCAGCTTTGCCAATACCGTCGCCGCGATGGAAACGGCCGAGGACGGGCTGAACCGCGTCCTGTCGATCTTCTATACGCTGGCGAATGTCGATTCGAACCCCGCGAGAGAGGCGCTGCAACGCGACTTCGCCCCGCGTCTTGCCGCCTATAACAGCAAGACCGGCATGGACCCCCGCCTTTATGCCCGCGTCAGGGCGGTGGCGGAAACGGCCGACCACCTGCCGCCTGAGGACCGGCGCATCACCGAACTGGCGCTGCGCGGCCTGACCCGATCCGGCGCCGGGCTTGACGGCGCGGCGCGCGACCGCATGGCCGAAATCCGCGCCCGGATGGCCGTGTTGACCACGCAGTTTTCCCAGAACGTGCTGGCCGATGAACGCGATTATGTCTTGCCGATCCCCGACGACCGGCTGGCGGGGCTGCCCGACTGGCTGATCGCGTCCCTGCGCGCGGCGGCCAAGGCGAGGGGGCTGAACGGGCAGATCGTGACGCTGAACCGATCTCTGATCGTGCCGTTCCTGGAACATGCGGGTGACCGGGCGCTGCGCGAGGTGGCGTTCCGGGCCTGGACCGCGCGCGGCTCGGGGCAGGGCGCGGGCGGCGCCGCGACCGACAACCTGCCCTTGGTGGCCGAGATCCTGGCCCTGCGCCACGAACGCGCCCGGCTGCTGGGCTATGCCGATTTCGCCGCCTACAAGCTGGAACCCGAAATGGCGGGCAGCGCCGACCGCGTGGCCGAATTGCTGAGCCAGGTCTGGGAACCCGCCCGCGCCCGCGCTTCGGCGGACGAAGCCCGGCTGACCGCCATGCTGCGCGACGACGGTGTGAACGGCGCCCTGGAACCCTGGGACTGGCGGCATTATGCCGAACGGCTGCGGCGGCAGGACCACGATTTCGACGCCGACCAGGTCAAGCCCTATCTGACGCTGGACGCGATGCTGGGCGCGATGATGGATGTCGCGCACCGCCTGTTCCGGCTGGAGTTCCAGCCCCTTGAAGCGCCGCTCTGGTCGCCCGACGCCCGCGCCTGGCGGATCACCCGCGACGGCAGGCTGATGGCGATCTTCGTGGGCGATTACTTCGCCCGCCCCTCGAAACGGTCGGGGGCCTGGTGTTCGTCGCTGCAAGTTCAGCACAAGATCGGCGCGGGCCAGCGTCCCATCGTCGTCAATGTCTGCAATTTCACCCCGCCCGAGGCATCGGGCGCACCCGCCTTCCTGTCCTGGGACGACGCCCGCACGCTGTTCCACGAGTTCGGCCACGCCACGCATCACATCCTGTCGGATGTGGACTGGCCGTCGATCTCGGGGACGGCGGTGGCGCAGGATTTCGTCGAACTGCCCAGCCAGCTTTACGAACACTGGCTGGAACAGCCCGCCGTGCTGGACGCCCATGCGCGGCATTACCAAACCGGGGAACCGCTGCCCGCCGACCTGCGCGACCGGCTGCTGGCGGCGGGCAAGGCGGATGCGGGGTTTTCCACGACCGAATACCTGGAAAGCGCGCTTGTGGATCTGGCCTTCCACCGGGGCGACCCGCCCGCCGATCCCCTGGCCGCCCAGGGCCGGGCTTTGGCGGACCTGGACGCGCCCGCCGCGATCCCGATGCGCCACGCCACGCCGCATTTCAGCCATGTCTTCAGCGGCGACAGCTATGCCAGCGGCTATTACAGCTATATGTGGTCCGAGGTGATGGACGCCGACGCCTTCGCCGCCTTCCAGGAGACCGGCGACATCTTCGACCCGGCGACCGCGCGGCGGCTGGAGGAGACGATCCTGTCCAAGGGCGGCTCGGCCCCGGCGGATCAACTGTGGCTGGCCTTCCGCCAGCGGATGCCCGGGGTGGACGCCTTGCTGCGCGGACGTGGGCTGGCCTAGTCCCGCACCTCGTCCGGGTCCACGCCCCAGATCGAGGTCTTGGGCACCCAGCCCCGCTGCCCGCCGCCGGAAATGCGGCACCAGCCGGGGTTGCATTCGCCCAGCCGGACGATGGCGCCCATCTCGGCGCGCGCGACGATGTCGGCGTCCGGGTTGGGGCGGTTGCGCAGTTCCACCATGTCCTGCGTCACAAGCGCGGTGCGCACGCCCGACAGCAGCGCATAATGGACCCAGCCGCCGGCGCCGTCCTTGTCCTCGACCCGGCGCCAGTGGCCGAATTCGGCGACGACCCGCAGCGGCATCCCGGCATGGCGGAACACCCAGTCGATCCGGTGCGACAGGCTGGGGCCGCGGCGGGCATTGCCCTCGGACCCCTTCAGGCTGACATAGCGGGGGACGGGCAGGTTCGTGACCGGGCCGCGCGTTCCGGCCTGGCCCTGGTCCTGGACGCGGACGATCCGTGCATCGGCCGATTGCGGCACGACGGCCGTCTGCGCCAGCGCCAGCCCCGCCGATGCTGCGAAAGCCAGCGCCGCGCCACCGAAAAGCCTGCCTGTCCTCATGATCCCGTCCGTTCCTGCCGACCGCCTTGCGGCGGCCCTTTCTGCCCTCTGCCGAGGCCGCGCAGCGTCCCCGATGGGGTCTTGTGCCTGCCCCATATCGCGGGCAGTTTGCCAAAAGCGGCGCCAGTTTGAAAGGCCGCCCCGACATGACATCGAGAAAGTGAGGCCATCATGCACAGCCCGCAACCCTCGCGCCAGAAACTGCGCATCGTCGTGACGCGCCGCCTGCCCGAGGCGGTCGAGACGCGCATGAAGGAACTGTTCGACGTGGTGCTGCGCGAGGACGACGCCAAGATGTCGCGCGACGACCTGGCGGCGGCGATGCGCGGGGCGGATGTGCTGGTCCCGACCGTCACCGACCATATCGACGCCAACATGCTGGCCCAGGCCGGAGAGCGGTTGAAGCTGATCGCCAATTACGGCGCGGGTGTCGATCACATCGACGTGCATTCCGCCCGGCAGCGCGGCATCCTGGTCAGCAACACCCCCGGCGTCGTGACCGAGGATACGGCCGACATGGTGATGGCGCTGATCCTGGGCGTCACGCGGCGCATCCCGGAAGGCATGGCAGAGATGCAGGCGGGCCGGTGGGCCGGATGGGCGCCGACCGCGCATCTGGGCGGCCGCGTCGGCGGGCGCCGCCTGGGGATCCTGGGCATGGGCCGGATCGGCCAGGCGGTCGCCCGGCGGGCCAATGTCTTTGGCATGCAGGTCCATTACCACAACCGACGCCGCCTGCGCCCCGAAATCGAGGAGGAATTGCAGGCCACCTATTGGGAAAGCCTGGACCAGATGCTGGCGCGGATGGACATCATCAGCGTGAACGCCCCGCATACGCCGTCGACCTTCCATCTGCTCAATGCGCGGCGGCTGAAGCTGCTGAAACCTTCGGCGGTGGTGGTGAACACCTCTCGCGGCGAGGTGATCGACGAGAACGCGCTGACGCGGATGCTGCGCGCCAAGGAAATCGCGGGCGCGGGCCTGGACGTGTTCGAACACGGGCACGAGATCAACCCCCGCCTGCGCGAGTTGCCCAACGTGGTGCTGCTGCCGCATATGGGATCGGCCACGGTCGAGGGCCGCGCCGAGATGGGCGAGAAGGTCATCATCAACATCAAGACCTTTGCCGACGGCCACCGTCCCCCGGATCTGGTCGTGCCGTCGATGCTGTAAGGGTGGGGGCGCTGCCCCCGTCCCCGTGCCGGGGACTCCCCCGGGATATTTTCGCACAGAAGATGGGATCGGGATGACGGCTGCTGTCGGGATCGGGGCGCGTTGGGCAGTGTCCGCGCTGTTCTTTGCGAATGGGCTGGTGGTCGGAAGCTGGGCCCCGAAGCTGCCTGCGATGATGGCGCGGCTGGGGATCGGCGAATCGGTGGCGGGGCTGCTGGTCCTGTCGCTGGGCGTCGGGTCGATCTGTCTGATGCCGGTCTTTGGCGCCCTGGTGGCGCGGCGCGGGTCGGCCTGGGCGGTCAGGCTGGCGGCGGTGCTGTTCGCGCCAAGCCTGATCTGGATTTCGCTTGCGCCGACGGTGTGGGCGGTGGCGGCGACGGTGCTGGTCTTCGGCGGGCTGATCGGCGCCATGGACGTGGCGATGAACGCCAATGCCGTGGCGGTCGAGCGCGCGCGACGGCGGGCGATCATGTCGTCCTGCCACGGGTTCTGGTCGCTGGGCGGCCTGGCGGGGGCAGGGGCTGGCGGCCTGGGCATCCAGGCGATGGGCGAGCTGGCCCATGCTGTCGTGGTGACGGGGATCGTCGCCGCGATCCTGGCCCTGGCTTTTCCCCGGCTGCTGCGCGACGGCCCGGAAGGCGGGCACGCGCACCAGCCGCTGCGTCTGCCGCGCACGCCGCTGCCCTATCTGATCGGGGTGATGGCGCTGGCCTCGATGATCCCCGAGGGTGCGATCCTCGATTGGGCGGCGGTTTACCTGCAACGGGAAATGGGCGCCTCGCTTGCCCTGGCGGGCTGGGGTTTCGCCGCCTGCGCGGGGACCATGGCGGTGATGCGCTTCCTGGGGGACGCCATCCGGCGGCGGCATGGCGCGGTCAGGACGTTGCAGGCCAGCACGGTGATCGCCATGGCGGGACTGGCGCTGGCGGCCCTGGCGGGATCGCCCCCGCTGGCGCTGATCGGCTTTGGCTTGGCCGGGATCGGCATCGCCAACATGGTGCCGATCGCCTTTTCCGCGGCGGGAAACCTGCCCGGACTGGCGCAGGGGGTGGGACTGTCGGTGGTGACGACGATGGGCTATTCCGGAATCCTGCTGGCGCCCGGAACCATTGGTTTCCTGGCCGAACGCACCGGCTTTTCGGTGATCTATCTGGGCCTGTCGCTGTTGCTGCTGGTGCCGCTGGCCCTGTCACGGCTGGCGCGCACGGCGGATTTCGAGGGCTAGCGACCAAGGCTCATGCGGCGCATGATCCGTCAGCGATAAACGTTCCCGTCACCCGGAAAGCCGCGGTCCCGGACGGCCGCCGCATAATCGGCGATGGCCTGGTCCGCCTGCGCCCCCAGATCGGCGAATCTGCGGACGAAGCGGGGCACCCGGCCGGTCAGGCCCAGCATGTCGTCCAGCACCAGGATCTGCCCGTCGCAGCGGACCGAGGCGCCGATGCCGATGGTGGGCGCGACCACTGCCTCGGTGATGCGGTCGGCCAGATCCTCGACCACGCCTTCGACGACGATGGAGAAGGCCCCGGCTTCGGCCACGTCGGCCGCGTCCTGGATATGGCCCGCCCAGCTGTCCGTTTCGCGGCCCTGGGTCTTGAAGCCGCCGAAGGTATGCGTCTGCTGCGGCGTCAGCCCGACATGGCCCATCACCGGGATGCCGCGTTCCGTCAGGAACCGGATCGTCGGCGCCATGCGGCTGCCGCCTTCCAGCTTGACCGCGCCGCAGCCGGTTTCGCCCATGATCCGGGCGGCGTTGCGGAAGGCCTGCTGGGGGCTTTCCTCGTAGCTGCCGAAGGGCATGTCGATCACCACCATGGCGCGGCTGCTGCCCCGGACGACCGCCTGGCCGTGCAGGATCATCATCTCCATCGTCACGCCGATGGTGGAGGGCAGGCCGTGGACCACCATGCCCAGGCTGTCGCCGACCAGGATGATGTCGGCATGGGGGTCCACCCTGGCCGCCAGCGGCGCGGTATAGGCGGTCAGCGCGACGATGGGGGTGGCGCCTTTGCGGGCAAGGATCTGGGGGGCGGTGACGCGCTTGACGGGGGCTTGGGCGGACATCGTGTCGTTCAGCCTTTCGGATGCGCGACCCGCTGGTCGATCAGCAGCACGTCGCCGAAGCGGACGGCCAGCAGGATCGCCACCGGGCGCTGGATGGAGGCGATGCGCGACAGGTCGTCGGCATCGCGGATGTCGATGGACCGGATTTCGGCCAAGGGTTCGGCGCGGATCATGCGGCGCAGTTCCGCGCGGATGGCGGCCAGGCCGGCGCCCTCGGCCACCATCCGCGCCGCGCGGTCCAGGGCGCGGGCCAGCACCGGGGCGGCGGCGCGCTGCGCAGGCGACAGGCGGCGGTTGCGCGACGACATGGCAAGGCCGTCGGCTTCGCGCACGGTGGGCACGGGCAGGATTTGCACCGGCACGTCCAGATCCGCGACCATCCGCCGGATCACGGCAAGCTGCTGGTAATCCTTCTCGCCGAAGGCGGCGGCATGGGGCTGGACGATGTTGAACAGCTTCGTCACCACCGTCGCCACCCCCCGGAAATGGCCGGGGCGCAACCGGCCCATCAGCATCCGGGACAGGCCCGTCACCTCGACCACCGTCTGCGCGCCGGGGCGATAGATGTCGGCGACGGTCGGCAGGAACACCGCGTCGCAGCCCGCCTTGCGCAGCAGGGCCAGGTCGTTTTCCTCGTCCCGAGGATAGGTCGCCAGATCCTCGTTCGGGCCGAACTGCGTGGGATTGACGAAGATCGAGGTCACGACCCGGCCGCCCCCCTGCGTCTCCAGCCAGGCCCGCGCCGCCGCGACCAGGGCCAGATGCCCGTCATGCAGCGCGCCCATCGTGGGCACCAGGGCCACGCGGCCCTGGCCCAGCCGCCAGTCGCGCATCGCCTGCCTGTCACGGCATATCTGCATCCGGTCCCCCATCCCCCCAGTGGCGCGCACCCTAAGGGACCGCTACAGATTCGCACAAGTGCTGCGTCGCAGCATGTCGCTTTTCGCCATTATAGGTCGGGCTTAACGAACCGTTTGGCGCGCGCCGTGGCAGTAACAGGGCAACAACAAGCCCAGGGAGTCGCGCGGATGAAGTCGCATGTAAAGGTTCTTGTCGTCGGGGGCGGCGCGGTCGGCTGCGGCATCGCCCTGCATCTGGCCCGCGCCGGATGGGAAACCCTGCTGGTCGAGCGGGACGAGCTGACCGCCGGATCCACCTGGCACGCGGCGGGCCTGCTGCCGCTGTTCAACATGGGCTATGCGACGACCCATATCCATGACTATTCGGTGAAGCTGTATGCCGAACTGGAAGCCCAGACCGGCCTGAACGCGGGCTTCACGCGCTGCGGCAACCTGCGCATGGCCCAGACCGACGCCCGGATGGACGAATACATGCTGTATTCCGCCACCGCCGAGACGGTGGGGATCGAGCATGAATTCCTGTCGCCCCGGCAGATCAAGGACCGCTGGCCCCTGGTCCGCACCGAAGATCTGAAGGGCGCGTTGTTCCACCCGACCGATGGCTATATCAACCCCGCCGACGTGACCCAGGCGATGGCCAAGGGCGCGCGCATGGCCGGGGCCGCGATCGAGCGCAAGATTCAGGTCAATGCCTACAAATGGACCGGCAGCGAATGGATCGTCACCTGCGAAAAGCTGGTGGAAAAGGGCGGCAACCTGGTCGGTTCCGGCGAGACCTTCGAGATCCGGGCCGAGCATGTCGTGACCGCGACCGGCAACCACGCGCAGCGCACCGCGCGCCTGCTGGGCATCAAGATCCCCGCGATCCCGGTCGAGCACCAGTATATCGTCACCGAACCCGACCCGGCCCTGGTCAAGTGGCGCGCCGAGGGGAATCCCGAACATCCGGTCCTGCGCGATGCCGACGCGAAATGGTATGTGCGCGAGGAACGCGGCGGCTGGATCCTGGGACCGTATGAAAGGAACGCCCCCGCGCGGTTCCTGTATGACGTGCCCGACAGCTTCCGCGCCGACCTGTTCCCGCTGGACCTGGAACGGATCGAGGAAGAATACATGTCGATGATCCATCGGATCCCCAGTTCAGAGACGGTGGGGCTGAAGGACGATTTCAACGGCCCGATCTGCTATACCCCCGACGGCAACCCGCTGGTGGGCCCGGCGCCGGGGTTGCGCAACATGTGGCTGGCCGAGGGGTTCAGCTTCGGCATCACGGCGGCGGGCGGGGTGGGCCATTACCTGACCCAGATGATGGTCGAGGGCGAGGCCGAGATCGACATGGCGTCCCTGGATCCGCGCCGCTACGGCGGCTGGATGACCACCGAATACGCCGCCCGCAAGAATGAGGAAGCCTATGAACACGTCTTCATCCTGCACCACCCCGACGAGGAACGGGAAGCCTGCCGCCCGCTGCGCACCTCGCCCGCCTATGACCGGCAGAAGGCGCGGGGCGCGCAGTTCGGCCATGTGAACGGCTGGGAACGCCCGAACTATTACGCGCCCGAGGGCTTTGACGACCATGCCAGCCGCAGCTTCCGGCGCGGCGGCTGGTGGCAATATGCCAAGGAGGAGGCCGAGGCGATCCGCAACGCGGCGGGCCTGATCGACGCCACGGCATTCGCCAAGCATACCGTCAAGGGGCCGGGCGCGACCGCCTTCCTGGACTGGCTGACGACCAACAAGCTGCCCAAGGTCGGCCGCATCAACCTGACCTATGCGCTGACCGATGCGGGCACGACGCGGACCGAATACACCATCGTCCGCCTGGCCGAGGACAGCTATTACCTGGTCTCGGCCGGGGCCTGGGCGGCCTATGACGGCGACCATCTGGTGAAATCCGCGCAGGACTTCATGGCGGCGGGCGGCGGGTATGTCGGCATCCAGGACGTGACGACCCAGTGGGGGGTCTTTGCCCTGGCCGGGCCTGCATCCCGCGACATCCTGGCGAAACTGATCCGGGACGCTCAGCCGGAAACCGCGCTGTCGAACAAGCGGTTCCCCTGGCTGTCGGCCAAGCAGATCGAACTGGGCATGGTGCCGGTGAACGCCATCCGCGTCGCCTATACGGGCGAGCTTGGCTGGGAACTGCACCACCCGATCGAGATGCAGAACCACCTGTTCGACCGGCTGATGGAAGCGGGCGAACCGCTGGGCATGAAGCTGGTCGGCGCGCGGGCGCAGAACTGGCTGCGGCAGGAAAAATCCTATCGCGCCTTCGGCACGGAACTGGGCCGCGACGCGACGCCGTTGGAAGCCGGGCTGGACCGCTTCGTCGATCTGTCCAAGGACTTCCGCGGCAAGGCGGCGATGCAGGACAAGGGCATCCGGTCGATGTGCGTCACGCTGCTGATCGACGGGCCGCAGGACGCCGATCCCTGGGGGCGCGAGGGGATTTTCCTGGACGGCCGGAAGGTCGGGCGCCTGACCTCCGGCGGCTATTCGGTGGCTTTTGGCAAGCAGATCGGCATGGGCTATGTCCGCCCCGACCTGGCTGCGCCAGGGACCAGGCTGAAGGTCCGCATGTTCCGCGACTTGTGGGATGCCGAAGTGGCCGAGGACAGCCCCTATGATCCGCAGAACGCCCGGATCCGAGTGGACGGCTGAAACTGCGCGTGGCGCCGCCGGTCAGCCGATCAGCAGGCGCAACGCGGCCTCGTATGACGAGAGCTCCAGGGGCGAATTCGGCGGCCGGCGCTGACCCATGTTCAGCGCCGCATAGCCGTGCGTCAGCCCCCAGACAGCGGTTTCCAGGGCCGCTGCCGGGCGCCCCTGGACGAAGGGCGCGCACATCTGTTTCAGCACGAAATAGCTGCCAAGCGCGGTCTTGCCCAACTCGGGGTCTTGGGTGGACAACTGGTCGAACATCAGCCGGAACAACCCTCTGCGCGAGGATGCGAACTGGATATAGGCCAGGTTCACGCCCAGAAGGCGCTGAAACGGATCGCTGTCGGACATGCCGTCGCGCGCGGCATTCAGGTGGTCCAGGAAGGACTGGAATCCGCAGGTCGCGATCGCGACCTTCAGCCCCGGCAACCCGCCGAAATGATGCGCCGGCGCGGCATGGGACACGCCCGCCCGTGCGGCTATTCGCCGCAGGGTCAACCCTTCGGTCCCGTCCTCGTCCAGGATGTCCATCCCGGCCTGAATCAGTAGCTGGGGCAGGTCAGGGCGCGGGGCCATCCCATCTCCATACTCAACTTGACAGTGTAAAGATAATCGACAAAATATGCCGCGACCCGGATGGTTAACGGTACGCTCAGGAATGAGTCGGCCGTATTTTTTGTGCTTTTGTCAGGGGTTTCCGGGTCGCCTGCTTAAGCTCTGGCCTGTTATTGTTGTTTTTTCGAGTCATTGGTGATCGGGCCAGAGCCTTTTTGGGCGATCATAACCCTCATTGCAGATTCTGCAACCGACAGGCGAATTTTTTTATCCGGAAAAAACAAAAGCCAGACCCGAAGGTCCGGCTTTTTTTGTTTGGAGCGGGCGATGAGATTCGAACTCACGACCCTAACCTTGGCAAGGTTATGCTCTACCCCTGAGCTACGCCCGCATCCGTTCCCGATGGCGTATCGCCTTCGGTGAGCGGTGATTTATGGGACTGCGACGGGGGGTGCAAGAGGAAAATCGCCCAACCCCGCGAAATTTTCCGCCCCGTTGACAGTCTGGAGCAAAGCGCATGAACCTGCCCGGAAAAGGGGCGGGCACGGTGGCGACGGTCGATCATCTTTCGGATTTCGTGCGCGAGGCGTTGGCGTCCGGCCATGACGCGGCGCGAATCCGCGCGGCGCTTGGCGAGGCGGGCTGGACGGGGCCAGAGATCGACCAGGCCTTGTCCGCCTGGGATCCCGGCGGCGACCTGCCGCCGGTGCCGCGCCCACGGCCCTATGTCTCGGCGCGCGAGGCGATGCTTTACGCCCTGCTGATGATCGCCCTGGTGCTGGTCTGCTATCATATCCTTGGACTGGGGTTTCAGGTAATAGACCGAGTTTTTCCCGACTTGGTGGACAGGGGACTGCGCGACAGCGGGTCGATGCGGTTTTCCATTGCCGCCCTCATCGCCTTTCTGCCGCTGTTCGTGGGACTGGACGCACGGATGGCGCGTCGCGACATCGGCTCTGATCCCCGGCGCCGGTCGCAGGCCCGCCGGGTCTTCGCGTCGATCACGGTGCTGGCGGCTGCCCTGGTGTTGCTGGGCGATGTGGTGGCCGCCGTCCATGCGTTTCTTTCGGGCGACCTGACGCCGCGCCTTGCGGCCAAGCTGGCCTTGGTCGCGCTGACCGGACTGCTGGTCGCCGCTTGCTATCGCGAGGATCTGGATGGCTAGGCGGTGGGCGGTCCATGGATTGACGGTGCTTGGCGTGACGGTGCTGGTGGCGGGGCTGGTCGCCACAGGCGGGCCGGGGCAGGGTCGGGCAGAAAAGCGCGACCGGACGCGGGACAACGACCTTGCCCAGATCGAGACGCTGCTCGACTGCAAGGCGCAACAGGCGGGGCAGGTTGTGGTCGATCCGACCCCGACCGAGGCTTGCCCGATGACGCCCCGCTTGGCCGATCCCTTTACCGCCGCACCCTATCGCGTCGAACTTGTGCCGCCCGACAGCGTCCGCCTTTGTGCAGACTTTGAACAGCCGGCGGAAATGTCCCTGCGCGACGAGGCAGGGTGCAGGGTGGGGCGGATAGAGATTCGCTAGACCGTCATTCCGCCGCCCGCACCCGCGCGGGTTTCAGCATCGGCGCCAGATAGCGGCCGGTATGGCTTTCGGGAACCTTGGCGACATCCTCGGGCGTGCCCTCGGCGATGATGCGTCCGCCGCCGTCGCCGCCTTCCGGCCCGATGTCGATGATCCAGTCGGCGGTCTTGATGACATCCAGGTTGTGTTCGATCACCACCACCGTATTGCCCTCATCGACCAGGTGGTGCAGCACCTCCAGCAGCTTGCGCACGTCCTCGAAATGCAGGCCGGTGGTCGGTTCGTCCAGGATATACAGGGTCTTGCCGGTGGACTGGCGGGCCAGTTCCTTGGCCAGCTTGACCCGCTGCGCCTCGCCCCCCGACAGGGTGGTGGCCTGCTGGCCGACCTTCACATAGCCCAGGCCCACCTGCATCAGCGCGTCCATCTTCGACCGGATCGAGGGCACGGCCTTGAAGAATTCCTGCCCCTCCTCGATGGTCATGTCCAGAACGTCGGCGATGGACTTGCCCTTGAACTGCACCTCCAGCGTTTCGCGGTTATAGCGCTTGCCCTTGCAGGTCTCGCAGGTGACATAGACATCGGGCAGGAAGTGCATCTCGATCTTGATGACGCCGTCGCCTTGGCAGGCCTCGCAACGCCCGCCCTTGACGTTGAAGCTGAAGCGGCCGGGTTTATAGCCGCGCGCCTTGGATTCGGGCAGGCCCGCATACCAGTCGCGGATCGGCGTATAGGCGCCGGTATAGGTCGCGGGGTTCGACCGGGGGGTGCGGCCGATGGGCCGCTGGTCGATGTCGATCACCTTGTCCAGATGTTCCAGCCCCTTGATCGTCTCGCAGGGGGCGGGGGTCTGGCGCGCGCCGTTCAGGCGCAGGCTGGCGGTCTTGAACAGCGTCTCGATGGTCAGCGTGGACTTGCCGCCGCCCGAGACGCCGCTGACGCAGACGAACTTGCCCAGCGGGAATTCCGCCGTGACGTTCTTGAGGTTGTTGCCGGTCGCCTTGACGACCGTCACCTTCTTGCCGTTGCCCTTGCGGCGCTCGGCGGGCACGGCGATTTCCCGCGCGCCCGACAGGTACTGGCCGGTCAGGCTGGCCGGATCGGCGGCGATCTCCTCGGGCGTGCCTTGGCTGACCACGGTGCCGCCATGGACGCCCGCGCCCGGCCCCATGTCGAAAACGTAATCGGCATGGCGGATCGCGTCCTCGTCATGTTCGACCACGATGACCGAATTGCCCTGGTCGCGCAGTCCCTTCAGCGTGTCCAGCAACCTATCGTTGTCGCGCTGATGCAGGCCGATGCTGGGTTCGTCCAAGACATACAGGACGCCCGTAAGCCCGCTGCCGATCTGGCTTGCCAGCCGGATCCGCTGGCTTTCGCCGCCCGACAGCGTGCCCGCCGCGCGGCTTAGCGTCAGGTAATCCAGGCCCACATTCACCAGGAAGCCCAGCCGTTCGCGGATTTCCTTGAAGATCGCCACGGCGATCTCGTTCTTCTGCCTGGACAGGTGCTTGGGCGCGGCCTCGATCCAGGCCAGGGCCTCGCGGATCGACAGTTCCACCACCTCGCCGATGTGGTTTCCGGCGATCTTCACCGCCAGCGCCTCGGGCTTCAGGCGATAGCCGTGGCAGGCGCCGCAGGGACGGTTGTTCTGATACCGCTCGAATTCCTCGCGCACCCAGGCGCTGTCGGATTCGCGCAACCGGCGTTCCATGTTGGGGATCACGCCCTCGAACACGCGGGTGACGTTATAGACCCGCCCGGCATCGTCGAAGCGGAAAGCGATCTCCTCGGCCCCCGATCCGTGCAGGAACATGCGCTGCACATCGGCGGGCAGATCCTTCCAAGGCGTTTTCTTGTCAAAGCCGTAATGCCTGGCAAGCGCGTTGATCGTCTGGGTCAGATAGGCCGATTTCGACTTGGCCCAGGGCGCGATGGCACCCTTGTCCACGGACAGGGCTGCGTCCGGCACCACCAGCCGTTCGTCGAAGAACAGTTCCGCCCCTAGCCCGTCGCAGACCGGGCAGGCGCCCAGCGGCGCGTTGAAGCTGAACAGGCGCGGCTCGATGTCCGGGATGGTGAAGCCGCTGACCGGGCAGGCGAAGTTTTCGCTGAAGGTGGTGCGTTCCGGGTCATCGCCCGCCGTTTCCACGATGGCGATGCCGTCGGCCAGGTCCAGGGCGGTGCGCAGGGAATCGGCCAGCCGCGTCTCCAGCCCCTCGCGAACGACGATCCGGTCCACCACCACGTCGATGTCGTGGCGGAATTTCTTGTCCAGGGTGGGCGGCTCGTCCAGCTCGTGGAATTGGCCGTTCACCTTGACCCGCTGGAAACCCTGCTTGCGAAGCTCCAGGAATTCCTTCTTGTATTCGCCCTTGCGGTCCCGGACGATGGGCGCCAGCAGATAGGCGCGGGTGCCCTCGGGCATCTCCATGATCCGGTCCACCATGTCCTGGACCTGCTGCGCCTCGATCGGCAGGCCGGTGGCGGGGGAATAGGGCGTGCCCGCGCGGGCGAACAGCAGCCGCAGATAGTCATAGATTTCCGTGACCGTGCCCACGGTGGACCGGGGGTTCTTCGACGTGGTCTTCTGTTCGATGCTGATCGCGGGCGACAGGCCGCTGATATGGTCCACGTCGGGCTTGCCCATCATGTCCAGGAACTGCCGGGCATAGGCCGACAGGCTTTCCACATAGCGGCGCTGGCCTTCGGCATAGATCGTGTCGAAGGCGAGGGAGGACTTGCCCGATCCCGACAATCCGGTGATGACCACCAGCTTGTCGCGCGGGATGTCCATGTCCACGCCCTTGAGGTTGTGTTCGCGCGCGCCGCGAACCTCGATGAACTTCTGTTCCATGCTGCGTCCCTGGCCGACCAAGCGCATCAGATAGGGGCGCGGTTCCAAAAAGCAACCGCAAAATGGGAACATCCTGCGAACACGACCTTGCGTAAACCTTTTGTTGCAGCCAGGCCGACGCGCCGCTTGCGCTGCGCTGCGGCATCGCTAGTGTTTCGCGCAACTGCGAAGGGGGACCGCGCGAATGTTTCAGAAAATCCTGATCGCCAACCGTGGCGAGATTGCGATCCGCGTGATGCGGGCGGCCAACGAGTTGGGCAAGAAGACGGTGGCCGTCTATGCCGAGGAGGACAAGCTGGGCCTGCACCGCTTCAAGGCGGACGAGGCCTATCGGATCGGCGAGGGTCTGGGGCCGGTGGCGGCTTACCTCTCGATCCCCGAGATCATCCGGGTGGCGAAGGAATCGGGCGCGGACGCGATCCATCCGGGCTATGGGCTGTTGTCGGAAAACCCCGATTTCGTGGATGCCTGCGTCGCCGCCGGGATCACCTTCATCGGCCCGCGATCCGAAACGATGCGCGCGCTTGGCGACAAGGCCTCGGCCCGGCGCGTGGCGGTCCAGGCGGGCGTGCCGGTGATCCCCGCGACCGAGGTGCTGGGCGAGGATTTCGAGGCGATCAAGGCCGAGGCCGCCGGGATCGGCTATCCGCTGATGCTGAAGGCAAGCTGGGGCGGCGGCGGGCGCGGGATGCGGCCGATCAACGGCCCCGAGGAACTGGTCGAGAAGGTCCGCGAAGGCCGCCGCGAGGCCGAGGCCGCCTTCGGCAATGGCGAGGGTTATCTGGAAAAGATGATCCTGCGCGCCCGCCATGTCGAGGTGCAGCTGCTGGGCGACACGCATGGCGGCCTTTATCACCTGTATGAACGCGACTGCACCGTGCAACGCCGCAACCAGAAGGTCGTCGAACGCGCCCCGGCGCCCTATCTGACCGACGAACAGCGCGCCGAGGTCTGCGAGCTGGCGCTGAAGATCGGCCGCGCCGTCGGCTATCAGAACGCCGGCACCGTCGAGTTCCTGATGGATATGGACAGCCAGCGGTTCTACTTCATCGAGGTGAACCCGCGCGTCCAGGTCGAGCATACCGTGACCGAGGAGGTCACCGGCATCGACATCGTGCAGTCCCAGATCCGCATCGCCGAGGGCGCGACCCTGGCCGAGGCGACAGGTGTTCCCAGCCAGGACAAGATCACGCTGTCGGGCCACGCGCTGCAATGCCGGGTCACGACCGAGGATCCGCTGAACAACTTCATCCCGGATTACGGCCGGATCACCGCCTATCGCAGCGCCACCGGCAACGGCATCCGCCTGGACGGCGGCACGGCCTATTCCGGCGGCGTGATCACCCGCTATTACGATTCGCTGCTGGTCAAGGTCACGGCCTGGGCGCAGACGCCCGAGGGGGCGATCCGGCGGATGGATCGCGCCTTGCGCGAATTCCGGGTGCGCGGGGTCAGCACGAATATCGACTTCGTGATCAACCTGTTGAAGCACCCGACCTTCCTGGACGACACCTATACGACGAAGTTCATCGACACCACGCCGGATCTGTTCCAGTTCGGCAAGCGCCAGGACCGGGCCACCAAGATCCTGACCTATCTGGCCGACATCAGCGTGAACGGGCATCCCGAAACCGCGGGCCGCGCCATGCCGCCCGCCCAGGCCCGTCCGCCGGTGCCGCCCGCCCCGAAAGCGCCGCCCGCGCCCGGCACCCGGCAGTTGCTGGAGGAGAAGGGCGCCCAGGCCGTGGCCGACTGGATGGCCGGGCAAACGCGCCTGCTGATGACCGACACCACCATGCGCGACGGCCACCAGTCGCTGCTGGCGACCCGGATGCGGTCCATCGACATGATCCGCGTGGCGCCCTCCTACGCCGCCAACCTGCCGCAACTGTTCAGCGTCGAATGCTGGGGCGGGGCGACCTTCGACGTGGCCTATCGCTTCCTCCAGGAATGCCCCTGGCAGCGGCTGCGCGACATCCGCGAACGGATGCCGAACCTGATGACGCAGATGCTGCTGCGCGCCTCGAACGGGGTGGGCTATACCAACTATCCCGACAATGTGGTCGTGTCTTTCGTGAAGCAGGCGGCGGCAAGCGGCGTCGACGTGTTCCGCGTCTTCGACAGCCTCAACTGGGTCGAGAACATGCGCGTCGCCATGGACGCGGTGATCGAGACCGGCAAGATCTGCGAAGGCACGGTCTGCTATACCGGCGACATGCTGGACCCGGAGCGGTCGAAGTATGACCTGGCCTATTACGTCCGCACCGCGCAGGATCTGAAGGCCGCCGGCGCGCATGTGCTGGGCCTGAAGGACATGGCGGGCCTGCTGAAGCCCGCCGCCGCGCGCGTCCTGATCAAGGCGCTGAAGGAACAGGTCGGCCTGCCGGTCCACTTCCACACCCACGACACTTCGGGCCTGGCGGGGGCGACGATCCTGGCCGCAGCCGAGGCGGGGGTGGACGCGGTCGACGCGGCGATGGACGCGTTCTCGGGCGGCACCTCTCAGCCCTGCCTCGGCTCCATCGTCGAGGCGCTGGAGGGGACCGAGCGCGACACCGGCCTGGACATCGCGGCGATCCGGCAGATCAGCAACTACTGGGAACGCGTGCGCGAGACCTACGCGGCGTTCGAAAGCGGCCTGCAATCCCCGGCATCGGAGGTCTATCTGCACGAGATGCCGGGCGGGCAGTTCACCAATCTCAAGGCGCAGGCCCGGTCGATGGGGCTGGAGGATCGCTGGCACGAGGTGGCCCAGGCCTATGCCGACGTGAACCGGATGTTCGGCGACATCGTGAAGGTCACGCCGTCTTCGAAGGTGGTGGGCGACATGGCGCTGATGATGGTGGCGCAGGGCCTGACGCCCGCGCAGGTGCTGGACCCGGCCGTCGAGGTCAGCTTCCCCGACAGCGTGGTGGACATGATGAAGGGCAACCTGGGCCAGCCCCCCGGCGGCTGGCCCGAGGCCTTGCAGCGCAAGGTGCTGAAGGGCGAGGCCCCGATCACCGACCGCCCCGGCGCGCATCTGGAGCCGGTGGACATGGAGGCCACCCGCGCGAAGCTGTCGGCCGACCTGGGCGTCGAGATCGACGACGAGGATCTGAACGGCTACCTGATGTATCCCAAGGTCTTTTCCGACTACATGGCGCGGCACGAGACCTATGGCCCGGTCCGCACCCTGCCCACGCGCAACTTCTTCTACGGCATGGAGCCGGGCGACGAGATCAGCGTCGAGATCGACCCCGGCAAGACCCTGGAGGTGCGCTTCCTGACCATCGGCGAGACCGACGAGAAGGGCGAGGTCAAGGTCTTCTTCGAACTGAACGGCCAGCCCCGCCAGGTCCGCGTGCCGAACCGCAAGGCCACCGGCACCAAGGCCGCCCGTCCCAAGGCCGATCCCTCGAACGCGGGCCATGTCGGCGCGCCGATGCCGGGGGTCGTCGCCTCGGTCGCGGCCACGGCGGGGGCGAAGGTCCGCCAGGGCGACCTGCTGCTGACCATCGAGGCCATGAAGATGGAAACCGGCCTCCACGCCGACCGCGACGGGGTGGTGAAAGCCGTCCACGTCCGACCAGGCGAACAGATCGACGCAAAAGACCTGCTGGTCGAAGTCGAGTGACGCGCCGCCGCGGCCCTTACAGCAGGGTCGCGGCGATCAGCACCCACAGGGTCAGCGCCGTGCCGGTGGTCAGGGCGTACAGCCCGTTCCAGACCATTCCGGCATGGCGCGCCTCGACCCCGCCCAGCTTGCCGACCAGCAGCACCGAGGCCGTGAAGGGCGAGGTGTTGCCGCTGATCGCCCAGCCGCCGGTGATGGCAAGCACCATGGCGGTCGGGTGGATGCCAAGCGCCGCAGGCGAAGGCAGCAGCGGCACCAGCAGCGACACGGCCAGGATCGGGTTCATGCCGATCTGGCCGGTCAGCGGGATGACCCAGACCAAGGCCGCCAGGATCAGCAGCGGCGGGACGGCCGACAGGTCAGGCCCATGCGCCTGCATGATCGGCACCAGAAGCCAGCTTCCCAGGCTGCCGATGAAGCCCGCCATGAACAGCAGGATGACCTCGCCGCGATAACCCGCCATCTCTCGGGTGGCGAATTGCCCGATCCGCGCGCCCAAGGTGGCGATGCGTCCGCCGGGCAGCGGCGGCAGGGCCAGGATCCAGGCCATCGCGATCAGCGGCACCACGGTCATGACAGCGCCGGTCACGGCGACGCCCGTGGCCAGATGCAGGGCAAAGACGCCGCCCACGACGATGCCCAGCAGCATCAGCAGCGGACGCAGGCGCAGCAGCCAGTTGTCGGTTTCCACCGCGCGCGGCGGGGGCGGGGCGGACAGGTGCGGCTTGAACACCGTGTCCAACAGCCAGCCGATGCCGATCATCAACGCGGAACTGACCAGGCAGAAGGCGACGGCGTTCGGCCAGGATGCACCAGGGACGACCGTCATCGCCACGGCGATCGACAGCCCCATCGGGGACCAGCACAAGGTCGAGGCGAAACCCCGCTGGACCGCCACCAGCATCCGACGCAGGCGGTGGCGGCGCAGCTCCTCGTTTCCTTCTCGCGCGGTGCCCTCGGCCGCCAGCGATCCGAGCAGGGAGATGGAGCCATACAGCAGGATCAGCCCGAACAGATGCCCGCCGACCGTCAGCGCCAGATAGCGGCGGCGGGGCGGCTGGCGGGCGAGGAAGCGCCCGCAGTCCAGGATCGCCTGCGATCCGATGGCTGCGCTGCGCAGCGCCGACAGGGCCGTGAACAGCGCGATAATGAAGCCGCCTCGCGTCAGGGCGGTCAGGGTCGCGTCCTGCCACTCGGCGCGGGTCGCGGCAGCCCAGAGGATCAGGACAACGCCCACGGCGACAAAGGCCAGCCGGGAGAGTGGGGCTGTCATCGAAAACAGCGCCAGAGCGCTGACCAGCAGCATGGCGGCAAGGATGGCGAAGCCTTTCCCGGCGCCGTATTGATGCGGGATCGTCACCAGCAAGCCGCAAACAGTCAGGATGCCGCCGATCTGGGCGCTTTTGGGGGGCATGGCATGGATCCGTGGTCAGGGTCGCTCTGCCATAGATCCGCCTTGCACGATGTGCAATTCGTCAGCCGCCGCCACTTAGCCGCCCGTCACGAAGGGCAGGCGATAGCTGATCGCCTCGGCCAAGTGGGGCGCGCGGACGGCGGCGGACCCGGCCAGGTCGGCGATGGTGCGCGCGGTGCGCAGGATGCGGTGATAGCCGCGCGCGGTCAGGCCCAGTCTTTCCGAGGCCTTCAGGATCAGCGCCCGGCCTTCCTCGTCCGGCGCGGCGATCCGGTCCAGCAGGCTGCCCGAGGCCTCGGCATTCACGCGCACCTGGGGGTGGTCGCGGAACCGCGCCGCCTGCACGTCGCGCGCCGCCGCCACCCGCGCCGCGATCTGGACCGAGGTATCGCCGCCCGAGGGCAGTTCCAGGTCCATGAAGCTGACCGCCGGAACCTCCAGCCGCAGGTCGAATCGGTCCATCAGCGGACCCGAGATCTTGCCCATATAGTCAGACCCGCAGGTCGGCGCGCGCGAACAGGCGCGGCTTGCATCGGCCAGATAGCCGCAGCGGCAGGGGTTCGCGGCAGCGATCAGCAGGAAGCGGCAGGGATAGCGGATATGGGCATTGGCGCGGGCCACCACGACCTCTCCGGTCTCGATGGGCTGGCGCAGGGTTTCCAGCACCTGCCGGGGAAATTCGGGAAACTCGTCCATGAACAGGACACCGTTATGGGCCAGGCTGATCTCGCCCGGCTTGGCGCCGCGCCCGCCGCCGACGATGGCGGCCATGGATGCCGTATGATGCGGTTCGCGGAAGGGCGCGCGGCGGGAAATGCCGCCATCGTCCAGCGTGCCCGCTAGCGAATGGATCATGGATGTCTCCAACGCCTCGGCCGCGCCCAGGGGCGGCATCAGGCCGGGCAGGCGGGCGGCCAGCATCGACTTGCCCGCGCCGGGCGGCCCGACCATCAGCAGGTGGTGACGGCCTGCCGCCGCGATCTCCAGCGCGCGCTTGGCGCGTTCCTGGCCCTTCACCTCGGACAGGCAGCCGCCCAGGGGCGCGTCGCCGATCATGCCGGGGGCGGCGCGGGCGATAGGGGCGCGGTCGGTCAGGTGGTCGATCACCTCGCGCAACGTGGCGGGGGCCAGCACGGGCACCGCGTCCACCCAGGCGGCTTCCGGGCCGCAGGCGCGGGGGCAGATCAGGGCGCGGTCATCCTCGGCCGCGGCCATCGCGGCGGGCAGGGCGCCCGCGACGCCGACCAGCCGCCCGTCAAGCGCCAGTTCCCCCAGGGCCACGCAGCGGGACAGTTCCTCGGACGGGATGATCTCGAGCGCGGCCAGGATCGCAAGCGCGATGGGCAGGTCGAAATGAGAGCCTTCCTTGGGCATGTCGGCGGGCGACAGGTTCACGGTCAGCCGCCGGTTCGGCATGGCGATGGACAGCGACCCGAAGGCAGCCTTGACGCGTTCGCGCGCCTCGGACACGGCCTTGTCGGGCAGGCCGACGATGGCGAAGCCCGGCAGGCCCGCCGCCACGGAACACTGAACCTCGACCAGCCGCGCCTCGATCCCCTCGAAGGCGACCGAATAGGCGATGGCGACCATGGAAACCCCCTTCGATCCCGCCAATGGTTAACGGGCCCGGTTTAAGGAAAGGTTAACGGACGCGATTGCTTGCGAGGGGGGGGCGGGATGGCTATGTGTCTGACGCGGAACGCCAAGGGGGACATGATGAACGGCAAGCGCATCCTGTTGGTCATCGGCGGCGGCATCGCGGCCATGAAGGCGCCGCAACTGATCCGGCTGCTGCGGGCCGAGGGCGCCGCCGTCACCCCGGTCCTGACGCAGGCAGGCGCGCAGTTCACCACGGCGATGACCGTATCCGTCCTGGCCGGAGAGGCCGCGCAGGCGGGCCTGTGGGACATCGCCTCCGAAGCCGAGATCGGCCATATCCAGCTGTCGCGCAATGCCGATCTGGTGGTGGTGGCGCCCGCGACAGCCGACCTGCTGGCCAAGATGGCGCATGGGCTGGCGGACGACTTGGCCTCGACCCTGCTGCTGGCGACCGACAAGCGGGTTCTGGTCGCGCCCGCGATGAACGTGCGGATGTGGCACCACCCGGCGACGCAGCGGAACCTGCGCACCCTGCGCGACGACGGCATCCTGTTCGTCGGGCCCGAGGACGGCGACATGGCCTGCGGGGAATTCGGCACCGGCCGCATGTCCGAACCCGAGGCCATCGTTGCCGCGATCCGCGAGGAACTGGCCCCGCCCGCGCCCCTGAAGCTGCTGCCGGAATCGCAGGTGCGGTCGGGCGCGCTGGCGGGGCGGCATGTGATCGTCACGTCGGGCCCGACGCATGAACCCATCGACCCGGTGCGATACATCGCCAACCGATCCTCGGGCGCGCAGGGGACGGCGATCGCCGCCGCGCTGCGCGACATGGGCGCGCGGGTCAGTTTCGTCACCGGCCCGGCCGAGGTCGCCCCGCCCGAGGGCGTGACGGTGATCCGCGTCCAGACCGCCCGGCAGATGCGCGACGCGGTGGAAGCCGCGCTGCCCGCCGATGCGGCGGTGATGGCGGCGGCGGTGGCCGACTGGCGGATCAAGAATTCCTGGGCGAAGAAGATGAAGAAGGACGGGTCGGGCAAGCCTCCGTCGCTGGAAATGACCGAAAACCCGGACATCCTGGCCTGGGTCAGCCAGGCGGGCGCACGGCGTCCCCGGCTGGTGGTGGGCTTTGCCGCCGAAACCAACGACGTGGTGGCCCATGCCACCGACAAGCGGCTGCGCAAGGGCTGCGACTGGATCGTCGCCAACGATGTCAGCGAAGGCACCGGCATCATGGGCGGGTCCGAAAACGCCGTCACCGTCATCACCGAGGACGGCCCCGAGGAATGGCCGCGCATGGCCAAGAACGCCGTGGCCCGAAAGCTGGCCCAGAAGATCGCCGGGGTGATCGGATGAGAACCTATCTGGACTGGAACGCCACCACCCCTCTGCGCCCCGAGGCGAAGGCCGCGATGCGCGAGGGGATGGAGATCGTCGGCAATCCGTCATCCGTCCATACCGAAGGCCGGGCGGCGAAGATGGCGATGGAACGCGCCCGCGAACAGGTCGCCGCTGCCCTGGGGGCGGAAGGGGCGGACGTGATCTTCACCTCGGGCACGACCGAGGCTGCGGCGATGGTGCTGGCGGGCCGCGGCGCTCACTGCGCGCCGGTCGAACACAGCGCCGTCAAGGTCTGGTGCGATCAGGATCTGGCGGTGGACGGGAACGGGATCGTCATTGTGCCCGATCCGACGAATGCCAGCCTGCAACTGGCCAATAACGAAACCGGCGTGATCCAGGACTTGCCGCAGGGGCTGGCCTCCAGCGACCTGACCCAGGCCTTCGGCAAGGTGCCCTTTGCCTTCAACTGGCTGGGCGTCACGGCGGGCTTTGTCAGCGCGCACAAGCTGGGGGGGCCGAAGGGCATCGGCGCCCTGATCGTGAAGCGCGGCACCGATATTCCCGCACTGATCCGGGGCGGCGGGCAGGAACAGGGCCGGCGTGGCGGGACCGAGAACCTGATCGGCATCCTAGGATTCGCCGCCGCCGCCGCCGCCGCGCAGCGCGAACTGGACGCCGGGCTGTGGGATCAGGTCGCCGAACGCCGCGACGCGTTGGAGGATCGGCTGCTGGCGGCGGCGCCCGGCGCAATGATTGCCGGAAAGGGCGCGAAACGCTTGCCGAACACGACCTGCCTTCTTACATCGGGCTGGAAGGGTGAAACCCAGGTCATGCAGATGGATCTGGCGGGCTTCGCGATTTCGGCGGGGTCTGCCTGTTCGTCGGGCAAGGTCCGGGCCAGCGGCGTCTTGCAGGCCATGGGTTTCGACGACAAGGCCGCGCAATCGGCAATTCGGATATCCATAAGCCCGGCTGTGGGCGACGATCAGGTGAACCGATTTGCGGAAGCGTGGGAAAGCGCGTATTCACGCTGGCGCGACAGGAATGGCTAGGTGACCCCCCGGCCGATGGAAGGACAAAGGATGAACGAGATCACCGATCTTGAGGTGCGCGAGGGCGTCGACCGTGAAACGGTCGAGACCGTGCAGAACATGGGCAGCTATAAATATGGCTGGGACACCGAGATCGAGATGGAATATGCCCCCAAGGGGCTGTCCGAGGATATCGTCCGCCTGATCTCGCAGAAGAACGGCGAACCGGAATGGATGACGGAATGGCGGCTCGAGGCGTATCGCCGCTGGCTGACCATGACCGAACCGAAATGGGCGATGCTGAACTATCCCCAGATCGACTATCAGGATCAGTATTACTATGCCCGCCCGAAAAGCATGGAGGTGAAGCCCAAGTCGTTGGACGAGGTGGATCCCAAGCTGCTGGCGACCTATGAAAAGCTGGGCATCCCCCTGAAGGAACAGATGATCCTGGCAGGGGTCGAGGGCGCCGACGAGGCCCCGGCCGAAGGCCGCCGCGTGGCGGTCGACGCGGTGTTCGACAGCGTGTCGGTGGGCACGACCTTCAAGGACGAGCTTGCCAAGGCGGGCGTGATCTTCTGTTCGATCAGCGAGGCGATCCGCGAGCATCCCGAACTGGTGAAGAAATACCTTGGGTCGGTGGTGCCGCAGTCCGACAACTATTTCGCGACTCTGAACAGCGCGGTGTTTTCTGACGGATCCTTCGTCTATGTTCCGAAGGGGGTGCGCTGCCCGATGGAACTGTCCACCTATTTCCGCATCAACGCGGAAAACACCGGGCAGTTCGAACGCACCCTTATCATTGCGGATCAAGGGTCTTATGTCAGCTATCTCGAAGGCTGCACGGCACCCAAGCGCGACACCAACCAGCTTCATGCGGCGGTCGTGGAAATCGTCATCCTGCAAGATGCCGAGGTCAAGTATTCGACCGTCCAGAACTGGTTCCCCGGCGATGAGGAAGGCCGGGGCGGCATCTACAACTTCGTCACCAAACGGGCCGATTGCCGCGAGGCGCGGGCCAAGGTGATGTGGACGCAGGTGGAAACCGGGTCGGCGATCACCTGGAAATACCCGTCCTGCATCCTGCGCGGCGACGAGTCGCAGGGCGAGTTCTACTCGATCGCCATCGCCAACAACTTCCAGCAGGCGGATACCGGGACCAAGATGATCCATCTTGGCAAGAACACCCGCTCTCGTATTGTTTCCAAAGGGATTTCTGCGGGTCAGGCGCAGAACACCTATCGCGGGCTTGTGTCGATGCACCCGCGCGCGACCAACAGCCGCAACTATACCCAATGCGACAGCCTGCTGATCGGCGACAAATGCGGGGCGCATACCGTGCCCTATATCGAGGTGAAGAACACCTCCAGCCGCGTGGAACACGAGGCGACGACCAGCAAGGTCGATGACGACCAGTTGTTCTATTGCCGCCAGCGCGGCATGGACGAGGAAGAGGCCGTGGCCCTGGTCGTGAACGGCTTCTGCCGCGAGGTCTTGCAGGCCCTGCCGATGGAATTCGCCATGGAGGCGCAGTCGCTGGTCGCCATTTCGCTGGAAGGCTCGGTCGGCTGAGGCCGCAGGAACATGATGATGGTGCCGCAGGCACCGCCGCCACCATCCGATGAGGAAAAGATGCTGAAAATCGACAACTTGCATGTGAAACTTGAGGAAGAGGACAAGCAGATCCTGAAGGGTCTGTCGCTGGAGGTTCCCGCCGGTCAGGTTCATGCGATCATGGGGCCGAACGGGTCCGGCAAATCCACGCTGTCATATGTCCTGTCGGGCCGCGACGGCTATGAGGTGACCGAAGGATCCGCGACGCTGGACGGCGAGAGCCTGTTGGACATGGAACCCGAGGAACGCGCCGCCGCCGGCCTGTTCCTGGCCTTCCAGTATCCGGTCGAGATCCCCGGCGTCGGCAACATGACCTTCCTGCGCACCGCCGTAAACGCGCAGCGCAAGGCGCGGGGCGAAGCCGAACTGTCCTCGGGCGAGTTCCTGAAGATCGTGCGCGCCAAGGCCGCCGAATTGCAGATCAGCCCCGACATGCTGAAGCGCCCGGTTAACGTGGGCTTTTCGGGCGGGGAAAAGAAGCGCAACGAGATCCTGCAAATGGCCATGCTGGAACCCCGCATGTGCATCATGGACGAAACCGATTCGGGTCTTGACGTCGATGCGATGCGGCTGGTGTCGGACGGGGTGAACGCGCTGCGCGGCCCCGACCGCAGCTTCCTGGTCATCACGCACTATCAGCGCCTGCTGAACCACATTCAGCCCGATGTCGTGCATATCATGGCCGATGGCCGGATCGTCAAATCGGGCGGTCCCGAACTGGCCTTGCAGGTCGAGGAAGAAGGCTATGGCGATCTGCTGGCGGAGGCCCGCTGATGGCGGACGCGGCAGTCAGGACCAAGGACCAGACCCCGACCGTCGAGGGATCGCCCAAGCCCGCCAATGCGCTTGACGCGCGGCTGGCGGCGCTGACCCTCCCGCAGGGTGGCTTCACGGCGGCGGCGCGCCGGGACGCGCTGGCGCGGTTGCGCGAGATGGGCTTGCCCGGTCCGCGCGACGAATACTGGCGCTATACCGAACCGCGCGCCTTCAATGCGCCGGTCCCCCAGCCCATCCCGCTGCTGGACAAAGAGGCGGATTCGCCGCTGTTCGGTGACCGCGACCGGCTGAAACTGGTTTTCGTGGACGGGCGCTTCGACGCCGCCGCCTCGGACGACCTGGCGCTTGAGGGGATCCAGATCGACACTCTGGCCGATGCCGACACCCGGCAGGACCATTGGGCGGCCGATCTGTATGGCAGGCTTGAAACGGCGGGCCAGACCCCGGTGCGCCGTCCCTTCGCCGCGCTGAACACGGCCGCGGCAGCGGACGGTGTGCTGATCCGCGTCACATCCTCGCCCGCTCGCCCGGTCCATGTCGTCCACCGCCGCGCGTCCGAGGATGCGGATGTCGTCTGGCACCACGTCATCCGGGTCGAGGAGGGCGCCGAGCTGACCTTCCTGGAAACCGGCATGGTCGGCGCGCGGTCCAATGGCGTGATCGAGGCCGACCTGCGCCCCGGCGCCCGGCTGCACCACATCACCGCCAAGCGCGCGGGGCACCAGAAGCTGGGCCTGTCGCATCTGTTCGTGCGCGTGGCCGAGGGCGCGCTGCTGAAAAGCTTCTGCCTGTCGGTCAACGGCACGCTGATGCGGCACGAGGCGGTGATCGACATCGCGGGCGACGATGCGGTGGCCCATATCGCCGCCGCCGTGCTGGGCGACGGCAATGTCGGGGCGTTCCATCACGACGACACCGTGTTCATCACCCATGGCGCAGAACGCTGCGAAAGCCGCCAGGTCTTCAAGAAGGTGCTGAAGAACGGTGCCGAGGGCGTGTTTCAGGGCAAGATCCTGGTCAAGCCCGGCGCCCAGAAGACCGACGGCTATCAGATCAGCCAGGCGCTGCTGCTGGATGAACGCAGCCAGTTCCTGGCCAAGCCGGAACTGGAAATCTACGCGGACGACGTGAAATGTTCGCACGGATCGACCACCGGCGCGATTGATGAGGAGGCGCTGTTCTATCTCCGCTCTCGCGGGGTGCCGTACGGGCGGGCCATCGTGTTCCTGGTGCTGTCCTTCCTGGCCGACGCGCTTGAGGAGATCGAGGACGAGGATCTGCGGGCCGAGATCAACGACCGGCTGGAAGCATGGCTGACCCTTCACGCCACGCAATGAGCAGGGGGGGCATCGTCCCCCGCATGCTGCAAAGCTGGGTGGCCCCGCGCCGGGTGGTGCGGGGCCTTTCCGACATGCCGGAACGGGTCAAGCTGGCGGTGCTGATGGCGGCGATGCTGATCTTCCTGATCGCGCAGGCCCCCGCCAACGCGCGGCTGGCGCAGATCGACCCCTCGGTCCCGTTCCAGGCACGGATGGGCGGCGCGTTGCTGGCGGTGATGTTCATGATGCCGATCCTGGCCTATGCCCTGGCCGGGCTGGTCGCGGCCCTGTCGCGGCTCAGCCGGTGGCGGCTGACGCCCGAGGATTCGCGCCTGGCCCTGTTCTGGGCGCTGCTGGCCGTCGCGCCCGCGATGCTGCTGGCCGGTCTGGTCGCGGGGCTGGTGGGGCAGGGACCGGGCCTGACCCTGGTTCGCGCCGCCTGCGGCCTTGGTTTTCTGATGATCTGGGGCGCCGGCCTTTCGGCGCTGGCGAGGAAAGCATGAGTTTCGACGACTTCAAGGCCCTGGTCGGTTTGTCCTTCCGCGATCCGCAGACAGCGGCCCATGCGCTGATGGCGCAGGGCTGGCCCGTCCAGGCCCGCTGGATGGCACTGATCGCAGCGGTGTCCGTTTCCGCGTTGCTGGCCTCGCTTGCCGCCATGCTGGTTGGCGGCGCGGATCCTGAGGGGACGCAGGTCGTGATGCTCAGCCGTCAGCCCATGGCGCTGGCCGCCATGCAACTTGTCGCCATCGTCCTGGCGGCCGGGCTGATGTCGGGCGTCGGCCGCCTGTTCGGCGGCCACGGCCGGTTCGAGGACGCGCTGCTGCTGACCGTCTGGATCGAGGTTCTGCTGCTGCTGATCCAGGTCGTCCAACTGGTCCTGTCCCTGGTCCTGCCCGGCGTGGCGGGCCTGCTGGGCCTGGCTGCCATCGCGTTGTTCCTGTGGCTGACGGTGCAGTTCACCAAGGCGCTGCACGGGTTCCGCAACAGCGCGAAGGTCGCTTTGGGCCTGATCGGCACCGCCTTCGTGGCGGGCTTCATCCTGTCGCTGATCGCGGCCGCCCTGGGTATCCTGCCGGAGATAGCGCAATGAGCTTTGATGTCGATCGTGTCCGCGCCGATTTCCCCATCCTGTCGCGGCAGGTGAACAACCGCCCGCTGGTCTATCTGGACAGCGGCGCCAGCGCCCAGAAGCCGCGCCAGGTGATCGAGGCGATCACCCGCGCCTATGAGGGCGAATATGCCAATGTCCATCGCGGCCTGCATTTCCTGTCGAACCTCACGACCGACAATTACGAACGCGTCCGCGCCATCATCGCCCGTTTCCTGAACGCCCCGCATGAAGACGAGGTGATCTTCACCAGCGGATCCACCGAAGGCATCAACCTGGTCAGCTATGGCTGGGCCGCGCCCCGGTTCCAGCCGGGGGACGAGATCGTGCTGTCGGTGCTGGAACACCACGCCAATATCGTGCCGTGGCATTTCCTGCGTGAACGTCAGGGGGTGGTGCTGAACTGGGTCGAACCCGAAGCAGACGGCAGCCTGCCGGCTGATAAGGTGCTGGCCGCCGTGGGGCCGCGCACGAAACTGATCGCGGTCACGCATATGTCGAACGTCACCGGAACCATCGTCGATGTGGGCGCCATCGCGCGGGGCACCGATGTGCCGGTGCTGGCCGATGGCAGCCAGGCGGCGGTCCATATGCCGGTCGATCTGGCGGCGCTTGGCGTCGATTTCTACTGCATCACCGGGCACAAGCTGTATGGCCCCTCGGGGTCGGGCGCGATGTGGATCCGCCGTGAACGCCAGGCCGAGATGCGCCCCTTTCTAGGCGGCGGCGACATGATCCGCACGGTCACCCGAGACGCCATCGACTATGCCGACCCCCCCCTGCGGTTCGAGGCGGGAACCCCCGGCATCGTCAACCAGATCGGCCTGGGCGCGGCGCTGGAATACCTCATGGATCTGGGGATGGAGAATATCGCCGCCCATGAACGCAGCCTGCGCGACTACGCCCGCGACCGGCTGCGCAGCCTGAACTGGCTTCAGATCCAGGGCGACGCGCCGGACAAGGGTGCGATCTTCTCGATGACCATGCAGGGCGCCCATGCGCATGACCTGTCCACCATCCTCGACAAGCGCGGCATTGCCGTGCGGGCGGGCAGCCATTGCGCCATGCCGCTGATGGAGTTCTTTGGAATCACCGCAAGCGCCCGCGCCTCTTTCGCGATGTATAATACCAGGCAGGAAGTGGACGCTTTGGCCGAAGGATTGAGCTTCTGTCGAGAGCTTTTCGCCTGAATCTTGCAAAGTTTTGAAAGGTTGCCGAAGATCGTGCGATAATCCTTGCCCGATTCGACCGATATCTGCATCCCTGATCCAAACTTGGTCAGGGGAAGGACATGGCAGAGATTCTGGTTCTGGGTGCGGGCATGGTCGGCGTCACGACCGGACTGGCCTTGCAGGCGCGCGGCCATCAGGTGACCATCGTCGAACGCGGCGTGCCGGGGCGGGAAACCAGCTATGGCAATGCCGGTCTGATCCAGACCGAGGCGGTCGAACCCTATGCCATGCCTCTGGCCCCCGGCGCGCTGATCCAGATCGCGCTTGGCCGGGGCTATGACGTGAAATGGAACGTCGGCGGGCTGCTGTCGCAACTCAACGCCGTCTGGACTTATGCGCTGAACTCGCTGCCTGCGGGCCATCGCCGTGCCACGTTGACCTGGGGCAAGCTGATCCGCCAGTCGACCGACCGCCACGCGCCGCTGGTCGCCGCTGCGGGCGCCGACAACATCATCCGCCGCGACGGCTATATCGAGGTGCACCGGACCGCCGCGCGCATGGAAAAGGCCCGCGTCACCGCCAAGCGGTTCATGGATGAATTCGGGGTCGAGGCCAAGCTGATGGACGGCCGCGCCCTGCGCGCCCTGGAACCGGCCATCAAGATCGAGGTCGAGGGCGCGACCCATTGGGCCGACACCTGGACCTGTTCCGATCCCGGCGGGCTGGTCGCGGCCTATGCGGCGCTGTTCGAACGCCAGGGCGGGCGGATCGTCAACGCCGACGCGGGCGACCTGCATCGCGCGGGCAACGGCTGGCAGGTGGACGAGCATACCGGCGAACATGCCGTCGTAGCGCTCGGCCCCTGGTCGCCGATGCTGCTGCAACGCTTCGGCCTGACCGTGCCGATGGTCTTCAAGCGCGGCTATCACCGCCACTACCACATGGAGACGCCGCCCAATCACCCGATCGCCGATTTCGGCAATTCGGTGGTGCTGTCGCCCATGCGTCGCGGTCTGCGCATCGCCACCGCCGCCGAACTGACCAGCCACCCGCGCCTGACCCCTCCGCAACTGAAGCACGGCGAAAAGGCCGCGCGGGAACTGTTCGACATCGGCGCCCCGGTCGAGGCCGAACCCTGGACCGGCCGCCGCCCCTGCATTCCCGACATGCTGCCGGTGATCGGCCGCGTCCCCGACCAGCCGAATCTGTGGGCGCATTTCGGCCACGGCCACCAGGGTTTTACCCTGGGTCCGGTCACGGCCGAGATCATCGCCGACGAAATCGACGGCAAGCAGGGATGGGCGGAACTGCAACCCGCGCGCTTCAAGCGGTGATCGCCGTTTCTCCTTTGCACAAATATCCTCGGGGGATGAATTGGCCGCAGGCCAAGAAGGGGGCAGACAGCCCCCTTCCGCCGCCGCATTCCGTCTACCGCCCCGGTTGACTTTCGCGCAACTGCCCACACCTTAAGGCTCTGCCGCACAAGGGTCGTCCATGGGTCACAACAACACCAACGCGCCGGTTGCGCGCCCGATCGAAGTCACCCGCCCCAAGCTGGAAGGCGGGCGGCGCTTCGTGATGAAAAGCGAATTCCAGCCCGCGGGCGACCAGCCGACCGCCATCGTCGAACTGACCCAGGGGGTGCAGGCGGGCGAACGCGACCAGGTGCTTTTGGGCGCGACCGGCACCGGCAAGACCTTCACCATGGCCAAGGTGATCGAGGCGACGCAGCGCCCGGCCATCATCCTGGCGCCGAACAAGACGCTGGCCGCCCAGCTTTACGGCGAATTCAAGGGCTTCTTTCCCGACAACGCGGTCGAATATTTCGTCAGCTACTACGACTATTATCAGCCCGAGGCCTATGTGCCGCGCAGCGACACCTATATCGAGAAGGAAAGCCAGATCAACGAGGCCATCGACCGGATGCGCCACTCGGCCACGCGGGCGCTTCTGGAACGCGACGACGTGATCATCGTCGCTTCGGTCTCCTGCATTTACGGCATCGGCTCGGTCGAGACCTATTCGGCGATGACCCAGGACATGGTGGTGGGCGACAGCTACGACCAGCGGGAATTCATCGGCCAGCTTGTCGCCCAGCAATACCGCCGCCTTGACGCGGCCTTCCAGCGGGGCGGGTTTCGGGTGAAAGGCGACGTGGTCGAGGTCTGGCCCGCCCACCTTGAGGACCGCGCCTGGCGCTTCGATTTCTTCGGCAACGAGCTTGAGGCGATCACCGAGTTCGACCCGTTGACCGGGCAAAAGACCGACAATTTCCGCCAGATCCGCATCTATGCCAACAGCCACTATGTCACGCCGCGCCCCACGCTTCAGCAGGCGATCAAGGGCATCAAGGCGGAATTGCAGGGGCGGCTGAAGCAACTGGTGGACGAAGGCAAGCTGCTGGAAGCTCAGCGGCTGGAACAGCGCACCAATTTCGACCTGGAGATGCTGGAGGCCACCGGCGTCTGCAACGGCATCGAGAACTATTCCCGCTATCTTACCGGGCGCGCGCCGGGCGAACCGCCCCCCACGCTGTTCGAGTTCATCCCCGACAACGCCATCGTCTTTGCCGACGAATCCCATGTCAGCGTGCCGCAAATCGGCGGCATGTATCGCGGCGACTTCCGGCGCAAGTTCACGCTGGCCGAACACGGCTTCCGCCTGCCCAGTTGCATGGACAACCGCCCGCTGAAGTTCGAGGAATGGGACGCGATGCGCCCGCAATCGGTCTTTGTCAGCGCCACCCCCGCGCAATGGGAGCTGGACCAGACCGGCGGCGTCTTCACCGAGCAGGTCATCCGCCCGACCGGCCTTCTGGACCCGCAGATCGAGATCCGTCCCGTGGACATGCAGGTGGACGACCTGCTGGACGAGATCCGCAAGGTCAGCGCGGCGGGGCTGCGCACGCTGGTCACGACCCTGACCAAGCGCATGGCCGAGGATCTGACCGAATATTTCCACGAACAGGGCATCCGCATCCGCTACATGCACAGCGACATCGACACGATCGAGCGGATCGAGATCCTGCGCGACCTGCGCCTGGGCGCCTTCGACGTGCTGGTGGGCATCAACCTGCTGCGCGAGGGGCTGGACATCCCGGAATGCGGTCTGGTGGCGATCCTGGATGCCGACAAGGAAGGATTCCTGCGCAGCGAAACCTCGCTGATCCAGACCATCGGCCGCGCCGCACGCAACGCCGACGGGCGCGTCATCATGTATGCCGACCGCATCACCGGCAGCATGGAACGCGCGATGGCGGAAACCGAACGCCGCCGTGCCAAGCAGATGGCCTACAATAAGGCCCACGGCATCACCCCCCAAACCGTCCGCAAGAACGTCGAGGATGTGCTGGCGGGCCTGTGGCAGGGCGACACCGACCAGTCGCGCGTGACGGCGAAGATCGACAAGCCAATGGTCGGCGCCAACCTGGCCGCCCATCTGGACGCCTTGCGCGCGCAGATGCGCAAGGCCGCCGAAAACCTGGAATTCGAGGAAGCCGCGCGGATCCGCGACGAGGTGAAGCGCCTGGAAGCCGTGGAACTGGCCGTGGCGGACGATCCGCTGGCGCGTCAGTCGGTGATCGAGGAGGCGGCCGAGGATGCCGTCAAGGCCTCGGGCCGGTCCACGGCGGGCAGGGCGGGACAGCGCGGCGGCAACAAGCGGTCCAAGCGGCGGCGCTAGGGCCGGAACGGGCGGCTTCCTTTCACGACGTCGTGCGAATCGGCGCCCGTGTTACGGTGCCAAAGCAGACTGGTCGGTTTGCCTTGGTTAACGATACCGGGGGTGCCGCAGGATGGACATCAAGCGAATGACGACCGCCTTCTTTCTTGCGATGGCAGCGACTCCTGCACTGTCTGCCACGATGCATGGACCAATCTCTATTCCCTGAACACAATGACCGGGGTGGGAAGCTCGCTTGGATCCGTCGGGTTCTATTCGGGCGGCGATCTGGCTTTCGTGGGAAGCGATTTCTATCTCGCATCCAGCGCGAACCAATTGGTCAAGATCGATCTGGGCAATCCGGGCGGCACGGCCGCCGTTGGTCCGTTCGGCGTCAGCGATGTCTTCGGGCTGGCGACGGCGCCTGGCGGCAGGCTGTATGGCGTAGCCGGCACATCGATCTATGAGGTGGACGTGACGACCGGGCTTGCGACGAATCCGCTGTCTTTCGCGGGGCACGGCCTGGGGATCGCCTATGGGCAGAGCTTCTATACGAAATCCGGCGCTGAGCCCGCGCCCGTTCCGGTCCCGCCCGCCGGGGTGCTGCTGGCGGGTGGGCTTGTGCTGCTGGGCAGGGCCAGGCGGCGCGGCAAGGCCCTGGCCTGACCGCCTGTCACAAGGAACCACGGGCTGCGGCAACCCCGCTGCGGCCCGCGCCGTTCAGGCCAGCATCGCGCCGATCTTGCGCGCCAGTTGGTCGAAGCTGAAGGGTTTGGCCAGGAAGTTGCCGCCCGCCCTGATCCGTTCGTCGGTTTCCGAGGATTCGCCCGTATAACCGCTGGTGAACACGACCTTCAGATCACCCCGGATCCGGCGGGCCTGTTCGATCAGCTGCGGTCCGGTCATCTGCGGCATCACCACATCCGTGAACAGCAGCGCGATGTCGTCGCGCCGCGCCAGGATGTCCAGCGCCGCCGAACCCGACGCCGCCTCCAGCACGGTATAGCCCAGGTCGCGCAGCGCGGCGACGGTGAAGGCGCGAACGCGTTCCTCGTCCTCGACCACCAGGATCACCTGGTCGGGGCGTCCGGTCGGCACGTCGTCCGCCTGATCGCCCGACGCCTGGTTCTCCTGGTCCAGGCAGCGCGGCAGATACAGGTCGACCGAGGTGCCCTGGCCGACCTGCGAACGGATCGAGACATGGCCGCCCGACTGGCGGATGAAGCCGTAGACCTGGCTCAGCCCCAGGCCGGTGCCGCGCCCGGTGGGCTTGGTGGTGAAGAACGGATCGAAGGCCTTGGCCAGAACCTCGGGCGTCATGCCGCTGCCGGTGTCGCGGACGCGGATCCGCACATAGGCCCCCGGTTCGGCCCCCAGGTCGCGCGCAGCATGGGGGTCCCGGCGGATATTGGCAGTTTCCAGCGCGACCTGTCCCCCGTCCGGCATGGCGTCGCGGGCGTTCACGGCCAGGTTGATGATGGCGTTTTCCAGTTGGTTGGGATCGACGCGGGTGGTCCACAGCGCCGGTTGCAGCCCGGTTTCCAGCACGACTGTTTCGCCCAGCGACCGCGACAGCATGTCCGACAGCCCGGCCAGCAGGGCGTTGGCATCGACCACCGCCGGTTCCAGCGGCTGCTGGCGCGAAAAGGCCAGCAGGCGTTGGGTCAGCGCGGCGGCGCGGTTGGCCCCGTCCAGGGCGCCCTCGATAAAGGGGCCGACATCGGCATTCCCGCGCGCAAGCTGGCGCTGCGTCAGGTTCAGGCCGCTGATGACGATGGCCAGCATGTTGTTGAAGTCATGCGCGATGCCGCCCGTCAACTGACCCACGGCCTCCATCTTCTGCAACTGGCGCAGCTGGCGTTCGGCGGCTTCGCGCCGTTCGAATTCCTCGCGCAGGACGATCTCTCGATGGGCCAGCGCGGCCTCTTGTTCCTCGACCCGGCGGTTGAGGCTTTGCAGCGCCTCGGCCCGGTCGATGGCAAGCCAGGTTTGCTGGACGATTTCCGTGGCCAGGGCGATCTCGGACCCGGTCCAGACGCGCACCGCAGCCTGGTGAAGATAGATCCCCGCCGCCCATTTGCCGTCCGTCAGCAGCGGCACGCAAATCCCCGCCAGAACGCCTTCGCGGGCATAGGGCAGCAGGCTGCCATCCGCATCGACGCGGCTGTCGCCGAAGACCAGAGAACGGCCTGCCCGGCGTTCGCGGTCGGCATGGCTGCCATAGTAGTCGGTGGCCTGGTGTCCTTCCAGCGGGGGCAGGGTGCCGTCCGTCCAGGACGCCTGATGGCAGATGCTCTGCGGCCCGGTCAGCCGGTAGAAGCCGACGCGGTTCACGCCCAGCCGCTTGCCCAGAGCCTCGGACGAGGCGCGCAGGATCTCCTGCGGGTCGGTCTGCATCCGCTGCCGGGCGATCTGGTCCAGGACGAATTCGCGTTCCTCTTTCGCGGCGCGCAGTTGCAGTTCGGCCTCTTTCAGGGGGGTGATGTCATAGCTGACGCCGGGCAGGCGGGCGCAGCGCCCGTCCGGTCCGGGAATGCAGCGCCCCTGGGCCGAGACCCACGAGACCGAGCCGTCCTGGCGCAGCAGCCGGTATTCCGACGCGAAGGTTCCGACGCTGCGCAACGCCTCGGCGATCTCGGCCTCGACGCGGTGGCGGTCATCGGGATGGATGCCGCCGAAGAAGTCCTCGATTGCGGCGCCCTGAACCGCCAGGGCGGGATCCACCCCGTAAAGGCGGGCAAAGCGGCTGTCGGCGGTGACGCGGTTGGCGATCACGTCCCAGTCCCAGGTGCCGACGCTGTTGCCCGACGACATAGCCAGGTCCAGCCGCTCGTCCGCTTCGGCCCGCGCGCGTTCGGCCAGGATCCGGTCGGTGGTCTCCCCGGTGACGCAGAGCAGCCCGGCGATGCGTCCTCGGGCGTCGAAGGCGGGCGAATAGGTGAAGGTCCAGTAGCTTTCCTCGGGCAGGCCCCGGCGGCTGAGATCCAGCCGCATGTCCACGACCTGCTGGCTTTCCCCGCGCAGGCAGCCTTCGACCAGCGGCAGGATGTCGTCCCAGATGCTGGCCCACAGATCGCGAAAGGGCCGGCCCACCGCACCATCGGCCCGATAGCCCAGGATCGGCACATAGGCATCGTTATAGAACGAGATCAGCTGCGGTCCCCAGGCCAGATACATGGGCGTGGGGCAGGCCAGCATGGTGGCCAGGATCGCCCGCAGATCGGCGGGCCAGCCCGCCAGCGGCCCCAACGGGCTGTCCGACCAGTCGCGCGCCGCGATGTCGCGCGCCACACTGCTGATGCGGGCAGGCAGCCAGTCGCCCGAAGGCTGTTCGACATTCATCCGTTCTTCCAATCGCGCGCCTGCTGGCAGAATCGCCCGGTTCGAGGGGCCGCCGCATGGCGGCAATATTCGCGCTTGGCCGGTTCGCCGCAAGTCCCTGTCATTCCCCTGGCCGGGGCGGCGGCGGGAACCCGAAGGTCCGGGTTCCCCCCCTTGCAGGCCGTTACTGCCAGCTTTGCGCCAGCTCGTCATAGCTGATGGCGGGGCGGCAAGGTTGAAGCGAGCCTGATGCGGCGTCGTGCAGGGTCCGGGATGGAGGGGACGGATGAAGGACGAACGCGGCCCGGAGGCCGCGTTCCAGGGATCAGTCCTCGACGAAGATCTCGTCTCGGGATTTTCGGATCGAGGGCAGGACGGCGATCACCAGGGCTGCGGCGCCGACCAGCAACAGGCCCAGCGACAGCGGCGAGGTGACGAAGGTCGTCATGCTGCCGTCCGAGATGATCAGCGCCTGGCGCAGCTTTTCTTCCAGCAGGCGGCCCAGCACGAAGCCCAGGGCCAGCGGCGCCGGTTCGAAATGCAGCTTGTAGAGCGCGAAGCCCACCAGCCCCATGATGCCCGCCATGATGACCTGCGCGCCGTCGTTCGAGATCGAGAACAGGCCGATGCAGCAGAACGCGACGATGGCCGGGAACAGCAGGCGATAAGGCACCTTCAGCAGCTTCACCCAGACCCCGATCAGCGGCAGGTTGATGATGACCAGCATCAGGTTGCCGATCCACATCGAGGCGACCAGGCCCCAGAACAGGTCGGGGCTGTTCTGGATCACCTGCGGGCCGGGGACGATGCCCTGGATCATCATCGCGCCGACCATCAGCGCCATCACCGCATTGGGCGGAATGCCCAGCGTCAGAAGCGGGATGAAGCTGGTCTGCGCGCCCGAGTTGTTGGCCGATTCCGGGCCTGCCACCGCTTGCGGCACGCCGGTGCCGAAATCCTGCGGCCGGTCCGAGATGCGCTTTTCCAGCGCATAGCTGGCGAAGGGGGCCAGGATCGCGCCGTTGCCCGGCAGAACCCCCAGGACCGAGCCCAGGCCGGTGCCGCGCAGGATCGCGCCCAGGTTCTGGCGCAGTTCGGTAAGGGTCGGCAGCAACCGGCCGATCTTGCCGCGCATCACGTCGCGCTTTTCGGGGTCGGCCAGGTTCTTGAAGATCTCGCCAAAGCCGAAGACGCCCATGGCCAGCACGACGAATTCGATCCCGTCGGTCAGCATGTAGATGTCGAAGGTCATGCGCTCGCGCCCGGTTTCCATGTCGGCGCCGACGCAGGACAACAGCACCCCCGCGACGATCATCGCCAGGGCCTTGACCAGCGAGCCATGCGCCAGGACCACCGCCAGGACCAAGCCCATGATCATCAGCGAGAAGTATTCCGCAGGCCCGAACAGCAGCCCCAGCCTGGTCATCGGCATCGCCAGCGCGGCGATCACGATGGTGGCGATGGTGCCCGCGATGAAGGATCCGATCGCGGCCAGGCCCAGGGCCAGCCCGGCCTGGCCCTTCTTCGCCATCTCATGCCCGTCGATGGCGGTGACGACCGCGGTGGCCTCGCCCGGGATATTGACCAGGATCGCCGTGGTCGAGCCGCCGTATTGCGCGCCGTAATAGATGCCGGCCAGCATGATCAGCGCGCCGGTCGGGTCCAGAGACAGCGTCACCGGCAGCAGGATCGAGATGGTCGCCACCGGACCCACGCCCGGCAGCACGCCCACCAGGGTGCCGATCAGGCAGCCCAGAAAGCAGAAGAAGATGTTTTGCAGGGTCGCCGCGACCGACAGGCCCAGACCCAGATGTTCGAACATGGCCATCATGTCAGTATCCGATCAGCCAGGGCGCGACGGGCAGAGACAGCCCCAGCGCGTAACGGAACAGCCCGATGCAGACTGCGGTCAGGATCGCGGCGAAGATCACCAGCTCGCCCAGGCGGACATCCTTGGCGGCAAGGCCCGACAGGATCACCGCCAGCGGCGTGGCGACGGCCATGCCCAGGGTCGGCACCTCGAACGATCCGAAATGGTGGCCGCGGATGGTGATGGCGAACAGGAATACCCCGATCAGCACCGGCAGCATGTCGCGGATCGGCCAGCGGCCGGTGGATTCGGGCCGGTCCTTCCAGGTCACGGCCAGCTGCACCGCGCCCAGCACGATCAGGATGATCGACAGCGCGCGAGGCAGCATCCCGGACCCGACGCCGGATTCGCTGCGGAAGGGCAGGTCGGCACCGGCATAGAGGGCGAACAGTCCAAAGGCCACAAGGCTGAGACCCGCAATCCTTTCGCGGCCGAGCCACGGATTGGACGGCGGCGGGGCCGGCGAGGTCGGATGCCCCGGCGGGACATCGACCTGGATCACCTCGGCGGTATCCTGGCTCATGGCTTATTCCACCTTGATGTCGGCGGCCTTGACGACATCGCCCCAGCGGGCGCGCTCGGCCGCCATGAAGTCCGCGAAGTCCTGGCCGACCAGATGCGACGGAACGCCGCCATCCTTTTGCAGGCTTTCGATGAAGGCCGGGTCGGACAGCGTTTCCGCCGTGGCGGCGGCCAGCTTGTCGCGCACGTCCTGCGGCAGGCCGGTCGGCCCCAGCAGGCCATACCAAGCCGAGGCGCTGTAGTCCGGCAGCGCCGCTTCGGCGACGGTCGGCACGTCCGGCAGCTCCGAGAAACGCTCTTTGCCGGTCACGGCCAGGGCCTTCAGCGTGCCGTCCTGCACCAGCACGATCACCGAGGGAACCGTCGTCACCATGAAGTCGACATGGCCGCCCAGCAGGTCGTTGATCGCCGGACCCGCGCCCTTGTAGGGAACATGCTTCAGCTTCACGCCGGCCATCTGGCCCAGCAGCAGCGTGGCCACATGGCTGGCCGAGGCATTGCCCGCCGAACCATAGACCAGTTCGCCCGCCTTGGCCTTTTCCAGCAATTCCTGCATCGAATTGACTTCAAGGCTGGGACCGGCGACGACCACCAGTTGCGCGTCGGCGATCATGGCGATGGGATCCAGCGTTTCTGCCGGGTCGTTGCGCAGCTTGAAGATATGCGGGTTGACGACCATCGGCCCCTGGTTGCCGATCAGCAGCGTGTAGCCGTCGGGCTGGGACTTGGCGACCACGTCGGTGCCCATGTTGGCGGCGGCGCCGGGGCGGTTCTCGACGATGACGCGGCCGCCCAGGGCTTCTTCCAGCCGGGCGGCGAAGACGCGGGCGATGGCGTCGGTGCCGCCGCCGGCCGCATAGGACACGACGATGGTGACGGGCTTGGACGGATAGTCCTGCGCGGCGGCGGGCAGCGCGGACAGCGCGAGGCTGGCGGCCGTGACGCCCAGCATGACGCGGCGGGTAAAGCTGAACATTGTTATAGTCCTCCCTTGGGGTTCAAACGGTCCGGGCGGTTCCTCGGCGCCCGGAATAGGGTCAGTTGCGGCGGCGGACCAGGGCAGCGCCCTCGAACAGGCGGCGGCAGGTCCGGGTGACGAAGACGACAGGCGTGCCCCCGGCGGCCAGGTCGATCTCGACGCGGACATCCATCCGTCCGGTCGGGTGTTCAAAGGTCAGGTCGGCAGGAAATTGCAGTTCCGGCAGCGCCGCCCCGACGATGCTGTCGGGCAGGGTGGCGGCGATGGCGACCGACACCGCGCCGGTCGTCGCCAGGGACGTATGGCAGGCATGGGGCGTGAAATACCGCACCGCCAGCGTGCCGCCCTGCGCGGGCGCGCCGATCAGGACGGGCTTGGGCAGCACCGATCCGCCGACATCGCCCAGTCCCATGCGCCGCCCGGCCTCGATGCGGACCGCTTCCAGCCGGGCCAGGAAGGCCGCGTCCCCGTCCAGCCGGGCCGCGCTTTCCGATCCCGTCAAACCGAAGGTTTCGGCCCGCGCGATCACCACCGGGGTCGCCCCGTCGATCAGCGAGACCGGGACGCCCTCGATGATTTCCTGCGGTGTTCCCGACGGCAGCAGCCGCCCGGTCTTGGCGCCGATGGCCTCCAGGAAGGCCAGATAGACCGGCGCGGCGGTGCCCGGCACCCCGTCGATCGAGGCATCGCCCTGATAACGCAATTCGCCGCCGGGGGTCTGGACGCGGGCCTCGATGATCTTGCCGGTGTTCACGTTATGAACCTTGACGCGGGTTTCGCCGCTTTCCGCCGGGACCAGCCCCTGTTCGATGGCGAAAGCGCCCACGGCGGACAGCATGTTGCCACAGTTCGGGCCGGTATCCACCACCCGGTCAAGGACATTGACCTGGGCGAACAGGTAATCGACATCCGCCCCGTCGCGCGTGGACGGCCCGACGATGGCGACCTTGGACGACAGCGTGTTGCCGCCGCCGATGCCGTCGATCTGCAACGGATGACCCGATCCCATGATCTCGACCAGCAGGGCGTCGCGCTGCCGGGGGTCCGCGGGCAGGTCGCGTTGCAAGAAGAACGGCCCCTTCGAGGTGCCGCCGCGCATCATGACGCAAGGGATGCGGATCTGATCGTCCACGATGATTCTCCTCTGCGGCACCTCCTGCCGCCTTGGAGACCCGGAATGCGCTATCGGGACTGTGTTGTGAATTGCAAAGAATTTGTCTATTGTTGCGCAATGCGGAACAATTTTGAATTCCTGGACCTTCGCGCCTTTCTGGCGGTGCTTGAACTGTCCTCGTTCAACGAGGCCGCGCGGCACCTGAACCTGTCCACGCCCGCCCTGTCGCGCCGGATCAAGGCCTTCGAAGAGGCTGTCGGCGCGCAGTTGATCGAACGCACCACCCGGCGCGTCGCCCCCACCCAGATCGGGCGCGAGTTGATGCCCCTGGTCCGGCGGCTTGTCGATGAATTCGAGGAATCGATCCTGTCGATCTCCGACCTGCGCGGGCGGCACCGCGCGCAGGTGACGCTTGCCTCGGTCCCGACGGCGGCGTTCTATTTCCTGCCCCGCGTGATCGAGGCGTTCAACAGCCGCTTTCCCGGCATCCGCTTCCGCATCATGGACCTGTCCGCGAACGAGGGGCTGGACGCGGTGGCCAACGGAGAGGTCGAATTCGGCATCAACATCACCGGGGCGACCCGCGACGACCTGATCTTCACGCCGCTTCTGGAGGATCCCTTCGTGCTGGCCTGCCGCCGCGACAACCCCTTCGCAACCGCCAAGGCGCTGCCCTGGACTGCGCTTGAGGGTCATCCGCTGATCGGCGTGTCGAAGAAATCGGGCAACCGCGCCGTGCTGGACCAGGCCCTTGCGGCGGCCAACCAGCAGCTGGACCTGAACTGGTTCTACGAGGTCAACCACCTGTCCACCTCGCTGGGCCTGGTCGAGGCGGGGCTGGGGGTATCGGTCCTTCCACAGATGGCGACGCCGCAGCGCGAACATCCGCTGATCGCCACCGTTCGGCTGGAAAAGCCGGTGGTCAGCCGATCGATCGGCCTGGTCGAACGCCGGGGCGCGAAACTCTCGCCATCGGCCATCCGCTTCCGCGACATGCTGGTGAACGAATGGGGCCGGTCCTAGCCGTCACGAATCGACGACGGCTATTCCACCCGCTGCCATGTCCCGGCGTTGCGGCAGATCATCATGATGCAGCCGCCTACCTCCAGCCGGTCGCCGCGCAGGGTGAGGCGCGCGGTATAGCTGCGGCCGGTTTCGGGATTGATGATGCGGCCCTTGCCATAGCCGCCGCTGCCCGTGGGCAGCACACCGGACAGGATGGCAGCTCCCAGATCGCCTGCCGCGACCTGCTGGCCTGCGGCATCGAAGGTGCGGACGACCGTGCCGCACAACCCGCCGCCGCAAGGCGCGATCCGGACATGGCCGAAGCCGCCGTCCTTGCCGGGCTGGGTTTGCCAGACGCCTGTCAGCGGATCGGCGGCCCAAGCGGGCAGGGCGAAGGACAGCACGGCAGCCAGAACCGGGACAATGGCAGATTTCATGGCGCGATCCTGATGGTGCGGATCAGCGATGTCCCTGATCCGCACGAAAAAAACAGGCCCGGTGCGAACCGGCCCTGCCTGAGGTCTTAATGGGCGACGGCGCTGCCGCCGGTGCGGTCGTCTCGCGGGGCGGCGACCCGGCGGGCGGCCTCGGCCGCTTCCTCGGCCGCCTCGTCCCATTCGACGGGTTCCGGCATCCGCACCAGGGCGTGCTTCAGAACCTCGCGGACGTTGCTGACCGGGATGATGGTCAGGCCGGTCTTCACGTTGTCCGGGATCTCGGCCAGATCCTTTTCGTTATCGGCGGGGATCAGCACCGTCTTGATGCCACCGCGCAACGCCGCCAGCAGCTTCTCCTTCAAGCCGCCGATGGCCAGCACGTTGCCGCGCAACGTCACCTCGCCCGTCATCGCCACGTCCTTGCGGACGGGGATGCCGGTCATGACCGACACGACCGAGGTCACCATGGCGATGCCTGCGGACGGCCCGTCCTTGGGCGTGGCGCCTTCGGGAACGTGGACATGGATGTCGCGCTTGTCGAATTCCGGCGGCTTCACCCCGATTTCCGGGCTGATGGACCGCACGAAGCTGGAGGCCGCGTCGATCGATTCCTTCATCACGTCGCCCAGTTTCCCGGTTGTCTTCATCCGCCCCTTGCCCGGCAGGCGCAGCGCCTCGATCTGCAACAGATCGCCCCCGACCGAGGTCCAGGCCAGGCCCGTCACCACGCCGACCTGATCCTCTTTCTCGGCCAGGCCGTAACGGTGGCGCCGCACGCCCAGGTATTCCTCGGCCTTGGCGGCATCGACCGTCACGGACTTGACCTGACCCTTGAGGATCTCGGTCACGGCCTTGCGCGCCAGCTTGGCGATCTCGCGTTCCAGCGACCGCACCCCGGCCTCCCGCGTGTAATAGCGGATCACATGGGTCAGCGCCTCGTCCGTCACCTCGAACTCGCCCTTGCGAAGGCCGTTCGCCTTGATCTGCTTGGGCAGCAGATGCTGGCGCGCGATCTCGCGCTTTTCGTCCTCGGTATAGCCGGACAGGCTGATGATCTCCATCCGGTCCAGCAGCGGGCCAGGCATGTTGTAGCTGTTGGCCGTGGTCACGAACATCACGTTGGACAGGTCGTATTCCACCTCAAGATAGTGGTCCACGAAGGTCGCGTTCTGTTCGGGATCCAGAACCTCGAGCATCGCCGAGGCCGGGTCGCCGCGGAAATCCTGGCCCATCTTGTCGATTTCATCCAGCAGGATCAGCGGGTTGGTGGTCTTGGCCTTTTTCAGCGCCTGGATGATCTTGCCGGGCATCGAGCCGATATAGGTCCGCCGGTGGCCCCGGATCTCGCTCTCATCGCGCACACCGCCCAGCGAGATGCGGATGAATTCGCGGCCCGTGGCCTTGGCGACCGACCGGCCCAGCGAGGTCTTGCCGACCCCCGGAGGGCCGACGAGGCACAGGATCGGGCCTTTCAGCTTCTGGCTGCGGGTCTGCACGGCCAGATACTCGACGATCCGTTCCTTGACCTTTTCCAGGCCATAGTGATCGGCGTCCAGGATCTTTTCGGCCGCGACCAGATCCTTGCGGGTGCGCGACTTCACGCCCCAGGGCAGCGACAGCAGCCAGTCCAGATAGTTGCGGCTGACCGTGGCCTCGGCCGACATCGGCGACATCGACTTCAGCTTTTTCAGCTCGGCCTCGGCCTTGTCGCGGGCCTCTTTGCTGAACTTGGTCTTGGCGATCTTTTCCTCAAGCTCGGCGATCTCGTTCTGGCCGTCCTCACCGTCGCCCAGTTCCTTCTGAATGGCCTTCATCTGCTCATTCAGATAATATTCGCGCTGCGTCTTCTCCATCTGGGTCTTGACGCGCGACTTGATCTTCTTCTCGACCTGAAGCACGGACATCTCGCCCTGCATCAGCGAATAGACCTTCTCCAGCCGCTCGGCCACGTCCAGCGTGTCCAGCAGATCCTGTTTCTTGTCCAGGGCGATGCCCATGTGGCCCGCCACAAGGTCGGCCAGCTTGCCGGGTTCCTTGGCCTCGGCCACCGCGGTCACGACTTCCTCGGGGATGTTCTTGCGGACCTTGACGTAACGCTCGAACTCCTCGGCCACGGTGCGGACCAGGGCGGTCACGGTGGCCTGGTCGCCCGGCGTTTCGGCCAGCACGATGGCGGTGGCCGCGAAGTGGTCGTCGTTCGGCACGAACTCGGTGATCTGCACCCGCTCACGCCCCTCGACCAGCACCTTGACGGTGCCGTCGGGCAGCTTCAGCAGTTGCAGCACGTTGGCCAGAACGCCAGCGCGGAAGATGCCGTCCTCCTCGGGTTCGTCGACCGAGGCGTCCTTCTGGGCGGCAAGCAGGATCGGGCTGTCCGATTCCATGACCGCTTCCAGCGCACGCACCGATTTTTCGCGACCCACGAACAGCGGAACGATCATGTGGGGAAAGACCACGATGTCGCGCAGCGGCAGCACCGGATAGGTCGAAGATGCGAATTCGTTCATTATGCGTTCCTTTCTGCCCGAAGCCGTGGCCCCGTCATGGCGGCGCACGGCCCCTGCACCGCATCAATCTAGGGGGGTGTCATGCGACGTTCAATATCATGCGAAGAATACCGCATATTTCCCGCCCGCGCAGCGTCGCCACAACCTATCGCGGAATGACGATTTCCGCGCGCAGCCCACCCAGCCGCTGCCCGCGCCCCAGCCGCAGCTGCCCGCCATGGGCGCGGGCCACGTCGGCTGCGATGGCAAGGCCAAGCCCCGCGCCGCCGCCGCTGTTGCGCCCCCGCGCCGGATCCAGACGGGTAAAGGGCCGCATCGCCGTATCCAGGCTGTCGTCGGGGATGCCGGGGCCGTCGTCCTCGACCCCGATGCGCAGGCTGCGCGGACCCAGGGCGGCGTCCAGTTCGGCGCGTGTGCCATGGCGCGCGGCATTGCCCAGCAGGTTTTCCAGGGCGCGCCGCAGCATGTCGGGCCGGAACGTCGCCCGCCCGCCCGCATCTCCCTCCAGGCTGCGCAACGCGACCCGCTGGCCCGCCCGCTGCGCGTCGGAGACGATGCCGTCCAGGAAGTCGGCCACCGAGGTCGGCTGGGGCGGGCTGTCCTGCGCCTCGTCCCGCGCATAGTCCAGGAAAGCGTCGACCATGCGGTTCATCTCGGCGATGTCGGCCTCCATCGCGCGCAGATCCTCGTCCTCGGGGGGAAGGTCGGGCGACATCATCGACAGGCCCAGCCGCAGCCGCGTCAGGGGGGTGCGCAGGTCGTGGCTGATCCCCGACATCATCAGCTTGCGCTGTTCGTTCTGGCGTTCCAGCCGGTTGCGCATGTCCAGGAAGGCGGTGCCCGCGCTGCGCACCTCGGACGCGCCCGACGGGCGATAGGACACCATCCGGCCTTTGCCGTATTCCTCGGCCGCCTCGGCCAGGCGGCGGATCGGGCGCAGTTGGTTGCGCAGGAACACCGTGGCGATCCCGGTCATCAGCAGCGAGGTGAAGACCATCAGCACCAGCAGCTGATGCGGGTTCGAGGCGCTGACCCGACTGCGGTCGAAAGCCAGCGTATAGGGACCGGCCGCGCCGTCCACCGTGACGATCACCCGCTTGTCGTCGCTGGCCAGATCGATGGCGGCGATGTCGCCCAAGGCCTCGCGCAGAACCTCGATCACCACACGCCCCGAGAAGTCATAGAACAGGCGCCGGTCGCCCTGGCCTGGACCCGCGGGGGCCCCGATGGTCACCCCCAGCGGGGCCGCGATGTCCTGGCCCGCCGCAGGCCGGCCGCCCGCCTGGTCGATGCGCGCGGCGACAAAGGCCAGTTCGCGCGCCATGCTGCTGCTCATCTGCCGGGTCACGCCCTCGAAATGGCGTTGCAGGAACATGACGCTGACCACCAGCGTGACCACCACCACCGGCAGGAACAGGATCAGCGCCGCGCGCCCGTAAAGCCCGCGCGGCAGAACTCCTTTCATCCAGCCGCCGTCCGCCTGGTTTGCCATGGAAATCCTTTTTCGTCGTGCTAAGGCTAATGGCATGGACGGACGGACGAAAGACCCCCTGCGCATCCTGGCCCCGAACCCCTCGCCCCTGACGGGACCGGGCACGACGACCTTTCTGCTGGGCGAACGGGATGTCGCGGTGATCGACCCCGGTCCCGACGATCCCGGCCACCTGGCGGCGATTGTCGAGGCGGGGCAGGGGCGGATCAGCCATATTCTGGTGACCCACGCGCATCTGGACCACAGCGCGGGCGCGCGAACGCTGTCGAAGATGACCGGGGCGCCCGTCCTGGCCTTCGGAGACGCGCTGGCGGGACGCTCGCCGATGATGCGGCGGCTGGCGGACGAAGGCGTCGGCGGGGGCGAGGGGCTGGATCTTCGCTTCGCCCCCGACATCACTCTGCATGACGGGCAGGTCATTCAGGGCGAGGGGTGGGATCTGACCGCCCTGCACACCCCCGGCCATTCCGGCGGCCATCTCAGCCTGCTGTGGGGCGACCGGATCTTTTGCGGCGATCTGGTGATGGGCTGGTCCTCGACCATCATCTCGCCGCCTGACGGGGATCTGGCGGATTACCTGCGATCCCTGGACCGCCTGGCGCAGATGCGCCCCCGCCGCCTGCTGCCCGCCCATGGCGACACCATCGAGGATCCGCTGACCCGCTTGACCGAGCTTGCCGCCCACCGCCGCCAACGCAGCGGCCAGATTCTGACGGCATTGCGCGACGGCCCCGCCGACGCGGCAACGCTGGCGGGCCGCATCTATGACGTAGCCCCGGTCCTGCTGCCCGCCGCCGCCCGCAATGTCCTGGCCCATCTGTTGGCCCTGACCGACCTGGGCGCGGTCGCCGCGCTTGATCCGCTTGGCCCCGGAACAAGATTCATGTCTTTGTGAAAAAAACCTCTTCCGCCCACTGGACGGCCCCCGATGGCATTGCTATACGGCCCCCGTGTTCCGGCGTAGCTCAGCGGTAGAGCAGTTGACTGTTAATCAATTGGTCGTAGGTTCGATCCCTACCGCCGGAGCCAAAATCCATTAAATATCAGTGGATTATGGCAAACACCTTGCCGAAGTCGTCCGACGAAATCGGGCGTCCGACAGCGTCCGTCGTCGGACGCGCGCAGGTTGGAATCTGCCGCTGTCAGAAACCGCTGGCGATTTGCGCTATTGTAGCGTGACACGGATTTTTGCAGGACGTGACAGCGATATTTGCAGCAGACGAATTTCTTAAAACGGGGTTTAACGCCCCGTTTTAGGGTGTCTTCGGTCGGTCCTGACCGCCGCACACAGAGGGGAACCAGGCACTGGGTGGATGCCCTGCTTCGGTGGCGAACTGACCGACAGCCAATCCGATACCCAGCAGCACTCCCACGATCCACGGCTTGATCATACCGTCAGCACCAGCTTGCCCGCCGTCAGGCTGACTCCGGCGGGCAGGGTTGCCCCCTGATCGACATAGGTGACGCCGGTGCCTGCGCCGCCGCCGAGGTCGTAGGTGCCGGGTCCGAAGCCGGTGGTCACGATCCGCGCTCCCGCCCTTAGAACCACGGTCGCATTGACGGTCGGTTCGGTCAGGCCGTCGTCGACGGCGCCCGAGCGGAACCGCTGCAAGGGTGCGACCCCACGCGAGGCGATGGCAACCACGGTGACCTTTTCGTCGACCCGCGTCTCGGCGGGCTGGCTGAATCCCAGGACGGAGGGTTCGCCCACGACCGGCAGCCCGGTCACATCGCACAGCCAGAGCCGGTGGTTCGTCCCGGCAGCCTGCTCCTCGTAATCGGCCAGGGTGGCGCGGAAATCGGTGCCCACCACATCGTTGCCGGTCACTGCATAAGCCTGTTTGGACCCGGCCGAACTGACCGTCAGCATCATCCCGGCCCGGAACTCCAGAGTTCCGGCGACGGTCAGGATGGCGTTGCCGCTGCCGTCCCAGCCGACCAGGGGCCGCTGGCCGCTGATGACCAGCGACTTGCCTGCGGGCACGGTGCAATCCGGTCCCAGCAGCACCTCGGCATGGCCACGCACCTCCAAATCCAGGTCGGCTACGACGCCAGCTATCTGGGTCAGACCGCTGTCGGCCGCGATGTCCAACGGCTGCGTGGTGGCCGGGATCACGATCTGGCCCGACTCGCGCACCCGGATCGCCGCCGCATCGGTGATCGCGCCAACCGTCAACTTGCCCGAGGTCACGTCCAGGATGCCACCCTTGCTGGTCAGGGCCGCGATGCTGGCGGTCAGGGTGCCGAAGCGGACGAAGTTGCCATCCAGATCGACGCTGTCGGCGACATGGGTGCCCGGCAGGTCAAACAAGGACCAGTTGCGCCGGTTGTCCCAGCGGAACCCCTCGGTACGCCAGTCGGGCAGGAAGATCAGCATCGCCGGGGCAGTGCGGACGGCGGGCAAAGGCGAGCCGAAGCGCGCCTTGGTCCAAGCGATGATGTCGCGGGTCAGATCCGTGACTGAAACACCTTCCCGCCTGGCATGCGCCATCAGGTCGGCCAAGGTGGCCGCCGGTTTGCCTAGCTTGGCGGCGGCATATTTCTGGATGGTGGTGTCGTTCAGGACAGAGGGCGCGATCCCGTCCACACGCTCTGAAGGCTGACCGTTCCAATTGTGGACCTGAGTGTCGTTGTAAAGCCAGTCGGACACCGTGCTGGCGGTATTGGGCTGGCCCTTGTAAGCCGGTCCCCGGTTCATCCGCGCACTACGTTCTGCCGGATTGGCGGGATCGGCGTCATGCGCGATCACGTTGCCGATAGCCACCGCCTTTTTCGAACCCAGGTCGTATCCGAAGGACAGGGCGCCCTGGTACGACGCAACCGTCTTGTGACCCGAACCAAAAGCCGCGCTGTCCAGAAGCGTCGTGAAGTTGGTATAGGCATCCGCATCGCCGCCGAAGGCAAGGTTGTTGTAAAGAAAAAGGTTTCGCTCGAAATAGCCGCCGCAGCGGATCTGAAAGCCGCAGGACGCATTGCGGCTGATGATATTGTCGCGCAACGTCAGGTGACGGCAGTTGCTTGACCAGTAGAGGCCATGGTTCCGGTCCGACGGGGGCTGCGGGGATTGCCCGCTCATGTTGTAGTCGTAGCCCTCGGCCCAGCCGTTCATGTCGACCAAAAGTCCAATGCCCGCAAGGCGGCGGACATTTGACGCATAGCTGCCGCTGATGCGGTCTCTGGATCCGTTCCAGGTTACGCCATCCTTTGGCGCCGCCGCATGATGGTCGACGATCCTGAGATCCTTGAGGGTGATGCTGTCCCCATCGTCAAATTGCAGGTAATCGCCGCCGTCATACCAGCCTCCCTCGAAAATCACGTGGGACGGGGTTTGCAGCTTTGCGTTGGGCGAACGGAGATTGCGAAAGATCGTGTGCTTCGGCCCATAGCCGCCGCTGAAGGTCCAGGCGATCGCCTGGATCACCGGCCAGGGGCCACTGCCCCAATCCTCGAACACCAGGGGGTGGATCTCGCTTTCGCCGGAATAGCTGTTGCCGTTGCCAAGCGTGGTGCGGATCAGCGGATAGGTATAGCCGCGTTCGAACCGCACCCAGTCCGAGCGGCCTTCCTTGCCGCGCCCCCACAAGGCATCGGCCAGAAGCATGAACACGTCATGCGTGACGGCCATGCTTTCGCTGCCGCCATAGACCGGCCGCGCCACCAGCCAGGCGCCAGTCACGGCGCTTGCCGGGACGCCCGCATGGGCCGCGATCATGGCCACGCTCATGGCGGCGGTCGAGCCGGACACATAGATCTTGCGGTGGCGGCGTCCCGGTGTCGGCGCAAACCGGCCAGTGCTGTCCTGGGCCAGCCAATAGTGCTCACCAGAGGCGAAACCGTCAGTCTGGCCGATTTGGCTCACTTCGATCTGGCCGGGCACACCATCGATCATGGCGCCGATGGCCTGCGCCGAGGTGACATCACGCAAAACCAGCGTGGTCTTGCCGTCCGCTCGGGCCACCACTTTGCCCGCACTCGGGCCGGTGATGGCTTGGTCGAAAACCGCGATCCGGCCGCCAAGGGCCGTCAGGCTCGTCCCGGCTGCGGGCGGCGTGCCCCAGGCCAGCACCGATTTGCTTTGTCCCGCCAGCGGGGTGCCGGGCAGGCCGGTGATAGTGACGGGCTGACCGACAAGGCCCGCGCCCGCGATGATGATTTTCATTATGCAACTCCTGGCAGGGCATCGACCGCCGCATCTGCGAGGTCGGCATTGATGAGCAGAACGTGATAGAGAGTGCCGGTCCAAGCACGGTCGCCCGCGCTACGGTTGCCCAGCACCAAGCGATTAACCGCGGGCAGCGTGATGGCCGTGCCGGACGTGGTGCCAGTGCCATTCATGCCGCGCCGAAGGGCTGCGGACTTGACACGCAGGCTGAGATTGAGCGCCATTCCGTGCGTCAAGGTCGTGGTCGTCGGCGGAGTATAGACACCCGTGCCCGCCGTGATGACCCAAAACATCGAGCGATGGGTGCTGGACGAGTAGGTCTGACCGATGGCGACGACGTTGTTCGAGGTGCCGTCATCAAGAGAGGCCATGTTACGGGTCGCAGTGTCGTTCGGCACGATCCCCGATGCAGACAGGGCATAGGATGCGCCCAGTCCTGCCACGTCGATGTAGTCCACCCCGCCCGCCGTCTTGATCGCATTCGCCGCCTTGGCCGCTGCGATGCTTGCAAAGGTGGTGCCATTGATCCGCGCGCGGTCGCTGGCATAGTCCACGTGGACCAAGGCCTGTGGGTGCCACCATCCTGCGGCGGGCGCGGCCGGGCACAGGACGCCGCTGGAGACAGCCACGGTCGATCCGGCGGCATTGGTAGCGACATCCCGCCAGGTCAGCGTCCTGTCGCCGTCCACCGCGTCGTCCTGGGTGTAGCTGCCATCGGTGTCGCCCACAGCCGTGTCATTGCGATACCACCCGCCCACGATGGCGATCTTGCCCGCATCGGCATGACCCGCAAAGAGACCGCGAGACTGGACGGTCAGCACCTCGCCGTCGCCGCCCGTGCCCGCGATATCGGGCTGGCCCAGCGCCACGGGCGCACTGGTCGGCGTATAGGCGGCGGGATCGATGGTGACGACCTCGCCCGCAATCCGTACGTCAAACGGCGCGGTGGCGCTGTCAGGCAGGGTGATGCTGATCGTGCCGTCGCTCTCGACGGTGATGCTGCCCGGCGGGATGACGGCGATCGTCAGGCTGGCGACCGCCGTCGCGTCGGGATCCACGCCATTGCTGGCCGTCCATACCGCCTCGTAGACACCGGGTGCTGCGTCGGCGATGCGTCCGTCCTCGACCTCGTCCAGGACATCCGCGCCATCGCGCGTCAGGCTGGTCAGGACCAGCTGGGGATTCGGCTGCCCTGCGGTGACGGTCGGCGGGACCAGCACCAGGTCGCCATCGACCAGATCAAGCGCGCCGCCCGAGAGCGCGGGCGCCGCCTCGGGGTCCGGGTCCATGGGGCCGACCGGCAGCAGCGGGCCGGGAGCGCGCGACCCGTCGGACATGACCTTGATCAGCCTGCCGCCCTCGATGTCCAGATCGACCACCGTGACGGGCAATGCGTCCAGAACCTCGCCGGTCGCAGACGCGATGATCGCTGCCGTGTCGACGTCTGAGAGCTGGACCCGGAGGCCGCCCAGGGCAATTTCGGACCTGTCGGTCATGACGACGCGCAGGCCCCCGTCGGTGTCGACGGTCATCGACTGGATGCCGCGGCCAGCTGCACCGGGCTTCGGGGCGCGGTTGGCGGCGTTGACGCAGGCGACCAAAAGGGCGGTCAGCTCGGCATCCAGCCCTAGGGCGCGCCATTTAGCGGCATCGAATTGCAGCATTACATGCCTCCTCGTTTAGCCTCGACGGCCGTGCGCAGGCCGACTGAGAGTGTGTGGGTCACGCGGGTCACATCCCATTGCCCGTCGCATTTGGTGGAGACGCCCTGGAGGGTCATGCGCGCACCGGCGATCAGGTCCGGGGCGAACCGGGAAAGCTCGGCCGAGAGCGTGGTCTGGCCCCGCGCGCGCCGGCGGTACTCGGCCTCGGCCGCCCGCTGCGCCTCCTGCTGCGTCCCATAGACGTGGCGCAGCCGTGTTGTCGGCTCCTCGCTGCCGACCGTGACGATCCGGCGCTGGGCCGCATCGACGTCCGACCATTCGGCCTCGACCCGGCCGACCTTCTCGCGGCCGTCCTCGTCCCAGGACCAGGACACGAGGCCGAACAGGTCGATCACGCCATTGGGCATGGGGTCGCCGGCGGCGGTGATGTCGTCGCCGCGCCGCGCCACCAGCAGCGTGCCGCCGGCGGGCTTTGCTGTGGCGTCGAGAGAGGCAGCGATGCGGCGCAGGAAATGCAGGTTGCTCTCGGCCGTCTGCGCCAGATAGGGCCAGCGGATATCGGCAAGCGCGCGGGACACGACCGCGCGCAGCCCGGTTTCGCCGGCAATCGTCCGGGCGATGTCGGCCAGGGTCTTGTCCTGCCAGGCGCGGGTCCGGGGTGCCCTTATGCCGCCCTTCATGTCGGCCGCGGTCGCTCTGATCGTCAGCCGCCGGACCGGACCCTCGCCGGCGCCGCCGTCGACCGCGTATTGTCCCATCAGCGACAGGCCCGTCTCCACATAGCCGAGCCAGACTTGAATGATCGTGTCCTTCTCGGGCGCCGCCACCAGATCAAAGCGGTCATCCACGACGATGCGGACCCGGTCGGCCTTGTCGCCGTCCTCGTCCACGATCTCCAATTCGATCAGGCGGTCCCGGAACGATCCCGTCACGTCGGCGCCGTTGGCGAGGATCTGGAAAGCGGGTGTCATGTGCGCCCCCACAGCCGGATTTCGGATGTCGCGGGCGTGGGCGCGGCATCGGGAAACAAAATCGCGATACCGGCGGAGTAGACCGGGCCGCGATCCGCCAGGCCGGGGTTGAGGTCCAGCACCGCCGTCGCCAGCTGCTCGGACCCGAGATGGGCCTTGCACAGCGCGTCCAGCATGTCCCCGTCGCGGGTGATGACGCGCCTCATCCGAACAGCCCCCCGATGCCGCCGGCGCGGTCGTCGCCATAGGCCTTGAGCTCCAGCGAAAACTCGATCTTGCGGGGCGCGCCGTCGGCCAGGAACACGCTCTTGCGCTCCTCGATCGCCATGATCGCCCAGCGTTGCCAGACCCAGCCAAGGCCATCGACCAGGATCATCGGCTGGCCGAGGCCGGCGACGGCGCGCATCGCCTCGACCTGCCGCAATCCCCCCTTGAAATGGGGGTAAATGACGCCTTCAAGGGTCACTTCGTCGGCGCCGGGACCGAGATATTGCAGCGCCGGGGCGCGGCCGATCCGGTCCACCTGTTCCCACCGCCAGGCCGCGCGGCGGGTGAACACCTGATAGGACGCGCGGCTGATCCCGAACCGGAACGTCCCCAATGCCATCATGACCAGACTGCTAAGCATAGGCGCCCCCGTCGTGCAGCGCCGCGCGGCCGTCGCGGGCGACGCGCTCCAGCTCGCGGCGGACGGCACGGGCAATGTCGCTCGGATTCATGCCCGGCGCGGCATTGATGGTGATGCCGCCAACGTGGATCGGCGCGGTGGGCGCGGTGCCGGGCCGCTGGCGCATGGCGCGCAGGCCACGATTCGAGACGACATGCCCATCCGTGCGGGGCACGAAAAGCTCTTGCCCCTCCTCGAGCCAGCGATAGACCTGACCGCCCCGGACCGGGCCGCCCAGGGCGCGGGCGCCGACAAAGGGCGTGACCTCCTGGCCATAGGCCAGCGATACGGCGCGCCGGGCCATCGCCGCCTGCTGGCCGGCAGGGCTGGTGTCGCCGTTCCACAGCCGGGTCAGCCATTCGGGCGGCTCGGGCCAGCGGATCAGACTGCCGATGTCGATGCTGCCGATCGCGGCCAGGATCATGTCCGGCAGGCCCCGGAACCAGTCGAGCACGTCGGTCCAGGCCTGCTTGATCCCGTCCCACATCGACTGGACCAGCTGCTGGCCCTGGACCAGCAGGTCGATGCCGAAGGCCTCTCTCAACTTGTCGTTGACATAGACGACGAAGCCAGCCAGCGCGTCGAGGACCAGACGCGTCGGGTTGAACTCGGCGAAGAGCTTGAGGACGCCCTGGAAGAAGCCTTCGTCGAAGGCCGCGCGAACCCGGTCGATCGTGGCCTGGAAATAGGCGACGATGCCGTCCCAGTTGTCGCAGATGATGTAGATGCCTGCCGCGATGCCCGCGATCGCTGCGGTCAGCGGGTTGAGCATCGCCGCGCGGCCGACCATCATCAGAATGCGCAGGAACCGGCCCAGGCCGGCGGTGACCGCCGCGATCATGCCCTGCGTGTTGATGGCGAAGACCAGGGCCATCACGCGCGAGAACCGGGCAAGCGCGGCAAGGCCCGAACCGCCCAGCCGGCCCAGGACCAGCAGCAGGCCTCCCATCCCCCGGACCAGCAGCACAGTCCCCGAGGTCAGCTTGACCAGGCCCAGCACCATCCCGAGGAGGGTCTTGCCGAAGGCCAGCGCCGTGATGGCGATCAGCAGGTTCTGCCAGCCGCCCATCCATTCGGCGGCGGCCTCGAGCCAGGGATAGAGCTGCTGCCACAGCGCCACGGCCTCGACGCCGAGGGTCCAAATGCCCTGCAAGGCGCGCATGATCGCGTCGGCGGTCTGTTCGGCCCAGCGTTGCAGGCGACCGTCTGCGGCTGCGGCGTTGAGAAATTCCAGGAAACCTTGCAACCGACCTTTCAGGAAGTCGAAGACACCGGCGTCCATCACCATGATCTGCCAGCGGCCCCAATGGTCGATCATGTTCGAGATGATGCCATCCCACGTCTTGGACATGTTTTCGGACGCGCCCTTGTTGCGCGCCGCCAGGGCATCGACCAGCAGCTGGATTTCCGCGCGGCCGAGCTTTCCGGCCGATGCCATTTCCTGCACCTCGGCCGTGGTGCGGCCCAGCTTTTGCGCCAGCAAGTCCCAGACGGGGACGCCGCGCTCCAGCATCTGCAAGGCCTCCTCGCCCTGCAGTTTTCCCTTGGTCCAGGCTTGGCCAAGCGCCAGGACCAGGCCGTCCAGCTGCTCGGCCCCGCCTCCGGTCGCAGCCATCGTATCGACCAGGGCCATCAGCGACCCGTTCATCGGATCGACCCCGAACGCCTTGAGCTTGGCATAGGCCGAAATCGTGTCATTCAGCTCCAGCGGCGTGCGGGTCGCGAAGTCCTGGATCCACGCCATCGCGCGCTCCGCCCCGGCCGACGAGCCTTCAAGGTTGGTCAACTGGACCTTGAACCGCTCCATTTCCGCAGCAGGCCGCACGAAGGCCATGCCGATCCCGGCCATCACGCCCTGATAGGCCGCGACCGCCAGCGCCGCGCGCCCGGCGCCGCGCGCAACATCGCCCATGCCGCTGGCCATCAGGCGCGCGCCGCGATCGACCACGGCGGCATTGCGGCGCAGCGCGCCGTTGGTCATCCGGTCGATGCGGTCGATGGCCGCACGCGCCGGCCCGGTGGCACGGTCCACCAGGCGAAGGATCAGCGCGATGTTGAGATCAGACATCGTCCTCGTTTCCGTTCGGGATCCGCGCCAGGGCGCGGCGCCACCAGCCGGCCAGTTCCTCGAGGCTCATCGGGTTCATGTCCCGAGGCGCCCAGTGAAAGACGGCGGCGATATCCGCCATCGCCTCCTCGACCTCGTCGGGCAGCCCTAGCCGCCCGCCGCCTGGATCGCCGCCAGCTCGTCCGCCGGCATGAAAAAACTCAGGGTCGCCGTCACCAGCGCCGTGAAATCCGACACGTCCAGCGCCTCGACCTCGTCGGGCAGCAGGGCGGGGGTGGTGACGCGCGGCAGCAGGGTGCAATGGCTGGCCACGTCCATGCGCAGCAGTTCCAGCAGCTTGAGGCCGCGCAGCGTGCCCACGTCGGGCTTGCGCACGGTGACGTTGGCGATGGCTTCGCCCCCGGCGCGCTGGATCGGCTCGGCCAGGGTGATCGGATCGGAAATCTTTGCAGACATGTTCAAGGCCTCCTTAAATGCCCATGGCGCGGCGCAGCGCCGCCAGCTGATCGACGCCCCCGACCACCCGCTTGCCGGCGACCAGGTCGATGTCCCAGATCACCTCGTTGTTGATCTCCAGCCGGTATTGGCGGACGTCCCAGGTCAGCTTCAGGGTGGCGCCGGTGCCGGGCTTCAGGTCGCCGCCCTCGTGGCCGGTCACCAGGCCCGACACGGTGGCGATGATCGTCTCGGCCGTGGCCGCGCCGTCGGCCTTGGCGGCGGGGCGGAAGACCACGCGGGTTTCGGTGCCGATGCGCTTGAGCAGCGCGGGCGACCATTCGGCGAAGGTGGCCTCGGCCGACATCCCCTCCATGCCCATGTCCTGGCCGACGGGGCCGTCCATGCCCGAGCCGCGATGCGCCTCGGTCTGGATCTTGGGCCAGGGCATCTTGGCCTCGGTCGCCAGCCCGAAATAGCTGATCCCGTCGACAAAGGCGTTGAAGTTGCGGATGGTCTTTGGCAGCGACATGGTGTGTCTCCTCAGCTGACGGCTGCGACCGCAGAGACCAGCTCGTCGTAATACGAGCCGTTGCGGAAGGCGCGGAAGGTCAGGCGCTCCAGCGGCGCCGGCGGCTCGATGTCGAAGTCGAGGTAAAGGTGCCCGGCTTTCAGGGTCGCCTCGGTGTTCAGCTCGGGATCCAGCCAGCAATCACCACCCAGCAGCGCCCCGCGCGTGACCAGGGTGGTGATATAGGCCTTCACGCTGTCGCGGATGTCGCGCAGCAGCTGTTCGCCGAACGGCCGGTCCATCGCCCACAGCATCGCCGCGTCGATGCTGTCATAGATCATGTCGGCGGTGCGGCGGACCGACAGGAAGGCCCAGTTGGCGTCCGCGCCGGGGGTACGGTTGCCCCAGGTGCGGAAGCCGTTCTGGTTAACGATGGTGGTGATGCCCATTTTGTTAAGGCGGTTGGCCTCGGTTTCAGGGTCCGAGATTGCGAAGCCGATCGGCCGCGCAGTCCCGACGATGCCCTTGAGGACGATGTTGGAATGAGAATGCCAGAAGCCCCGCGTGGCGTCGCTGAACGACAGGGCGCCCGCCGCCGATGAACTGTAAGGACGCGTGACGATCGCGCCTGCAGCACGATCCCAGACCCGGACGGCCGGATCGCAATACAATATCCTGTGCGATCCATACAGCTCGACATCAGCGGCTGCAGCGGCCTCGGTCGTGTTCGGACCGTCGATGACCGCGGCCCCTTTCAGCCGTTCGGCCAGAGCAATCAAGGCAGTGGCTACCGGCGATGCCTCGGTCGCGCCGGGGGCATTGGCACTGTGGCCCGGTGCTGCCAGGATCCGGGGCGTGACGCCCAGCAAGGGACGCGCGTTCATCAGCGCCCAGATGCCGGTGCCTGCGGTCGCGCTGCCGATCACCGCCGCTTTCGTTTCGGCCGGGGTGGCGCCTGCCGTGACGCGGACCACGACCATGGTGGACACGCCCTCGGCATAGGCCTGCTGGTAGGCGTCCAGCAGGGTGCCCGCCGCGCCCAGGGCCGCTGCCTGGCGCGGCCCGGCGATCAGCACCGGCATGTCGGCCGGGAACAGGGCGGCGTCGGCGTCGGGGGCGGTGCCCACGAAGCCGATCATGGACGAGGCCACCGTCGAGATCGGGCGGGTGCCGTTGTCGATTTCGATGACTTCGATGCCGTGCAGGAAATCAGGCATTTCAGATGCTCCTCAAGCGAAAATCTTGGATGCTGCGATGAACAGGGCGTCGATGGCCTCGTCGTCGAGACCCATGATGACGCCCAGCCTGGCGATCGAGGGCGACAGGCGGCGCCACTCGGCCGCGCTGTCCCAAGCCTCGATCAGATCGGCATCGCCGCTGTCGCGGACGGCGGCTTCGGCGGCGTCGAAAAGTCCCGCCGCGCGCAATGCCGACCGCGCCTGGAAGCGGCTTGCCACCCAGGTGTCGCGCAGCGCCTCGATGCTGGCGGGCACCAGGCGCCAGGCGGGCGCATCGTCGGTGCCGTCGTTGATCAGGGCCGCGCCCGGCTCGATCGCCTCGTCATAGGCGGCGTGATGGGCGAGGATGCGGTCGTTCAGCGCCGTGTAGATGGCCCCGGTGGGCTGACCCTCGGCGGTCAGGACGGCGTAGATCATTTGTAGATCACTCCCGATGGGGTGGTGGTGTTAGTGGCGATCGAGGTGCCTCCGGTCGTCCCGGTCGCGACGATGGTGCCGCCCTGGGCCACGGCAATATCGGCGCTGCTGTCGGATGCACCTCGGCGACAGTTGGCGTTGTGAGCATTGACGCGCCCGGCCAGTGCGCAATAAATCCCGTTGCTCGCCGCGCCGGACAGGATTGCATCTTGGCAATCCACCGTGGCCCCCTTGTGGCAGAATACCCCCGCGCCGCCGGCCCCAGTGAGGATGGCGCTGATGACCGACGCCGATCCGCTAGCTGTGGCGCGCACAGCGTCCGACCCGGCGTTTCGGAAATCCGCCCCCAATGCGATGACAACGCCACCCTGTGACGCGATTAGGCCATAGCCCCCGGCGTTCTGGATGCCTGCACCCGGTGTGACTTGGGCGTTGCCGCCCATATAGGCCAGCAATCCGCAACGCCCGGTTGCCGTGCCCTCCGTCGACATCACGAACAGTGCTGCGATCTGCGGCAGCACACCGCCGTGGATCGCCGCAAAGGCAGGATAGCTGCCGTCGATGGCGATCGTCAGTGCCCCGCGCCGAATAATGACCGTGGGCTGATCGGCGATGATCCGAACCCAACCCAGATTGAGGCCACGCACGATCACCTGTTCGGCCAACTCGAAGCCGGCCAACAGGCGCACTGTGCCGATCACAGACTGCGCCCGCAGACGAGGCTGCATCAGCGACAGCACCTCCAGGGCCGCGCCAAGCGTTGCATGCTGCCCGCCCGGTCCAACCGTCAGTTCGATCGACACGTCCAGGCGCCGTTCCAGTTCGCGATTGTAGAGATGGCGCGTGCGCCAGGTCAGGGCCTGAATCGGCCAGTTCAGCAGCCCTTCATCGGCTACGGGGTTCGGCGGGCCGCCCGTCGGCCTCCACCCATTTTGCAACTCGGGCACCTTATCGACCCAGACGTCAGCCTCGCCGATCCCCGGAACGCTTGCCACATCAACCATTATTGCACCTCATAGTCGTAGCTGCTGCCCAGCCCGATATCGTCGCCGACCGTCCATTGGCCGTTGCCCAGCCCGAAATACGCGCCTGACAGCGCGATCCCCCGCAGCCGACATCGCGCCGGGGCGACAGACGCCAGTCGGTCGGCCAACTGGTCCGCGTCGGCGCGGCGGATCGCCACCGGCACCGCGATCCAGTAATCCGCCCAATGCGGATGGGCCGGGCCGATGGACCAACTGCCGATGACTGTCTGATCCTCGATCGCCAGGTCGCGATCGCCGCTGATCCGCAGGTCGCCCCGGCCGATGGTCACGCCCGCGCCGATCGCCCAGGCGTTGCGGATCGGCTCGCCCGCGATCCTGGCGCCGCCGATGATCAGGTCAGGATCGCCAATGCGTGGCAGATCCTTGTCCTCAGTAATCGTGGCAGTGCCATAGCCCTGCATCGCCAGGGCTTGACGGATAGACGGCAGCGTCCCCTTGATTCGGTGCAGGTCAACCGAGCGGCGCACGATCTCGCGGCGCTGCGCCTCGGGCCAGTCGGGATCCCACTCGTCCACCGACAGCGCCCAGGCCAGCCAGGGCAGATAGGCCGCGGGGATCCGGTCGGGATCCCACATCAGCCGCGCGGGCGTGTCGATCTCGCCCAGCCGCGCCATGGCCAGGGACAGGGCGCGTTCGAGCGGGGTGCAGTTCGGGGGCAGCAGGTGATCGGTCATGGCGCAGCACTCGCGGTGATGGCTATGCCCGTGGCGCGGGCAACGCCGGTCCGGCCGGGATCCACATCGCCCGCCGGGGCGGTCAGGGTGACGGCCTCGACGCCCGCCTGGTGCAGCCGGGCGATCAGCGCGCTGCGGCGCACCACGCGACCGACCGCGCGGGCCTCGTCAAGATACGCCGTGACGGCAGCCAGGGCGGCACCGCGCGCAACCTCGGCTCCGGGCGAGCCGGGCACCAGCAGGTGGGCGGTCACTGCAAAATCGGCAAACGCCGGTGCAGCGACAGCCACGTCGTCGCACAGCGGGCGGACATCCTCCATCACCGCTGCCACGGCCGACAGCAGGTCCGCCGTCGGCGTGCCGTCGCCGTCGTGCGCCAGGATCGTCACCAGCACCCGCCCCGGCGCCGGGCTGGTCACGCCCGCGTCGCGCACCCGACCGTCCGCGCTGAGCGCGTGATAGGTATAGCTGCCGATCGTCCCCGCGTTGGTCAGGCCCTCCAGGGACATCTGCGCCCGGCGGCGCAGGGCGGCGTCGGTCTCCAGCACCGCCGGCACAGGCGGCATGGCGTCGAGGTCCGCCTCGACGATGATCTGGCGCTGCCGCCCAGCATGGCCACCAGCCCGTCCAGGTCCGCGCCGGTGGCGGTCGCCAGCATCACCGCGCGCACGCTGTCGTTGACGCGGGCGCGCAGCAGCAGTTCGCGCATTGCACAGACCTGCAAGACCTTCAGGATCGCGCTGCTTTCGAGCTGCAGCTCGTCGGCCGCGTCGGGCAGCAGCGCGACCATGACCTGCTTCAGGGCACTCAGGATCGTCTCATAGTCCAGCACCTCGACGGCGTCCGGCAGCGGCAGGCTGGCAAGGTCGATGGGCGAGGTCACGCGGGCACCCCGATCCGCACGGTGAGGGCGCGCGTCGCCCCGTCGAACTGCCCTTCCAGGTCCAGTTCAAAATCCCCCGCAGATGCGGCCGACACCTGGACGCGAGACAGCCGGAAGCGCGGCTCCCATCGGTCCAGCGCCTCGGCCGTGGCGGCAAAGACATCGACGACGGTTTCGCCATTCATGGGCGCGTCGATCAGCTCGGGCAGGCTGGATCCATAGTCGCGCCGCATCACGCGGGTGCCCAGGGGCGTTGACAGGATGTCGGTGATCGACTGCGCCAGATGCGCGTCGCCATCGATCATCCGGCCGGTATGGCGCGACATGCCGATCATGCGTCGGTCTCGGACCTGGTCTTGGCACGGCGGGCCGGCTCGGCCGAGATTTTCGGCGCCGCCGATTCGACGGGTTCGTAACGGGCCTCCCGCTCGGTCAGGCTCACGATCTCGCCCGCCTTGGCCGGTCGCCCCGCGATCCAGGCGTCTTGCAATACAATATAGTCGCGCTGTCCGGTCATTCCGGTTTCCTCGTTTTGGATTGGCCCGTCTGGATGCCGCCGTGGACGTGCTCGACCAGCGATATCCCGGATGCGACGACATCGCCGGTCACCTCGATCGAGCCGTCGACGCGGATCATGCCCCCCGCCAGGGCAATCAGCGGGACGCCCGCGTCCGACGACGGCGCGTTGCCCGCGAAGATGCTGCACAGGATCACGCCCTGGGCGATATCGCCGCCGGGACAGCCGACAAGCACCTGTTCGCCGATCTCGGGCATCCACCAGAACGACAGCGCGCCCGCGCGCAGCTGGCCGACCGGCAGATCGGACGATCCCAGATCCCCGAAATCCACCCGCGCACGCGCTGTGCCCGGATTGACGCCGGCGATCTTGCCGATCAGCAGGATGTTGGCGGTGCGGCGGTCATTTTCGGCAGCGGAATAGCTCATGGCTGACCTCCGACCAGGTCGTAGTCGGCCTCGTGGGCCGCGCCGATCTCGGGCGCCCAGCCGACATACAGCCGGGGCGCGATCGGATCGGACTCGGGATGGGCGACAAGCGCCACCCGCAGCTTCCAGGTCACGGCCCAGAGTGCGATGCCCTCCTTCTGGACATCCGTGGTGATCAGCGAGTGCTCGGCCAGGTCCGAAACCTCGCCAACCCCCTCGACGGCCATGTCCAGGTCAGGGAGGCGCGTCAGCAGGGCCTGCGTGATCGCGGCCGCAGCGTCGTTGCGGCCAAGGCCCATCATGTCCTTGGTGACGACAAAGGCCGCGAGGTCCACCAGGTAATGGCGATGCGGCCCCGCCAGGGTCTGGTGAACCCGCGCGCCGAAGCGCGAGACCAGCACGGCGGGCGACTGGATCCCCAGCCGCTTGACCTCGGCCAGGTCGATCCGGCCGACGATGCCCTTGCAGGTGGCCAGATGGGGCAGCCAGGACTTCACCTGGTCGGCGGCCAGCTGCGGCAGCGCGGCCAGAAGATCGGGACGGACGGTCATTGCAGCAGCCCTTCAAGGCCGTCCACCACCAGCGCCTCGATCTCGCGGCGGTTCTCGCCGGACAGGCCCAGATAGGGCCGGGCGGGGATGTCGCCATCCTCGCTGCCCAGTTGGTGGACGCGCGCATAGACCAGGTTGGTGCCGACGATCGCGGCGTCGGCGGTGGAATGGTTGGCGATGCTCTCCATCAGGCCGGGATTGCCGACGCCGACCAGGAGCGAGTGACGCGCGGACCGGGTCGCGGCATAGGCCTTGGACCAGGGCGCCCAGGGCGCGCCATCGGGATCGGTCTTTTCGTCGGCGATGCGGGTCTTGGTCTAGGTCACCATCAGCTCGCCGATGGCGAAGACCAAGGTTTCCAGATCCTCGGCCGACAGGTCGCGGATGCGCTGGGTACCGGACAGATCGGGGGTGATTTCGACGCTGACGCCCGCCATCAGAAGTCCCTCATGGCGTCACGGGTGAACAGGCGCGGCGGACCGCCGGCCACGATCGGGCGCGGGCCTGACGCCTCGGGCGCGTCCGGGTCGACGGGCGCGTCGGGATCGGCCGGCAGGACCAGCGCGCATGTTCAGGCCGGATGCGGCCTTGATCCTGACAGTGTCGTCGGTCGGCCCCGGCACGGATGCGGCCTCGGCGGCCAGATCGGCGGGGTCATCACGGCCGAGGATTCGGGTGCGCAGTTGCTCCAGCGGGAAGAGCGGGTTTGTGTCGACCTTGCGGCCGCGCGAGACATACCAGTGGGTGCGGATGTCGTGCAGCGTGTGGATGGCTGCGAACAGCGCGGTCAGAAGCTGGTCGATGGCGTCGATCTGCTCGGCCGGATAGGACATCCAGGCCCCGGTCCCGTGTTCGGGTGTCGCCATGACCACGGTGTCGCCGGGACGTTCCCCCTGAAGGTTCTGCCCCCACCACGCGCGCCCGACATTCTGCTGACCGGCGACGGCGTCCATCCGGCCCGGATTGACGATCTCGGTCCCGATGGAAAAGGCGTTGCAGTCGGTCCGCCCGTGATAGCTGGACTTTCCCGCATGGCCCGCGCGCCGGTTGGTCGGCACCTGCTGCTCGATCGACCCGTCGCGCTCGACGATGAAATGGACCGAGGTGCCGCCGGGGCTGGTGCGCAGGTAATCTGCGCTGTTGCCCTTGGTCAGCCGCCCGGCGGTATCGTGCAGGATGACAAGCTCCGGGGTGATCTGCCCCCCGAAGGACCGCCGCGCGATAGGTCGCGCCTTCCAGCTTGTGATTCTTGATCCGCATGTCCGGTCTCCGCATCGGGAGACATCGCGATCCCGATCACGAGCGGGATTGCCATGCACAATAGCGCAGGGGCCGGGGGATGCAGTTTCGGGGGGATCGCCGTCAGTCGTCCCACAGCGGCAATGATGGCTGGTCGCCCAGGCCATATTCCTCGCGCATCTGCGTCCGAAGCTTGTGGACCCATTGCGACGTCACGCCGAAGGCGCGCGCAATATCATTGGCGGACTTCTTCGGATCGGGCCGGCAATCTTGAGCTGGGCAATGTCTATCCCGACAGGCCGGCCCCGATCATCCGCCACGATGCGGACACCGGCGGGCTGGAGTTGGTGATGGCTCGGTGGGGGATGCCGTCGCCGCCAGGCGCCCTAAAGACCGACCGCGATCCGGGCGTCACCAACGTCCGCAATCTCGGCTCGCCGCACTGGCACAGATGGCTGGGACCGGCCCACCGCTGCCTGGTCCCGCTGACCGCCTTTGCCGAGCCTCTCGGCGCCGGACGAGGCAACCAGTGGTTTACCCTGGCGGACGACCGGCCGGCATTCTTCGCCGGTATCGAGACGCGCGCTTGGCGCTCGATCCGCAAGGTCAAGGATGGCAAGACCGTGGATGATCTCTACGCATTTCTGACCTGCGCCCCCAATGCCGAGGTCAAGGCGGTGCATCCCAAGGCAATGCCCGTGATCCTGACCGATCCCAAGGATTGGGACACTTGGCTAAGCGCCCCGCTGGAGATCGCAGCCGGCCTTCAACGCCCTTTGGCGGATGGAGCGCTGCAGCTAATGGACAGCCTAGCTTAAGCGGCGGAGGCTGAAAAACGCGTCCCACTCTCAGCCGCAACTACAGAACTGCGGAATCAGGTTATTGCGTTGTTATCGTTTCTAAACTCTGCAAGCGGGGCGCACGACATGCTAGAGTCAGGACCTATAGATGACTGGGTTCCACGAGGAATAGGTGACTCGGTTTTTGCCACGAACTTGTCGAAAAAGAAATTCGGCGACGCGGAACTAGGGTGTGTTGACGTTCACCGGAGTCGGATGACGGTTGCGGCGAGAGCAATGAAGGCGCTGAAACTTTCATCAGTCTTGCAGCAGCGCATGGCGAT
>NZ_UZWE01000031.1 GCF_900631945.1 Paracoccus haematequi
TCGCCATGCGTGCTTGCAAGACCGACCGGAGCTTTGAAGCAATGATCTACCTCGCTGCCGCCGTTATCAACTCACGATGAATCCCCACAGACCCTAGAGTATCGCCGACACAGCCGCAGGAGACGCGCATGAAAGCCTGGTTCATCGACTGCACCCCGGAACTGGCCCGGTTGTTCGATTCGGGCGCGGCGCCGGTGCCGCCGGGCGTGCGCATTCATCGCGGCGATCCCGACGACGCGGCGATCCTGGCCATGGCCCGCGATGCCGAGGTGCTGATGGTCGAACATACGCTGATCCCCGACGCGGTGCTGACCCAGGCGCCGACCCTGCGCGCCATCGTCTTCATGGGCACGGGCGCGGGCACCTATGTCAACGCCGCCCTGGCGCGGGCGCGGGGCGTGCCGGTGCTGACGACGCCCGGCTATGGTTCGGTGGCGGTTGCGGAACATGCCTTCGCGCTGATGATGGCCGGGGCGCGGCAGGTGGCGCGGATGGACCGCGACATTCGCGCGGGCGTCTGGCAGCCGCGCGGCGGTATGCAGCTTGCTGGCCGCAAGGTCGCTGTGCTGGGCATGGGGGGCATCGGGCAGGCCTTCGCGGAACGCTGCGCCGCTTTCGGGATGCGGGTGGCGGGCTGGAATCGCAGCCCGCTGGACCACCCGCTGTTCTGCGCCGACCTGAACCAGGCGCTGCATGGCGCCGAGGTGGTGTCGCTGCACCTGGCCCTGACCGAGGCGACGCGCGGCTTTCTGAACTCCGCCCGGCTGGCACTGCCCGCGCCGGGCTTTCTGCTGGTCAACACCGCCCGGTCGCAGCTGATCGACCCCGCCGCGCTGATCGCCGCCCTGGACAGCGGGCAGGCGGGCCACCTGGCGACGGACGTGTTCGACGCCGAACCCCTGTCGCCCGACGACCCGCTGCCCGGCCGCCAGGACGTGACCCTGACCGCCCATGCCGCCTACATGACCCGCGACGCCTATCTGGAATTGTGGAGACGCACCTGCGCCCAGTTCGAGGCCGTGCGGGAATCATGACATTTCCTGCTGCATGGCAGGCGAATTTGTCATGCGATGCCGAACAGGCGTCGGAATAGGGAAAAAATGATACCGTTTTCAGGGCATATTGCAGGTGAAAGCGGCAGGAAGAAAGGGAACTCCGATGCTGGCCAATTCGCTTGAAGCCCTCGACAAGGCTCATCTGATCCATCCCGTCGTCTCGCTGCGCGAGCATGAACGGCGCGGCGTGACGATCCTTCAGTCGGGGCAGGGCTGTTTTCTGACCGACAGCGCCGGAAACCGGCTGCTGGACGGTTTCGCCGGCCTGTGGTGCGTGAACGCGGGCTATGGCCATAAAAGCATCGTCGATGCGGCGGCAGAACAGATGATGCGGCTGCCCTATGCGACGGGCTATTTCCATTTCGGCAGCGAACCGGCGATTCGCCTGGCCGCAGAACTGGCCGAGCTTGCGCCGGAAGGCGTGGACCACGTGTTCTTCACGCTGGGCGGGTCGGATGCGGTCGATTCGGTGATTCGGCTGGTGCGTTACTATTGGAACGCGCGCGGCCAGACCGCGAAGAAGAACTTCATCGCGCTGCAATCGGGCTATCACGGATCGTCGTCCACCGGATCGGGGCTGACGGCGCTGCCGCTGTTCCACGAAGGCTTCGACGTGCCGGGCGCGCGCCAGCACCATATTCCGTCGCCCAACCCCTATCGCCACCCGGCCGGGCCGGACGGCGATGCGGTCAGCGCCGCGGTGGTGCAATCCTTCCGCGACAAGGTGGCGGAACTGGGCGCGGAAAACGTCGCCGCCTTCATCATGGAGCCGATCCAAGGGTCCGGCGGCGTCATCGTGCCGCCCGCCGGTTTCGCCAAGGCGATGCAGGAAGCCTGCCGGGAACTGGACATCCTGTTCGTCGTCGATGAGGTCATCACCGGCTTCGGCCGCACCGGCCCGATCTTCGCCTGCGAACACGAAGGGCTGACGCCGGATTTCATCACCATCGCCAAGGGCCTGACCTCGGGCTATGCGCCGATGGGCGCGGTGCTGATGGCGGATCGGGTCTATCAGGTGATCGCCGACGGCGCGCCCGAAGGGGTGGCGTTGGGCCATGGCCTGACCTATTCCGGCCATCCGGTCAGCGCCGCCGTGGGACTTGAGGTGCTGAAGCTCTATCGCGGCGGGATGATCGACAACGCCCACAGCGTCGGCGCCTATTTCACCCGACGCCTGGCCGAGTTCCGCGACCGCCCGCTGGTGGGCGAGGTGCGCGGCAAGGGCCTGCTGGCGGCGATCGAGCTGGTCAGCGACAAGGCGACCAAGGCGAAATTCCCCGCCGAGGCCCGCATCGGCCCCCGCCTGGCCGAGATCGGCTATCGCAACGGCATCATCTTCCGCGCCTTCAACGACGGAACGCTGGGCTTCGCGCCGCCGATCTGCATCACCGAGGACGAAGTCGATCTGCTGATCGACCGCGTCGACGCCACCCTGACCGAAATTTCCAACGCATAAAGGACAATCCGATGAAACTGACCGACTTCAAGGCGCTGACCTTCGACGTTTACGGCACGCTGATCGACTGGGAAAGCGGCATGATCGAGGGGCTGAAGGGCCTGACCGCCCGCGTCGACCGCGACCTGTCGCGCGACGAAATCCTGGAGGCGCACGCCCGCCACGAATCCAGCCAGCAGAAATACACCCCCGCCAAGAAATACAGCGAACTGCTGCAAATCGTCTATAAGCGCCTGGCCGAGGAATGGGGCGTGCCCTTCACGCGCGAGGAATGCGTCGAATACGGCGAATCGGTCAAGAAATGGCCCGCCTTCCCCGACAGCGAAGGCGCGCTGCAATATCTGAAGAAGCACTATAAGCTGATCGTCCTGACCAATACCGACAACGACAGCTTCAAGGGCTCGAACGAAAAGCTGGGCGTGCATTTCGACGGCGCCTATACCGCCGAGGATGTCGGCAGCTACAAGCCGTTCGACCGGAACTTCGACTATATGCTGGAAAAGATCACCTCGCTGGGGCTTCAGAAGTCCGACATCCTGCATACCGCCGAAAGCATGTTCCACGACCACGGCCCGGCCAACAAGTTCGGCCTGGCGAACTGCTGGATCTATCGCCGCCACGACCAGAAGGGTTTCGGCGCGACGATGAATCCGGGCGAGATGCCGACCTACGACTTCCGGTTCAACTCGATGGCCGATCTGGTAAAAGCCCATCAGGAAGAACTGCGCGCCTGATCCGGCGTCTGCGCAAGAGGGAACAGGCATGGCGGAAAATCCACGGCTCGACCGAATCGATGTCAACATCCTTGCGCAGCTTCAGGCCGACAGCGGCATGACCAATGTCAGGCTGGCGGACGCCGTCGGCCTGTCTCCGTCGCCTTGCCTGCAACGGGTGAAGCGGCTGGAAAAGGCCGGTTTCATCGAAAGCTATCGCGCGCAGATCAATATCCGCAAGCTGGCCGAAAGCGTCATGGTCTTTACCGAAGTGACACTGGCCGACCACCGCCGCGAGGATTTCCAGAAATTCGAACGCGAGATCCGCAAGATCGAAAACCTCCAGGAAATGCACCTGATTTCCGGGGGCTATGATTATCTGCTGAAATTCACGGTGCGCAACATGCTGCATTACCAGGAGATCATCCTGGACGTGCTGGAGAAGAATATCGGCGTGGCGAAATATTTCAGCTATATCGTGATCCAGACGCTGCTGGACCGGGGCTATGTTCCGCTCAAGTCATTGATCCGGGAAAATCGCTGATCCTATGGCGGCGGACGAATAAGGGCGGCATCGCAGCCGCCCTTTTTCCATGCCGGATCATTTCCCGATGGCATCCAGGAACTGATACCAGCCCGCCACCATGCGCACGGCGGGTTCGCGGACCCCGTACATCGGCACCTGCTTCAGCGGGGTCGCGGTAATCAGGCCCAGGTCCGGCTTTTCCCCGACAACCACCGCCGCCACGTATTTCCCAATGGCCGAGGACATGGCGACCCCCGTGCCGTTGTAGCCCATGGCGTAGACCGTCTTGTCGTCCAGCCGGCCCAGATGCGGGATGCTGTCCAGCGTCAGCGCCACCAGCCCCGACCAGCGATGCGTGATCCGCTTGCCCTCAAGCTGCGGGAACTGCCGGAACATCGCGCGGCGCAGCGCCTCGAAGGCGGATTCCGAATCCTCCTTGCCGAAGGCGCCGCGGCCGCCATACATCAGCCGGTTGTCGACCTTGCGGAACCAGCGCATCATCCGGCGCGTCTCGGCATAGCTGCGGCCTTCGGTGAACAGGCTGTCGGCCACCGACTGCTCCAGCGGCTCGCTGACGATCATGGCCGACCGGAACGGCACGATGGCCTTGCGCACGCCCCCGGTCGCCGGGGTCAGTTCGTTATAGCCGTCCGTCCCGATGACCATCTGCCGGGCGCTGACGGTGCCGTTCGGGGTTTCCAGCACCACGCGGCCGCCCGACTGATGCGTCTTGAGCACCGGCGAGTTCTGATAGATCGAGACCCCGTCCCGCATCACCCCGTTCGCCATGCCGAAGACCAGGTTCAGCGGGTGCAGCGTGCCCCCGAACGAGGTCAGCATGCCGCCGACGAAATCGCGCGAGCTGGTCTCGGCATGGACTTCCTCGGCACTGACCAGGCGGTTGGTGGTGTCGCCCAGGTTGACGCGCATCCACTCGATCTCTTTTTCGATCTTGCGCATGTAGCTGTGCGTATGGGCGCACAAAAGCCAGCCGCCCTGGCGGTAATGGGCGGCCTCGATGCCGTAATCCTCGACCAGCTCGTTCAGATGCTCGACCGTCTCACGCCCCAGGGCGTGCATCCGCCGCGCGGCCTCAAGGCCGTGGATGCGGGCGATCTCGGGATAGGTGATGCGGTATTTGGCGGAAACCACGCCGCCGTTGCGGCCGCTGCATCCCCAGCCGATGGCGTTGGCCTCCAGGATGGCGCAGGACAGCCCGCGTTTCGCCAGGTAGCGGGCGGTGGAAAGGCCGGTGAAGCCGCCGCCGATGATGGCGACATCATATTGCTTCGCCCCGCGCAACTCGGGCGCCTGGGGTCGGTTGACCGCCGTGGCCTGCCACAGCGAACGGACATCGGCGATCGGCAGGGATTGGGACATGATCTGTCTTTCGTTTCCAGGGTGAAAATGACCGGCGCGGGCAAAGGGCAGATGCCCCTGCCCGCGCGGCTGGACTTGTCCGGGTCGGACCCAAAGGCCCTAGGACACGATGACCCACAGCTTGCGCACCGTCTCGATGGTGCGCCAGGTGCCGACGAAGCCGGGGCGCATGATGAAGGTGTCGCCCGCCGTCAGGCGCCGCGTCTCGCCGCCGTCCTCGGTCAGTTCGACCACGCCCGACAGGACATGGCAGAACTCCCAGGTCTCGCCCTTGATCGAGCGGGTGGCGCCCGGCGTCGCTTCCCAGACGCCGCTGCGGATGCGGCCGCCGTCGACCACGTCCTGTTCCCAGGTCTTGTAGCTGGGATTGCCCTCGACCAGCCGGTCGGGCGCAGCTTGCGACAGTTCGGGCGCGCCGAGGTTTTCCAGGTCGAACACGATCATCTGCGACATGGCGCGGACCCCTTACTTGCCCGCTTCGACGGCTTCGACCAGTTCGGCGATCGAGGCGAAGTGATAGTCCGGCACCGCCGCGTCAGCGACCGCGGGCGAGCCGCCATAGCCTTCCAGGCCCTTGCGCCGCTCGATCCAGGCGACCTGGATGCCCAGCTTCTTCGCCACGCGGATGTCGTGGAACTGGCTTTGCGCGACGTGCAGATAGTCCTTGAGGCGGAAGCCCAGATGGCTGTTGCGGCCGCGGACATAGGAGAACACCTGCGGATCGGGCTTGCAGACCTCGACATCCTCGGCCGTCACCTTGTCGTCGAAGGGGTGATCCAGCGTAGCCGAGAACTGCTCATAGGCCCAGTTGTCGGCATTGGTCAGCGCCACCAAGCGGAAGCGCTTGCGCAGCGCCTTCATGCCCTCGACCGCATCCGGGAAGGCCGGCCAGTCGGTCATCGACCGGCGCAGACCGTCCAGGTGGTCGTCGTCGATCGGCAGGCCGTATTTGGTGGCGATGGTGCGATAGACCTCGGGCAGCATCCAGGTAAAGGGGATGCCGGGGGTCAGGTGGTGCTGTTCGTCCTCGGCGTCGGCGAATTCGGTCAGGATCCTGGCGTCCTCGATCTCGACGCCGGCCTTGTCGAAGACGGGCCGGAAGAAGTTGATGACGCCGGCTTCGAAGTCGACAAGCGTGCCGACGACGTCGAAGGTCAGGATTTTGCGGTCGGTCAGGGCCATGGTGTCTCTCCCCCTAGGGCAACTGGATGGGATCCGTTTACCCCAGACTCGTTGCCCTCCGAACTGACATGATTTCATCAGGAACATGACAATTTGGCATGGTGTGATACGGTGCGGTCAGGTTATATCCGGCCATCCCGACATGACGAAGCTGCCCACCGGCGGCCACGCATTCCTGTCATAGGAGTCCGAATGATGCGGTTGGACATCGAATCCCTGCGCGCCTTCAAGGCGGTGCTGGATCATGGCGGCGTGACCCGCGCGGCCAAGGCGCTGAACCTGACGCAATCGGCGGTCAGCCACAAGATCACCCGGCTGGAAAGCCGCGTCGGCCGGCCGATCCTGATGAGGGGCGAACACGGGATGGTGCCGACCTCGGACGGGCAGGGGCTGCTGCATTACGCCGAACGCCTGATCTCGTTGCATGACGAGGCGGCGCAGCATTTTCGGTCCTCGGATCTGGCGGGGCAGATCCGGCTGGGCGCGACCGAGGACGCGACCAGCGCCGAACTGGCCAAGGTGCTGGGCCGATTCGGCCGCGTGCATCCCAACGTCTCGCTGTATGCGCGGGTGGCGCAAAGCCTGATGCTGAATTTCTGGCTGACCACCGGCGAGATCGACATGGCGATCCTGCAAACCTTCACCAAGGACATGGAGCCGGACGACATCGAACTGTGGCGCGAGGATCTGATCTGGGTCCGCAGCATCGACCATCCTCCGCAACTGGGCGACAGCATCCCCTTCGTGTCCTTCGACAGCAATTCGTTCTACAAGCTGGCGGCCATGCAGGCGCTGACGGCCACCGGACGGAGCCTGCGGGTGGTGCTGGAATGTCCGGGCAAGGAAGGCATCCGCGCGGGCATCAAGAGCGGCTTCGGGATCGGCCTGCTGGGCCGCAGCAACCTTGAGGAAGGATTGACCGAACTGCATTCGGACCTTCCCGCCATGCCCTCGGTCTCGCATGTGCTGCGCAGCCGGGCGGCGCTGCCGTCGCGGCTGGAACGGAATTTCGCCGATGCCATCCTTCTGGAAATGAAGGACGACATCCCGAAATGAATGGGCCGCGCCTGGGTGGCGCGGCCGGTTCCTATCTCAGTTGCGCGCGCTTGGTTTCGGGCGCCCAGACCAGCGACACGACCAGTCCCACCAGCGGGAAGGCGGCCATGATCAGCAACGTGGCCGAGACCCCGTATTCCTGCATCGCCACCGGCAGCAGATAGGTCGCGGCGGCGGCGGAAATGCGAGAGAATGCGGCGGCGAAGCCGACCCCGGTGGACCGGATGCGGGTTTCGAAGATCTCGGACGGATAGACGAACTGCATGTTGTTGGCGGCGGGCGCGATGAACATGTAGCCCGCGAACAGCGACACCACCAGCCAGGTCGGCGCATCGGGCAGCAATCCCAGGCCCAGCAGCAGGACGAACATGATCGCGAAGGTCGAGATCACGAAGCTTCTGCGCGTCAGCCAGTGCAGCAGCCACAGCCCGAAGACCGCGCCAAGAATCTGCAAGCCGTTCAGCAGGATGTCGACCGTCAGGCCGCTTTCGATGCCCAGGGATTTGAAGACCGGCAGCGCAAAGGTGAAGATGGCGAAGAACGGGCCGATCTGGCAGAACCAGAAGAGACCGGCGTAAAGATGCGCCCGCCAGTTCGGGTGCCGGAACAGCTCGACCGGCGAGGGGTGGGTTTCCTCAAGCGCGATGGTCGGGATGGTGTAGCCGGTTCCGAAATGCCTGCGGACGATGTCCTCGGCCTCTTGCTCTCGGCCGCGCGCCTTGAGCCACATGGGGCTTTCGGGCAGGCCCAGCCGCAGCAGGAACGTGATCGCCGCCGGGATCGCGCTGCTGGCCAGCAGCAGCCGCCAGTTGTCGCCCTCGTAGGCCATCCCCACGAAGAAGGCGACGCTGAAGCCAATTTGCCAGGCCAGCGCGAAACTGCCCAGCAGCACCCCCCGGCCGCGACGGCGAGAGAATTCGGCCAGCACGGCGGTGCCCACCGCGTATTCCACGCCGATGGCCAGTCCCAGTGCCAGCCGCAGCACCACAAGCTGCCACATGTCCTGCACCAGATATTGCAGCAGGGACAGCACCACGAAAGCCGCCAGGTTCCAGGCGAAGACCGGGCGGCGGCCATAGCGGTCGGCCAGGTTGCCGAAGATCAGCCCGCCGATGAACACGCCGATCAGGGCGCTTGCGGCGATCAGGCCCTGGTTCAGGCTGGAAAGCTGCATTTCGGTGCTGGCCAGGGCTAGCGACGGCCCGATGATGCCCAGGACATATCCGTCCAGGGCGGCGCCCCCCAGGATCGCCGCCGTGGCGACGATATGGATGCGTTTGAGGGGCGCCAGATCCAGCCCCGACGGATCGGAGGTTCCGGCAGTCTCAGTCAGTATCATGTATCTCCTCCCAGAGATGTCTTGGCCGGGCGGCAAGGCCCGCGATGACCGTGATGGCTACGCAGATCGAGGGTGCGTGTTGCTGCGCGGGCGACGGGATCCATGCCGTTTGCGACAGGCAGCACGCCGGTCATGCGGAGGCGGCGCCCGGCACGGTACCGGAAATCCTTAACATTTTCAGGAGGATTTGGGCGAATGACAAATGGTCATCGAAACCATCGGCATTTTCGATCTGCGGCCCGTGCATGACGCGCGAGGCGATCTTGCAGTCCGGTCTTCAAGGGAAAAGGCGCCCCGTCAGGCGCCCTTGCTCAAGCGCCCTGAAGGCGCTCGAAATGTCGGTCCCTACAATCCTGCCGCCGCCGAGAGGGTGCAGGCGCATGACGATGGCCGTGCCGGTCCGGATCTCGGTCATGGAACGACCCGGCTTTGGTCCGGCCCCGCAACCCCGCAGGTGGCGGGGCAGGATGGCTTACAGCCCGCCGAAATGGAACGCCTTGGTTTCCAGGTATTCCTCGATCCCCTCCTGCGCGCCCTCGCGGCCCAGGCCCGAGGCCTTGACGCCGCCGAAGGGCGCCTCGGCATGGCTGACCGCGCCGGTGTTCAGGCCGACCAGCCCGGCCTCCAGCGCCTCGCCGAAGCGGAAGGCGCGGGCCATGTCGCGGGTGAAGAAATAGGCGGCCAGGCCGAAGGGCGTGCCATTGGCGATGGCCAGCGCCTCGTCCTCGGTCTCGAAGCGGAAGATCGGCGCGACCGGGCCGAAGGTTTCCTCCGAGGCCAGCCGCATTTCGGTCGTGGCGCCCACCAACACGGTCGGGTCGGCGAACTGCTGCCCCAGGTCGCGTGTCGCGGTGGCGCGGGTTGCGCCCTTGGACAGCGCGTCGTCGATATGGGCGCCGATCTTGTCGATGGCGGCGGGGTTGATCATCGGGCCGATCTGGACCCCCGGTTCGGTGCCGGGGCCGACCTTCAGCGCATCGACGCGGGCGGCCAGCGCCGCGACGAAGGCGTCGTGGATGCCCGATTGCACAAGGATGCGGTTCGCGCAGACGCAGGTCTGCCCGCCGTTGCGGAACTTGCTGACCATCGCGCCTTCCACCGCGGCATCCAGATCCGCGTCGTCGAAGACGATGAAGGGCGCGTTGCCGCCCAGTTCCAGCGACATCTTCTTCAGCGTCGGCGCGCATTGCTCGGCCAGCAGGGCGCCGACGCGGGTCGATCCGGTGAAGGACAGCTTGCGCACCACCGGGCTTGCGGTCAGCGCGCTGCCGATCGCCTCGGGCCGGCCGGTCAGGATGTTCAGCACGCCCGCCGGGATCCCCGCGCGTTCCGCCAGCACGCCAAGCGCCAGCGCCGAATAGGGGGTGAAATCCGAGGGCTTGATGACCATCGTGCAGCCCGCCGCCAGGCCAGGCGCGACCTTGCGGGTGATCATCGCATTGGGAAAGTTCCACGGCGTGATGATGGCGCAGACGCCGACCGGCTCTTTCATCGCAAAGATCTTCTTGCCCGGCACGGGCGAGGGGATGATCTTGCCGTTGATCCGCCGCGCTTCCTCGGCGAACCAGCGCACGAAGCTGGCGCCATACAGGATCTCTCCCCGCGCCTCGGCCAAGGGCTTGCCCTGTTCGCGGGTCAGGATCAGCGCCAGGTCGTCGGCATGGTCCAGGATCAGCTGGTGCCAGGCCATCAGCAGGTCGGCGCGGTCGGCATGGGTGCGCGCCTTCCATGCTTTCATGGCGGTTTCGGCGGCGGCGATGGCGGCCTCGGTCTCGGCCGCCGTGCAGTCGGGCATCCGGCCCAGCACGTCGCCGGTCGCAGGGTCGATCACGTCCATGTCGGCCCGCGCCAGCCATTCGCCGTCGATCAGCGCGGCTTCGCGGAACAGGCCGGGATCCTTCAGGGCGCTGCGGATGTCGTTCGGAGTGGTGGTCATGCGTTCTCCTCCAGCGCGGCGATCACGGCGGCGGTGATTTCCTGGGTTCCGTGCAGGCCGGGACGGATGCCGATGCCGCGCGCGGTCGCCGATTCGATGGCGGCCAGCACAGCGGCGGCGGCGTCGGTTTCGCCCAGGTGTTCCAGCATCTGCGCCCCCGACCAGATCGCGGCGATGGGGTTGGCGATGTTCTTGCCCGCGATATCGGGGGCCGAGCCATGCACGGGTTCGAACATCGACGGCACGCTGCGGTCGGGATTGATGTTGGCCGAGGCCGCGAAGCCCAGGCCGCCCTGGATCGCCGCGCCCAGGTCGGTCAGGATGTCGCCGAACAGGTTCGACGCCACCACCACGTCCAGATCCTGGGGCGCCATCACCATCTTGGCGGCCATTGCGTCGATATGCATGGGACTGACCGTCACGTCCGGGTATTCGGCGGCCAGTTCGCGCGTCACCTCGTCCCAGAACACCATCGAGTATTTCTGCGCGTTCGATTTCGTGACCGAGGTCAGGTGCTTCCTGCGCGCCCTTGCCTGTTCGAAGCCGAAGCGCAGGATCCGTTCCACCCCCTTGCGGGTGAAGATCGAGGTTTCCACCGCGACCTCGTTGTCGCGGCCCTGGTGGACGCGGCCCCCAGCGCCGGAATATTCGCCCTCGGTGTTCTCGCGGATGCAGAGGATGTCGAAGCCCTGCGCACGCAGCGGGCCTTCGACGCCGGGCAGCAGGCGGTGCGGGCGGATATTGGCGTATTGGTCGAAGGCCTTGCGGATCGGCAGCAGCAATCCGTGCAGCGACACTGAATCCGGCACCGTGGCGGGCCAGCCGACCGCACCCAGAAAGATCGCGTCGAAGGACCGCAACTGGTCGATGCCGTCTTCGGGCATCATCCGGCCGGTCGCCAGATAGGTTTCGCAGGACCAGTCGAAGCGCGTCTTGTCCAGGCCCAGGCCGAAACGCGCGGCGGCGGCGTCCAGCACCTGCATCGCCGCATCGGTAACATCGACCCCGATGCCGTCGCCCGGAATCAGCGCAAGCGTGTATGTGGTCATGAAGACTCCTGCATGGTCGTGATTGCGTGGTTTGGCGAAAGTCATGCCACCGAACGCCTGGCGTTAGGTTTCGAAGATGACCCGCCTCCGGCAGTTTTCGCCACGCAGGGGCGGGCCGACGGAATTTTATGTCGCAGTCGGCCGCGCCCGTGCCGTCATCCGGGCAGAATCTCGAACCGCGTCACGTCGATCATCCCCCGGTCGGTGATCTTCAGCGCCGGGATGACTGGCAGGGCCAGGAAGGCCAGTTGCAGGAAGGGTTCCTCCAGCGTGACCCCCAGCGACTTGGCCGCGTCGCGCAGCAGGATCAGCCGGTCGCGGACCATCTCGAACGGATCGAGGCTCATCAGCCCCGCGACGGGCAGGGGCAGTTCGGCCAGGATGTCGCCCCCGCCCGCGACGACGAAGCCGCCCTCGATCTGCGACAGGCGGTTCGCGGCCCGCGCCATGTCGTCGTAATCGGCGCCGACGACGGCAATGTTGTGATGATCGTGGCACACGGTCGAGGCGATGGCCCCGCGCCGGATCCCGAAACCCTGGACAAAGCCCGTGGCGATGTTGCCGTTCCGGCCGTGGCGTTCGATCACGGCGATGCGGGCCAGATCGCGGGCCGGATCGGGGCGCTTGTCGCCATCCTGGGGCGCGATGTCGTGGGTCAGGTGGGCGGTGATGATCTTGCCCTCGATGATACCGATCACCGGGGTTTCGCTGCGGTTTCCGGCGCAGCGGAAGTCCTGCGGTCCGACATGCGGCGCCTTGACCGAGGCGCGGGCCACCGGCCGGGACGGCGGCCGCGCGGCAAAGGCCGCGTCATCGACGACCCGCCCGCCGCACAGCACCGCCTGCGCCCGGCAGCTTTCCAGACTGTCCAGTGCCACGATGTCGGCGCGCATCCCTGGCGCGATCAGCCCGCGATCCTTCAATCCGAAAGCCTCGGCCGCCGACAGCGAGGCCGCGCGATAGACCGCCAGCACCGGGCTGCCGCGCCGGATCAGTTCCCGGATCATGTGGTCCAGGTGCCCGTGTTCCGCGATGTCCAGCGGGTTCCGGTCGTCGGTGCAAAGGCACATATAGGGCGCGGTCACATCGGTCAGCACCGGCTGGAGCGCCGCCAGATCCTTGCTGACAGATCCCTCGCGGATCAGGACGCGCATTCCGTTGCGCAGCTTTTCCAGCGCCTCGGCGGCGGTCGTCGCCTCGTGTTCCGTGCGGATGCCCGCCGCGACATAGGCCGACAGGTCGCGCCCGGTCAGTTGCGGGCAATGGCCGTCGACATGGCCGCCCGCGAACAGCCGCAGCTTGGCCATGGCGGCGGGATCGCGGTGGATGACGCCGGGATAGTTCATGAACTCGGCCAGCCCGATAGACGACGGGTGACCCATCACCCTTTGCAGATCCGCCGCCTCGATCCGCGCGCCCGAGGTCTCCATCTCGGTCGAGGGCACGCAGGACGACAGTTGCACGCGCAGGTCCATCAGCAGGCATTCGCTGGCCTTCTGGAACCAGCGGATGCCGTCCAGGCCGATGACATTCGCGATTTCGTGCGGATCGCAGATGGCGGTGGTGATGCCGCGCGGCGTCACGCAGCGGTCGAATTCATGGGGCGTGACCAGGCTGCTTTCGACATGCAGATGCGTGTCGATAAAGCCCGGCACCAGGGTCAGGCCGGTCACGTCGATCACCTGCCGCGCCTCGTAGTCGCCGATCCCCGCGATCCGGTCGCCGCAGATCGCCACGTCCCCCGCCATCAGCGCCCCGGTGATCAGGTCGAAGACCCGCCCGCCCCGCAGCAGCAGATCGGCGGGTTCGTCGCCCCGCGCTTGGGCAATACGGCGTTCCAGATCGTCCATATGCGCACCCTCCGTTCGCGTTAGAAGACCCGACGCAGGGGGCGGCGTCCAGAGGGGATGAGGAAGGGCGCAAGGTTGTAATCGCCTAGAACTACTGCCCCGGTTCCATCAGCCCCAGATCCATCAGTTGCCGGGCGCGCCACTGGAAGGGCTCGGAATTTCGCCACCTGAAGCTGTCCACCGCGTCTCGGGATCCGGGATTGGTCGCCAGGGCCTTGGCGGCGCGGAAAGAGGCGATGGCGGCGGTCAGGTTGTGATGCCAGGGGCAGGCATAGGTGTTGTATTCCGGGACGTTGAAGCGGTGATCGGCCTCGATGCGCAGGCCGGGGGCCGCACGGAACAGGGCGATGCGGTCGATGCGGCGGCGGGCGGGGGGTACGTGCTCCTCGAACCGCCAGCGCAGGCCGCCGTGGAAATCCAGTTGCCGGTCCAGCGGTTGCCCGTCCGATCCCTTGCGGCCAAGCGCAAAATAGCCCGCCCGGTCGAACATCGCCTCGGTCAGGTTGACCGCGTTCGGATCACGGGCCAGATCGGGCGCATAGAGGTCGATCACATAGGTCAGCATCGCGTCGCGCCGTTCCTCGGCGTGGAAGGCCAGAAGCTCGGACACGGTGCGAGTTTCGGAAAAGGGAAAGAACAGGAATTCCGCGTTGTAGCAGTAGTAAAGCCAGGTTCCGGCGGGAACGGCCCGGATCACCGCATCCACCGCGCCCTGATGGGCCAGGGCGTCACGGGTGTTCCAGTGCAGGTTGGTCACGCGCCCCCCTGCGTCCGGCGGGACAGGAACCGGACCCGGCGACAGCGCAAGGATGTGGCGAAAGCCGAGGGCCAGGTGATGGCGCAACGTTTCTTCGACCGCCGCGTCGTCCTCGATCAGGATGAGGGCGATGGGGCCGCGCGCAAGAACCGGGGGGCGCGCCTTCAGGAACGCCGCCAGCGGCGGATGCGCCGTCACGGCATCACGGCCTTGACCTGGTCGAGGGCCTGGCGCAGCAGGTCGGGATTGCTTCCGGCGGTTTCGACCAGGCGCTTCAGCGTGGCCTTCTGCGTCTCGCCGATGGCGGCGGCGTCGATCAGCCGGGCCACCTCGGCCGCGTCGAACCCCTCGGGCGTCAACAGCGTCTGGATCCGCGCGGCGGTGACGGCGGCCGTTGCGGCCTGGTCCGTCGCCGCTGCGGCATCATGAGCGGCCTGGGCCGCGTCCTCGGCGGCTTGGGCAACGGGGGCGGCCGCGCCGCTGGCGGCGGTGGCTGCGGCATCTGCCGCGCGGTCGGCCGCGTCCAGGGCCGCTTCGGCGGCGGCCTCGGCCTCGGCCGCGGCGTCGCTGACGGGGGCGACGCCCGCATCCTCGGACGCCTGGACCGCCTCGGCCGCGACATCGGCGGCGATCGCGGCGGCATCGGCTGCCGCGTCGGCGGCGGCCTCGGTCGCCTGGGTGGCAGCGGGGGCCGCGTCGGCCGCAGGCGCTTGCGTAACGGCAGGAGAAGCGGTTTCGGTGCGTCCGTCCTGCCAGAGCCACCATCCCCCCAGGCCAAGAGCCAGAATCACGATCAGGGCCGGAAGAATGCGCATGGCGGGGCTGTTCCTTGCAGGGGTTCGCCAAATCCTATGCCACAGGGGCATGGCGCGGAAAAGCCGCCGGGCGCGTCAAGCAGGCTCCAATTCTACCGTGCGAGCGATTCCCGACATCAAATCCGGTTGAATCATCCCGCTTTGACGCTTATTTTCCGTCCATTCCACATTGGCTATCCAAGGAGCATCGCCATAGCCCGCCGACCGCATAACGCACCGCCCACCCGTGATACCGGACCCCGCGTGAACGAACGCATCCGCGTATCCGAAATTCGCCTGATCGGCGCCGACGGAGAGAATGTCGGCGTGGTTCCGCCCTCGGTCGGGTTGCAGATGGCGCAGGACGCCGGGCTGGATCTGGTCGAAATCTCGCCCAACGCGACGCCGCCCGTCTGCAAGGTCATGGACCTGGGCAAGTTCAAGTATGAACAGCAGAAGCGCGAGGCCGAGGCCCGCAAGAAGCAGAAGATCATCGAGATCAAGGAAATCAAGTTCCGTCCGGGAACCGATACCCACGATTACGATGTGAAGATGCGGTCCGTCATGAAGTTCCTGGGCGAAGGCGACAAGGTCAAGGTGACGCTGCGTTTCCGCGGCCGCGAAATGGCCCACCAGGATCTGGGGCTGGAACTGCTGAACCGCGTCCGCGACGACGTGGGCGAGGCGGGCAAGATCGAATCCATGCCCAAGCTGGAAGGCCGGCAGATGGTGATGATGATCGCCCCGAAATAGGGCGATCCGCCGTCGAAAAGGGGCCGCGCCGTGATTGCCGGCGCGGCCTTTCTGTCAGAACCGTCCCGCCATCAGCCGCTGCCGGATCACCGCCTGGTCGTCGCGGATCATGCCGGGGATCAGGAACAGGTCGATCACGGCCCAGACCCAGACGAAGGCCAGGGGAATCCAGCCGATCAGGATGGGCGCGGTCAGCGCACCGATTCCCGACAAGGCCAGCATGATGATCCCGCTAGCCCACCGGCCCAGATACATCCGGTGAACGCCAAGTCCCCACAGCAGGAGCGCCAGCAGATAGGCGACCAGTTGCGATCTCGATTCGTTGGCAACGCGCTGTTCGATCAAAAGCTGTTGCTGAACAGTTTCCGGCAAGGGCCTCTCCATGGATGGGGGCGACAGCCGCCCCTTGCCCATAGATAGGAACCCCTGCGTCGGCTGCAAGGATTACTCGGCCCGCAGGAAGCGGTCGAAGGTCAGGCCGATGGGGCGGATCGGCCCGGTGCTTCCATCGTTGCGGCCCACATCGACGACCCCCAGGTGATAGCGGCCCGGTTCCAGCAGGACCGGCCCCAGCCGGGCGTCGGTGCTGCCGCCCGCGTCGTCGTTTTCGGCCATCACCCCGCCCGACGCGGCGAACAGGACCAGCTTCGGGTCGGCCCCGACCAGCCCGCCGTAGGCGCCGACGATCACCACCGTCGGCTGGTCCAGATCGAAGCCCAGCCATTGCGTCGCGCCGTCATGCAGCACCACCGTCTGCCTGGTCTGGAACAGATCCAACGCCTGGATCGGATAGCTGCCGTCGGCGGGCGGGCTCAGCTCTCCCTTGCGATAGGCGTTGCGCAGGAAGGCCTCCACGTCCAGCTTTTCGGCGCTGACCGTCAGTGCGCCGGGCTGCGCGCTCAGCGCCGCGACGGCCACGCAATAATCCCCGGCTGCCAGGGGCGCCGCGAAATCCAGCCGGGAATTCAGCCCGTCGGCATCGTCGTTTTCCGCCAGCAGCCCGCCCTGGCCGTCATAGAGGCGCAGCACGGGGTCCAGTTCCGGGCTGGACGCGCGCAAGGTCACGGGCGCGGGCTGCGCCAGCGTAAAGCGGTAATAGCCGGTCTGCGTTCCATCCAGCGTCGCCGTGACCGCGCCCTGGTCCAGCCGCTGATCCAGCGTGCCGCCGGGCGCCAGGGCCTCGGCAGGGGTGTCGGCGGTGCAAGCGGCAATCCGGTCGATCCCGGCGTCCCCCGGCCCCTCGGTCAGCAGGGGGGCCTGTTCCGGCCGGGAAACCTGGACGGTCGCCGCCATCGCATCGTTGCTGACCGACCGCAGCGCGACGCAATAGACGCCTGGCCCGACCGTGGTTTCCAGGGCCGAATTCAGCGACACGGGCGTGTCGTCGTTCTCGGCGATCAGGTCGCCATCCTCGGTCAGCAGCGAGATCGCCGGATCGCCATTCTCGGCGCTTGCCTCGACCCGCAGCGCCTGGCTGTCGGCGCCGACGCGAAAGGCGAACAGAGCCTGACCGCCCGAGACCTGGGCCAGGGTGGACAAGGGATCGGGGCTGGTGGCGATGTCCTGACCCTCTCCGCCCAGCCATTGCGGATCGCCGCCGCAGATCCGGGGGCTGTCCGGGGCCTGCTGCGCGGCGGCGGGCAGGCCCAGACCGATGGCGGCGGCCAGGCCGAGGAGGATGGGGCAGGGGCGGTGCGGCATGAGGGACTCGGTCGGCAAGGGAACTGTTTGGGGCGGACTGTGGCATTCGTCGAAAGCCTGGACAATCGGGTTCTGCGATAAATTCGGCGGATGCGGGCGGCTTGACGCTTGACCATCCTGCCCCGGAACGGTTCAACGCTGGCAAACGCCCGTGCGGGCGAAACCGGAAAGCTGCGTCATGAAGTTCACTCTCTCCTGGCTCAAAGAGCATCTCGACACCACCGCGACCCTCGATGAGATCACCGAGGCGCTGACCGACCTGGGCCTGGAGGTCGAGGAAGTCCGCGATCCGGCGGCGAAGCTGCGGACCTTCACCCTGGCCCGCGTGCTGCACGCCCAGCAGCATCCCGACGCAGACCGGCTGCGCGTCTGCCGCGTGCTGACGGACGAGGGCGAGAAGCAGATCGTCTGCGGCGCGCCCAACGCCCGCGAGGGTATCACGGTCGTTCTGGCCAAGCCCGGCGACTACGTTCCGGGCATCGACGTGACGCTGGGCGTGGGCAAGATCCGGGGGGTCGAAAGCCAGGGCATGATGGCCTCGGAGCGGGAGCTGGAACTGTCGGACGAACATGACGGCATCATCGAACTGCCCTCGGGTCAGGTCGGCCAGCGTTTCGTGGACTGGCTGGCCGAAAACGCGCCCGAGAAGGTGGATCCGATGATCCACATCAAAATCACGCCCAACCGCCCCGACGCGCTTGGCGTCCACGGCATCGCCCGCGATCTGGCGGCGCGCGGCCTGGGGGTGCTGAAGCCGGTGGCCGATACGGCGGTGCCGGGCCGTTTCGCCAGCCCCATCCTCGTGACCATTGATCCGGCGGTCGCCGAAAAGGCGCCCTATTTCACGGGCCGCGTGATCCGGGGCGTCAGGAACGGCCCCTCGCCCGACTGGCTGCAACAGCGTCTGAAGGCCATCGGCCTGCGGCCCATCAACACGCTGGTCGATATCACCAACCTGTTCACCTATGACATGAACAGGCCGCTGCATGTCTTTGACATGGCAAAGGTTTCCGGCAATCTGCATGTTCGCCCCGCAGCGGCGGGCGAGGAAATCCTGGCGCTCGACGGCAAGGCCTATGCGCTGCCCGAAGGCGCGATGGTGATCGCCGACGACAATGGCCCCGAAAGCATTGCGGGCATCATGGGCGGCGAGGTTACGGGCTGTTCCGACGACACGACGGAGGTGTTCCTGGAAAGCGCCTATTGGGATCCCATCGCGATTGCCGCCACGGGGCGGGCGATGAAGATCAACAGCGACGCCCGCTACCGCTTCGAACGCGGCGTGGACCCGGCCTTCACCCGACCGGGGCTGGAACTTGCGACGCAGATGATCCTGGATCTCTGCGGCGGCGAGCCGTCCGAGGTGGTCGAGGCGGGGGCCGTTCCAGACACTGCCCGCGCCTATCGGCTGGACACCGCCCGCACCGCCAGCCTGGTCGGCCTGGACATCCCGGCGGATGTGCAGCGCGCCACCCTGACCGCGCTCGGCTTCCGCATGGAGGGCGAGATGGCCCACGTCCCCTCCTGGCGCCCCGACGTGCTGGGCGAGGCCGATCTGGTCGAGGAAATCGCCCGCATTGCCAGCCTGACCAAGCTGCAAGGCCAGCCCCTGCCGCGCCCGCGTCCTGGTGTGCCGAAGCCGGTGCTGACTCCCTTGCAGGTCCGCGAGAAAGCAGCGCGGCGGCAGGCGGCGGCGCTTGGCTATAACGAATGCGTCACCTACAGCTTCATCGACAAGGCCTCGGCTGACCTGTTCGGCGGCGGTGCCGATGCCGTGCGCGTCGAGAACCCGATCAGCAGCGAGATGACGCATCTGCGCCCCGACCTGCTGCCTGGCCTTCTGGCCGCCGCCGCCCGCAATCAGGCGCGTGGCTTCGCCGATCTGGCGCTGTTCGAGCTTGGGCCGGTCTTCGCGGGGGGCGAACCGGGCGAGCAGGCCACCCAGATCTCGGGGTTGATGGTCGGCCATACCGCGCCGCGCGACCCCTTCGGAAGCCGCCGCAAGGTGGACCTCTATGACGCCAAGGCCGATGCCGAAGCCGTGCTGGCGGCCATCGGCGCCCCCGCCAAGGTGCAGGTGAACCGCAAGCTGGATCCCTGGTGGCATCCGGGCCGAGCGGGCAATATCGCGCTTGGCCCTAACGTGCTGGCGACCTTCGGCGAAGTCCACCCCCGGATCCTGCGGGCCTTCGACGTGAAGGGCGCGGCTGTGGCCTTCACCGTCCGCATCGCCAGCGTGCCTTTCCCCAAGGCCCGCACGGCGACGCGCCCCGCCCTGAACATTTCGGAATTGCAGGCGGTGGAACGCGACTTCGCCTTCGTCGTCGACCCGCAGGTCGAGGCGCTGACCTTGGTCAATGCCGCCGCCGGGGCCGACAAGGCGTTGATCGACAGCGTGACGGTGTTCGACCAGTTCACGGGGCTGGAGGGCGGCCGCAAGTCCATCGCCATCACCGCCCGCCTGCAACCGCGCGACAAGACCCTGACGGATGCGGATATCGAGGCCGTCAGCCAGAAGATCATCGACAAGGTGCAGAAGGCGACCGGCGGCACGCTGCGCGCCTGATGGCCTGCTTTGGGCCTTGAATATCCTCGGGGCTTCCGAACGCCCGGAAAAAGGTCCAGTGGACCTTTTTCAGTGAGGAAGGGGCCGGCAGGCCCGAACGGGGGCGAAGCGCCCCCGCCCTTCGCGGGACGCGATCAGTCTTGGGGACGCAATTCCGCCATCACGAACAGCCGCAGCGCGGTCGCCAGCCCGACCTCGGGCGGGCGGGCATGGTCGATCTGCCCGATCAGCTGCGCCCGCGTAAGACCCCGCGCGCGGGCGGCCTCGGCCATGCCACGCCAGAAGGCATCCTCCAGCGATACCGAGGTGCGATGCCCGTCGATCGTCACCGACCGCTTCACGGGCGGGGTCATCGGAGGCAGGTCAATCGGCATCCGGCCCATCGTCGCGGCGATGCGCGTCAAGCCTGCGCTCGGCGCGCTCTGCCTCGGCCTGCCGGATTTCGCGCGCGGACTTGGCCTCGCCGAACTTCGCGGCACTCGCGTCGCCCGCCGCGCGGCGCGCATCGCGGTCGCGTTGCTTGCGGGCCTGGCGCAGGTTGATGATCTTGGTCATGCGGTTCCCATGAAAAAGCCGGGGCGCGGATATTCTACCGCGCCCCGGCCCGATCAGGTCAAGCGCCGATCAGCCCTTGGGGCTGATCATGTCCTCGGGGCGGACCACGCGGTCGAAGGTCTCCCCGTCCACGAAGCCCAGGGCGATGGCTTCCTCGCGCAGGGTGGTGCCGTTCTTGTGCGCGGTCTTGGCGACCTTGGTGGCATTGTCATAGCCGATGGTCGGCGCCAAGGCCGTCACCAGCATCAGCGATTCCTTCATCAGCTTCTCGATCCGCGCGACATTGGCCTGGGTGCCCACGACCATGTTGTCGGTAAAGCTGCCCGCCGCGTCGCCCAGCAACTGCATGGATTGCAGCACGTTATAGGACATCATCGGGTTATAGACGTTCAGTTCGAAATGCCCCTGCGACCCGGCGAAGGTCACGGCCGCGTCATTGCCCATCACATGCGCGCAGACCATGGTCAGCGCCTCGGCCTGGGTCGGGTTGACCTTGCCCGGCATGATCGAGGATCCCGGCTCGTTCTCGGGCAGGATCAGCTCTCCCAGGCCCGAACGCGGCCCGGACCCCAGCAGACGCATGTCGTTCGCGATCTTGAACAGGCTGGCGGCAACCGTTTTCAGCGCGCCCGAGAAGAACACCATCGCGTCATGGGCGGCCAGGGCCTCGAACTTGTTCGGCGCGGTGACGAAGGGCAGGCCGGTGATCCGGGCGATTTCCGCCGCGATGGCGGTGTCCCAGCCTTTCTTCGTGTTCAGCCCGGTGCCGACGGCGGTGCCGCCCTGCGCCAGCTCATAGATCTGCGGCAGGCACAGCTTCACCCGCTCGATCCCCATCTTGACCTGATGGGCATAGCCGCCGAATTCCTGGCCCAGCGTCAGCGGCGTCGCATCCTGGGTATGGGTGCGGCCGATCTTGATGATGTCCTTGAATTCCTCGGACTTCGCGATCAAGGCCTTGTGCAGCTTTTCCAGGCCGGGGATCAGCGTGTCGCGCGCCACCATGCCGATAGCGACATGCATCGCGGTGGGGAAGGTGTCGTTGGACGACTGGCCCATGTTCACATGGTCATTCGGATGGACCGGCTTCTTAGACCCCAACTCGCCGCCCAGGATCTCGATGGCGCGGTTGCTGATCACCTCGTTCGCGTTCATGTTCGACTGGGTGCCGGAACCCGTCTGCCAGACCACCAGCGGGAAGTTGTCGTCGAACTTGCCCTCGAAAACCTCGGTCGCGGCCTGTTCCATCGCCTTGCCGATGGCCGGGTCCAGATCGCCATTGGCCTGGTTCACCCGCGCCGCCGCCAGCTTGATCGCGCCAAGCGCGCGGATGATGGCGACCGGCTGGCGTTCCCAGCCAATGGGGAAATTCTGGATCGAACGCTGCGTCTGCGCACCCCAGTATTTGGAGGCGTCGACCTCCAGCGGGCCGAAGCTGTCGGTCTCAAGGCGGGTCTTGGTCATCGGATCGCTCCCTCGCAATTTTGCCAGGGTTCTAGCGGCCGCCGCGCGGATAGGCAATTCGTATGCGATGGTATGCCTAAATCCGCTCCAACGCATCCATGGCCCGGCGCAGGGCCGGATCGTCGCCGAAAGGCAGGATCGGGCGCGGGGGCTGCGCCCTGGACAGGCCCAGCAGGTTCGCGGCCCGATGGACGACACGGATGCTGCCCGCCTGCCGGAACTGCGTCCACAGCGGATCCAGGGCCGCGTCGATCCGGGCGGCTTCCGCTGCGTCGCCCGCCTGCGCCGCGCGGACAAGGCGCAGCATCCGGGCAGGCCAGATGCCCGCCGCCACGCTGTAGAACGCATCCGCCCCGGCCAGCATCGACGCGCCGCAGCCCCAGTCGCCGCTGTAGCCCAGCGAAAACCCGTTTGGAAGCGCCGCGCGCAGGTCCGCGATCTTGGCCGCAAAGGCGCCGCCTGCGGGAAGCGGCATCTTGACCGCGCGAATCGTCGGAATGGCGGCCAGACGCCGCAGCAGGTTCACGGAAAAGCTGAAATGGGTCGTGGTCGGGTTGTCATAGACGCAGATCGGCAGGTCGCTGGCCTCGGCAATCGCAGCGTAATGGGCGAAAACCTCATCCTCGGTCAGCGGAGTGTAGGAGATCGGCGCGACCAGAAGCCCATCGGCGCCGCTGTCCTGCGCATGGCGCGCCAGCGACTGGGCCATGCTGGTGCGCAATGCGCCCACGCCGACGATGACGGGCACCTGGCCGCCGATCTCGGCCATCGCGGCCTCGGCCGTCGCGCGCCGCTGGTCGGGATCCAGATAGGCATAGCCGCCGGTGCTGCCCAGAACGCAGATCGAATCCACCCCGGCCTCGGCGCAGCGGCGCAAGATGGCGCGCAGGTCGTCGGCCAGAACCCGGCCCTCGGGGTCGGCAGGGGTGATCGGAAAGGCCGATAGGCCCTGAAAGGGGGACATGGGATCCTCGGGTTGCCGCGCGTGCAGATGGCCATGCGGCAGGCGGTTTGGCAAGGATCAGGCGAACAGCATCCCGTCCAGTTCGTTCCCCCGGTCATCGACGGGATGGCACCAGACCTTGAAGCCGGTAAGGGTGTGGGGACCGAAGGTGTTGATCAGCGGCACGTCCGCCGCGTCCAGGCCGCGCGCCACCACCACCCGGCCGATGCGGCGGTCGTTGTTGCGGGGATCGAAGGTCCACCACTTGCCACCCAGGAAAACCTCGATCCAGGCGGCGAAGTCCATCGGGGCGGGGACGGGCGGCACGCCGATATCGCCGACATAGCCGTTGACGTATCGCGCCGGGATGTTCAGCGCCCGCAGATAGGCCAGCGTCAGATGCGCGAAATCCCGGCAGACGGCCACCCGGTCGCTGCGCGCGCTGGCGGCGGTGCGGAATTGAGAGGCCAGCTTGTAATCGAAGACCAGGCTGCCGTTCACATGATCGACGATATACTGGACCCGGTTCCAGCCGGGGGAGATATGGCCGAACAACTGCCAGGCCTCGTCGCTGACCAGATCTGTTTCGACATAGCGCGAGGCGGTCAGGAAGCCCAGCACCTCGGGCGGCAGGGCTTCGATGGGCCATTCGGCGGCGTTGAAGTTGGTCTCGTCCCGTGTTCCGGGATCGTTCAGGGTGATGTCGCTGAACAGGGTGAAGGTTCCCGCCGGCGCCACCAGGCGCCGGCAGATATTGCCGAAGCGGTCGACATAGCTTTGGACGGGCACCGACGGCGTGGTCCGGAAATCCTCGGGAAGGACGTAATCGCGGTGACGCGCCGCTTCCGGGGTGGTGAGACTAATCAGGGGCGTGTCCTGGGGCGTCTCGATCGTCATCTCGTGCCCGACCCGGATACGCATCAGGCGACCGTCGCGTCCATCGTGACCTCGGCGTTCAGCAGCTTGGAAATGGGGCAGCCCGCCTTGGCCTGCTGGGCCAGATCCTGGATCCGCGCCTTGTCGCCGTCGCCCGATATCTGGGTGACCAGATGCGCCTTGGTGACGGTAAAGCCGTCGCCGTCCTGTTCCAGCGTGATCTTCGAGGTGGTCTTGATGTCGATATCGCCGATTCCCGCCTCGCCCAGCATCTTGGACAAGGCCATGCTGAAGCAGGCGGCATGGGCCGCGCCGATCAGTTCCTCGGGGTTGGTGCCGGGGGTGTCGCCGAACCGGGTGTTGAAGCCATAGGACAGATCCTTCAGCGCGCCCGACTGGGTCGAGACCGTGCCCTTGCCGTCCTTCAGCCCGCCTTGCCATTCGGCCGATCCGCTGCGTGTGACCATGATCGTCTCCTTCGCTTGGTGATCTTCGGGGCCTAACGCAGCCGGGCGACGGCGGTTCGGCGCGGCGAACGCGATTTATCGCCGCAGCCTGTCACGAAGCCGTTGCGATTGCCGGTCATGCTTAAAAACACCCCATCACCGAAGTGTTTTGATGACCCTGCGTCCTGTTCTTGTTTTCGCCGTCGCCTCCCTTGGGCTTGCCGCCCAGGCCGATACCGCCGATGCGGCGACCTTCTATTTCATCCGTCACGCGGAAAGCACCGCCAATACCGGCGAGGCCTCGACCCCCGAGGAGATGCTGAACCCGCCCCTGACCGACCTGGGCAAGCAGCAGGCGCTGGATCTGGCGCTGACGCTGGCCGATGTCCCGCTGACCCATATCTATGTCAGCGGCTATCAACGCACCGCTTTGACCATTGCCCCAACCGCGGCGGATAAGGGCCTGACCCCGGTGGCCATGCCCGAGATCGGCGAATGGCAATTGAATGGCGCTTTGACCGGCGACCTTTATGCGCAGCTGGCCGAGGTCATGGGCAAATGGGCGGCGGGCGACACCGCCGCCAAGATCGACGGCGCCGAATCGCTGGACGATCTGAACGCCCGCGTCCTGCCCGGCTATCGCCAGATCATCGAGCGTCACAAGGACAAGGACGGCGTGGTCGCCATCGTCGGCCATGGCGGCTCCATCGGCTGGACGATGCCCTTCTTCGCCAGCAACGTCCCGGCGGGCTATGGCTTGGGGCATGGGCTGCGCAACACCGCCATCGTGCAGGTGGTGCTGGATTCGCAGGGCAACCCGCTGGTCGGCAACTGGGACGGCACGTCCTTCGACGCGGCCGGCCCGCAGCCCGCGCCGGTTCCGCTGCCCGCCTCGGGCGTGCTGCTGGTCGCGGCCATCGGCGGGCTGGGCGCCGCACGCCGGTTCCGCAAGGCGGCCTGACCGGCCAGGGCAGCGCCGGGGCCGGTCAGGCCCCGGTCAACCCGTCAGCCGTGCCCGAACAGCCGCTGGTGTTCGGCGATGGCGAAGCGGTCGGTCATGCCCGCCACGTAATCCAGGACGATACGCGCGCATTGCGTCTCGTCCACCGCGTCGCGCGCGATGCGGGACCAATGGTCGGGCATCTGGCCCGGATCGCGCAGGAACAGCGGGAACAGGTCGTTCAGCATCGCGGTGACATTGCCGCGTTCGACCACGACCGAGGGCGCGCGATACATGCGCGCGAACAGGAAAGACTTGATCGCCTTGATGTTCTGATACAGCGGCTTGGAAAAGCGGATGATCGGCCCGTCCATGTCGCGGATGTCTTGCGCCGATTGCGGCTGCAACCCCGCCAAGCGGTTCTGGGCCACGGCGATCACGTCCTCGACCATGACGCCGAAGACCCGGCGCAGCGCCTCGTAGCGGCGGCGGGTGGGGTCGAGGCCGGGGTAAAGCCGGTCCACCTCGGCGAAGGCGGGACCGACCACGGGCAGTTCCGCCAGGTCATCCTCGGTGAACAGTTCGGCGCGCAGTCCGTCATGCAGGTCGTGGTGGTTATAGGCCACGTCGTCGGCCACTGCCGCCACCTGCGCCTCGGCGCTGGCGTTGGTGTGCAGTTCCAGATCCCATTCGGCGTTCACCTCGGCCAGGGCATAGGGCAGGGGGCCGGTGACGGGACCGTTATGCTTGGCGATACCCTCCAGAGCCTCCCAGGTCAGGTTCAGCCCGTCGAAATCGGCGTAATGGCGTTCCAGCCGCGTGACGATGCGCAGCGCCTGGGCGTTGTGGTCGAAGCCGCCATAGGGGGCCATCAGCGCGGCCAGGGCGTCTTCGCCGGTATGGCCGAAGGGCGGGTGGCCCAGATCATGGGCCAGGGCCACGGTCTCGGCCAGGTCGGTGTTCAGGCCCAGGGCGGCGGCGATGGTGCGGGCGACCTGGGCGACCTCGATCGTGTGGGTCAGGCGGGTGCGGAAATAATCGCCGCGATACGCCTCTCCGTCATGTTCGACGAAAACCTGGGTCTTGTGCTTCAGGCGGCGGAAGGCGCTGGAATGGATGATCCGGTCGCGGTCGCGCTGCCAGGGGCTGCGGAAGGTGGACATGCGTTCGGGATGCAGCCGCCCGCGGCTGGCATCGGGATGGCAGGCATAGGGGGCGTTCACAGGGGCAGGGCCTTCCTTGCAACAGGTGCTGTCGAGCCTATATCTAGGGCAGGCCTTCGAAAACGGAAACGCCCCATGAACCTGCCTCCGAAAGTCACCGAACGCGCCTTTGCCCGCCTGGCCGAGATCAACGAATCGGGCGATGCCCGCCCGCTGCGCGTGGCGGTTGCCGGGGGCGGCTGTTCAGGCTTTCAGTACGACATCCGCCTGGACCAGGCCGAGGCCGACGACCTGGTGCTGGAAGGCGCGGGCCAGCGGGTCGTGGTGGATCCGGTGTCGCTGCCCTATCTCGCGGGGGCCATCATCGACTTCGCCGACGAACTGATCGGGGCGCGATTCGTCATCGACAATCCCAACGCCTCGTCCAGCTGCGGCTGCGGCACGTCCTTTTCCATCTAGCCGCAGACGCGGCTGCGGGTATCCAGGTCGTTGTCCAGCCTGCGGAGGCCGGGCGTCGGAAGCCGGTTGGGATCGTCGCGTTTGTCGTCCAGGTCGATCCGTTCGGTGGTCAGGGTCAGGCCCTGGCACAGATCCAGCGGCCCGGCGGACACGATCTGCATCTGGCCGCCATTCTCGATCAGGCGGATGATGTGGCCCTGTTTGCGCGCGACGCCCGCGCCGAAGCTCATCGGCCGGTCCATCCGGGTCCACTCGGTCAGTGGGCCGAACAGCGCGTCCTCGCCCTGCCATTCGCGGCCATGGGCGAACAGGACCGTCCAGGTTCCCGGCGGCACCAGCAGCCGGAAGAATTCGCCGCCGTGGATATAGCCCGCCATGACCGGATCGCCGCCGTCCTGCGGGGCCAGGAACACGACGTAATCGCGGCCCGGCATGGTCTTGACCACCAGCGGCAGGGTCGCGGGCAGGCCGCTGCGGTTCCACATCAGCCCGGCGCGCGGCCGATCCTCGGCCCAGGCGGGCAGGGCCAGGGCGATCATCATCAGCAGGGCGAACACGCGGCGCATGGCGCATCGTAACCGCATGACGCTTGGTTGCCAATCGGCGCGCGGGCGGTCATGGTGCCGCCATGAAGATCGCGACATTCAACATCAACGGCGTCAAGGCGCGCATCCAGGCGCTGACCGACTGGCTGGCCGCCGCCGGGGCCGACGTGGTGGTCCTGCAGGAAATCAAGTCTGTGGACGAAGGTTTCCCCCGCGAGCATTTCGAGGATCTGGGCTGGACCGTCGAAACCCACGGGCAAAAGGGCTTCAACGGCGTGGCGATCCTGTCCAGGCTGCCGCTTGAGGATGTGGCGCGCGGCCTGCCCGGCGACGAGGCCGACGAACAGGCCCGCTATATCGAGGCGACGGTGATCGATTCTATCCCGGTCCGCATCGCCGGGCTGTATCTGCCGAACGGCAATCCCGCGCCGGGGCCGAAATACGACTACAAGCTGGCTTGGATGGAGCGGCTGCGCCTGCGTGGCGCCGAGTTGCTGGCCAGCGAGATGCCGGTGGTGATGCTGGGCGATTTCAACATCATCCCCGAACCCCGCGACGCGGCCCGGCCGCAGGCCTGGGTCGATGACGCGCTGTTCCTGCCGGAAAGCCGTGCGGCATTCCGGCGGATCCTCCATCAGGGCTGGACGGATGCGGTGCGGATCCGCGACCCCTGGGCCACGCGCGGGCCGTTCACCTTCTGGGATTACCAGGCGGGCGCCTGGTCGCGCGACGACGGCATCCGCATCGACCACCTGCTGCTGTCCCCGCAGGCCGCCGACCTGCTGATCGAGACCGGCATCGACAAGGAAGCCCGCGCGGGTGAAAAGCCCAGCGATCACGTTCCCGTCTGGGTCAGGCTGGCCGCCTGAGCCTAGATCACCAGCACGCCCGAATGCTTGGCCTTGTGTTCGGGTTCGACATGGATGGTGATCTGGGCGTCGTCCAGTTTCCGCTTCAGCGCGGCCTCGATCCGGTCGCAGATGGCATGGGCCTGGGCGACCGGCGTGTCTCCGTCCACCACCAGGTGAAAGTCGATGAAGGTCATGCTGCCCGCGTGGCGGGTGCGCAGGTCATGCGCCTCGATCGCGCCGGCGGCATGGTCCGAGATCGTGGCCCTGATGTCGCGCAGCATGTCGTCGGACACCGCCTCGTCCATCAGCCCGCCCAGCGAGGCGGTCATGACTTTCCATCCCGACCACAGGATATTGACCGCCACCCCCGCCGCCAGGATCGGATCCAGGATCGCATGTCCGGTGGCGGCGGCCAGGGCCACCCCCAGGATCACCCCGGCCGAGGTCACGACATCCGACAGCAGATGCCGCCCATCGGCCACAAGCGCGGGCGATTTCAGGCGCTGCCCCTGGCGGATCAGAACGCCGCACCAAACGGCGTTGACGATCCCCGCCAAGGCGTTGATCGCCAGTCCCAGAACCGGGGCGTCCAGCGGGCGGGGGTTGCGGATGCCGTGATAGGCTTCCTGGAGGATCAGCATCGCGGCGACGATGATCATCACGCCTTCCAGAACGGCCGACAGGAATTCCGCCTTGTGGTGGCCATAAGGATGGCCAGGATCGGCGGGCCGCTGGGCGATGCGGATGGCGATCAGCGCGGCCAAGGCGGTCGCGACGTTGACGGTGCTTTCCAAGGCGTCCGACAGCAGCGCCACCGATCCGGTCAGCCACCAGGCCAGGGTCTTCAGCCCCAGGACCACGATCCCGATTGCGATGCTGCCCCTGGCGATTCTGATGGTGCGGTTCATCGCGACGGTCCTTCGTGTCATCCCCCCGTCGGGCGGCATCTGACAGAACCCGGCGCCAGTTGCAACTGGAAAGGGGTGCTGGACGGCGCGGGCCGGTTTGACTAGCCATGGCGGAATGCAGCCATTCGCGCTTTACCTCGCCGCCGCCCTGTCCGAGATCGCCGGTTGCTTCGCCTTCTGGGCCTGGCTGCGGCTGAACAGGTCGCCCTGGTGGCTGGTCCCCGGCATGGCATCGCTGGCGCTGTTCGCCTGGCTTCTGACGCTCAGCCCGGCGGATCACGCGGGCAGGGCCTATGCCGTCTATGGCGGGGTCTACATCACCGCCTCGGTTCTGTGGATGTGGCTGGCCGAGGGGCGCAGGCCGGATCAATGGGACGTGACCGGCACTGCGATCTGCCTGGCGGGCGCGGCGCTGATCCTGTGGGGACCGCGCGCCGCCTGACGGTCAGTCGTCGCCGTCGTCGGGATATTCGTCGTCATCGCCGAAACGGGCGTCGTCGGCGAATTCATCCTCGCCCTCGCCCACATACTTGGCGCTGAGCGCGATGGAGTGGTTGTCATGGGTGGGGTCCATCACCACGTCGGACGGGATTTCCCCGGCCAGCCATTCGCGCAGTTCCTCGCGGATTTCGGATGGCTCCTGCCCGGTTGCCTCGGCCAGATAGGCCACGAAGGCGCGCTGATCGCCGTCGATCTCGTCCAGGTCGGATTCGTCGACCTCGGGCCATTTCTCGACGATGGCCTCATAGAAGGCGGCCCAGTTCTGCTGCACATGCTGCCATTTCATCAGTATCCGCCTCCCATCGAGGACTGCGCCCAGTTGGCGACCCCGGTTATGTCTTCGCCCACGCCCGCGACCGTGTTGCACCCGGCCAGCATCGCGCAGGCCAGAAGCGCGCCTATCACTGCTCTCATTTCTCTGCCTCCTGCCACCACAGCTCGGGCATGAAGCCCGGCCAATCTCCGTAAAGCGGCGTTGTCCCGGCAGGATACCGCAGGTCCGCGGCATGGGCCAGCCGCGAGACCGGCGAGAACCCGGCCGGTATCACGTAACGTCCCGCCGTCAGGATTCGATCCAGCGCCTGGACGGCGGCAGTGAAGTCGGCATCCGTCCGCGACGCGACCATCGCGGCGATCACGGATTCGGCCGCAGGGCTTTTCATGCCCATCCAGTTGCGGCTGCCCGGCTGGTCGGCGGCGGCGGATCCCCAGTACAGCATCTGTTCGTTGCCGGGCGACAGCGACAGCGCGCGTTCGTACCAGGTCATGTCGAACTGGAATTCGTTGGTGCGCTGCACGAACTGCGCCGAATCCAGCAAGGTGATGCGCGCCTGCATCCCCAGGTTCCGCAGCGCCTGGACATAGATGTCGGCGATCTGCTGGGTTTCGGACGCCGTGCGCATCGCGGTGCCCGACTGGTTCAGCAGGATCTCGAACGCGAAGGGGCGGCCCTGGGCGTCGCGCAGGACGCCGTCCTGAACGGTCCAGCCGGCATCGGACAACAGCGCGATGGCCCGGCGCAAGCCCGCCCGGTCAAGGGCGCGGTCCGATCCTTCGGGCAGGGCATAGCCTTCGAGTGTGCCAGGCGGCAGGTCGGCGGCAAAGGGCGCCAGCAGGTCGGCCACGCGGCCCGTGGCGGGGCCGGGCTGCATCGCCAAGCGGGAATTGGCGAAATAAGAGGTGATGCGCCGATCCTTGCCGCCGTTCAGCGTGTCGTTGATGAAGCGGAAGTTGAACGCCTCGATCATCGCCTGCCGGACGCGCCAGTCGGCGAACAGCGGATTGCGGGTGTTCATCACCAGACCCATGATCCCCGAGGGACGCCCGTTCGGGATTTCCGCCTTGACCGCATCGCCGCGCGCGATCAGCGGAAAGTGATAGTCGCGGTCCCATTTCAGCGCCGACAGTTCTCTCCAGACGGTGACCTCGCCTGCCTTGAACGCCTCGAACATGGCGTTCGCATCGCCGAAATAGTCATAGCGGATCACGTCCAGGTTGTTGCGCCCGCGATTGACCGCCAGATCCTTGCCCCAGTAATCGGGGTTGCGCCGGAAGGTGATCATGCGACCCGGATCGACCCGATCCACCACATAGGGGCCGGACCCGATCGGCGCCTCCAACCCCGATGCGGCGAAATCCTTCCCCTCCCACTGGGCTTTCTTCAGGACCGGGCGCAGGCCCATCAGCATCGCCAGTTCGCGGTCGTTCTCGGCGAAGGTGAAGCGAAGGCTGCGGTCGCCAGTCTGCTCCATCTTCGCGACTTTGGACCAGGCGCCGTGATAGCGGGGGTGGCCCTGCGTTCCCAAAGTCTCGTAAGACCACATCACATCGGCAACGGTGACCGGCGAGCCGTCCGAGAACCGCGCCTCGGGGCGCAGCGTGAATTCGACCCAGGACCGATCCGGCGCGACCTCGACCGACTGCGCCAGAAGGCCGTAAAGGGTAAACGGCTCGTCCAGGGTGCGATACATCAGGGTTTCGGTCACATGCACACCGATTGCCCATGCAGCATTGCCCTTGAGCACCCAGGGCTTGAGCGAGTCGAAGCCTCCCGGTTCGGCGAGGCGAATCATCCCCCCCTGGGGCGCGTCGGGGTTGACATAGGGAAGGGCCGAAAATCCCTTCGGCAGAGCGGGTTCGCCATACATCGCAAGCCCGTGGAGAGGCTCGGCGCGGCTTGCCAGCGACATTGATGCAACACCCAGAAAAGCCCCGGAAATCAGGCACAAGGCGCGCATAAGCACGGATTTGTTAAGGTTTCTTAAGATTCGCATCGCCCGACTGCCCGCTTTTCTTGTTTTCGATACAAATTCAACAAACTCGGGCGGGGATCGTCAATGGCGGGGCAAACTTCTTCGTTGGACTCTGACATGCGTTGGCGTATAAATGGCTTACTGCTCGATAGGTTTCTTGCCTGTATGAAACCTGCCTCATGACTTGCGCCCGCCTTGTGCGGGCGCTTTTTTTTCCTCATGCTGCACCCGCAAACGGCTTGGCACGCCTTGTCAGGCCCTTGAAGCGGTCAGTGAGGAGGGGCGCGATGTTCCAAAAATTTCTAGGTGGTAAAACCGCAATCGTGACGGGGTCTAACTCTGGAATCGGGCTGGGGGTGGCGCATCGTCTGGCAATGGCCGGGGCCGACATCGTCCTGAACAGCTTCACCGACCGGGACGAGGATCATGCCCTGGCCGAGTCCCTGGCCCGCGAACACGGTGTCGCCGTCCGCTATATCGGGGCCGACATGTCCAAGGGCGACGAATGCCGCGCGTTGATCGAACGGGCGGGGCGCTGCGACATCCTGGTCAACAACGCCGGCATCCAGCATGTCGCGCCGATCCCGGACTTCCCGGCCGAGAAATGGGACGCGATCATCGCGATCAACCTGTCCTCGGCCTTCCACACCACGGCGGCCGCCCTGCCGCTGATGCGCGCCGCCGGATGGGGCCGGATCGTCAATATCGCATCGGCCCACGGCCTGACGGCAAGCGCCTTCAAGTCGGCCTATGTCGCGGCCAAGCACGGGATCATCGGGCTGTCCAAGGTGACGGCCCTGGAAACCGCGCGGGAACCGATCACCTGCAACGCCGTCTGCCCCGGCTATGTCCTGACCCCGCTGGTCGAGGCGCAGATTCCCGACACCATGAAGGAATACGGCATGGACCGGGACGAGGTGATCCAGAAGGTGATGCTGGAACGCCAGCCGTCCAAGGAGTTCGTGACGGTGGAACAGTTGGGCGACACCACCGCCTTCCTGTGCAGCGACGCGGCCGCGCAGATCACCGGCACGACCATCAGCGTCGACGGCGGCTGGACCGCGATGTAACGGAAACGCCGCCCGGTCGGGGGCGGCGCTCACGGGTCAGGCCAGCGCGTCCTCGATGGCGCGCAGGTCGGAATTGGACAGGTTCTTGGTCACTTCCTTGCGCAGGCGGAATTGCAATTCCTTGTGATACCGCTTGCGCAGGACGCCCAAGGTCGAAGGGTCGGCGATCACCGCGATGTCGTCCACCTTGTGCTTCAGCACCATGGCATTCAGGTGGTCGGCCAGTTGCGCCGCGAACAGGTCTGGATCGTCGCCGGGCACCACATCGGGAATGGCATCGCCTGCCTTGGGCCTGTTGAGACTTGCCAGCGTAAGCTGTTCGGTCTCGGTCAGTTCCAGGCCATGCTTCGCCGTATTGCGGAACAACCTTGCGGAATGGCCGTCAGCCACGACAACCAGGGCGTTATGGGGCAGCATGTCAGTCTCCGTTTTGTGCTGCCGGTTAACGCGCCTCTGCCGAGGTCAGTTGCAGCCTTCGCAGAACCGGCGGATGCGGGCGACGGCCTCGGTCAATTGTTCGTCGCTGGTCGCGTACGAGATGCGGAAATGCGGGCTGAGGCCGAAGGCCGCGCCGAACACCACCGCCACCCCGGCCTCATCCAGCAGAGCATTCGCGAAGGCTTCGTCGTCCGTGAGAACCGTTCCCGCGGCCGATGTCTTGCCGATCAGCCCCGCGATCGAGGGATAGACATAGAAGGCCCCCTGCGGCGTCGGGCAGTCGATGCCGGGACAGGCGTTCAGCCCGGCCACCACCAGGTCGCGGCGGCGCTGGAAGACGGCGCGGCTTTCCGCGATATAGTCCTGCGGCCCGGTCAACGCCGCCTCGGCCGCGTATTGACTAATCGAGCAGGGGTTCGAGGTCGATTGCGATTGCAGCTTGGCCATCGCCTTGATCAGCGATTCGGGCGCCGCGCCATAGCCGATGCGCCAGCCGGTCATCGCATAGGCCTTGCTGACGCCGTTCATCGTCAGTATCCGGTCCTTCAGGCGCGGTTCGACCTGGGCGGGGGTGACGAATTCGAAGCCGTCGAAGACCAGGTGCTCATAGATGTCGTCCGCCAGCACCCAGACCTGCGGATGGCGCAGCAGTACATCGGTCAGCGCCTGCATCGCCGCGCGGTCATAGCCCGCGCCCGAAGGGTTCGACGGCGAATTCAGGATCAGCCATTTGGTGCGCGGAGTGATCGCGGCCTCCAACGCTTCGGGCGTCAGGCGGAAGCCCTGGTCCAGACCGCATTCGACGATCACCGGCACACCCCCTGCCAGCAGCACCATGTCGGGATAGCTGACCCAGTAGGGGGCGGGGATGATCGCCTCGTCGCCGTCGTCCAGCGTGGCCATCAGCGCATTGAACAGGATCTGCTTGCCGCCGGTGCCGACCGTGATCTGCGCGGGCGCATAATCCAGCCCGTTTTCCCGCGCGAACTTGTCGCGGATCGCCCGTTTCAGCGACGGCGTGCCGTCCACGGCGGTGTATCGCGTGTGGCCGGCGTCGATGGCGGCCTTGGCGGCATCGCGGATATGGGCGGGTGTGTCGAAATCCGGCTCTCCGGCGGAGAGGCCGATGATGTCTCGGCCCTGTGCCCGCAATTCGGCCGCGCGGGTCGTCATCGCGATGGTCGGAGAGGGCTTGATCCGGTTCAGGCGGTCGGACAGGAAAGCCATGGGCGCCCCTTGGTGGTTTGAACGTCTTGCCCGCATGGCTTATGCTGCCCGGTCAGGGACGGCAAGCGCGCCAGAAGGATGGAACAATGATCGAATCGGCTGAAACCCGTCTGCGCCGCCTGAAGATGCGCAGCTGGCGCAGGGGGATGAAGGAAATGGACCTGATCCTGGGCCATTTCGCCGACGGCCCCCTGGCGACGCTGGGCGCGGCGGACCTGGACGCCTACGAGGCCGTGCTGTCGGAAAACGACCAGGATCTGTATCTGTGGATCACCGCGCGGATCAATGGCGGTGCCGGGCGCGGTCCTGCCGGAATCGCGGCCATCCTGGACCGCATTGCCGACCATGCGGCGGATCGCCTGAAACCCATTCGCTAAAACTTTCTCTAATCTTCTGCGGAAGTTTTGCGGCATTAACTGAAGATTTTCATTTTTGCGGCAATGATGCGGACATGACGAACAAATCAGGACCGCGAGCCGCCATGATTTCCCCCGCGCCGCGCGATATGCGCCCCCAGGCCGATGTTCAGGCCCTGCCGGATCTGGCAGATACGACAGAAGCCTATCTGGAATCCTTGCAGCTTCTGGAACGGCTGCACCGGCTGATGCTGGATCTGGTCAAGGACGAATTCGAACGGCTGGGTCGGAACGATCTGACTCCGGTCCAGGCGATGATCCTCTATAACCTGGGCGGGGCAGAGGTGACGGCGGGCGAATTGCGGACCCGCGGCATGTATCAGGGATCGAATGTCAGCTATAACCTGAAGAAGCTGGTGACGATGGGCTATGTCCATCACGAACGCTGCGACATGGATCGCCGTTCGGTGCGGGTCAAGCTGACCGAAGATGGCCAGGCGGTGCGCGACATGGTCCACCGCCTGTTCCTGCGCCACGCCGAAGGCCTTGCGATGTCCGGCGTGCTGGAAGACCCCCCTCTGGAACAGGTCAACCTGCAAAGCCGCCGGATCGAACGGTTCTGGCTGGAACAGATCCGCTACATCTACTGACCGGCGGCAGCCCTACCAGTGGCCGGTGTTTTCCATACTGGCCCAAGGCTCGGCCGGGGGCAGGGCATCGCCTTCCTGCAACAGTTCGATCGAGATGTTGTCCGGGCTGCGCACGAAGGCCATGTGTCCGTCGCGCGGCGGCCGGTTGATGATGACGCCTGCATCCATCAGCTTCTGGCACAGGTCATAGATATTGCCGACGCGATAGGCCAGATGGCCGAAATGGCGGCTGTCCGAGGGCAGGCCCTCGTCGCCGTCCCAGTTATAGGTCAATTCGACCGGGCATTCCGGCTGGCCCGGCGGGGCCATGAAGACCAGGGTGAAGCGGCCCTTGTCGTTGTCGACGCGACGGGTTTCCTCAAGCCCCAGCAGCCTGAAGAATTCCATGGTCTTGTCCAGGTCGGCGACCCGGACCATGGTGTGCAGATAGCGGATGTTCATCGGGTATCCTCCGTTTTTGGGTCAGCGGCGGCGCAGGTATTCGAACAGGGTGCAGCGCGGGGCGTCGGCGCGCAGGCCTACGGACCCAAGGCAGTCCCATTGGTCCAGGTCGAAGGCGGGGAAAAACGCGTCTGCATCCGGCACCGCCAGGTCCACCTCGGTCAGCAGCAGCCGGTCGGCCAGCGGCAGCAGTGCCCGATAGATGCCCGCCCCGCCGATCCCATAGACCCGGCGATGGCCCGTGCGGTGGGCGTGATCGACTGCGGCCTCCGGTGTGGCGAAAACCTGTTCGGCCGTCGCCGGATCCGAGGAGATGACCAGGCTCAGGCGGTTCTTCAGCGGCTTGATCGGCAGGCTTTTCCAGGTCTTCCGGCCCATGACGACTGCCCCCCCGGTCGTCTCGCGCTGGAAGAAGGCCAGATCCTCGGGCGCGCGCCAGGGGATGTCATTGTCCTTGCCGATGGCGCCGTTGCGGTCGCGTGCTGCGATCAGGGTCAGCATCTCAGACCGCCACCGGGGCCTTGATGGCCGGATCGGGATCATAGTCCAGCACCTCGAAATCCTCATAGCGGAAGTCGAAGATCGACGGCACGTCGCGGCGCAGGCGAAGCCGGGGCAGGGGCTTCGGGGTTCGCGCAAGCTGGGTCCGCACCTGCTCCAGATGGTTGGAATAGATATGCGCGTCGCCGATGGCATGGATGAAATCGCCCGGCTCATAGCCGGTCACATGGGCCAGCATCACCTGCAACAGCGCATAGGAGGCGATGTTGAACGGCACCCCCAGGAACATGTCCGCCGACCGCTGGTAAAGCTGCAAATGCAGCCTGCCCGCCAGGATCCGCACCTGCCACAGCGTATGGCAGGGCGGCAGCGCCATGTCAGGCACGTCGCCGGGATTCCAGGCCGACACGATCAGGCGGCGCGAATCCGGCGTCTGGCGGATCGCCTCCACCAGATCGGTGATCTGATCGACCTGGCCCGCGAAGAACAGCGGGCGTCCTTCGGCATTCAGCCCGCTGGGCACAAGCTTCGGGAAATGCCGCCACTGCCGGCCATAGACCGGCCCCAGGTCGCCGTTCGCGTCTGCCCATTCATCCCAGATCGAGACGCCGTTCTGCTGCAAGTAACGGACATTCGTGTCGCCCGACAGGAACCACAGCAGTTCGTGGATGATCGATTTCAGGTGCAGCTTCTTGGTCGTGACCAGCGGAAAACCTTCGGCCAGCGGGTATCGGCATTGCAGCCCGAAATGGCTGATCGTGCCCGTCCCCGTGCGGTCCGTGCTTTCCAGCCCCTGTTCCAGGACCGTCCGCAGGGCGTCGTGATATTGCCGCATGTCAGACGTCCAGTTCTTCGGCGAAACGCGCGTTTTCCTGGATGTATTCGAAGCGCAGTTCCGGCTTCTTGCCCATCAGCCGTTCCACCAGATCGCCGGTTTCGCCGCCTTCGTCATCGTCGATGCTGACCCGGATCAGCTTGCGCGTCTTCGGGTTCATCGTCGTGTCCTTCAAGTCCTTGGCGTCCATCTCGCCCAAGCCCTTGAACCGCTGCACGTCGATCTTGCCGCGGCCGCCCAGGCCCTTGGCCAGCATCCGTTCCTTTTCCGCATCGTCGGCCACATAGACCCGATGCGCCCCCTGCGTCAGCCGATAGAGCGGCGGGCAGGCCAGATACAGGTGGCCCTTGTCGATCATCGGCCGCATCTGCGTGAAGAAGAACGTCATCAGCAGGCTGGCGATATGCGCCCCGTCCACATCGGCGTCGGTCATGATGATGACCTTGTCATAGCGCAGATCGTCGATCTTGAAGCGGGATCCCATATCGACGCCAAGGGCCTGGCACAGATTGCTGATTTCCTGGTTGGCCCCCATCTTGGTGGACGCCGCGCCCAGCACGTTGAGGATCTTGCCGCGCAGGGGCAGCAGGGCCTGGGTGGTGCGGTCGCGGGCCATCTTGGCCGATCCGCCCGCGCTGTCGCCTTCGACGATGAACAGTTCCGTTCCCTCGCGGCTGGTCGCGCTGCAATCCACCAGCTTGCCGGGCAGGCGCAGCTTTTTCGTGGCGGTCTTTCGCGCGGTTTCCTTTTCCTGCTTGCGGCGCAGACGCTCGTCGGCCCGCAGGATCAGGAAATCCAGGATCGCGCCCGCCGATTTCGTATCCGCCGCCAGCCAGGTGTCGAAATGATCGCGCACGGCGTTCTCGACCAGCCGGGCAGCCTCGGTCGTGGCCAGGCGGTCCTTGGTCTGGCCGACGAATTCCGGTTCCCGGATGAAGCAGGATACCAGGGCGCAGCCTCCGGTCAGCAGATCCTCGCGCGTGATGTTGGCGGCCTTCTTGTTGCTGATCCGCTCGCCATAGGCGCGCACGCCCTTCAGGATGGCGGCCCAGAAGCCCGCCTCGTGAGTGCCGCCTTCGGGGGTCGGGACGGTATTGCAATAGGACTGGATGAAGCCGTCGCGCACCGGCGTCCAGTTGATCGCCCAATCGACCTTACCCGGCGCGCCCTGGCGGCGGAAATCGACGCTGCCCGCGAAGGGGCGGTCCGCATAGGTGCTGGCGCCGGTCAGGGTTTCGGACAGATAGTCCGCCAGGCCGCCAGGGAAATGGAATGTGGCCTCGCGCGGGGTCTCGCCATCGTCGATCTCCGATTTCCAGCGGATTTCGACGCCGCTGAACAGATAGGCCTTGGACTTCACCATCTTCAGCAGCCGCGCGGGCTTGAAGCGGTGATGGCCGAAGATCTCCTCGTCCGCGTGGAAGGTGACGGTGGTCCCGCGCCGGTTGGGGGCGGCGCCGATCTTCGCCACCGGCCCCTGCGGAATCCCGCGCGAGAACCGCTGTTCGAACAGTTCCTTGTTGCGCGCGACCTGCACGATCATCACGTCCGACAGCGCGTTCACGACCGAGGCGCCGACGCCGTGCAGCCCGCCCGAGGTCTGGTATGCGTCGCCCGAGAACTTGCCCCCCGCGTGTAGCGTGCAGAGGATCACCTCGAGCGCGGACTTGCCGGGGAATTTCGGATGCGGGTCGATGGGGATGCCGCGGCCGTTGTCGCGCACGACCACGCTGTAGTCGGCCAGCAGTTCGACCTCGATCCGGGTGGCATGGCCCGCCACCGCCTCGTCCATCGAGTTGTCGAGGATTTCCGCCACCAGGTGATGCAGCGCGCGTTCGTCGGTGCCGCCGATATACATGCCGGGGCGCTTGCGGACCGGCTCCAGCCCCTCCAGCACCTCGATCGAGGCGGCGGAATAGCTGTCTGTCGCGTCAACGGCGGAAAGAAGGTCGTCGGCCATCTGGGTCTGCTCTTGTTCTGGGTCGGGGAACTATCTCATGCAAGCGCGGCCAAGGCCAGCCCGCCGGATCATGCCCGCCGGAGCCTTCAGGAACCCTATGCGGTTCGCGCGATTCGTCATCGTGCAGATGTGATGGGTCGGCAGGCGGGTCATGTCATTCTTTTATGCGTATAGGATTGCCTGTCCCTGCCTCACTCCGGTTCGGCGAGGCGTTCCTCCCACATCCTGCGGAAGGCAGGACGGGACTGGCATTCCTCAAGCCAGGCCATCGTCGCCGGGAATTGGCCCATCAACTCTGCATAGCCTTGGGCATAGCGCAGGATTTCGGCCAGATTGATGTCGGCCACGGTGAAGCGGCCGCCGACCAGATGGGCGTGGGTGGCAAGATGCGCCTCGACGACCTTCAGCGGGCGGATCAGGCGTTCGGCCGCATTGGCGACATGGGCCTGATCCTCGCCCGCCTGCAGGCGCGACGGGGCGTGCAGGAACAGGATCGTCAGCGCATCGGGTTCGATGGCGGTCGCGGCGTAGAAGCTCCACTGCATCATCAGGGCGTCTTCGGACAAGTCGGCGGGGCCGAGATCGCCGCCGTACTTGCGCGCCAGATACAGCGTGGCGGCCAGGGATTCGCTCAGGGTCAGGCCGTCATCCTCGATCACCGGAATGGTCCCGGCGGGCGACAGCGCCAGGAAGGACGGCGAATGGGTGTTCAACGGCGCGTCCGGCGCGTCGGGATCGGCCAGGCGATAGGCCTGGATCACCGGGTTCTGGCGGAACTCCAGCCCGATTTCGTGGCACAGCCAGACGATGCGCGAGGCACGCGAACGGGTGACGCCGTGGATGGTCAGCATGAAAGGCTCCTTCGTCGGGGGTGCAGGTTACGTCAGCAAAAGATCGCCGGAAAGCACGATGATTTGATCCTGCGCAAGGCGGGCGATCGGCATCCGTGACAGAATCGTGACATCCCGCCAAGAGGCTTTGCGAAAGGACGATCCATGGCCGATGACCTTCTTGCCAGCCGCGAACCTGCCGAACCCCAGATCCAGGCAGACGCGGTTCCCCCGGCCGCCGAGGAAACCCCCGAAGATGCTCCTGTCGCCCCGCAGCGGGCGACCCGCAGAACCAGGGCGCCGTCGGATCCCGATGCCGTGCGCGAGGCTTTCGAGACCGGACGCTATCCCTATCGAACTCGCATGAGCCGCCGCCAGTACGAGGCCGAAAAGGCGCTGTTGCAGGCCGAACTGCTGAAGGTCCAGATCTGGGCGCAGGACACCGGCCAGAAATTCGTGATCCTGTTCGAAGGGCGCGACGCGGCGGGCAAGGGCGGCACCAGCAAGCGGTTCAACGAACACCTGAACCCCCGCGCCGCCCGCGTGGTCGCCTTGAACAAGCCCACGGACGAGGAGCGGGGGCAATGGTATTTCCAGCGCTATGTCCGGCATCTGCCGACCTCGGGCGAGATGGTCTTTTACGACCGCAGCTGGTACAACCGCGCCGGGGTCGAACGGGTGATGGGGTTCTGTTCGGCAACGATTACCTGGAATTCATGCGCCAGGCGCCGGAATTCGAACGGATGCTGGTGCGGTCCGGCATCCGGCTTTACAAATACTGGTTCTCGGTCACGCAGGACGAACAGCGCGCGCGGTTCGAGGCGCGCAAGACCGACCCGCTGAAACGCTGGAAGCTGTCGCCCATCGACGAGGCCAGCCTGGACAAGTGGGACGACTATACCGAGGCGAAAGAGGCGATGTTCTTCTATACCGACACCGCCGATGCGCCATGGATCATCGTCAAGTCGAACGACAAGAAGCGTGCCCGCCTGAACTGCATGAGGCATTTCCTGGCGACGCTGGACTATCCCGACAAGGATCCGGCCATCGCCGTGCCGCCCGACCCGCTGATCGTCGGCCCCGCGACCCATGTCGTCCACAGCGCCGCCCATATCCTGGGCCGCGCGCTGCATCCCGACATCCGCAAGACCGCCGTCCGTCAGGCCTGACGCGGCGGACGGGGCGCGCCGCCTTGCATTTGATGCAGGTCAAGGAATCCACCGCCCGTCCGGTCTAGACCCGATGGGCGAAACAGGAGCGATTCTTCAATGTCCACCCCCGAGATGGACCCCCCCAGCCTTTACGCCAAGCGGGAGCCGATCTTCCCCAAGCGTGTGCAAGGGCGGTTCAGGAACCTCAAGTGGATCGTCATGGCCGTGGCCCTGACGGTCTATTACGTCATGCCCTGGCTGCGGTGGGACCGCGGCCCGACCATGCCCGATCAGGCGGTGCTGGTCGATCTGGCCAACCGCCGCTTCTTCTTCTTCTGGATCGAGATCTGGCCCCACGAATTCTATTTCGTGGCGGGCCTGCTGGTCATGGCGGGGCTGGGCCTGTTCCTGTTCACATCCGCCCTGGGGCGGGTGTGGTGCGGCTATGCCTGCCCGCAGACCGTGTGGACCGACCTGTTCATCCTTGTCGAACGCTGGATCGAGGGCGACCGAAACGCCCGCATCCGCCTGCACCGCCAGAAATGGGACGCGCAGAAAATCCGCCTCAGCCTGGCGAAATGGGCGGTCTGGCTGGTGATCGCGCTGATGACCGGCGGGGCCTGGATCTTCTATTTCACCGACGCGCCGACGCTGCTGCGCAACCTGCTGACCGGCGACGCGCATCCGGTCGCCTATATCACCATGGCGATCCTGACCGCGACGACCTTCTTCTTCGGCGGCTTCGCGCGTGAACAAATCTGCATCTATGCCTGCCCGTGGCCGCGCATCCAGGCCGCGATGATGGACGAGGACACGCTGACCGTCGCCTATCGCGAATGGAGGGGGGAACCGCGCGGCAAGGGCAATGTCCGCCACCGCCCCGCCGCCGTCGCCCTGAAGGCCGAATCCGAAAGCCACGCGGCCGGTCCGACCGCCGGGGGTCAATATCCGCCGGTGCCCTATCCCGGCGTGCGCACCGGCGTCGGCGGGCCGATCCCGGTGGATTCGGCGGGCGACTGCATCGACTGCATGGCCTGCGTGAACGTCTGCCCGATGGGCATCGACATCCGCGACGGCCAGCAGATGGAATGCATCACCTGCGCGCTGTGCATCGACGCCTGCGACGAGATCATGGACAAGATCGGCAAGCCGCGCGGGCTGATCGACTATATGGCCCTGAAGGACGAGACCGCCGAACGCGCGGGCGCCGCGCCGAAATCGGTCTGGCGGCATATCTTCCGCCCCCGCACGATCCTGTATTTCACGCTGTGGTCCGGGATCGGCATCGGGCTGATCGTCGCGCTGTTCGTCCGCTCGCCGCTGGATCTGAACGTCTCGCCGGTCCGCAATCCTCTGTTCGTCACCCTGTCGGACGGCGCCATCCGCAACACCTACGAGGTGCGCCTGCGCAACAAGCAGCACGAGGCGCGCAGCTTCAGCTTCGCGGTCGAAGGTGCCGATGACCTGACCCTTGCTGTCGAGGGCGCATCCGGCGGCACGGTTCAGGTGCCGGCCGACGAAACCCTCAGCCGCAGGCTCTATGTGACGGCTCCGGTCGGATCGCCGCTTGCATCGGCGGAAACGACAGCGTTGGATCTGGTGGTGCGCGACGATGTCGACGGAACGGCCGCCTCGGTCGGGACCGTCTTCCACGGAAAGGGCGAATGATGACTAGGGAACTGACGGGGCGGCATGTTCTGATCATCACGCTGGCGGCCTTCGGCGTCATCATCGCCGTCAACCTGGTCATGGCCTTCCTGGCCGTCGGCAGCTTTCCGGGGCTGGAGGTCAAGAACAGCTATGTCGCGTCCCAGGAATTCGACCGCGACAGGCATGCGCAGGAAAGCCTGGGCTGGACGGCCAGGGCCAGCTATGACGGCAAGGAGATCGCCATCGAGATCGTCGACCGCACCGGCGCCCATCCGATATTGCGCGATTTCACCGCGACGATCGGACGGCCCACGCACACGCGCGCCGACGTGACGCCGCAGTTCCAGGTGGTGGGGGGCGTCTATCGCGCGCCGCTGGTGCTGGAACCGGGGATCTGGAACATCCATGTCCAGGCGATGTCGCCGGACGGCACTCCGTTCCGGCAGCGGCTGGACCATTACGCCGGGGCACGGGTGAACTGATATGGCCGACCTGACAGCCTCGGGCTTCAGCGCCTGCCCTGCCTGCGATGCCGCGCCCCTGGCCCAACGGCTGGCCGACCGGGCCGAGATCGCGCAGGGCACCGTCATCCTGTCTCTGCCGACCGCCCATTGCGCGGCCTGCATCACCGATGTGGAAACCGCGCTGACCGCCCATCCCGGCGTCAAGTCGGCGCGCGTCAACCTGACCCTGCGCCGCGTCACGGTCGATGCGCCGGGCCTGACCGCCGACGACCTGATCCCGGTGCTGGCGGGCGTAGGATACGAGGCGCATGAACTGGATCCCGACGCGCTGTCGGCGACGACCGCCGACCGGCAGGGCCGCGACCTGCTGATGCGGATCGGCGTTTCCGGTTTCGCGATGATGAACATCATGATCCTGTCGGTCGCCGTCTGGTCGGGTGCCGAGGCCGCGACCCGCGACCTGTTCCACTGGATCAGCGGCGCCATCGCGCTGCCCACGGTTTTCTTCGCGGGCCAGCCCTTCTTCCGCAGCGCCTGGTCCGCGCTGCGCGTCGGGCGGTTGGGCATGGACGTGCCGATCTCGCTGGCGCTGATCCTGGCCAGCGCGATCTCTGTCTATGAGACGATGAATTCCGGCCATCACGCCTATTTCGACGGCGTGACGATGCTGTGCTTCTTCCTGCTGATCGGCCGCTACCTGGATCATCGCACCCGCGCCATTGCCCGGTCCGCCGCCGCCGAACTGACCGCATTGGAGGTTCCGCGCGCCACATTGCTGGCAGACGGGGCCGAACAGGTGGTCCCCGTCGCCATGCTGCGTCCCGGCGACCTGATCCGCATCCGCCCCGGCGCCCGGATTCCCGCCGATGGCGAGATCGTCGAGGGCCGGTCGGAAATCGACCGCGCCCTGCTGACCGGAGAAACCCTGCCGGTGCTGGCCGCGCCCGGCCAGATGCTGTCGGCGGGCGAGGTGAACCTGACCGGCCCGCTGGTGCTGCGGGTGACGGCGGCCGGGCGCGATTCGTCGCTCGCCCGCCTGACCGCCTTGGTCGAGGCCGCGGAATCCGCGCGCGGGCGCTATACGTCACTGGCGGACCGGGCCTCGCGCGCCTATTCGCCCAGCGTTCACCTGATCGCGCTGTGCAGCTTTGCGGGCTGGATATGGGCCACGGGCGACCTGCGCCTGGCCGTGAACATCGCGGCGGCGGTGTTGATCGTGACCTGTCCCTGCGCGCTTGGCCTGGCGGTTCCGGCGGTCGCCACGGCGGCCTCGGGCCGCTTGTTCCGGCGCGGGTTGCTGATCAAGGACGGCACCGCCCTGGAACGCTTGGCCGAGGTCGATACGGTCGTCTTCGACAAGACCGGCACCCTGACCATGGGCCGTCCGGTCCTGGTCAGCGCCGATCCGCTGCCCGCCGATCTGCGCCCGGTCGCCCGCGCCTTGGCGCAGGCCTCCTCGCATCCGCTGTCGGTCGCCCTGGCCGCGGCCTTGCAGGATCGGCCGGCCGACCTGACCGAGGTGACCGAACATCCGGGCTTCGGCGTCTCGGGGCGCTGGCAGGGACGGGTGGTTCGGCTGGGCCGGGCCGACTGGCTGGGCGTGGCCGACGACGATGAAAACAGGCCCACCAGTGCGACCTGGCTTGCGATCGAGGGCCAGCCCCCCGTGCGCCTGGAATTCACCGACGAGCTGCGTCCTGGCGCGGCGGATTGCGTGGCGGCGCTGCGCAAGGCCGGGCTGGGTGTCGTGCTGATCTCGGGCGACCGGCAGGCGGCGGTGGCGGATCTGGCCGATCGCCTGGGCATCCAGGACTTCCGCGCCGCCGTCGATCCCCAGGGGAAAGAGTCCATGGTCGCCGATCTTGCCGCCCAGGGCGCGCGCGTCCTGATGGTGGGCGACGGGCTGAACGACACGGCGGCGCTTGCCCGCGCCCATGCCTCGATCTCGCCCGCAAGCGCCCTTGACGCGGCGCGGGTGGCAAGCGACATGGTGTTGACTGGCAGCGATCTGGTGCCCGTGGCCGAGGCCGTGGCGACCGCCCGCCTTGCCACCCGCCGCATCCGACAGAACTTTGCGATCTCGATCGCCTATAATATCGTGGCGGTGCCGCTGGCTGTGGCCGGGATGGTGACGCCGCTGATCGCAGCATTGGCGATGTCGATCAGTTCGATCACCGTGACGCTGAACGCGCTGCGCCTGCGGGACTGAAGGGGAACGCCATGGAGATCCTGTCCATCCTGATCCCGGTTTCGCTGGCCCTGGGTGGGGCTGGCCTGGTGGCCTTCATCTGGGCCTTGCGGTCGCGCCAGTTCGAGGATCCGAAGGGCGATGCGGAACGCATCCTCAGCGACAAATGGGACGACCGGCCCAAACCCGACTGATCGGTTCGGCGAAGGAAAGCGGGCCAAAGAAAACGGGGGCGGAGTTATCTCCGCCCCCGTTCCGTTTCAAATGGTACCGGCCGATCAGCGCCCGACCACCTGACATTCCTGCGACCGGCTTGCGAAGCGTTCGCAGACCAGTTCGGCATTGGCCTTGGTCAGATTCGCGAAGCTGGGCTGGAAGCCGCGCCGGGTGTCGGCGACATGGCGCGCCGCTCCACCCAAGATCGCCCCGTCCTGCAAGGCGCTGCGCAACAACAGCTTTTCAGCCTCGGCCCTGGAGGTGAACAACCCCAGCGTCACGCCCCAGCCGCGACCGCTGGTGGCGGGGCGGGACACGATCTCCAAAGCTTCGGGATCGGCCAGGTCGCCTTCGCCCATCGCGGCCAGGATCACCGTTTCCGACCGGGGCTTGGGCGCGGGAGAAGCCAGCAGCGACAGCGAGGTGCCGCCGTTCTGCGGAACGGCCTCGGCCACGGCGCGGGCGATGGCTTGGGGGTCGGCGCCGGGATGCGCGGCCTCGGCCTTGGCGGCGGTGCGGGACCGGGGCGCCGGGGCAGGGCGGACGGATGCCGCCAGCACCGGGGCTGCAAGGCTGGCCGATTGCGCCTGCGGCGTGGGTTCCGGCGCGGCGGCCACGGTGGCGGGTTCCGGCGCGCGGCGGCTGGCGGGGCGGGCACTGGCCGTCAGGGTCAGGCCGCCCGTCGGGGCCGCCTGAGGCGCGGGTTGCGGAGCCTGGGCCACGGCGGCGGTCGATGCCAGGGCAGGGCGGCTGACCCGCACCGGCGGGGCCGAGGCCGACAGCACCAGCCGTTGCGGCTGGGGCGCGGTGGCGGCGGCCGATGGCTCGACCTGGGCGCGGCGCACCACGCGTTGCGCCAGCAGGCGCGGCGCCTCGGGCCGGACTTCGCGGACGCGATTGGGAACCCGCGTGAAGCCTGCGTCCAGCAGTTGCGCCATGACCTGATTGCGATGCGCGGTCGAGGTGCCGCCCAGGACTGTCGCGATCAGCCGCTTGTTGCCGCGCTGCGCCGAAGCGGTCAGGTTGAAGCCCGCCGCGCGGGTATAACCCGTCTTGATCCCGTCCGCGCCTTCATAGGCGTCCAGGAACCGCTTGTTGGTCGAGGCGACCTGCGCGATCCCCGCATCCGCCGAGCGGCGCGAGAAGATGTTGTAGTATTGAGGGAAGTCGTAGAACAGCCGGCGGCCCAGGATGGTCATGTCGCGGGCGGTCGAATAATGCCCCTCCTGCGTCAGCCCGTGGGCATTGCGGAAGTTGGTGTTCGTCATGCCGAGCGCGCGGGCCATCTGCGTCATCTGCTGGGCAAAGGCGGCCTCGGATCCCGCCAGCCCTTCGCCGATGGTGGTGGCGGCGTCATTGGCCGACTTGATCGCGGCGGCGCGGATCAGATAGCGCAGCTCGATTCGCTGGCCCGCCTTCAGGCCCAGCTTGGAAGGCGGTTCAGATGCCGCGTTGGTGGAAACGGGGAATTGCGAATCCAGCCGGACCTGCCCGCGTTCGATCGCGGTAAAGGCCATGTACAGCGTCATCATCTTGGTCAGGGACGCGGGATGCAGCCGCGTATCCTCGTTTTGCTTGTAGATCGGTTGGCCGGTGCGCGCGTCCATCACATAGGCGGCAAACGGGGCCGCCGAAAGCGTCGCCGGAACAAGCATGGCCAGCACAAGAAAGGCCCACAGCCGGGCTGTCTGGGAAATTCGGATCACTGTCGCGGTCTCTCTGCCTCGGGGCGGCATGTCGTTTGTCGCATGCCCTTGCTTAATATTCGGATAATAGCACGACATCTTTCGCCATGTAACCGCTCATTTGGTGTATTTTCCTGTCTTCGCTCGCCCCTGGGCGGGCTTTTCTCGGGCGGGAAATCGACTATATTGTTCCGCAAACAGGATCAGCATGACCAGATCGAACGACATGGCGCAGTGGATGACAGAGGGCGACGGACCTGACGACCAGATCGAACTGGTGGTCAAGCCGCGCACGCGCACGCAGCGCCCGCCGATGTACAAGGTCCTGATGCTGAACGACGATTTCACGCCGATGGAATTCGTGGTACATGTGCTGGAACGGCTGTTCAACATGACCCACGCCCAGGCGATCGAGATCATGCTGACCGTCCATCGCAAGGGGGTGGCGGTCGTCGGCGTCTTCTCGCACGAGGTCGCCGAAACCAAGGTCGCGCAGGTGATGGAACTGGCGCGACGGCAGCAGCACCCGCTGCAATGCACCATGGAAAAAGAATAGCAGTGACCGTGACGCGCCTTTCCCTCGCCCTCCCGGATGGTCATCCCGGAGGCGATTTTCTTGTCATCGGAGCGCGCGGGGCGGACGATCTGTCGCCGCTGGACCCGGCTCGCACCCGCATTCAGCAGGGGCACTTCCCCGACCATCGCGCCCTGGCCGCGCGCGGCTTCCAGGTCGCGCCTGTCGTCGAGGGCCGTTTCAACGCGGCCCTGGCCGTGCTGCCCCGCGCCAAGGCCGAGGGGCGGGCCCGCATCGCCGATGCCGCGTCCCGCCTGTCGCCCGGCGCGGTTGTGTGGATCGACGGGCAAAAGACCGACGGCGTCGATTCCATGCTGCGGGACTTGCGGCGATTGGCCCCGGTGGACGAGGTTCACAGCAAGGCCCATGGCAAGATATTCCGCGTGACCGTGCCTGTGGGAGATTGGCTGCCGCCCGACTGGTCCGCCCGCGCTCAAGAGGTCGCGCCGGGTTTCGTGACCCGTCCCGGGGTGTTTTCCGCCGATGGCGTCGATCCCGGCTCGGCGATGCTGGCGCAGGCGCTGCCCGACCGGATGCCGACCCGCGTGGTCGACCTGGGGGCGGGATGGGGCTGGCTGTCCGCGCAGGCCCTGGCCGGTCCGGGGATCGAGGTCATTCATCTGGTCGAGGCCGATCACGCCGCTCTGGAATCGGCCCGCGACAACATCGCCGATCCGCGCGCCCGTTTCCACTGGGCCGATGCGCGCGACTTCGCCCTTTCAGAACCCGTGAACGGCGTGATCATGAACCCGCCTTTCCATGACGGGCGCGCGGCCGATCCCCGGATCGGGGCCGATTTCATCGCGGCTGCCGCGCGCCTGCTGACGGGGGCGGGGCGTCTGTGGATGGTCGCCAATCGGCATCTGCCCTATGAAGCCGTCCTTTCGCAGCATTTCGCGCAGGTGACGGAACTGCGGGGCGACAACCGCTTCAAGGTGATCGAGGCGACCGGCGCGGGACGCGGCGCCGCGCGCAAGGGCCGCCGCTGATGAGCCTGTCGATCCAGGGCAAGACCGCGATTGTCACCGGGGCCGGGCGCGGCATCGGGCTGGCCGTCGCACGCCATTTCGTCGAACGCGGCGCTCATGTGATGTTCGCCGATACCGACGAAGCCGCCCTGGCCGAGGCGATGTCGGATTACGACGAACGCGACCCGCATGTGCGCGGCTTTTCCGGCCGGATGTCGGAAAAGCTGGCGACGGCGAACCTGCTGTCGGCGACGCTGGACGCTTTCGACCGTGTGGACATCCTTGTCAACGCGCACCGGCTGGTCAAGGCGTCGGATCCGCTGGACACGGATCTGGACGTGCTGGAACAATTGCTGCGCCAGAACATGATGGCCGGGCTGCGGATGACCCAGATCGTGGCCAAGCGGATGATCAAGCAGGCCGAGGCCGATCCCGAGACCGGGGCGGCAGGGGCCATCGTCAACATCTCGACCCTGGCGGCGCTGCATCCGGTGCCCACCATGCTGGGCTATTCCATCGCCTATGCGGCGCAGGAACAGGCCACGCGCGGAATGGCCCTGGCGCTTGCCCCGCACAGGATCCGGGTGAACGGGGTCCGCTTCGGCAGCGTCATGTCCCACGAGTTGAAGGATTCCCTGCGCGACAAGCCCGATCTGCGCAGCAAGATCGTCGCGGCGACCCCGATGGGGCGCATCGCAGCCGCCGACGAACTGGTTGACACGGTGCTGTATCTGGCCAGCGAAGCGTCCCGCTTTGTTACCGGGCAGATCGTGACCGTGGATGGCGGGCGCAGCCTCTCTGACCGGGTGGCGGTGCAGACCGTCTGATCAGCCTTGGTCTTCCGGGAAAGCCTCGCGGCAGGCCTGGACGACGGCCGCTGCCCGGTCGCTCAGTTGCGCCTTGCGCGCGGCCAGATTGTCGCGCTTGCGCTGTTCGGCCGCAGGGTCGATGGGAACGCGATAGCGTTCGGTATCCACGTAATCGCGCCAGCAGGGCTCATAGCCCACGACCGCGCGCCCGTCCTTGTCGCGCCACACCGACCGGCATTGCGTCAGGCGGTCGCGCACGACCTGCCGTTCCTCCCACGCATAGCCGCGCGCCAGGTTGCCCTCGACCTCGGCCAGCAAACGGCTGACGGTGCGGTACTCGGCGGTGTTGCCGCTGATGCAGCGTTCCTGGGGGGTGCCGCAGGCCGCCAGCAGCAAGGGCAGGGCAAGGGTCGCGGCAAGGGCGGTGTTGCGGGTCATGGCGGGTCTCTTTACAGCAGGCTCTGGGATGCTAACGCTGCCCGGTCGGGCTGGCAAATCAAGTTTGGAGAGCGTCGATGGAACAGGAACGCAGCACCGCCGCCGCTTGGTTCCGCAGCCTGCGCGACCGCATCGTCGCGGCCTTCGAGGGGCTGGAGGATCGCGGCCCCGGCGCGGCGCCGGCGGGCCGGTTCGACGTGACCCCGACCACCCGCGCCGAAGATGGCGGCGGCGGCCTGATGTCGGTGATGCGGGGGGGGCGCGTCTTTGAAAAGGTCGGCGTGAACTGGTCCGAGGTCCACGGCACCCTGGCGCCGCGCGCGCAGGCGGCGATGGCCTCCAGGGGGGTGCCGGGGATCGACCGCGACCCGCGTTTCTGGGCCAGCGGCATCAGCCTGGTCGCGCATATGCAGAACCCGCAGGCGCCCGCCGTCCACATGAACACGCGCATGTTCTGGACCCCCGGCGCCTGGTGGTTCGGCGGCGGCGCCGACCTCAACCCCTGCATCGAATATCCCGCCGACACCGCCCATTTCCACGCCACCCTGCGCGCAGCCTGCGATGCCCATGACAGCGGCTATTACGGCCGCTTCAAGGCCTGGGCGGACGATTACTTCTTCATCCCTCATCGCGGGCGGGCGCGGGGTGTGGGCGGCATCTTCTTCGACGACCTGAACACCGGCGACTGGCAGGCCGATTTCGCCTTCACCCGCGCGGTCGGAGAGGCGTTCCTGCCCGCCTTCCTGCCCCTGGCCGAAGCGCGGATGGCCCAGTCGTTCACCGACGCGGACCGCGACACCCAGCTGATCCATCGCGGACTTTATGCGGAATACAACCTCGTCTACGACCGCGGCACGAAATTCGGGCTGGAAACCGGCCACAATGCCGACGCCGTCCTGATGAGCTTGCCGCCGCTGGCGAAATGGGTCTAGCTAGGCCGCCACGCTCAGCAGCCAGCCGACCCCGACCACGATCAGGCCAATTCCGGCCAGTTGCAGCGGACCTACCGTCTGGCGGAACAGACGCCCGGACAGGGCCTGCGCCATCACCACCTCGACCAAAGCCAGGGTGCGGACATTGGCGGCGGGGGTCAGCGCAAAGCCGATGAACCAGAACAATGAGGCGAAAGCTCCCAGCACCCCGGCGCCCAGCGACACCCGCCATTCGGCCATGATCCCCGCCAGGGCGCGGCGGTCGCGCAGGACCAGCCAGGCGGCCATCACCACCGCCTGCATCCCCAGGGTGATCGCCAGGATGGTCAGGGCGCGGATCGCATAGCCCGCATCGGGCAGGGCCAGCAGCGCCCCGCGAAAGCCGATTGCCGACAGCCCGAACAGCGCGCCCGACAGCACTCCGGTCGCGACCGGCCCCCAAGCCGCCCGTTTCCACGCGACGCCTGAAGCCAGCACGACGCCCAGCGTCGCGACCGCGATCGCGCCCAGCCGGGCGGGGCCAAGCGGCTCGGCCAGGATCACCGCGCCGATCAGGGCCAGCGTGATCGGTTCCGTCTTCATCAGCGCGGTGGCGACGCCGAATCCCTGGCCCCGCATGGTCATCAGCATGAACGCCGTCGCCCCGATCTGGGCCAGGGCGCCAAGCGCGGCCCAAGCCAGGACCATCGTATCGGGCCGGGGAATTGGCATCCAGATCGCGGCCAGGGCCAGGGCGAGCGCGGCGAAGGGAAAGCCGAAGACAAACCGCACCGCGGTCGCGCCGACGGTGCCGACCTGACGCGTCAATCCCGCCTGCGCTGCATTCCGGGCGGTTTGCGCGGTGGCCGCGATCAGGGTTGCGGCCACCCAGATCATGCGCTGCGGACAGCCTCGATCATGGCGGCGACGTTGTCGGGGTCGGCGTCAGGGGTGATGCCGTGGCCCAGGTTGAAGATATGCGGTCCGCCCCGCAACGCGCGGGTGATGCGCTGCGCCTCGGCCACCAGGGCAGGACCGCCCGTGACCATATGCCGCGGATCCATGTTGCCCTGGACGCAGCCGTCGGGCTGGACATGCCGCGCCGCCCAGTCCGCGTCGACCGAATTGTCCAGGGCCACGCAATCCGCGCCGGTCGCGCGCGCGAATCCGACATAGCGTTCGCCCGCCTCCCTGGGGAAGGCGATGATCGGGACGCCGGGATGACGATCCTTCAGCGCCGCGATGATCCGGCGGGTGGGCGCCACGGCGAAATCGTCGAAATCGGCGCCCTTCAGGCTGCCCGCCCAGCTGTCGAACAGCTTGACGACCTCGGCCCCCGCCTCGATCTGGGCGGACAGGTAATCGATCGTCGCGTCGGTGATGCGGTCGATCAGCGCGGTGAAGGTGGCGCGGTCTTGGTCCTTCAGCGCATGGGCCGGGCCTTGGTCGGGCGTACCGCGACCGGCGATCATATAGGTGGCGACCGTCCAGGGCGCGCCGGCAAAGCCGATCAGCGCGGTCTCCTGCGGCAATTCGCGCGCCAGGATGCGCAGCGTTTCATAGACCGGGGCCAGGCGGTCGTGGATCTGGTCGGCCGGTCCAAGGCTCGCCAGATCCTTGGCCGAGGTGATGGTCGACAGGCGCGGCCCCTCTCCGGTGGCGAACCACAGATCGGCGCCCAGGGCCTGCGGAACCAGCAGGATGTCGGCGAACAGGATCGCCGCGTCGAAGCCAAAGCGGCGGATCGGCTGCAACGTCACCTCGGCCGCCAGCTCGGGATTGTAGCACAGCGACAGGAAATCCCCCGCCTGTGCGCGGGTCGCGCGATATTCCGGCAGATAGCGGCCGGCCTGGCGCATCATCCAGATCGGCGGGGTGGGCAGGCTTTCCCCGGCAAGGGCGCGCATCAGAAGTTTGGTCATGGGGCCTCCTGCGGCCCGTTCAAGGCGAGGCGGGGGGCGTTGTCAAGCAGCCTGCCTGCGGCTATGCCGGGATCATGATGCAGATGCCCGACCCCACCCGTCCCCTGAAGATCGGCACCCGAGGATCCAAGCTGGCGCTTGCCCAGGCGCACGAGACGCGCGACCGGCTGTCCGCCGCGCATGGCTTGCCTGCCGAGGCGTTCGAGATCGTCGTGATCAAGACGACCGGCGACCGGATTACCGACCGGCCTCTGAAGGAAATCGGCGGCAAGGGCCTGTTCACGCGCGAGATCGAGGATGCGCTGATCTCGGGCGGGATCGACATCGCCGTGCATTCCATGAAGGACATGCCGACGATCCAGCCGGACGGCCTGGTGATCGACTGCCTTCTGCCGCGAGAGGACGTGCGCGACGCCTTTGTCAGCCCAACCGCCCAGGCCATCGCTGATCTTCCCGCCGGGGCCATCGTCGGAACCTCCAGCCTGCGACGCAGGGCGCAACTGGCGCATCGCCGCCCGGACCTGCATCTGGTCGAATTCCGCGGCAACGTTCAGACGCGTCTGAAGAAGCTGGACGACGGGGTGGCGACGGCGACCTTCCTGGCAATGGCGGGGCTGTCGCGCTTGGGCATGCTGCATCTCGCGCGCGGTCCCATCGATCCGGCCGAGATGCTGCCTGCGGTGGCCCAGGGAGCCATCGGGGTGGAACGCCGCGTCGAGGACGAGTTGGCGGCGGCGCTGCTGGCGGCGATCCATCACGATCCGACCGGGCATCGGATCGCGGCGGAGCGCGCTTTCCTGGCCAGGCTGGACGGCTCTTGCCAGACACCCATCGCGGGCTTGGCCGAGATTCGCGAAGAGACCTTGCTGCTGCGCGGAGAAATCCTGCGTCCCGACGGATCGGCGGCAATCAGCGGATATCGGGAAGGCAGTCTGCACGACGGTCCGGCCATGGGCAGCGATCTGGCCCAGGAGCTGCTGGGCAGGGCGGGCGCGGGGTTTTTCGATCACCTTTGACCCCGCAGCCGGGTTCAATAACTGCGGATCAGTCCCACCAGACGACCCTGAATGCGGACCCGATCCTCGGGCAGGATGCGGGGTTCATAGGCGGGGTTAGCGGCTTCGAGCGCGATCATTCCGCCGCGACGGCGATACCGTTTCAGCGTCGCCTCGCTGCCGTCGACCAGGGCCACGATGATGTCGCCGTTATCCGCCGTGTCCTGTTCGCGGATCACGACCACATCGCCGTCGTTGATCCCCGCCTCGATCATCGAATCGCCTTGCACCTCAAGCGCATAATGGTGTTCGCGACCCGATAGCATGGTCCCCGGCACCGCCACATGGTGCGACACCTCAGAGATCGCCTCGATCGGGACACCGGCGGCGATCCGGCCCATCAGCGGCAGTTCGACCGCCGGGCTGTCCATGATCGTCATGGCGCCGCGCGGGCGGGCAGGCCGCGAATTGGCGACCACGCGGGGGGTGAAGCCGGCCTTCCTGTCATCGGCCGCAGCGGCGGTGGAGTCGGCCATCAGCGCGTCGGGAAGGCGCACGATTTCCAGGGCGCGCGCCCGGTGCGGAAGGCGGCGGATGAAGCCCCGCTCCTCCAACGCCGTGACCAGGCGGTGGATCCCGGATTTCGACCGCAGATCCAGGGCTTCCTTCATTTCGTCGAAAGACGGCGGGACACCATCGCGCGACATCCGCTTCTGAATGAAATCCAGAAGCTGGATCTGTTTCTTGGTCAACATCGCGTCCATCCCCGGCATGGTATTGTTCCTTTTATGTTCTATCGCACGCATCGCCTTGCGTCAACGAACAGAGCATAAGGAACTGAAAATTTCGTTAATCCTCAGCCGGTCAAGGACAGGTATTCGACGATATCCCCCGCAAGCCGGGGCGGATCGCCCGCGGGACGGACAAGCAGCGCATCCGCCTGGGCCATCAGCGACAGCCGGGCCGAATCCTGGCTGGGAAAGGGCTGGATCACGGGCAGATCGGGTCCATCGGTCAGCCGGGCGCGCAGGTAGTGCTGACGGTTCCCCTCGGCCGGAAGATCCGCTGCAAGGCGGGCCTTCCGCAACGGCCTTTCGAATGACCAGCCCTGCGTCGCAGCGATGATGGGTTGCACGAACAAGATCGCGCAAACCATTGCCGAAACAGGATTCCCCGGCAGACCAAGCATCGGAATGTCGCCGAGCGTCCCGGCCATCAGCGGCTTTCCCGGACGCATGGCGACCCGATAGAACGCGCGTTGCAGACCCAGATCGGCCGAGACCTTGCCGATCAGGTCGTGATCCCCGACCGAGGCGCCGCCGATTGTCACCAGCAGGTCGGAACCCTGCGCCGCAGCGAACCCGGCGCGCAGGCTGTCTTCGGTATCCCGCGCGATGGGCAGGATATGCGGATCGGCCCCGGCCTGCCTGACCAAACCGGCAATGGCCAAGTCGTTGGAACTGATGATCTGGCCCGGTCCAGGCGCCACGCCGGGGGGCACCAGTTCGTCACCGCCGGCAAGGATTGCCACGCGGGCGCGCCGGGCGACGGTCACGACGGGCACGTTCATGGCGGCCAGCAGGGCGATATCGGCCGCCGACAGCTTGCGGCCCGCCTCCAGCCGGTGGCCTTCCCGGAAATCATCCCCCGCAGGACGGATGTTGGCGGTGCCAGAGGGATCCGTGATGGTGATGCTGTCCGCGTCGCGCGCGACGTTTTCCTGCATGATCACGCGGTCGAAACCCGCGGGGACGGGCGCGCCGGTGAAGATGCGCACTGCCACGCCCGGTGCGGCCTTCCCGGCATAGGGATGGCCCGCCGCGGCCTCGCCCACGACGCGCAGGGTTTGGCCGATATCGGCGGCGCGGATCGCATAGCCGTCCATGGCCGAGGCGTCGAAGGGCGGCTGGGTCATCCGCGACACGGCCGGTTCCAGAAGGATGCGGCCCCAGGCCTGGTCCAAGGGCACCCGTTCGCCCCTCGGCGCGGGCGCAAGGGACAGAACCTGCGCCAGGGCCTGTTCGACCGAAATCACCGCTGCGCCTCGTAATCGCCGGATTTTCCGCCGCTTTTTCGGGTCAGGCGGATATCCTGGATGGTCATCGACTTTTCGGCGGCCTTCAGCATGTCATAGATCGTCAGACAGGCGATCGATACGGCGGTCAGCGCCTCCATCTCGACCCCGGTCTGGCCGGTGGTGCGGACCGTTGCCGACACACGGATACCGGGCAGCGACGGATCGGGCGTCAGGTCCAGCGAAACCTTGCTGATCGGCAAGGGGTGGCACAGCGGGATCAGGTCGGCGGTGCGTTTGGCCGCCATGATGCCCGCCAGTCGGGCGACGCCCATCACATCGCCCTTGGCCGCGCCGCCCTGGGCCAGGGCCAGCGTTTCCGGCGACATGGCGACGCAGCCTTCTGCCACCGCTTCGCGCGTGGTGACCGCCTTGCCGGATACGTCGACCATATGGGCCTGCCCGGCGGCATCGAAATGCGTCAGGGTCATGCGGCGACATCCAGGATCTGGCGGGTCGCGGCCGTCACATCGGACTGCCGCATCAGGCTTTCCCCGATCAGGAAGCGGCGCGCGCCCACCTGCATCATTGCGGCAAGGTCGGCGGCGCTGAACAGGCCGCTTTCGCAAACCACGTCCCGATCCGCCGGAATGCAGGGGGCCAGTTCGCGCGTTACATCCAATGACAGCTCGAAAGTCTTGAGATTGCGGTTGTTTATCCCGATCAGCGGCGACTTCAACCGCAGCGCGCGGTCCAGTTCGGCGCTGTCGTGAACCTCGATCAGCGCGTCCATGCCCCAGTGGAAGGCGGCATCCTCCAGCTCGGCGGCCAGGGCGTCGTCCACCGAGGCCATGATGATCAGGATGCAGTCGGCCCCCCAGGCCCGCGCCTCGGCCACCTGATAGGGGTCATAGAGAAAATCCTTGCGCAGAACCGGCAGGCCGCAGGCCACACGGGCCTGGATCAGGAATTCCGGCGTGCCCTGAAAACTGGGGGCGTCGGTCAGAACCGACAGGCAGGCCGCGCCGCCCTGTTCATAGGCCCGTGCCAGGGCGGGCGGGTCGAAATCGGGACGGATCAAACCTTTGGAGGGACTGGCCTTCTTGATTTCCGCGATCAACGCCGGCCCGGTCGCAGCCTTGGCCGTCAGGGCGCGGGCAAAGCCGCGGGGGGGCGTGGCGGCGCGGGCCGCTGCCTCGACATCGGCCAGGGGACGCGCGGCCTTGGCGGCGGCGATCTCGTCCAGCTTATAGGTCTTGATCTTGTCCAGAATATCCATGGGACGGTTTTAACGCCGCCCGCAGGGCCGGGACAAGGGCGTTCAGGCGGGCATCTCATGCGCCCAGGGCGGATTGGCGCCGGGACGGGACACGGTGATGGCTGCGGCCCGTGCGCCCAGGGTCAGCGCGGCGGCGATCTGGTCCGGCGTGATGGTGGCCAGCCCCGCCTTGGTCAGGACACCCTGGCGGCGCAGGCTGGCAAGGACGCCAGCGTTGAAGGTGTCCCCCGCGCCGATGGTGTCGGCCACGGTGGTGCGGATCGCGGGCGCCGCGACCGGATCGCCCGCCCAATGCGCCCGAGCCCCTGCCGCGCCGCCGGTTTGCAGCACCAGCCGAGGCCCCTGCGCCAGCACCCGCCGCGCGGCGTCTTCCAGGGGCAGGTCGGGATACAGCCATTCCAGGTCGTCGCCCGACAGCTTCACGATGTCGGACCGGGCGATCAGCCGTGCCAGCCGGGCACGATAGGCCTCGGCGTCGGGGATGAAGAAGGGCCGGATGTTCGGATCCAGCATCACCGGCAGGCGCCCGCCTTCGCGGGTGATCAGCGATTCGATGGCCGCGCCGCAGGGATCGGGCACCAGGCTGATGCCACCCGCGAACAGCGCGTCGATGGCGTCGGGCAGGGTCGGAATATCCTTGGGCGCCAGCATCCGCCCGGCCGATCCTTCGTCATAGAAGGAATAGCGCGCCTCGCCCCCGGTCAGCGTCACGAGGGCCAGCGTGGTCAGCCGGTCGGTGCGGGGGCACAGGTCGGTGTCGACCCCCGCCTCGGCCAGCGGGCGCAGCAGCATGTCGCCGAAGGCGTCGCGGCTGATCGGCCACAGATAGGACACGGATTCCCCAAGACGGCCAAGCGCGATGGCGGTGTTATAGACCGATCCCCCCGCCAAAGGCCGGAAACTGCCATCCTCCGGCACCATGTCGATCAGCGATTCGCCCGCGCACAGGATCATCGTCCCCTCCGTTCAGTAAATCCTGACCACATCGCCCGACCGTTCCAGCACGCCGCCCAGATCGATGTAGCCCCCCGCCTCGGCCAGATACAGGAAAGCTGCTAGCGCAACCAGTGCGGTGATCGCCGCTGCGGTGATTTTCCAGACCGACCACGGGCGCTCTCCGACCACGCGGCCCGACTGGCCGTTGACCACGAAGCGATAGCTTTTGCCGTTATAACGATAGGCCGCCGTCCAGACCGGCAGCAGGATATGCTTGAACGTCTCGTCGGCATAGTCGGTGCTGATGTGATCGACGCGCTGTTCGTCGCCGCCGATGGCGCGCCGCGCGTCGTTCAGGATCACCCCGGCCATTTCCGCCCGCGCGGTCTTGTGGCCGTCGTAAAGCGGGATCGTATAGGCCTCGGCTTCCAGCCCGGCCAGATAGTCCGGGCGATAGGGACGCAGATGCGACAGATCCCAAGGCGCCAGCCCGTCCGAGAACTTGCGCGGCAGCGAGGCCGAGGCCAGCACCACCACATCGTTGAAGTCGCGCGCCACGCGGCCCTGCGCCGGGCGCCAGCGGGTGCGGCGGACCTGCCGGGCGACCTGCTGGCTGCGGCCGTTCACCTGCTGCGTGACATAGACGGTCTCGTAATAATAATCGCCCCGCTGCCCGGCATAGCTGGACCGGGTGCGGGCGTCGAAGGTCCAGAACGGCGAATAGACGCCGCGCATCCGCCGCCCCCGCCGGGCATAGGCGGTCAGCCCCGACGGCGCGAACCACAGCCCGCCCAGCCAGTCCTGCATGGCGCGATGGGCCTGATCCTCGGCCAGGCGAAAGGGCAGGACGCCCTGGGGCTTGATCTTGCGGCTGGTGCCGGTGTCGGTGACGACCGGCGTCGCGCAGAACGGGCAGGCCCCGGCATGGCTGCTGTCGCCCACCTCGATCTGGGCGCCGCAATTGGGGCAGGACAGCAGGCGGACCGTCGCGGCAAGATCGGATCCGGCATCCAGGCGAAGGCCCTGCTCCAGCGGGATTTCCGCCAGTTCCGGCGCCTTGTGCCCGGCATCCCATTGCAGGGCGCGGCCTGTTTCGGGATCGGCCAGGATCGCATCCTCGCCCTCCGCCCCACCCCGGGTCTGGCGGGCGGGCGCGCGGGCCGGGCCGTCGCCGATGGCCTGCCGGTGCCCGCACCAGTCGCAGACCAGCACCTGCTGGCCCGGCTGGAAGCGCAGGCTGGCCCCGCATTGTTCGCAAGGGTAACGGTGTTCGGCCGGCGGGGTCGGCATGAAGCGGTCAGCCGGGCAGGGGCGGCGGCATGGTCGGGAACAGATGCGCCAGTTCGGGAATATCGCCCGCCTTGCGCCAGCCGTCCTGGCCCGGCGTCCAGACCAGCGTGTCGTGCAGGACGCGACCCTCGGCCGACAGGCGCTGCAAACCGGCACGGTCGAACGGCCCCTCGGCCCGGCCGTTCAGCGCGACATGCCAGACCGCCGCGTCCTGCGGCAGGGGCGGAGGGGTCGCAGCCCCGGCCTGCGGAACGCTGCCCCACGGACCCGAGGCCGGGCGCGCCGCCATGCCGGCGCCAAGCGCCGCGCCCATGGCAGCACCCATCCCGGCCCCCGCGGCGCCGGGGTTCTGGCTGGCATTCACCATCGCCTCGCCCGCCGCATATCGGCCAAAGCGGTCCAGGTCGCCCAGGATTCCCATCGAGGTGCGCTTGTCCAGCATCTTCTCGACTTCCTGGGGCAAGCTGATGTTTTCGATGTAGAATTCCGGGATCGTCAGGCCATAGGCGCTGATCGTCGGTTCGATCGCGGTGGCGACCAGCTTGCCCAGGTCGCCGGTGTTCGCGGCCATGTCCAGCACCGGGATCCCAGATCCGGCGATGATGCGGGAAAACTCCTGCACGATCACATTGCGGATCTGGAAGGCGATCTCGTCGCGGGTGAATTCGCCGTCGGTGCCGACGATTTCCGTCATGAACCGCGCCGGGTCGGTTACGCGCAGGGAATAGGTGCCGAAGGCGCGCAGCCGCACCGGGCCGAATTCCGGGTCGCGCGCCATCACCGGGTTCTTGGTGCCCCATTTCAGGTCGTTGAAGCGCGTGGTGTTGACGAAATAGATCTCGGACTTGAAGGGGCTGCGAAAGCCGTGGTCCCAATGCTGCAATCGCGTCAGGATCGGCAGGTTGTTGGTTTCCAGCATGTAGAGGCCGGGGCCGAAGGTATCGGCCAATTGCCCTTCATGGATGAAGACGGCGGCCTGGCCCTCTCGCACCGTCAGCTTGGCGCCGTATTTGATCGCGTTGCCAACGGTCGGATAGCGCCAGACCATCGTGTCGCGGGTGTCGTCGGTCCATTCGATGACCTCGATGAATTCGCCGCCGAGAATGTCGAAGATCGCCATCTGTCCCTCCGCAGGATGTCTTGTGCCTGTATGCGGCCAAGCCCCGCCGCCGCGCAAGTCAGATGCTTTGCGCCAGCAGCTCGGCCGCGATGCGGCGGACGATCGGCTCGGCCTCGGCCGCCGACATGCCGGGACGCAGGCGCGGGTCATAGAGGATCCGCAGCAGCAATTCGTCGTGCCGGGTCAGCAGGGCGAATTCCTCGTCGTCGTTGAAGATCGACGGGCGGGCGTCGGGGCTGTCATTGGCAAGGCCCATGCCCTGGGCCAGTTCCTCGTGGATGCAGGATGTCTGCAACAGCGGCGGCAGTTCGGCCCGGATCAGCGCCACGGCATTGGAATAGACCGGCGACGCGCCCCGCGAATAGGCGAAGACGGTGCAGAAATTGTCCGCGTCCAGGGCCTGCATGACCGCGATATCCTGCGCGGGGATGCCGGGCACCAGCTGCGCCAGGCGCGGGCCGATGGCACGGCGTTCGTCGTCGGACAGGACCATGACCACGAAATTTCCGCCGTTCTCGGCCAGCGAAACGCTGTGCCCGGTCGCCTGCGCCAGCCGCGCGGCGAACTGGCTGACCTCGACCCGATAGGCGCGGCGGGTGGCCACATCGACGACGGCCCCGAATTCCATCTGGATCCGCACCGGATCCTGCCAGCGGCGCAGGGGCGCGGGGGTGCCGCTGTCCCTGGCTTGGATGCCGCCCGCGCCATATTCGTCGCGCAGCGCGATGGCGATGAAATCGCGGGTCAGCGCGTCTTCGTCGATGGGCGCGTCCAGGGGCACCCGTTCCCGGCGCAGGCGGCCCTGGTCCAGAAGCGCGCGTTCGGCGCGGGCATAGAAATCCCGCTGCGCCGTGCTTGCAAGGCTGGCCTGGGTCAGGGCCTGGGACGCGGCGGCGTTGGCGGCGCGATTGCGTTCCGCGCGGGCCTTGCGCAACTCCGCCTGCGACGGGCCGTCATCCTGGGGCCGCGCGACCGGGCGCGGAACGGGAACCGGCTGCGGTTCGGTTTCGGGCGCCTGGCACGCCGCCAGGGCCAACAGCGCCAGCAGCGGCAGGCTGCGCAAGCCGTCTGTCCTGTGGCTCATGTCCGCGCCGGAGTCCCCTGACCCTGCGCCGTGGCGCGGGCCAACGTGTCGCGAAGATCGGCCTCCATCTTGGTCAGGTCGCTTTCGGCGGCGGCGCGGCGGGCGCGGCCCTCGTCGGCGATGCGCAGGCTGTCCTCGATCGTGGCGATCAGTTGCGCATTGGCCGCCTTGACCGAGTTGATGTCGAAGACGCCCCGTTCGGTCTGGGTGCGGATCTGCGCATTGGCCTGACGCAGGTTGTCGGCGTTGCGGGTCAGCAGGTCGTTGGTCAGATCGCTGGCTTCCTTGACGGCGCGCGCGGCCTCGGCGCTGCGCTGGATCGTCACCGCCTGGGCAAGCTGCGTTTCCCACAGCGGCACGGTGTTCACCAGGGTCGAGTTGATCTTGGTGACCAGCGACTTGTCGTTTTCCTGCACCAGCCGGATCGAGGGCAGGGACTGCATCGTCACCTGCCGCGTCAGCTTCAGGTCGTGGACGCGGCGTTCCAGGTCGTCGCGGCCCGCCCGCAGGTCGCGCAGCGCCTGGGCCTGCATGACCTGCTGATCCTCGGGGGCGGCCTTCACGCGGGCCTCCATCTCGGGGATGGTGGTGCTGTCCAGTTCCCGCAACTTCTCTTCTCCGGCGGCGATGTACAGCGCCAGTTCGTCATAGAAGTTCAGCGTGTGGTCATACAGCAGGTCCAGCGACTTGATGTCCTTCAGCAGCGTCTGTTCGTGCCGTTCCAGTTCGACCGTGATGCGGTCGATCTGGGTCTGGACCTGTTCGTAATTCGCCACGAATTTCGCGAAGGGCGCCGACCGGCCCAGCAGCTTTTCCCACCAGCTGCGCGTCCGCCGCATGTCCAGCTCGCTGGTCGAGAAGCCGCGGATCGTCGTCACGATGCTGCGCAGGCTTTCGCCCGCGGGACCGACATCCTTGCTTTTGACATCGGCCAGCATCTTCTGGCTGATTTCCTGCAAGCCCGCCTGCGCGCGGGTGCCGAAGCGGACGATGGATCCGGTATCGCCCAGGTCGATCTCGTCCATGCGGCGGCGGATTTCGGCCTGAAGCTGGGGATCGGCGTCGCGGACCGACAGCGGATCGGCCTTGGGCTGGGGCAGGGGCGCCGATGTCACCGTCTCGATCTCGGTGCGGATGTCTTCGGCGCGGCGGCGGGTCTCGTCGGTCATGGCGCTTCCTTCCCTGGGCCTGTGCAAGCCAGGCATGTTGCGGCGCAGCATAGGCGGAATGCGGCGCAGTTCAACAAAGCGCCGCGCGAAAATATGCGGTCCATGCAGCCCCGCAACAGGGGGCGATTCGGGTGGCCGTCGGGCGGGTCGGGGGCGCGGAACTGCTGAACCCTATCCAAAATGTCAGGTCATTAACGCAGTTAAATCAAACTTTATGCATATTCTTCCCTGCTCCAGGGTGCTAATGTCGTCCCGTTAGCAGGTGCCGTCCCCGATTTCAGGGGCATATTTTTTCCAAGTGTTAGTGCAGGTAAAGATGTCGGTGAAATCCCAGTCGGTTGCCCTGGCCCGTGTCGCGGCCGTCCCTTCTGTCGAAACCTCGCGTCCTTGGCTGTATCGCAGCCTGATCAAGCGTCCGCTGGACCTGATGCTGGTGCTGCTGACCTCTCCGGTGGTGGTTCCGCTGGTCCTGCTGCTGGCGCTGATCGTGATGCTGGACGGCAGGAAGCCGTTCTATTCGCAGCAGCGCGTCGGCCGCGACGGCCGGACGTTCCGCATGTGGAAGCTGCGCAGCATGGTCCCCGACGCCGATCAGCGGCTGGAGGAGCATCTGGACCGCGATCCCCAGGCCCGGCAGGAATGGAACGCGACGCAGAAGCTGCGCGACGATCCGCGCGTGACCGCCTTCGGGCGGATTCTGCGCGCCAGTTCCATGGACGAGCTGCCTCAACTGTGGAACGTCGCCACCGGAGACATGAGCCTGGTCGGTCCCCGTCCCATGATGCCCGATCAGCAGGCACTGTATTCGGGGCAGGGGTATTACCGTCTGCGTCCCGGCATCACCGGCTTCTGGCAGACCGCCGGGCGCAACAAGACGACCTTTGCGGCCCGCGCCTGGTATGACGACCGCTATGAACGCAGCCTGTCCTTCGCCGGCGACGCCGTGATCCTGCTGCGCACCGTGTCCGTGGTGCTGGGCCGGACCGGCTGCTGATCAGGGGCGCTGCCGCAGCGCCGCCACCGCCTCGGACGGCAGGATGGCGGCGCAGCGGGCGTATCGCGGCACCAGCCGCTTTGGCGCCGACAGCATCCGCCAGGCCCATTCCATCGCGATCCGCCTGACCCAACGCGGCGCGCGTGTCTGATTGCCCGCCAGGAAATCCAGCCCCGCGCCGATCGAGGCGAAGCCGACCCCCGGCGCGACCTCGCGCCCCCGCGCCGCCAGCCGTTCCTGTTTCGGCGCGCCAAGCGCCAGGAAGCACAGTCCCGCGCCACTGTCCCGCACCTGCAACAGCAGGTCGCGCGCCGCATCGCCATCGGGGTCGAACCCCATCGGCGGGGCGATCCGGGCAACAATCCGGCAGCCCGGTGCGCGCCGTTGGATTTCGTCCGCCGCTGCCGCCAGGGCTGCATCCGTGGTGCCGACCAGGGCCAGGCCCACGCCTTCGGCCGCGGCAAGCTGCGCCAGGGGGATCACCAGATCCGAACCCGTCACCAGCCCGACCGGACGGCGCGCCAGACGCGACAGCCAGACGATGGGGTTGCCGTCCGCCACCACCAGATCCTGCCCGGCGTAAGCCTTGCGGAAGGTGTCGTCGGCCCGCAGCTTGACCAGGTGATCCAGGTTGATGGTCGCCAGCGCGAAGCCCTGGCCGCCGCGCAGCCGCCGGGTAATTTCTGCCAGAAGCGAAGGGCGGTCGGGCATGTTCACCCGAACAACCGAGGATCCATAGGAAAACTGCATTGCCATGTTCCGCACCGGGCCGCGTTCCGGCCTTTGCCGCTTCCTTGCAGCTTTGCGTCCTGGCTGCAATCGGGCAGTTCAACCTTTCGGCAAATAGGGGATTGCGCCCGCCAGATCGGTGTCGTCGATCAGGTGGAAATTGCTGATGCTGCCCGCCTTGCGCGCCTGGGCGAAGGGGGCATAGTCGGGATCGGCGGCAAAGGCGCGGGCGGCGTCCGTGGACGGAAACTCGATCAGCGCGATCAGGGTGTTGCCCAGGGCCTTGCCTTCCAGCGTGTCGATATTGCCCGAACGCGACAGATAGCGCCCGCCGTGCCGTGCCGCGATCTCGTGGACGCGGGCAGCGTAATCGGGCACCCAGGAATCGTCGGTCACGGTCACGTCCGCGATCAGATAGGCAGTCATCGGATTCTCCCCCCGGTTCATCTGCTGGGGACACAGTGCCTGCGGTCGGCGCATCAGGCAAGCACGGCTGTCGGCTGCGCACAAAATCGCATTGTCCTTCATTGCGGCTAACGATAGCGTGAGCGGCAGCAAACGGGCCTTACGCGAACGGGCACAGGTCAGCATCGGTAAACCTTTCGGACGGACAGCATGGCGACGCTGAGACAAATCCTTGTTTTTTCCGCCCTGGTCGCGGCGGCTGCCCCGCAGGGCCTTCTGGCTCAGGCGCCCGGCGGCGACATGCCGCCCCCTGCCGTCACCGTCGTGACCTTGCAGGCCCAGGACGTGACACTGACCGCCAGCCTGCCAGGCCGCGTCGTGGCCTCGGCCGAGGCGGAACTGCGGCCCCAGGTCGGCGGTCTGATCGTCGAACGCCTGTTCGAGGAAGGCAGCCCTGTCGCGCAGGGCGACCCCCTGTACCGTATCGACCCGCGCAGCTATGAGGCGGCGCAGGCCCAGGCGCAGGCGGCCTTGGCCCAGGCCCAGGCCCAGGCCGATGCCGCCCGACGCGAGGCGGAACGGGTCGTGGCCCTGCGCGACCGGCGCGTGGCCAGCGAACAGACCCAGGACAGCGCCGTCGCCGCCCGCGACGCCGCCGAAGCTGCCGTCAAGGCGGCCGAGGCGCAGTTGCTGGCGGCCCAGATCGACCTGGACCGCACCACCATCACCGCGCCTTTGGACGGGGTGATCGGCCTCGCCCAGGCCAGCCCCGGCGCCCTGGTCACGGCGGGGCAGGCCAACCCCCTGGCCGTGATCCGCCGCATCGACCCGGTGCGCGTGGACGTGACACAATCGGCGGCGGAAATCATCCGCTGGCAGCGCATGGGAGCGGACGCCGCGCTGCCCGAGGGCGCCGACCGCACCGTGACGTTGCGCCTGGCCGATGGCAGCACCTATGAACATACCGGATCCCTGACCGCAGCCGAGCCGCATGTGGACGAAACCACCGGCGTGATCACATTGCGGATGGAATTCGCCAATCCCGAGGGGTTCCTTCTGCCCGGCATGTTCGTGCTGGCCGACATCCCGCAGGCGCAGTTGAAGGACGCCATCCTGGCCCCGCAAGAGGGCGTCAGCCGCGACCGGCGCGGCCGTCCGGTCGCCATGGTCGTGAACGATCAGAACCTGGTCGAGGAACGCGCCCTGGAAATCGCCCAGGACCACGGCAATCAATGGGTCGTGACCAAGGGCCTTGCCGCCGGCGACCGCATCATCGTGGCGGGCGTGCAGCGCATCGCGCCGGGCGCGCCGGTCACGCCGCAGGAACGCGGCAGCGAGGATGCCGACGCCCCGGCAGCTACCCCCGGAGAAGCGGCCCCCGAACCGGAAAATCCCGACCAGGCGACCCAGGCCGAAGCCGCGTCCGCCAACTGACGTTCCAGCCAGCGAAGGCGTGACAGACCATGGCCCGTTTCTTCATCGACCGTCCGGTATTCGCCTGGGTAATCTCGATCATCATCATGGGCATCGGCATCCTGTCGATCCTGACCCTGCCGGTGGCCCAGTATCCGCAGATCGCGCCGCCCTCGGTCACGGTGCGCGCGACCTATCCGGGCGCCTCGGCGGAAACCATCTCGAACACCGTGACGCAGGTGATCGAACAGCAGATGACCGGGCTGGATGGGCTGCGCTATATCTCGTCCAACTCGACCTCGGCGGGATCGTCGTCCACCACCCTGACGTTCGAGACCGGGACCGATGTGGACATCGCCCAGGTCCAGGTCCAGAACAAGCTGTCCCAGGCGACGCCCCTGCTGCCCGAACCCGTGCAGCGCCAGGGCGTTGTGGTCGAGAAGTCGACCGCGGGCTTCCTGATGGTCATCGGCCTGATCGGCGACGACAACTATGACCAGACCGACCTGTCGGACTATATGTTCTCGAACCTGGTGGACGATCTGTCGCGGGTCGAGGGCGTCGGCAGCGTCCAGGTCTTCGGCGCGCCCTATGCGATGCGCATCTGGCTGGATCCCGACAAGCTGGCGGCATACGAGATCACGCCTTCGGACGTGGTGGCGTCGGTCACGGCGCAGAACACGCAGATTTCCGCCGGGGCCTTCGGCGACCTGCCCGCCGTGCAGGGCCAGCAGCTGAACGCCACCGTGACCGCCCAGTCGTTGCTGTCGACGCCCGAGGATTTCCGCCAGATCGTCCTTCGGGCCGAGGAAAACGGCGGCCTTGTGCTGCTGCGCGACGTGGCGCGGGTCGAGATCGGGTCGGAAAGCTATGCCACCGACGCGACCTTCAACGGGCGACCCTCGTCCGGGATGGCACTGTCGCTGGCGCCAGGGGCCAACGCGCTTGATACCGCCGACCGGGTCAAGGCGCGGATGGTCGAATTCGCCGAATTCTTCCCCGAGGGCGTCGATTACGTCATTCCCTTCGATACGTCGCCCTTCGTGTCGATCTCGATCGAGGAGGTCGTCAAGACGCTGATCGAGGCCATCGTGCTGGTGTTCATCGTCATGTACGTGTTCTTGCAGAACTGGCGGGCGACGCTGATCCCGACCTTGGCGGTTCCCATCGTCCTGCTGGGCACGTTCGGGATCATGGCGGCCTTCGGCTTCACCATCAACACGCTGACCATGCTGGCGATGGTGCTGGCCATCGGTCTGCTGGTCGACGACGCCATCGTGGTCGTCGAAAACGTCGAACGCATCATGGAGGAGGAAGGGTTGGAGCCGCGCGAGGCGACGCGGAAGTCCATGGGACAGATCACCGGCGCGCTGATCGGCATCGCCCTGGTCTTGTCGGCCGTGTTCGTGCCGATGGCCTTCTTCGGCGGCTCGACCGGGGTCATCTATCAGCAGTTCGCCATCACCATCGTTTCGGCCATGGGCCTGTCGGTTCTGGTCGCGCTGACCCTGACGCCCGCCTTGTGCGCGACGCTGTTGCGGTCCAAGGACCATCACACCAAGAAGGGCCTGTTCGGCTGGTTCAACCGCAACTTCGACCGCACGACGAACGGCTATACCGGCGCCGTGGGCTGGATCGTGCGCCGCCCGCTGCGGTCGCTGCTGGTCTATGCCGCCATCGGCGCGGCGATGGTGCTGCTGTTCCTGCGCACCCCCGAAGGCTTCCTGCCGGACGAGGATCAGGGGATCATGTTCGTGCTGATCCAGGGTCCGACCGGCGCCACCGCCGAACGAACCGCCGCCGTCATCGACCAGGTGCGGGATTATTTCCTGAACCAGGAAAAGGATTCGGTCGAATCGATGTTCGGCGTGGTGGGCTTCAGTTTCGCGGGCCAGGGCCAGAACGTCGGCATGGCCTTCGTGCGGATGAAGGATTGGGACGAACGGCTGGACCCCTCGCAATCGGTGCAGGCCGTGGCGGGCCGGGCCTTCGGCGCGCTGTCCGGCATTCAGGACGCGATGGTCTTTCCCATCGTCCCCCCGTCAGTGATCGAGCTTGGCAACGTCTCGGGCTTCGATTTCTATTTGCAGGCGCGCGGCGGGCAGTCGCACGAGGATCTGCTGAACGCCCGCAACCAGTTCCTGGGCATCGCGGCGCAAAGCCCGCTGATCGCCCAGGCCCGACCCTCGGGGCTGGAGGATGCGGCCCAGTTCAGCCTCGACATCGACTGGCGCAAGGCGGGCGCGATGGGCGTCACCGCGACCGACGTGGCGAACCTGTTGCAGATCGCCTGGACCGGCCGCTACGTCAACGATTTCGTGGACCGGGGCCGCATCAAGCGCGTCTATGTCCAGGGCGAGGCGAATTCCCGGTCCACCCCCGGCGATTTTGACAAGTGGCGGGTGCGCAATTCGATGGGCGGGCTGGTGCCATTCTCGAACTTCTCGACCGGGAACTGGTCCTTCGGCCCGCAGGGACTCAGCCGTTATAACGGCATTCCTGCGATGCAGATCCAGGGCGGTCCCGCGCCGGGGGTCAGTTCCGGCGACGCCATGGCCGAGGTCGAGCGCCTGGTATCCCAACTGCCCGGCTTTGCCGTCGCCTGGACCGGCCTGTCGCTTGAGGAGCAGGAATCAGGCGACCAGACCATGCTGCTCTATGCGCTGTCGCTGGCGGCGGTGTTCCTGTGCCTGGCGGCGCTTTACGAAAGCTGGTCGATCCCGCTGGCGGTGATCCTGGTCATGCCCATCGGCGTTCTGGGCGCGCTGCTGGGGGCGTATCTGGGCGGCTTCGACAACGGCGTGTTCTTCCAGGTGGGGCTGCTGACCGTGATCGGCCTGACCGGCAAGAACGCCATCCTGATCGTGGAATTCGCCCGAGAACAGTCCGAGCAGGGCGTCCCCCTGTTCCGGGCCGTGGTCGAGGCCGCGCGCCAGCGGTTCCGCCCGATCATCATGACCTCGATCGCCTTCACGCTGGGGGTGCTGCCGCTGCTGCTCTCCACCGGGGCGGGGGCCAACGGTCGCAACGCCATCGGCGCAACGGTGATCGGCGGGACCGTCGCCTCGACCGTGATGGGGATCCTGTTCGCGCCGCTGTTCTATGTGCTGATGCGCCGCCTGCTGGGGCGCAAGGACAAGCTGGATGAGGGCGCAGCGGTGCCCGCCGCATGATCGACAAGCTGGAAATGTTCCTGGCGGTCGCCAAGGAACGCCATTTCGGCCGCGCCGCCGAAAGCCTGGGGCTGACGCAGCCCACGCTGTCGGCGGGCATCAAGCAGCTTGAGGAACAGCTTGGCGTGCTGCTGATCTTTCGCGGCTCGCGCTTCGGCGGGCTGACGCCCGAAGGCCAGTCGGCCCTGGTCTGGGCCCGCCGCATCGTCGGCGACGCCCGCCAGTTGCGGGACGAGATGCGCGCCACCCGCCACGGCCTGTCCGGCCAGCTGCGGATCGCGGTGATCCCCACGGCGCTGACATGGGCCGCCCGGATCAGCGCCCGTTTCGGCGCCGCCCATCCGAATGTCGGCATGACCATCCTGTCGCGCACCTCGGTCGAGATCCTGCAAATGATCGACGACCTGACGGTGGATGCGGGGATTTCCTATCTGGACAACGAACCCCTGGGCCGGGTCAGCACGGTCCGCCTGTATGACGAACGCTACATGCTGGTCTGCGCGGCCGATTCGCCCCTGGCCGGAAAGGACCGTATCGGCTGGGCCGATCTGGCGGGGCATCGGCTGTGCCTGCTGACCAGCGACATGCAGAACCGCCGCATCATCAACCGCAACCTGATCGAGGCGGGCGTGACCCCGCAGGCGACGGTCGAATCCAGTTCGACCGTGGTGCTGGTCGCGCATGTGCTGGAGGGCGGCTGGATCACCATCCTGCCCGAGGACATCGCCGCCTTCCTGACCGAAGGCAAGCCGCTGCGGACCATCCCGCTGGACGGCGACGGCGCCAGCCATGCCGTGGGCCTGGTCGCACCCTGGCGCGAACCGCATACGCCGGTGCTGGAGGCGCTGCTGGCCGAAGCACGGCGGATGGCTAACGATAGATGATTTCTATCGACTGACGAAACAATGATATTGATTTCGCGATGGCGGGTCTGGTCTGATGGTCGGAACACGGATCGTCGAAAGGCTAGCTTATGCATGTCAATGCGCCAGCCCCGACCGAGGAGGAGATCCGCAGCGTTGTCACGCCGCTCGCCTCTCTGGAAGGGCCACTTCTGCCTATGCTGCACGCATTGCAGGACGTATACGGGTATGTCCCGCAGGAATGCGTGCCGGTTCTGGCGGATGTGCTGAATCTGGGCCGGGCGGAAATCCATGGTGTCATCAGCTTCTATCACGATTTCCGCGCCCATCCGACCGGCCGCCACGTCCTGAAAATCTGCCGGGCCGAGGCCTGCCAGTCGATGGGCGCCAATGCTTTGGCCGAATCCACCTTGCAAAAGCTGGGGATCGGCTGGCATGACACGACAGCCAACGGCGCGGTGACGGTCGAACCCGTCTATTGCCTGGGCATGTGCGCCTGTGCGCCTGCCGCGATGGTCGATGGCCGCGTGGTCGGCCGCGTGGACGATGCCCGCATGGACCGCATCCTGGCCGAGGTGGGCGCATGAAGATCTTCGTCCCCCTGGACAGCGCCGCCAAGGCGCTTGGCGCGGATGACGTGGCCGATGCGATCGCGCGCGAGGCCAGGGCGCGCGGGCTCGACCTGCATCTTGTCCGCAACGGCACGCGCGGCATGGTCTGGCTAGAACCCTTGGTCGAAATCGACACCCCCCAAGGGCGCATCGGTTACGGAAATGTGACCCCGGATCAGGTTCCCGACCTGCTGGACGGCAGGTTGAACAGCCTGGGCCGGGTCGAGGACATCGACTGGTTCGCCCGCCAGACCCGCCTGACCTTCGCCCGCTGCGGCGTGATCGACCCGCTGGATCTGGACGATTACGCGGCCAATGGTGGTCTGGTCGGTTTGCGCCGCGCGCTGACCATGACCAAGGCGCAGATCGTGCAGGAGGTCATTGACAGCGGGTTGCGTGGGCGCGGCGGGGCGGGGTTTCCCACCGGCATCAAGTGGAAAACCGTCAGCGAAGCCGAGGCGCCGCAGAAATACATCGTCTGCAACGCCGATGAGGGCGACAGCGGCACCTTTGCCGACCGCATGATCATCGAGGGCGATCCCTTCCAGCTGATCGAGGGCATGGCCATTGCGGGCCTGGGCGTCGGCGCGACGCGCGGCTACGTCTATCTGCGGTCGGAATATCCCGACGCCATCGCCATCCTGACCCGCGCGGTCTCCATCGCCCGCCAGCGGGGCCTGCTTGGTCCCGACGTGCTGGGATCGGGCCGCGCCTTCGAGATGGAGGTCCGCACCGGCGCGGGCGCCTATGTCTGCGGCGAGGAAACGTCGCTTCTGAACAGCCTGGAAGGCAAGCGCGGCACCGTGCGCGCCAAGCCGCCGTTGCCCGCGTTGCAGGGGTTCCTGGGCCAGCCGACGGTGGTGAACAACGTCATCTCGCTCACCACGATCCCCGTGATCTTCGAACGCGGCGCCGCCCACTACGCCGATTTCGGCCTGGGCCGGTCGCGGGGCACCGTCACCTTGCAGATCGCCGGCAACGTCAAGCGCGGCGGGCTGTTCGAAACCGCCTTCGGCCTGACCCTGGGCCAGGTCGTGAACGAGATCGGCGGCGGCACCGCCAGCGGCCGCCCGGTGAAGGCGGTCCAGGTGGGCGGCCCCCTGGGCGCCTATATGCCGGTCGAGAAATTCCACACGCCGATGGGATACGAGGAATTCGACCAGAACGGCGGGCTGATCGGCCACGCCGGGCTGGTGGTGTTCGACGACAGCGTGGACATGCTGCGCATGGCCCGTTTCGCGATGGAATTCTGCGCCGTCGAATCCTGCGGCAAATGCACGCCCTGCCGGATCGGCGCGGTGCGCGGGGTGGAAACCATCGACCGGATCGCCCAGGGCGACCCGGCGGCGATCCCGCTGCTGACCGACCTGTGCGAGACGATGAAGGACGGCTCGCTCTGCGCGCTTGGCGGCTTCACGCCCTTCCCCGTCATGTCCGCCCTGACCAATTTCCCCGACGATTTCGCCACCTATCGGGAGGCAGCCGAATGAGAGATTTCATCATCCCCCAATACCCGCCGGGCGACGACCGCGACATGGGCACCCCCGCCCGCAGCGGCGCGCCGGTCACGCTGACCGTGGACGGCTTTCCCGTCACGGTGCCGGAAGGCACATCGGTCATGCGCGCCGCAGCCTTGGCCGGAATCATGGTCCCCAAACTGTGCGCCAGCGACAATCTGGAGGCCTTCGGATCCTGCCGCCTGTGCGTGGTCGAGATCGAGGGGCGGCGCGGAACGCCCGCATCCTGCACCACGCCCGTGACGGAAGGCATGGTGGTCCATACCCAGTCGGACAAGCTGCGCCGGATGCGCAAGGGCGTGATGGAGCTGTATATCAGCGACCACCCGCTGGACTGCCTGACCTGCGCGGCCAATGGCGATTGCGAATTGCAGGACATGGCGGGCGCCGTGGGCCTGCGCGACGTGCGCTACAAGGCGCCCGAGGAACGCAGCCTGCTGAACCACTTCGCCACGCGCGACGGGGCGGGGATCAATGCGCTGTATGTCCCCAAGGACGAAAGCAACCCCTATTTCACCTATGATCCGGCGAAATGCATCGTCTGTTCCCGCTGCGTCCGCGCCTGCGAAGAAGTGCAGGGCACCTTCGCCCTGACCATCGAGGGGCGGGGATTCGACAGCCGCGTCAAGGCGGGGACGATCGGCGACGATTTCCTGACCTCGGACTGCGTGTCCTGCGGCGCCTGCGTGCAGGCCTGCCCGACCGCGACCTTGCAGGAAAAATCGGTGATCGAACTGGGCACGCCCGAACGGTCGGTCATCACCACCTGCGCCTATTGCGGCGTCGGCTGTTCCTTCAAGGCGGAACTGAACGGCGACCAGCTTGTGCGCATGGTCCCCTACAAGCACGGCAAGGCGAACCGGGGCCATTCCTGCGTCAAGGGCCGCTTCGCCTATGGCTATGCCCAGCACAAGGACCGGATCCTGCACCCCATGATCCGCGACACCATCGAGGAACCCTGGCGCGAAGTGTCCTGGGACGAGGCGCTGAGCTTTGCCGCCAACCGCCTGAAGGGCATCCAGCAGAAATACGGCCGCAAGTCGGTGGGCGTCATCACCTCCAGCCGCTGCACCAACGAGGAAACCTATCTGGTGCAGAAACTGACCCGCGCGGTCTTTGGCAACAACAATACCGACACCTGCGCGCGCGTCTGCCATTCACCGACCGGATACGGGCTGGGCAAGACCTATGGCACCTCGGCCGGGACGCAGGACTTCGACAGCGTGGAACAGGTCGATGTGGTGATGATCATCGGCGCCAACCCGACCGACGGCCATCCGGTCTTCGCCAGCCGCCTGAAAAAGCGCCTGCGCCAGGGGGCGAAGCTGATCGTGGTCGATCCGCGCCGCACCGACATCGTGCGGTCTCCGCATATCCAGGCGCAATATCACCTGCCGCTGAAGCCCGGCACCAACGTCGCCACCGTGACCGCGATGGCGCATGTGATCGTGACCGAGGGGCTGTTCGACGAGGATTTCATCCGCACCCGCTGCGATTGGGACGAGTTCCAGTTCTATGTCGATTTCGTCAGCGATCCGCGCCACAGCCCCGAAGCGGTCGAGATGCTGACCGGGGTGCCCGCCGCCGACCTGCGCGCGGCGGCGCGGCTTTATGCGACGGGAGGGAACGCGGCGATCTATTACGGTCTTGGCGTGACCGAGCATTCGCAGGGGTCCACCACGGTGATCGGCATCGCCAACCTGGCCATGCTGACCGGCAATATCGGTCGCCCCGGCGTCGGCGTGAACCCGCTGCGCGGTCAGAACAACGTGCAGGGCAGTTGCGACATGGGCAGCTTCCCGCACGAACTGCCCGGCTATCGCCATGTCAAGCTGCCCGATGTGCGGGCGATCTATGAACAGGCCTGGGGCTGCGAGATCGACCCCGAACCCGGCCTGCGGATCCCGAACATGCTGGACGCGGCGGTCGAGGGCACCTTCAAGGGCCTGTACTGCCAGGGCGAGGACATTCTGCAATCCGACCCCGACACCCATCACGTCGCCGCCGGGCTTGCGGCGATGGAATGCGTCATCGTCCACGACCTGTTCCTGAACGAAACGGCGAACTATGCCCATGTCTTTCTGCCGGGATCGACCTTCCTGGAAAAGGACGGCACCTTCACCAATGCCGAACGCCGCATCAACCGCGTCCGCAAGGTGATGGCGCCCCGCAACGGTTACGAGGACTGGGAGGTCACGCAGCTTCTGGCCAATGCCATGGGCGCGGACTGGCATTATACCCATCCCCGCCAGATCATGGAGGAGATCGCGGCCACTACGCCCAGCTTCGCCGGCGTCACCTATGAACTGCTGGAGGAGAAGGGTTCCGTCCAGTGGCCCTGCAATGCAACTGCGCCCGAGGGCACGCCGCTGATGCATATCGACGGCTTCGTGTCGGGCAAGGGGCATTTCATGGTGACGGAGTATGTCGCCACCGACGAACGCACAGGGCCGCGCTTCCCGCTGCTGCTGACCACCGGGCGGATCCTGGCGCATTACAACGTCGGCGCCCAGACCCGTCGCACCGAGAACGTCGCCTGGCACCCCGAGGACGTTCTGGAAATCAACCCCCATGACGCCGAACAGCGCGGCATCAACGAGGGCGACTGGGTGCGGCTGGCGTCGCGCGCCGGGGAAACCACGCTGCGGGCGACGCTGACTGACCGGGTGGCGGCGGGTGTGGTCTATACGACCTTCCATCACCCCTCGACCCAGGCTAACGTGGTGACCACAGATTTTTCCGACTGGGCGACGAATTGCCCGGAATTCAAGGTCACCGCCGTGCAGGTCAGCCCCTCGAACGGTCCCACGGACTGGCAGGAGCGTTACAACGAACAGGCCGAACGGTCGCGGCGGATCCTGACTGCTGCGGAGTAAGCCATGACCTTGCCGCCGCCCTTCGGGGCCTCGGACGCCACCCACCATCGCCCCGGCAGCAGCGTCGCGGTCACTCGCGCGCTGCCCGAGGAGGTGGCGATCGCGATGGTCTATCACGGCTCGACCCATGCGGTGATGATGGCGACGCCCGCCGATGTGCAGGACTTCGCGGCGGGCTTTTCGCTGACCGAGGGCATCGTCACCGGCCTGGACCAGATCGCCAGTTGCGAGGTGATCTCGCATCCCAAGGGGATCGAGGCGCAGATGTGGCTGGCCGAGGACCGCGGCGAGGCACTGGCCGCGCGCCGCCGGTCGCTGGCCGGGCCGGTCGGCTGCGGGCTGTGCGGCATCGACAGCATCGAGGCGGCGGTGCGGTCCCTGCCGGATCTGTCCGGCACCGGGCCTGCCCTGACGGTCGAGGATGTCGCCGCCGCGACCGAATCGCTGCGCGGCTGGCAGCCGCTGCACGACCGGACCCGCGCGGTCCATGCGGCGGGCTTCCTGCTGCCCGGCCAGGGCGTGGTGCTGGCGCGCGAGGATGTGGGGCGGCACAACGCCCTGGACAAGCTGATCGGCGCGATGGCCCGGCAGGGGATCGACCCTTCGCAGGGCGCCATCGTCCTGACCAGCCGCGTGTCCACCGAGATGGTGCAGAAATGCGTCATGGCGGGCTGTGCCATCCTGATCGCCGTCTCCGCCCCGACGCTGCACGCCCTGCGTCTGGCCCAAGGGTCGGGTCTGACCCTTGCCGCATTCGCGCGGGGCGAGGGCTTCGATCTGTTCTGCCACCCCGAACGGCTGCGCGCCGAGGTTTCCGATGTCGCCTGAAAAGATGGTCATGATGGCCAACCAGATCGCCACCTTCTTCGACACCCAGCCGGGCCACGCGCCCGACAAGATCGCCGACCACCTGCGCGACTTCTGGGAGCCGAGGATGCGCGAGCAGTTGAAATCCTATCTCGCCCAGGGCGGAGCGGGCCTGCGCCCCTCGGTGCAAGAGGCCGTCCGGCACCTTTGATGCGGCGGGCGTGAAACCGTCCCGTCGGCTTGCGTGTTGATGGGGGAAATCACCTCGGGGGACGGATGCGCGATACAGCCGATAGGGTGGATCTGTCCGCCTGCCGATTGTGCGTGATCGGCAATCTTGGATCGGGAAAGAAGGACGGCCGCCAGCAGGCCGAGGCGATCCGCGATGCGCTGGAAGGCCGGGTCGCCGAATTCGCCCTGCGCGCGACCGACCGGGGAGAGCAGTTGGCGGGCCTTGCCCGCCGCGCGGTCGAGGATGGGTTCGACATCGTGGTGGCCTATGGCGGCGACGGCACCCAATCGGCCGTGGCGGGCGCGCTGACCGGGACGCAGACGGTGATGGGCGTGCTGCCGGGCGGCACCTTCAACTATTTCGCGCGTGACCTGGGTGTGGGCGAGACGGTCGAGGATGCGCTGGAAACCCTGCTGGACGCCAAGGTCAGGCCCGTCGATGTCGGCCAGATCGAGGATCTGGTGTTCCTGAACAATGTCAGCCTGGGCGCCTATCCGCATATCCTCAAGACGCGCGAGGGGATCTATGAACGCTGGGGCCGGTCGCGGCTGGCGGCCTATTGGTCGGTGCTGGTGGCGATGCGGCGGCTGCGCCATCCGATGCGCCTGACCGCCACGGTCGACGGCCAGGACCGTCATTTCACCACTGCCCTGGTTTTCGTCGCCCGCAGCGCCTATCAACTGGACGCCTTCGGGCTGGACGGCGCGGATGCGATCCGGGCGGGCAATTTCGCGGTTCTGATTGCCAAGGCGCGCAAGCCCCTGCCGCTGCTGCGGTCTGCCTTTCGGCTGGCTTTCGGCTTCAGCGCCAAGGACAGCGATTTCGACCTGATCCTGACCGACCGCCTGGTGATCGAGACCGGCAAGCGCCGGCAGTTGATCGCCCATGACGGCGAAAAGACCCGCATGGTCAGCCCCTTCCACCTGCGTGTCCGGCATGGCGACCTGAAGGTTCTGGTTCCCGCCGATGGCGTCAGCAAAACCAGGGACGCGCGGGCGTGACGCGGATCGTCCACCTGTCGGATCTGCATTTCGGATTCCATCGCGCCGCCCTTGCCGAACCGCTGCTGGCGCGGGTGAACGGCGCCGGGGCCGATCTGGTGGTCGTGACCGGCGACGTGACCCATCGCGGACGGCGCGGCCAATATGCCCAGGCCGCCGCCTTCCTGTCGCGGATCCGGGCGCCGCTGATGGTGGTGCCGGGCAATCACGACGTGCCGCTGTATAACCTGGCCGTCCGCTATCTGGCGCCCTATGCGGGATTTCGCCGGGCGATGGGACGGCATCTGACGCCTGTGCGGCAGGTGGGCGGCGCGCGGGTTCTGGGCCTGAACAGCGTCGATCCCTTCGCCGTGCAGCGGGGCATCATCCGCAAGGGAGAGATCGGGCGGCTGATCGGCGGCCTGGATCCGTTGGCCACGAACATCGTCGCGCTGCATCATCCGCTGGAACATCTGGCCCAGGTCGACAAGGAACTGGCCCGCCGCGCGCCGCAGGCCCTGTCGCGGCTGGACCGCGCGGGCGCGCAGATCGTGCTGTCGGGGCATCTGCATGTCTGGGCGACGGGTGCGATGCTGGAACAGACGGCCCATCCGGGCGTGCTGCAAATCCAGGCGGGCACGGCTTTGTGCGGGCGGCTGTCGGACCGGCAGAACGAATTCGCGGTCTTGCAGATCGACGGGCCGATGCTGACCGTCGAACGCCATATCGCGCCCATGAACGAACCGGATTTCCGCCCCCCGGAATACGAGCATTTCTCGCGCGAGAGCGGGATCTGGGTCGCCCATCAGCCGCCCGAAACGCCGATCGTCCCCGGCGCGACCGAGACCGCCTTCAGCACCGCGTGAACCGGCAGGCCGGGGCGCAGGTCCAGCGCGGCGGCCGAGCGCGCGGTGATCCGCGACAGGATCACCTGATCGCCCGCCTCCAGCCGCACCAGCACGCTGTCCCCAGCGGGGCTAAGGTCGCGGACCCGTGCGGGGATCACGTTCAGCGCGGAAATTCCCTGCGGCGGCACGGTGGCGATCATCACGTCCTGCGCCAGGATGCGCAGCCGCAGCAGCGCACCGATGGGCGCGGCGATCCGGGGCAGGAACAGCGGTCCTGCCGGGGCCGCCAGCCGGGTCAACCCGTCGCATTCGTGCGCTTCGACCCGCGCGGTCAGGACGGCGCCCGCCTCGGCAAGGCCCAGCAAGGGGGCGACCGCCGGGTCCGACAGCAGCGCGGCGACCGGCCCCGCCGCCGTCACCCGGCCCCGATCCAGCAGGACGACGGTGGTCGCCAGCCGGGCGACCTCGGCCGTGGAATGGCTGACATAGAGGATCGGCAGCCCGGCCTGATCGCGCAGCCGTTCCAGATAGGGCAGGATCTCGTCCTTGCGGGGCTGGTCCAGCGCGGCTAGCGGTTCGTCCATCAGCAGCAGGCGGGGATGTGACAGCAGCGCCCGGCCGATGGCGACACGCTGGCGTTCCCCCCCCGACAGGGCGGCGGGGCGGCGGGTCAGAAGCGGGCCGATGCCCAGCATCTCGACCACGCGCGGCAGATCGGACGGGCGGCCGCGCGCCGTGAACCAATGGCCATAGAGCAGGTTCTGCCGCACCGTCAGATGCGGAAACAGCCGCGCGTCCTGAAAGACATAGCCGATGCCGCGCCGATGCGGCGGCAGGAAGATGCCCCGGTCGCTGTCGGTCAGCACAATGTCCTGGACCGTGACGCGCCCCGATTGCGGGCGCAGCAGGCCTGCGACGGCGTTGACGATGGTGGTCTTGCCCGAACCCGACCGGCCGAACAGCGCGGTCAGCCCGGCGGGGGCCTGGAAGGCGGCGTCCAACGTGAAGCCCGCGAAGGCGTGGCGCAGCGCGACCGACAGCATCAGGCGCCCCGGATCCGCCGCGCGATCAGGCGCGACAGCCATTCGGACAGGAACAGCGCAGCCATGGCGACGGCGACGGCGATCAGCACCAGCCGGGCGGCGGCGGCCTCGCCCCCCGGCACCTGCAGGAAGGCATAGATGGCCGAGGGCAGGGTCTGCGTCTGGCCGGGGATGTTCGACACGAAGGTGATCGTCGCGCCGAATTCCCCCATCGCCTTGGCGAAGGCCAGGATCGCGCCCGCCAGGATGCCAGGCAGGATCAGCGGCAGCGTCACGGTCAGAAACACCCAGAGGCGCGGCGCCCCCAGCGTCGAGGCGGCCTGTTCCAGTCGGGGATCCACCGCCTCGATTGCCAGGCGGATGGCGCGGACCATCAGCGGAAAGGCCATGATCGCGGCGGCCAGCGCCGCGCCGGTCCAGCGGAAGGCGAAGACGATGCCGATCTGGTCCAGCCATTGCCCCACCCAGCCGCGCCGTCCGAAGGTCAGCAGCAGCAGATAGCCGGTGACGACCGGCGGCAGCACCAGCGGCAGATGCACCAGCCCGTTCAACAGCCCATGCCCCGGAAAGCGCCATCGCGCCAAGGCATAGGCGACTAGGATCCCCAGGGGCAGGCTGGCCGCGACTGCCCACAGCGATACCTCCAGCGACAGGCGGACCGCCTGCCACGCTTCGGGGGTCAGCCAGTCGGTCAAGTCAGTCCTTCACGCTGAAGCCATGCTTTTCGAAGATTGCATCCGCAGCATCGCCCGACAAGGCGTCGTAGAAGGCGCGGTCGGCATCGTCCGCAGCCCCGGCCAGCAGGGCGGCCGGATAGATGATCGCCGGATAGCTGTCGGCCGGAAACTCGCCCACGATGGTCACGTCATCCTCGGCGGCGGCGTCGGTGGCATAGACGATGCCAAAGGGGGCCTCTCCGGTCGCGACCAGGGCCAGGGCGGCGCGCACATTGTCGGACTGCGCCACATCGGCCTGAACGCCGTCCCACAGGCCCAGGTTTTCCAGCGCGGCCTTGCCGTATTTCCCGGCGGGCACGGACTCGACCAGGGCCATCGCCAGCTTGCCGCCGTCCAGCAGTCCGGCCAGGTCGGTGTCAGAGCCCATCGTGACCGGCTGCGCGTCGCCATGCGCGATCAGCACCAGCCTGTTGCCCAGGATATCGTCGCGAGTCTGGACCAGACCGGCCTTCTCGACCTCGTCCACCCATTCGACATTGGCCGAGATGAACAGATCGGCCGGCGCGCCCTCGATGATCTGCTTGGCCAGAGCGTTCGACCCGGCATAGGAGATGGTGACGGTGTTGCCGGTGTCGGCGATGAACTGCGCGGCAACCTCGTCCAGCGCGTTTTTCAGCGAGGCGGCGGCGAAGACGCTGACATCCTCGGCCCAGGCGGGCAGGGCGGTCAGAGACAGGGCGGCGGCAAGCAGGGCGGGGCGCATCGGGAACCTCGTGGGATATGTTTTCCCGAACCTATCGCCCTGCCGTGCGGGCCTGCAAGCGATATTTCCGGTTGGACATAACCTGGTGCCCGCCCCTTTTTGCATTGAACCACGGGCCGAACACGACTATATGACCGCCAGTCTTATGGGCGACATGGTCACAACAGACCGCATCGGAATGGGTCGGGCGTCAACGCCGCGACCCTTTGTCGTTCCCGGAAGGCAGCCATAAAGACCGGCGGAGCCAACCGCATGGCCAGTAACATGACCCAAAGGAAAACGATCATATATGTGCGCTAAAGCGACCATGGAGGAATTCGAAGCCCTCCTGAACGAAAGCTTCGACATCGACACCCCGGACGAAGGTTCGGTCGTCAAGGGCCGCGTCATCGCCATCGAGGCGGGCCAGGCCATCATCGACGTCGGCTACAAGATGGAAGGCCGCGTCGATCTGAAAGAATTCGCAAATCCCGGCGAAGAACCCAGCATCAAGGTCGGCGACGAGGTCGAGGTCTATCTGGACCGCGTGGAAAACGCCCGCGGCGAAGCCTCAATCAGCCGCGAGAAGGCCCGCCGCGAGGAAGCCTGGGACCGTCTGGAAAAAGCCTATGCCGATGAAGAGCGCGTCGAAGGCGCCATCTTCGGCCGCGTCAAGGGCGGCTTCACCGTCGATCTGGGCGGCGCCGTGGCCTTCCTGCCCGGTTCGCAGGTCGATGTGCGCCCCGTGCGCGATGCCGGCCCGCTGATGGGTCTGAAACAGCCGTTCCAGATCCTCAAGATGGACCGCCGCCGGGGCAACATCGTCGTGTCGCGCCGCGCCATCCTGGAAGAATCCCGCGCCGAACAGCGCGCCGAGGTGATCGCCAACCTGACCGAAGGCCAGGTGGTCGATGGTGTCGTCAAGAACATCACCGAATACGGCGCCTTCGTCGATCTGGGCGGCGTCGACGGCCTGCTGCACGTCACCGACATGGCCTGGCGCCGCGTCAACCATCCGTCCGAGATCCTGGCGATCGGCGAGACCCTCAAGGTCCAGGTCATCAAGATCAACAAGGACAGCCACCGCATCAGCCTGGGCATGAAGCAGCTTCAGGCCGATCCGTGGGATACCGTCGGCGACAAGTTCCCGATCGGCTCGGTCCATCAGGGCCGCGTGACCAACATCACCGACTACGGCGCCTTCGTGGAACTGGAAGCCGGTGTCGAGGGTCTGGTCCACGTTTCGGAAATGAGCTGGACCAAAAAGAACGTCCATCCGGGCAAGATCGTCTCGACCTCGCAGGAAGTCGAAGTGATGGTGCTCGAGATCGACGAAGCCAAGCGCCGCGTGTCGCTGGGCCTGAAGCAGACGCAGCGCAACCCGTGGGAAGTCTTTGCGGAAACGCATCCCTCGGGCACCGTCATCGAAGGCGAGGTCAAGAACATCACCGAATTCGGTCTGTTCGTCGGCTTGGAAGGCGATATCGACGGCATGGTCCACCTGTCCGACATCTCGTGGGATGCGCGTGGCGAGGATGCGATCCAGGACTTCCGCAAGGGCGACGTGGTGAAAGCCGTCGTCCAGGACGTGGATGTCGAGAAAGAGCGCATCAGCCTGTCGATCAAGTCCCTGGAAAACGAGCACATGGCCGAAGCCGTTGACGGCGTGAAGCGCGGCTCGGTCGTCACCGTCGAAGTGACCGCCATCGAGGACGGCGGGATCGAGGTGGAATACAACGGCGTCAAGTCGTTCATCCGCCGTTCCGATCTGGCCCGCGACCGCCAGGATCAGCGCCCCGAGCGCTTCCAGGTCGGCGACAAGGTCGATGCCCGCGTCACCAACATCGACACCAAGACCCGCCGCCTGGGCCTGTCGATCAAGGCCCGCGAGATCGCCGAGGAAAAGGAAGCCATCGACCAGTACGGCAGTTCGGATTCGGGCGCCTCGCTGGGCGACATCCTGGGCGCCGCGCTGAACCGCAGCAACTGATCGCGGTCCTGACCGCCTGACATCGCCCGTTCCGCCTGCGCGGGACGGGCTTTTTCGTGCCCGCCGGGCGACCGGGTTCCGCTTACGCATCTTGCGTGGCGGGGGCAAAACTGGCATCGCTATGGAAACTGGGAACCTTTTCCTGCGTTGCCTTTTTGTCGCAAGTCTTGCGGACGACGCCTTGCAGCCCGTTACGCCACCTGGGGGGATGATGATCCGGTCCGAACTGATCCAGCTTATCGCTGATGAAAACCCGCATCTGTTCCGGCGCGATGTCGAGCGGATCGTGAACACCGTGTTCGAGGAGATCATCGACGCCATGGCGCGCGGGGACCGGGTCGAACTGCGCGGCTTCGGCGCCTTCTCGGTCAAGAAGCGCGATGCCCGCACCGGCCGCAATCCTCGCACCGGCGAGGCGGTCGATGTCGATCAGAAATACGTTCCCTTCTTCAAGACCGGCAAACTGTTGCGCGATCGGTTGAACGGGGACGCCTGACCGGCATAGAAAGCCCGTAAGGACACCGCGCCGCGCCCTTGCGGCCGCAACCAAGGATATTCCATGCGCTTTCTTCGAGTGATCTTCGTGGTGTTGCTGGCCCTCATCTTGGTGGCCGTGGCTCTTGCCAACCGCGAGACGGTGACGCTGTCGGCATTTCCTGCGAATTTCGGGCAATATCTGGGCGGGCAATGGTCCGTGGCCCTGCCGCTGTTCCTGGTGATCTTCCTGGCCTTCGCCCTGGGAATGCTGGCCGGACTGGTGTGGGAATGGCTGCGCGAATCCCATATCCGGCGCGAGGCGCGGGCCCAGGCCGACCGCGCCGCCCGGCTGGAAAACGAGGTCGGCCACCTGCGCCACCGCCACGCCGCCCCCAAGGACGAGGTTCTGGCGATTCTGGACCGGCCGAAGCCCAAGCCGTCCACCGTTCCCGCCGCCACGACCGCACCGGCGCCGGGCACCACATTGCCCGCCCCCGGTCGCTGAGGAATGGCCCAGGTCAAGATCTGCGGCCTGCGCCGTCCCGACCATATCGAGGCTGCGGCCCAGGCGGGGGCGCGCTATGTCGGGCTGGTGTTCTTTCCGAAATCGCCGCGCGCCGTCTCGGTCGAGGAGGCGGCGTTGCTGATGCAGCACATCCCGATGGGCGTGGCGGCGGTCGGACTGTTCGTGAACCCGGACGATGCGCTTCTGGATCAGGTGTTGGGCCGTGTGCCGCTGGACATCATTCAGCTTCATGGCGACGAAAGTCCCGACCGGGTGGCGCAGGTCAAGGCGCTGACTGGCCTGCCGGTGATGAAGGCGGTGGGGCTGTCCGGTCCCGAAGACCTTCCCGCGCTGACCGATTACGGGCTGGTCGCCGACATGCTGCTGGTGGATGCCAAGCCGCCCAAGGGGGCCGACCTGCCCGGCGGCAACGGCCTGTCCTTCGACTGGCGGCTGCTGGTCGGGCGGAAATGGCTGCGCCCCTGGATGCTGGCGGGAGGCCTGACCCCGCAGAACGTGGCCGAGGCGATCCGCCTGACCGGCGCCCCGGCGGTCGATGTCTCGTCCGGGGTAGAGACCGAGCCGGGCATCAAGGACGAAGGGCTGATCCGCGCCTTTGTCGCGGCGGCCTCGTGACTGTCCGGTTCCGTCCCGCGCATCGGGACGACATTCCGGCGGTTGCGGCCCTGCTGGCCGACGACATCCTGGGCCGGACCCGCGAAGGGGCGGACATGGCGCCTTATCTGGCGGCCTTCGACGCGATGCAGGCCCAGGGCGGCAACATGCTGGTGGTGGGTCTGTCGGATGACCGCATCGTCGCCTGCTATCAGATCGTCTTCATTCCCGGTCTGTCCGCGACCGCCAGCCTGCGCGCCCAGATCGAAGGGGTACGCGTCGCCTCGGACCTGCGGGGCCGGGGTATCGGCGCGCGCCTGATTGCGGATGCCGAGGATCGGGCGCGGGCGGCGGGATGCGGCCTGATGCAGTTGACGACCAACCGGACGCGGGTCGATGCGCACCGCTTCTATGACCGCACGGGCTTCACGCCCAGCCATATCGGCTATAAGAAGCCGCTCTAGGATTTCAGGGAAGGCGCGCCCCATGGCAGACGATCTGGTGAACAGCTACAAGACCGGCCCCGACGAACAGGGCCGCTTCGGCATCTATGGCGGCCGCTTCGTCAGCGAGACGCTGATGCCGCTGATCCTGGACCTGGAAGCCGAATACGAACGCGCCAAGACCGACACCGCGTTCTGGGCAGAGATGGACGATCTGTGGACGCATTACGTCGGACGCCCCTCGCCCCTGTATTTCGCGGAACGCCTGACCGAGCATCTGGGCGGCGCCAAGATCTATATGAAGCGCGACGAGCTGAACCATACCGGCGCGCACAAGATCAACAACGTGCTGGGCCAGATCCTGCTGGCGCGGCGGATGGGCAAGACCCGGATCATCGCCGAAACCGGCGCGGGCCAGCATGGCGTGGCGACGGCCACGGTCTGCGCGCGATTCGGGCTGAAATGCGTGGTCTACATGGGCGCGCATGACGTTGAACGCCAGGCGCCCAACGTGTTCCGCATGCGCCTGCTGGGGGCCGAGGTCGTGCCCGTCACCAGCGGCCGGGGCACGCTGAAGGACGCGATGAACGACGCGCTGCGCGACTGGGTGACGAATGTGCGCGACACCTTCTATTGCATCGGCACGGTGGCGGGGCCGCATCCCTATCCGGCCATGGTGCGCGATTTCCAGTCGATCATCGGCAAAGAGGTCAAGGAACAGATCCTGCCCCGCGAGGGCCGTCTGCCCGACACGATCATCGCCGCGATCGGCGGCGGGTCGAACGCCATGGGGCTGTTCTATCCGTTCCTGGACGACAAGGACGTGCGCATCATCGGGGTCGAGGCCGGGGGCAAGGGCGTCGACGACCGGATGGAGCATTGCGCCAGCCTTTCGGGCGGCCGGGCGGGCGTGCTGCACGGCAATCGCACCTATCTGTTGCAGGACGACGACGGTCAGATCCTGGAAGGCCACTCGATCAGCGCCGGCTTGGATTATCCCGGCATCGGCCCGGAACATGCCTGGCTGAACGACACGGGCCGCGCCGAATATGTCAGCATCACCGATGCCGAGGCGTTGGAGGCGTTCCAGCTGTGCTGCGCCCTTGAAGGCATCATCCCGGCCCTGGAACCCAGCCACGCCTTGGCGCATGTGATGAAGATCGCGCCCGACCTGCCGCGCGATCACCTGATCGTCATGAACATGTGCGGGCGCGGCGACAAGGACATCTTCACCGTCGCCAAGCATCTTGGATTTGATATCAAGACATGATGTCAGCGGCTTAGCGTCAGAATATCGAAACGGCTTTCAAGATGGGGGGCGGGGAACATCACCCGCCCCCCGGTCTTGCCGGTCATCTGGACCACCGCGACCTGGGGTGTGCGTTGCGGGCTGGCCTGGGGATCGAAGGCGGGCAGGTCGGCATAGGGCGGCGGCGTGTCGCCCGCGATGAATCCCACGCCCAGATAGACCAGCCGGTCGCCATCGCGATGGATGCGCCCCCTGGTCCGCTGCGATCCGGTCAGCTTTTCCAAACTGCCGTCGCTGCCGATCCGGCAGCGGAACGGCGGATAGACGGTCAGCGGCAGCAGCCCGCCGATCTTGATCGTCCGGCATGCCCATTCCCCCGCCAGCAGCGGCAGCGCCTGATCGGGCGGCAGCGGCGCGCCCTGCAAGACATCGGCCAGCATCGCCACGTCGGCCGGATCGCCGCCTGCGAAAGCCTGCAACAGCGCGTCGCCTGCCGCCGCGTGGAACGCGCCCAGCCTGCGGTCGTCGTCGGGACGGATCGCCGTGCCGTCGCCCAACTGCTGCGCCAGCCCTGCCAGGGGCAGCAGACACAGCGCGGCGGCCAGCAGCTCAGTTCTGCGCATCGGCGGCATGGGCGCGCAGCAGTTCCAGCGGAATGATGTCCAGGGCGCGGGCATGGGTCGCCTCCAGCACCACCTTGGGCGCGCCGAACTCCTGCGCCGCTTGAAGGAAGCGCGCCGCGCAAAGACACCAGCGGTCGCCCGGCTTCAACCCGTCGAAGCGGAATTCGGGACGCGGCGTCGACAGGTCGTTGCCCAGGTATTTCGACAGCGCCAGGAATTCGGCATCGACGATCACGCAGACCGTATGACTGCCCGCATCGCCTTGCCCGGTATCGCAGCAGCCGTTGCGGTAAAATCCCGTCAGCGGCGACATCGAACAGGGCTCCAGCCGGGTTCCCAGCACGTTCAGCGATGGCTCCATGGCGTATCCTCCTGCCGCAAGGCTACGGCTGGCGGAAGCGATCCGTCAACTGCCGCAGCTTGTCGGTCAGGCTGGCGGGCTGTTCGGAAACCGCCGGGACAGGCGCAGCGGCAGGGGGCGTCCGCGGCGGCGCGCCGGGCGGGGGGGTGGCGGTGGGGTGGTGGTGTTGCTCTTCTATCCGGGGGGGGGGGGGGGGGGGGGGGGGGGGGGGGGGGGCCCCCCCCCCCCCCCCCGCCTTCGCCGCCGCGCGCGCGTCCCGACCCTATTGGAT